>NZ_JBVJPW010000030.1:0-83897 GCF_055609205.1 Streptomyces sp. NPDC036815 | reverse complement strand
TCCCTTCGGTGTTTCTTTTTGTTCTTCGTTCTTGCGTTTCCGACTCTATCAGACTCTTTCGTGTCCGACTTCCTCGGTGCCTTTCCGGTTCCCGCCCCGGCCTTTCGGCTTTCGCGTTTCCCTTTCCGGCGGTTCCGACTTTATCAGAAGTTTTCGGCCGGACTTACCGGCTTCGGATTCCGATTGATCGGGGGTGGCTTCTCGCCTTGATGTAATTCGAGAAGCAGGGAGATATTAACTGTCGCCACCGGACATGTCCAGTTCTAGGCAACTGTTCGAATCTACCTCCCCGGTCCTTCCGTGTCAACGGCTTTTCCGGGGCGAGAAGGAGACTAGCAGGTCGGCGGGGTCGGACGCACATCACGCTGCGAGAGGGACCGACGCACTGCGTTCCTGCTGGTCAACGTCCCCCGTGGCGCCTGCGCGGGCCGCTCTGCCGCCGAGGACGTAGACGTACACGAGGAAGGTCAGTTCGGCTCCGACGCCGATGGCGATGCGGGCCCATGTCGGGAGGCCCGAGGGGGTGACGAAGCCTTCGATGGCGCCCGAGACGAAGAGGACCAGGGCCAGGCCGATGGCCATGCCCAGAGCCGCGCGGCCTTCTTCCGCCAAGGCGGTGCGACGGGGGCGGGGGCCCGGGTCGATGACGGTCCAGCCGAGGCGCAGGCCCGTGCCCGCCGCCACGAAGACAGCGGTCAGCTCCAGGAGTCCGTGGGGCAGGACCAGGCCGAGGAAGGTGTCCAGGCGGCCGGCCGAGGACATCAGGCCGATGCCGACGCCGAGGTTGAGCATGTTCTGGAAGAGGATCCAGAGGACGGGGAAGCAGAGGAAGGCGCCGAGGACGAGGCACATCGCGGCCGCTTGTGCGTTGTTCGTCCAGACCTGGGCGGCGAAGGAGGTCGCGGGGTGGCTGGAGTAGTACGTCTCGTACTCGCCACCTGGCCGGGTCATCTCGCGCAGTTCGCCGGGAGCCGCGATCGAGGACTGGACCTCGGGGTGGGTGGCGATCCATCCGCCGATGATCGCCGCCAGGATTGTCGAGAGCAGGGCGGTGGGGATCCACCAGCGGCGGGATCGGTAGACCGCTGCGGGGAAGCCGTGCGTCAGGAAGTGGGTCACGTCGCGCCAGGAGGCGCGGCGGGTGCCGGTCACGGCGCTGCGCGCGCGGGCCACCAGGTGCGTAAGACGGCCGGTGAGCTGCGGGTCCGGTGCGCTGGACTGGATCAGGGAGAGGTGGGTGGCGGTGCGTTGGTAGAGAGCTACGAGTTCGTCGGCCTCGGCGCCGGTGAGGTGGCGCCGGCGGCGCAGCAGGGCGTCCAGTCGGTCCCACTCGGCTCGGTGGGCGGACACGAAGACGTCGAGGTCCATCGGTTGACTGCTCCTCGTACTGCGGCGCGTGACTGCTCAGCTTGGCAGACTGGCCAGTCCTACGGCAGGGCAGGGAAGGGCGGCGGGCGTGAGTGAGCTTGTGACGGGTGAGGCGGTGGCGCTGGAGTTGCGTCCCGCGAAGCTGCCGAGCCGGGCGCTTTCCGTACTGATCGACATGGCCGTTGCGTGGACCGTCTATCTCGTGGTGACCCTCGGGATCATCGCGTCGACCTCCTCGTTGGACGACGCGGCCGCCGCGGCTCTCGCTGTCGCCACCTTCGTACTGATTCTGATCGGTGGGCCCATCGCCGTGGAGACGCTCAGCCATGGGCGGTCGCTCGGGAAGCTGGCGTGCGGGTTGCGGGTGGTGCGGGACGACGGGGGGCCGATCCGGTTCCGGCACGCGCTGGTGCGAGGGGCCGTCGGGGTCGTGGAGATTCTGCTGACGTTCGGGGTCGTGGCGTGTATCGCGTCGTTGGTGTCGGCGCGTGGGCGGCGGCTCGGGGACGTGTTCGCGGGGACGCTGGTCGTGCGTGAGCGGGTGCCCACCGGGCGGGCGGCGTTCGTTCCTCCGCCTCCGCCCTGGCTGGCCGGGCAGTTCGCGGAACTGGATCTGTCGGGGGTGCCCGAGGGGCTCTGGCTGGCTGTTCGCCAGTACCTCACGCGGATGGCGCAGCTGGATCCGCAGGTGGGCTGGGCCATGGCTGAGCGGCTCGCCGGTGATCTGGTGGAACGGACCGGGGCGCCCGCGCCGTACGGGGTGCCTCCGGCCGCGTACCTGGCTGCCGTGGTGCACGAGCGGCAGGCTCGGGACGCGCGGCGGGCTTTTGGTGGGGCGGCGACGGAGTCCGGGGGAGGCTCGGGCCGCCCTGCTTATCCCGGGGTCGGGGGTACCGAGGCTTATACCGGTGCCGCTGATGGCAGCGGTTGTTCGGCTGGGTTCGGTGAGCCCCAGTCCGAGTCCAAGCTCGAATCCGAATCCCAGTCCCAGTCCGCAGGACTGGAAGGTGAGTCCTCTCCCCCGGCTACGGGGTTCGCGCCACCGGCTTGAGCGGGAGCGGCTGGCGGCTGGCGGTTCGGGTCAGGGGCCAGAGGTCAGGTGAAGACCGACGGTGGGGTTTCGAGGTGTTCGAGCTCGACGCCGGGGGCCGCGAGGACCACGTCGCCGGTGATGTGGACGGTGTGCTGTTCGCCGGTGTCCAGGGCTGTGACCTGGTATTCATCCACGGTCAGGGGGCCGTTGTCAGTGGCGTGTGCTTCGCTTTTCAGCAGGGCCCAGGACTGGTCGAGAGTGCGGGGGGCGAGGACCGGGTCCGTGAAGGCGACCAGGCGGAGTCGGGTCGCGGGGGAAGCGGGGGTCAGGCGCAGGAGTCGGGCCGTCGCGATGAGGAAGGCGGGGGACGTGCCGGTGAAGGCGTGTGCGGGGGCGTTGTCTTCGGTGGCGTGGGCGCCGGTGGGGTCGGTGCGGACCCAGGTGACACCGTTGAGGACGCCGGCGCGGACCTGCCAGTCGCCCGCGTGGAGTTCGAGGCGGATGGGGCGGCCTCGGTCGTCGAGTGCGAGGTCGACGGAGCCCGCGGGGGTGCCTGAGGGGGTGGTCCGTTGGGAGACGTAGCGCCAGCCGGAGGGGCCGGGGGCGCAGTGGAAGTGTTCTTCACCGAGGGGGGTGTGGTCGTGCGTGTCGTGGAGCGAATAGCGGCCGCGGGGCATGGGCTTGGGTCCTGGTCCTCGGGTGGGTTCGTGCGGTGAGTCTCGCCGGTTTCGGAGTTGGGCGCGCAAGTTACCCGGGGGGGGGAGCCGTGTCGCGTCCCCGGGAGGGCGGGCGGCCGTGTCGGATCGGGTCGGATCGGGTCGGGTCGGGTCGGGGTGAGTCGCTCAGGTTTTGAAGTTGGGTGCGCCGGTCCGGAGTGAGTCGTGCGGATTGGTTCCCGAGTGCGTCATGCAGGTTGGTTCCGGAGTGCGTCGTGCGGGTCGGTCCCGGAGGGGGACACGCGGGTCGGTTCCGGAGGGGGACGCGCGGCCCGATTCCGCCGTGCGTCTCGTCGTTGCGCTCTGCGTCTCTCCGGGGTGCGCTCACCGATGCTTCGGGCGGTTCGCTTCGGGCGGTTCACTTCGGTGGTGTTGCCCGGGAGTTCGGCTCCGTCCTTCGGCCTTCGGGGCGCCTCGCAGGCTGTGGCGGGTCCGCTGGGTGCCTGCGGTCCAAAGGGGCAGGCCCCCGCCGCGGGGGCGAGGGCCTGCTGAAGTCGCGCTGACCTGCGGCCGGTTGGCCGTCGGTGTCAGTAGCGGTAGTGGTCGGGCTTGAAGGGGCCCTCGACGTCGACGCCGATGTAGGCGGCCTGCTCGGGGCTCAGCCTGGTCAGCTTCACGCCGAGCGCGTCCAGGTGCAGACGGGCGACCTTCTCGTCCAGGTGCTTGGGCAGCACATACACATCGGTCGGGTACTGCTCCTGCTTGGTGAACAGCTCGATCTGCGCCAGCGTCTGGTCCGCGAACGAGTTCGACATCACGAACGAGGGGTGCCCCGTCGCATTGCCCAGGTTCAGCAGACGGCCCTCGGACAGCACGATCAGGACCTTGCCGTCGGGGTAAGTCCAGGTGTGCACCTGCGGCTTGACCTCGTCCTTGACAATGCCCGGCGTCGCCGCCAGCCCCGCCATGTCGATCTCGTTGTCGAAGTGACCGATGTTGCCCACGATCGCCTGGTGCTTCATCCGGGCCATGTCCGCGGCCATGATGATGTCCTTGTTGCCCGTCGTGGTGACGAAGATGTCCGCGCTCTCGACGACCTCGTCCAGGGTGGTGACCTGGTAGCCGTCCATCGCCGCCTGCAGCGCGCAGATCGGGTCCACCTCGGTGACGATCACCCGGGCGCCCTGGCCGCGCAGCGACTCGGCACAGCCCTTGCCGACGTCGCCGTATCCGCAGACGACGGCGGTCTTGCCGCCGATCAGAACGTCGGTGGCGCGGTTGATGCCGTCGATCAAAGAGTGGCGGCAGCCGTACTTGTTGTCGAACTTCGACTTCGTCACGGCGTCGTTCACGTTGATCGCCGGGAAGAGGAGGGTGCCCTCCCGGTGCATCTCGTAGAGACGGTGGACGCCGGTGGTGGTCTCCTCGGTCACCCCGCGGATCTCCGAGGCCAGCTGGGTCCACTTCTGCGAACCCTCACTGATCGTGCGGTTCAGCAGCTGGAGGATGACGCGGTGCTCGTCGTTCTCGGCGGTGTCCACCGAGGGGACCTTGCCGGCCTTCTCGTACTCCACGCCCTTGTGTACGAGGAGGGTGGCGTCACCGCCGTCGTCCAGGATCATGTTCGGGCCGCCGGTGGGCGTGTTCGGCCAGGTCAGCGCCTGCTCCGTGCACCACCAGTACTCCTCGAGCGTCTCGCCCTTCCAGGCGAAGACGGGGATGCCCTGCGGGTCCTCGGGGGTGCCGTGCGGGCCGACCGCGACGGCGGCGGCGGCGTGGTCCTGGGTGGAGAAGATGTTGCAGGACACCCAGCGGACCTGCGCGCCCAGCGCGACCAGGGTCTCGATGAGGACGGCCGTCTGCACCGTCATGTGCAGCGAGCCCATGATGCGGGCCCCGGCCAGCGGCTGCGCGGCGGCGAACTCCGTGCGGATCGCCATCAGACCGGGCATCTCGTGCTCGGCGAGGGTGATCTCCTTGCGGCCGAACGCGGCCAGCGAGAGATCGGCGACCTTGAAGTCCTGGCCGTTGATGAGAGTCATGAGTGAGCTGCTCCTCGTGGGATTGTTCGAGGGTGGACATGGCTGACCTGCGGCGTCGGGCACACGGGTACACGGACGCGCGCAGCGCAGTCCGTCGGAGGCCCTCTCTCCCTCGGACAGTCCGTGCATGGACTGCCCGACCGCCATCAGCAGCGACGTCTGGCTCGTCCCCAAGCTACACCGATCGGCCCAGTAAGCCCCAGCCCGCCTTCGGGCACCCCATGTCGGGCGGATAGGCCGCCAGACCTGGACGATATGGGACCTTTGCGCTTTTGATCCTGGGCTTATGTGTTGCAGGATGCCTTGAGATCGGGAATATTTGCGCGATCTTGTTCGGCAAAGGCGTTAGGAGATCCACGTGACCAGTCCGGCCGATCCCCCCATAGACGGGCCCGGCGGCGGGCAGCGCAGGCCGAAGCTGCTCGCCGTGACCGCCTGTCCGACCGGCATCGCTCACACGTACATGGCGGCCGAGAAGCTCTCGCAGGCGGCGGAGAGCCTCGGCATCGACATGAAGGTGGAGACGCAGGGCTCCATCGGGGCCGAGAACGTTCTTTCTGACAACGATGTCAGAGAAGCCGACGGCATCATCATCGCAGCCGACAAGGACGTGGACCGCAGCCGCTTCGCCGGTAAGCGGGTCCTGTCCGTCGGCGTGTCCGAGGGCATCAGCCGCCCGGAGCAGCTGATCGAGCAGGTGCGGAGCGCGCCCGTGCACGGCGGGGGCGCGGGCGGCGGTTCCGCCGGGCAGCCGTCCGGCGGCGGGGGTGGCGGAGGCGGGCGGGAGCGGAGCGTCGCGTACAAGGCGCTGATGAACGGCGTCTCGTACATGATCCCGTTCGTCGTGGTCGGCGGACTGCTGATCGCCGTCTCGCTCTCGCTCGGGGGGCACACCGACCCCAAGGGCGGGCTCGTCATCCCCGACGACTCGTTCTGGATGCACGTCAATCAGATCGGCACCATCGGGTTCACGCTGATGGTGCCGATCCTGTCGGGATACATCGCGTACGCGATCGGGGACCGGCCCGCGCTGGTGCCCGGCATGATCGGCGGGTGGATCGCCAACACCGGTGAGCTGTACGACTCCAAGGCGGGCGCGGGCTTCATCGGAGCCATCGTCACCGGCTTCCTCGCCGGATATCTGGTGCTGTGGATCAAGAAGGTCAAGGTCCCGAAGTTCGTCCAGCCGATCATGCCGATCATCGTGATCCCCATCATCGCGACGTCCGCGCTCGGCCTGTTCTTCATCTACGTCATCGGCAAGCCCATCTCATGGGTCTTCGAGCATCTGACGAGCTGGCTGAGCGGGATGACCGGGACCAGCGCGATCCTGCTCGGCGCGATCCTCGGGCTGATGATCGCGTTCGACATGGGCGGTCCGGTCAACAAGACGGCGTTCCTCTTCGGTGCCGGGCTCATCGCGACCGGCAACCAGACCGTCATGGGCATGTGCGCCGCCGCCATTCCCGTCATGCCGCTCGGGCAGGGGCTCGCGACGCTGCTCCGCAAGCGGCTCTACACCGAGCAGGAACGGGAGACCGGGCTCGCGTCGTTGTTCATGGGCTTCTTCGGGATCTCGGAGGGCGCGATCCCGTTCGCGGCCGCGCGGCCCGCGCAGGTCATCCCGGCCAACATGCTCGGCGGCGCGGTGGCCGGTGCGATCGCCGGCCTGGCGAGCGTGAAGGACGCGGTGCCGCACGGCGGCCCGATCGTCGCGGTCCTCGGCGCCGTCGGCGGCGTGCCCATGTTCTTCGTGGCCCTCGCCATCGGTTCGGTCGTCACCGCGCTCACGACCGTGACCCTGGTCGACCTCAGCGAGCGCAGGCGGCGTGGGGTTCCGCCGGTCGACGCGCGCGGTGGGGCCGCCGGGCCCGAGCCGGTCCTCGCCGGGGTCGGGGCGACGGCGAGTGGCGCGGCGGTCGCCGCCGCGTCGCCGCGGCAGGAGGCGAAGGCTCCCGCCGCGGCCTCCCCCGCGCCGGAGCAGCCCGGTGAGGTCCTCTCCGGGTACCTCACCCGGCAGACCGTGCGGGTGCGGCTGGCCGCAGCCGACAAGGAGGCGGCGATCCGCGAGATGGCCGCGCTGCTCGCCACCACGGGCAAGGTCAACGACGTGGAGGAGCTGGTGCGGACCGCGCTGCGGCGCGAGGCACAGGGCACCACCGGGCTCGGCGAGGAGATCGCCATCCCGCACGCCAAGACCGACGCCGTGGACTCGCCGCTCGTCGGGTTCGCCCGGTCGACCGAGGGCATCGAGTGGGGCGCGCTCGACGGTACGAAGGCCAAGCTGATCTTCATGATCTCCGTGCCGGAGGCGGCCGCCGGGGACGAGCACCTGCGCATCCTCGCGCTGCTGTCGCGGAAGCTGATGGACACGGGTTTCCGTGAGCGCCTGGAGTCCGCGCCGGACAACGCCGCGATCCTCGACGTGCTGCGCGAGGTGCGGTAGCCCGCCTTCCGTGGCCGCTTACGAAGAGGGGCCCCGCACCACACCGGTGCGGGGCCCCTCTTCGTACGTACGCGACAGGCTCAGTGGCCGCCGGGCGACTTGGCCGGGTTGGTGCCCGCGGCGGCCGCGGACTCGCTGAAGATGTCCGGTTCGAGGTAGATCACGCGGGCGATCGGGACGGCGGCGCGGATGCGCTCCTCGGCGGCGTTGATCGCGGAGGCGACCTCGGCGGCCGTGTCGTCGTGCTGGACGGCGACCTTGGCGGCGACGAGCAGCTCCTCGGGGCCGAGGTGGAGCGTGCGCATGTGGATGACCTTGGTGACCGTCTCGCCGTCGACCACGGCCTGCTCGATCTTCCTGACCTCTTCGGTGCCCGCGGCCTCGCCGAGCAGCAGGGACTTGGTCTCCGCGGCGAGGACGATCGCGATGAGGATGAGCAGGACGCCGATGCAGAGGGTGCCGACGCCGTCCCAGACGCCGTCGCCGGTGGCCAGGGCGAGGCCGACGCCGCCGAGCGCGAGGATCAGGCCGACGAGTGCGCCGAGGTCCTCCAGGAGGACGACGGGCAGCTCGGGAGCCTTGGCGCGGCGGACGAACTGCGCCCAGGTGAGGTTGCCGCGCGTCTGGTTGGACTCCTTGATGGCGGTCCGGAAGGAGAAGCCCTCCGCGATGATCGCGAACACCAGGACCCCGACGGGCCAGTACCAGTGCTCCAGCTCGTGCGGGTGCTTGATCTTCTCGTAGCCCTCGTAGATCGCGAACATGCCGCCGACCGAGAAGAGGACGATGGAGACGAGGAAGGCGTAGATGTAGCGCTCTCGCCCGTAGCCGAAGGGGTGTTGCGGGGTCGCCTCGCGCTGGGCCTTCTTGCCGCCGAGGAGCAGCAGCCCCTGGTTGCCGGAGTCGGCGAGCGAGTGGACGCTCTCGGCGAGCATCGAGGACGAGCCGCTGAAGATGAACGCGACGAATTTCGCCACCGCGATCGCGAGGTTCGCGCCGAGTGCCGCGACAATCGCCTTTGTTCCGCCTGACGCGCTCATGAGTGCCCGGGGTCCCTTCGCCTTCGTACGTTCTCGGCCATCGCCGGCGGGCAGTGCTTTGCCCGCCCTTTGCGGTGGGTCATTGTTGCAGCACGGGGGAGCACTGGGGCGTCAGGCCACCACAGTGGCCCGGAAAACCGTGCCCGTTCCGGACACTTCGGCCTTTTCCCCCGCCGGGACGAATGCGGACTGACCGGGCGCCAGGGCCAGTTCGCCCGCGCGGACCGAGCCCGCCGTGCAGAGCAGGATCTGCGGGGTCGGGGCGGTGAGGTCGTGCGGGGCGGCGCCCTCGGGCAGGACGAAGCGGGAGAGGCGGAACTCGTCGATAGGGGTCTCGTAGACCTCTTCGCCGTCGGGGGACGCCTCGGGGCGCAGGACGCCGGGGTCGGTGGCCTCGAAGCGGACGATGCGCAGGAGTTCGGGGACGTCGACGTGTTTCGGCGTCAGGCCGCAGCGCAGGACGTTGTCGGAGTTGGCCATGATCTCGACGCCGAGGCCGTCGAGGTAGGCGTGCGGGACGCCCGCGCCGAGGAACAGGGCCTCGCCGGGCTGCAGTCGGACGTGGTTGAGGAGCATCGCCGCGATGACGCCGGGGTCGCCGGGGTAGTGGTGGGCGATGCCCGCGTACGGCTCGTACGCGCCGCCGAGGCGCTGGGCGGCGGCGGTGACCTCGGTGACCGTCTCGGCCATCTGCTCGGGGTCGGCGCTCAGGACGGCCGTCAGGACCTCGCGCAGGGCGGCCTCTTCGGGCTGGGCGCGAAGGAGGTCGACGTACGGCTTGAGGGAGTCGACGTTCAGGGCCTCGAACAGGTCCGCGGTCTCGGCGGGGGCGCGGAAGCCGCAGAGTCCGTCGAACGGCGTGAGGGCGCAGATCAGTTCGGGCTTGTGGTTGGCGTCCTTGTAATTGCGGTGCGGAGCGTCGATCGGGACGCCGCGGCGCTCCTCGTCCGCGTACCCCTCCTTGGCCTGCGCGAGGTCGGGGTGGACCTGGAGGGAGAGCGGGGCGCCGGCGGCGAGGATCTTGAGCAGGAAGGGCAGCCGTGGGCCGAACTTGTCGGTTGCCGCCGTGCCGAGTTCGCGCTCCGGGTCCGCGTCGATGACCTCGTTCAGCGCGCCGCGCCCGGTGCGCGAGGGTGCGCCCGGGTGGGCGCCCATCCACATCTCGGCCTGCGGCTCGCCGGTCGGCTCGGCGCCGACGAGCTCCGCGATGGCGGTGGTGGAACCCCAGGCGTAGGGGCGGACGGTGTTGCTGAGGCGGTCCACGGAGGAGCTCTCCCTTGCTGCTGCTACTGCTGCTGCTTCTGTTACTGGCGCGCGGTCATGATCCGTCCGCCGAGGCGAGCGCCAGGTAAACGGCGGCGAAATCCGTGACGGCGATCAGCTCGGCGAGGGCTTCCAGTTCGTCGCCGTCCTCCGGTTCCAGCTCGCTGATCGCGACGTCGTGGCCGTGGGCGAGCTCGCGGGCGGCGGGGGCCGCGGTGAGGCCTCCGGCGTCCACCGGGGAGTCGCGGAGCAGCACCACGCGCGCGCGAAGGGCGGCCGGGTCGTCGACGCGGTCGCGGAAGAAGTCGTCGGTGTCGTCGCCGCCGGCCGGATTGCCGGCGAGGAGCGCGCCGTGCGCGGGCAGCGCCTCGGGCAGCTCGGCGGCGAGCGCGGCGTGCCCGGCGAGCTCGGCGAGGGTGGCGGCGAAGCGGCGGCCCGCGACCCCGGCGGAGCGGCCCTCGGTCCAGATCAGCGGCAGGGCGTCGGCGAGCTCGGCGGCGAGGGTCTTGGCGGGGTTGCTGTAGGTCGCGATGGCCGGACCGCAGCGTTCCGCGACGTGGTCGAGGCGGTCGGCGACCTTCTGCAGGGTGTCGACGGGGGCGGCGAGCAGTCCGGTGCGGTCCAGGAGCACGAGCAGCGGGACGAGGAGGGCCCACAGGGTGCCGGGGGCGCCGGGCGCGGCCTCGTCCTCGACGCGGCGTGCCTCGTACGAGGCGGACGCGCGGTCGCTCCGGTCGTGTGCGCCCTCGTACGCGCCGTAGGACGAGCAGGCCATGGGGACGGTGAGGCCGTGGCTGCCCTCCACGCTCTCGGTCAGCGGGGTGCGTGCGGGGGCCACCGCGACGACCGTGCAGCCGCGGCGGTAGGCCTGTTCGGCGAGGAGCGAGAGGCCGGGCTCGGTGCCGTCGGGGGTGGCGATGAGCAGCAGGTCGACGGGGCCGACCCAGCCGGGCAGCGCCCAGCGCAGGGCTCCCGCGGCGGGGGCCACGCCGGTGGGGGCGAGGCGGATGACGGGGCAGCCGGTGCCCGCGAGGCCGTCGAGCAGGTCGGCGACGCAGGTGGCCGCGGTGCCCGGGCCCGCGATGAGGACGGCGCGGGGCCGTCCGTCGGGCTTGAGTTCCGTCAGTCCGGCCTCCGCGGCGTGCCGGACGGCGGTGCGGACGCGGGCGCCCGCCTCCGCCGCGCCGCGAAGGAGTCCGCGGCGGTCGGCGCGGGCCAGCGCCTCTGGGGCGTCCAGTAGCGACTCGTCGAGCATGGGGTCAGGTCTCCGATCGCCGTGCGCGGTTTCCTGCGGGGTGCCTGGCTCTCAGGAGGGGCGGCGGGCCTCGTCGACCAGGAGTACGGGGATGCCGTCGCGGACCGGGTAGGCGAGGCCGCACTCCTTGGCGGCGGCCGTGCAGATCAGCTCGGTGTCCGTCTCCTTGAGGGGCGCGTGGCAGGCCGGGCAGGCGAGGATCTCCAGGAGGCCGGCTTCGAGCGGCATGGGGTGGGTCCCTTCGGGCTGGTGTGATGGCGTTCACGAGCTGGTGCGACGGCGTGGCCGCGGTGTCCCGGCGGCTTTTGCCGCGCAGGATGCGGCCTGGTCAGCCTACCTCCGTGCGGGGCGGGGCGCGGGGGTGCGGAGGGGCCGGTGGCGGGCCCCTCCGCGGTGCTCGCGGGATCGGCCGGGGACGGCCGGCGGGGTCAGCCGCGGATGATCGCCAGCGCCTCGTCGCGCACCTTGGCCATGGTCGCCTCGTCGCGGGCCTCCGCGTTCAGGCGCAGGAGGGGCTCCGTGTTCGACGCGCGGACGTTGAACCACCAGTCGGCGGCGGTCACGGTGAGGCCGTCGAGCTCGTCCAGGGTGACGCCGTCCTGGCCCTCGTACGCCGTTTTGATCGCGGCGAGGCGGGCGGTCTGGTCGTCGACCGTGGAGTTGATCTCGCCGGATCCGGCGTAGCGGTCGTACTGCGCGACGAGTCCGGAGAGCGGGCCGTCCTGGCCGCCGAGGGCCGCGAGGACGTGGAGGGCGGCGAGCATGCCCGTGTCCGCGTTCCAGAAGTCCTTGAAGTAGTAGTGCGCGGAGTGCTCGCCGCCGAAGATGGCGCCGGTCCTGGCCATCTCCGCCTTGATGAAGGAGTGGCCCACGCGCGTGCGCACGGGCGTGCCGCCGTTCTCCTTGACGACCTCCGGGACCGACCAGGAGGTGATGAGGTTGTGGATGACCGTGCCCTTGCCGCCGTGCTTGGCCAGCTCGCGGGAGGCGACCAGTGCGGTGATGGCCGACGGGGAGACCGGGTCGCCGTTCTCGTCGACGACGAAGCAGCGGTCCGCGTCGCCGTCGAAGGCGATGCCGAGGTCGGCGCCCTCCTCGCGGACCCGTCGCTGCAGGTCCACGATGTTGGCCGGGTCGAGGGGGTTGGCCTCGTGGTGGGGGAAGGTGCCGTCCAGCTCGAAGTACATCGGCACGAGTTCGAGGGGCAGGCCGTCGAAGACGGTGGGAACGGTGTGGCCGCCCATGCCGTTGCCCGCGTCCACCACGACCTTGAGCGGGCGGATGGCGGTGAGGTCGACCAGGCCGCGCAGGTGGGCGGCGTACTCGGTGAGGGTCTCGTGCGTGGTCAGGGTGCCGGTGGTCGCGGCGGGCTCGGGGGCGCCGGTGCGCAGCCAGCCCTCGACGAGGGCGCGGATCTCCGCGAGGCCGGTGTCCTGGCCGACGGGGGCGGCGCCCGCGCGGCACATCTTGATGCCGTTGTACTGGGCGGGGTTGTGCGACGCCGTGAACATGGCGCCCGGCAGGTCCAGCGCCCCCGAGGCGTAGTACAGCTGGTCCGTCGAGCAGAGCCCGATCTCGGTGACGTCCACGCCGCGTGCGGCCGCGCCACGTCCGAAGGCCCGGGAGAGGCCCGGCGACGAGGGGCGCATGTCGTGCCCGACGACGATCGCCCGCGCCGACGTGACCTGTGCGAACGCCGCTCCGAAGAGCTCGGCGAGCGACTCGTCCCACTGGTCGGGGACCACCCCGCGGACGTCGTACGCCTTCACGATCTGGGACAGATCAGCAGTCACGGCCAACCCTCTCTGCAGGTGCTGCGAGTTCAGCGAGTACCGAGAGCCCTGCGAGGGCCCTCCGTGGTCAGCTCAAAACTACCCGCTGGCACCGGTCGCAGGCCGGGCACGGGCGCCGGCCCTTCCGGGGCCGCGGCGGCCGTGGGCTCATGGCAGGAGGCGCGGTTCGGTTCAGGAGTCCGGGGACCGCAGCACCCGGAGGTGGCCGCGGCGTGCGACCTCCATCGGGTCGGCCCTGCGCGCGCCTCCCCCGCCGGCCTCGGCGGTGCGCTCCTGCGGGCGGGCCGCCTCGCGCACGGCGTTGGCGAGCGCTTCGAGATCGTCGCCGGAGGGACGGGCAGGACCCGACGCGTCGGCGAGCCGCACGACGTCCCAGCCGCGGGGCGCGGTGAGGCGCTCGGAGTGCTGGGCGCACAGGTCGTAGCAGTGGGGTTCGGCGTAGGTGGCGAGGGGGCCGAGGACCGCGGTCGAGTCGGCGTAGACGTACGTCAGCGTCGCGACGGCGGGACGGCCGCAAGCGGTGCGCGAACAGCGACGTACAGGGCTCACAGCGTTGGACGGTACCGCACTCTTGAGCGGGCCGCGACGACTCTCCACGAGGTCACTCCACCGTGTCGTGCCGTGCCCCTCACGCCACCCTGCCCCGCAGGCACCTCGTTGACCTGCACAGACACCAGTGACCACAGGGGTGCACGGTATTGAATCCGGTCACCACATGGTTCGGATCACGTCATTTGGCGCGCGCTCGACGGTCCTGGAGAGATACGGAATCGAGTCCAAGACCGGCCGGAACGGTCAGGAAGCGACATGCTCCGCCCCACACGGAAAGGGCGATCTCGGGGACTACTCTTCGTCAGTGATGGACGACCCCGTACAGCCCCGTTCCGCAGACCCGAGGCCCCGCCGCCGCGACCGCCACGGCAGGGGCATGCGCGGGCCCGTGGCGCCGCCCCAGGTCCCGCTCTCCGCGAGCCGCGGCGAGGCCTTCACCGACCTCGTGCAGGACTCCGTGGAGCGCCTGGAGCGGCGCTGGCCGCAGCTCGCGGACATCGAGTTCCTGGTCCTCGAGGTGCCGCCCCTCGGACGCCCCGACGGTGAGTGGGTCGACGAGGTGGTGCCGCTGGGCGGCACGCTGACGGCGGCCGAGGGCAAGCCCGCCCGCGTCATCATCTACCGGCGTCCGGTGGAGATCCGCACCAAGGGGCGCGAGGAGCGCGCGGCACTCGTCCACGAGGTGGTCGTCGAGCAGGTCGCCGAACTGCTCGGGCTCTCCCCCGAGTCGGTCGATCCGCGCTACGGCGACGAGGACTGAGAGCCTGTCACTGAGGGCCTGTCTTTGCAGCCCTCGCCGCCCCGCCGTCACCGGTACGGGTTCGCCGTCACTTCTGCAGCACCGTCAGATCCCGTTCGGCCTCCGGCACCGCGACCGTCCCCCGGTCGTCCGGCAGCGTCTGGACGGTGAACATCGGGATGCCCTCCTCCGGAGCCGACAGCATCCGCGACGCGTGAACCGCGCCGCCCGACACCGACTCCACCGTGAGGGCGTAGGAGCCCTTGAGCCCGGCGGGCACCGGGGGGTGGTCGACCGCGAGGGTCGTGCCGCCCCTGACCGTGTACGTCTTCGAGGCGGGCGAGCCGCCCTCGGTGCCGGCCGACGCCGTGACCTTCACCGTCGCCGACTTGCCCGGGGCGACCAGCGAGAGCGTGGAACCCTTGGCGCGGTTGTCGGCGACCGTCGCGCGCGTGCCCACCGGTTCCGTCGCCGGGATGAACGCCGTCTCCTGCTTGCCGCCCTTGCCGCGCGTGACGCGCAGCGCCGCCACCACGGGCACCGACGTGTCGGTCGGCGTCAGGAGCAGGGAACCGGCCTCGCCCTTGGTGACGTCGCCGAGGTCGACGGCGGCCGTCATACCCGCCTTGACGTGCAGGTTCTCATGCCCGGCCGGAGTGATCGTGCCGGTGGCCGAGGCCAGTTGGACCTTCAGGTCCGCGTCGTCGGCACCGGGCGCGTAGGCGACCAGGCGCACCGAGGTGGCGTCTTTCGGGATGCCGGGCAGGACGAGGCGGTCCGCGGGGTCGGCGGCGGCGGGCAGCCAGTCGCCGCCCAGCTTCTCGTCGGAGGACTGCACGGCGGCCGCGACCCGGCCACTGCGCGCGATCACGTGCATCGTGAGGTTCGTGTACTGCTTGTCCGCGAGCGTGGACAGCAGCACCGGGACGCTGGAGTGCGGCTGCACCTGGATCGAGTCGCCCACCTGGGAGGTGACTTCGCCCTCCGGCCCGAAGAGCTCCACGTCGACGACGGCGGCGGAGTCGTCCGGGTTCGTCAGGTGGATGTAGTCGCTGCGGCCCTTGGCGGTGCTGGCGCCCGGGAACCAGAAGTCCGTGTCGGGCGCCGTGCAGTTGGCGCCGTGCATGCCGCGGCCGCTGCCCGCCGCGTACGTGGTGGTCTGCTGCACGGTCCAGCCGGGGGCCAGCGTGCCGTCGGCCGTGCCGATGAGCGCGGGCGCCTCGGCGCCGGACTCCTCCCCCGCGACCGGCTGGCCCGGCGCCTTCTGGGTGAGGAAGGGCTTGGTCTTCTTGCCGTCGTCCTTGGGCGCGTCCGTCAGCGCCTTGGTGACGGGCAGCAGTTCGGCCTTGCCACCCGCCCCGCCGCCGCTGCCCTTGGGCGTGAACGCGGTGTACGAGGTCTCGGCGAGGTCGGAGCCACTGGGCACCGGGCAGAGCAGGCTGCTGCGCTCGACGGGCTGCCGCGCCGCCGTCTTCGCGCCGCCGTCGGTGGCCTCGGGGCCGCTGAACGCGGCGAAACCGGTGACGGCGCCGAGCGCGACGACCACGGCGATCAGGGACTGGGTGGTGCGGTTCACTGCTGGCTCCCGTCGGGGCGCTCGCTGTCGGTGCCGTGGGGCGGCTGCGGGGGCGGCGGCGGCATCGGAGGCTGCTGCTGGTCGTAGGAGGCGTCGTACGAGGCGTCATAGGAGGCGTCATAGGACTGCCCGTACTGCTGGTCGTCTCCGTACCGCTCGCCCCCGTACTGCTCCCCTCCGTAGCCGCCGCCCGCTCCTCCGTAGGACGCGTACGGGTCGTACTGGCCGCCCTGGTAGGCGTCCTGCTGGTACGGCTGCTGCTCGTAGGATCCGGCCGGGTACTGGCCGCCCTGGTACTGCTGCCCGTACGTGCCGTGCTCGGCGCCCGCGTGGGCGGGGGCCTCCCACTCCTCGTGGGACTGCGCCTGCTGGTGGGGCACGGCGGCGAAGGCCTCCTCCGAAGGAGGAGGGGCCACGTCCTGGCCCGTGTCCTGTGCGGCCTGTTCGCTCTGGGCCCGCAGCCTGCGCGCCCTGCGGCCCTCGCCCTCGACCGCCTGGACCGGGACGACGGGCTCCTCGGGGAGGTCGTCGTCGACGTCGCGGCGGCGGCCCGGCAGGGCGAGCACCACGAGGACGACGGCGAGCGCGCCCTGCGCCCAGAGCCAGGCCGTGTGGGTCAGCGGGGCGTCGAAGGTGACGTCCAGGCGGCCGCCCGCGGTGGGCAGTTCGAAGCCCTGCGCCCAGCCGTCCACGGTGGTGCGGGGCAGCGGGTGGCCGTCGAGGGTCGCCGTCCAGCCGGGGTCGGCCGAGTCGGCGAGCCGCAGGACGCGGCCCTCCTCCCCGGAGTCGATCTTCGTGTGCAGTTCCACGGGTCCGGCCGCGACGGGTTCGGGATCGCCGCTCTTGGGGACGACGGCGGCACGCGCCACCTGCCGGTCCACGCGCCACAGGGCGCTGCCGTCCTCCTGGCTGAGCCGGGTCAGGCCCGGGGTGGCGTCCAGGGTGCGGCTCATCTGGCGGGGGGCGCCCTCGCGTACGAGGACGTAGCGCACCGCGAAGCCGCCCAGTTGGTCGGCCTGGTCGGCGCCTGAGCCGGCGACCAGGTGGGCGACGATCTTGTCGAGCCGCTCGTCGTCCGCGGCCGCCGCCGCGAGTTCCGCGTCGCCGAGCCGGCCGCCGGAGCCCCGTACCAGCGTGTAGGAGACCTTGGCGGCCGCCTCGCTGTCGAGGACCAGGGTGCGGGCCTGGTCCTGCGTGCCGCTCTCCTCCGCGACGAAGGCGGGCACCTGCACGGGATCGCGCCGCTCCAGAGGGCCGTCGGCGCCGCCGAGCATCCATCCGACGGCGACGAGCAGCGGCCCCGCGGCAGCGGCGAACGCGATGAGCGCGGCCACCGGCTGACGCCAGCCGAAGCTCTGCTCGGCCACTCGCGCGCGGGCCCCGTCGGCGCCGAGCGCCGCGGCGGCCAGGAGCGCGATGCCGTAGCCGAGGGTGGCGGGGCCTGCCCAGGCCGAGCCGTTCGACAGGACGGCGAAGACCAGCGAGACCAGGGCGGCCGCCCATGCCGTGCGCACCGCCCGCTGCCGCTCGCTGCGCAGCAGGGCGCCGAGCGCGGCGAGGACGATGCCGATGAGCAGGAGGCCGTGGACGGTGCCGGGGCCGCCGGGGCTGGCGCCGAGCAGGTCGAGGGCGGAGGCGGAGTCGGAGCCGAACTCCAGGCCCGCTTCCTGGAAGAAGCCGAAGGGCAGCAAGGTCAGGGACCACGGCGCGAGGACGAGCAGCGGCGTACCGAGCGCGGCCAGGAAGCGCAGGCCGTAGGCGGTGATGTCGCCGCGGCGCACCACGAGGAGGGCGAGGCCGAGCACCAGGGCGATCGGCCAGACGATGGGGGTGAAGGCGGTGGCGAGGGTCAGCAGCAGCGCGTACGCCCAGGTGGCGCGCCAGGTGCCGCGGGTGCCCCGCGCGGTGGCCAGGCCGCTCGCCGCGACGCCCGCGCGCGCGATGAGCGGCAGCAGGACGGCGAGGGCCGCGGTGCCGATGCGGCCGCCCGCGAGCGCGCCGGTGGCGGCGGGCAGGAAGGCGTACGCGACCGAGGCCCACGCGCGCAGCAGGCGCGAGGTGACCAGCGGGCGGGAGGCGAAGTACGCGGCGAAGCCGGCCAGCGGCACGGAGCCGACGAGGAGGACGGTGACCGCGAGCCCGGTGGAGCCGAAGAGCAGCGTGGACAGGGCGGCGACGAGCGCGAGGTAGGGCGGCGCGCCCTGGGTGCCGCCGGTGCCGACGGGGTGCCAGCCGTCCAGGTAGCGGTCCCAGAGGCCGGAGGAGTCGGCGGGCGCGGGCAGCAGCGCGCCGCCCGCGAGGGCACCGGTGCCGAGCAGGGCACGGCAGGCGATGAGGGACGCGAAGAGGAGTACGACGAAGAGCACCGGTCCCGGTTTGCGGGCGATGCGCTTGATGCGGGCGAACTGCTCGATCTCCAGGAAGTCGGCGTCGTCGCCGCCGGGTCCGGACTCGACGGTGCCGTGCCGTCCGGCCCCCGAGGGGGCCTCGGCGTCGGCGCGGCCGACGAGTCCGCCCGCGGCCTGCTCGACGGTGGCGCGCACGGTGGCGCCGGGCGGCGGGAAGAGCGCCCGCAGCTCGCCCGCGTCGAGTGCGGACTTCCCGCGCGTCTTGCGGGCGGCGAGGATCCGTCCGGGGCGCAGCACGGTCGTCAGGAGTCCGGCGATCTCGTCGACGGCCTGTCCGGGCGCCTTGCCCACGAGGTAGGCGACGGTGCGCAGCAGGGTGCCGACGACGATGCGGAAGAGGACCCAGGGCAGCACGGCGCCGCGGGCGTTGACGAGCAGGGTGTAGGCGGCGCCGGCCTTGTCCACGCGGTGCGGCGACGTCGCCGTACGGCCGACGCAGTCGACGGCGCGGCGCTCGCGCGAGGAGGCCTCGGCGTGCCGGACGACGGCGTCGGGGGCGACGAGGACGCGGTGGCCCGCGGCGTGCGCGCGCCAGCACAGGTCGACGTCGTCGCGCATCAGCGGCAGGTGGCGGTCGAAGCCGCCGAGCTGTTCGTAGACGTCGCGGCGGATGAGCATGCCCGCGGTGGACACGGAGAGCACGGGCCGTACGTGGTCGTGCTGGCCCTGGTCCTGTTCGCGCCGGTCCAGGCCGGTCCAGCGGCGGCCGCTGTTGGCGATGGAGACGCCGACCTCCAGGAGCTGCCTGCGGTCGTACCAGCCGCGGAGCTTGGGGCCGACGACGGCGACGTCCTTGCCGAGCTCGTGTTCGTTCTCGACGACGCGGAGCAGTTCGGTGAGGGCGTCGGGGTCCGGCGCGCAGTCGTCGTGCAGCAGCCAGAGCCACTGGACGGGCTCGCCGTGCGGCAGATCGGGCAGGTCGTACGCGTCGTCGCGCCAGGACCGGCTGACCGGGTCCCAGCCGCTGGGGCGCTTGAGGTACGGGAGTTCTTCCGGGGTGAGCACCTCGGCGGTGCGGACGGCCTCGTCGACGGCGGTGCCGAAGCCGGAGCGGCGGGCGAGGTGCAGCACGCGGTCGGCGCCGAGGGCCTCGGTGACCAGGCGGGCGGAGTCGTCCGCGCTGCCGGTGTCCGCGGCCACCGCGTTCTGCACGGGGCGCTCCTGGCCGAGGAGCCCGGCCAGGGCGTCGGGCAGCCAGCGGGCGCCGTCGTGGGTGACGAGGACGGCGGTCACGACGTGCCGCGGGAACTCGGGAGCGGCAGCGTCGTGGTGACTGGCTGCCGAATGGCTGTGCACGGACATCGAGGTACGGGCCCCGGTTCGATGGACTGCGGTGGACGCCTGCGCCCTGCGGGGGCGCCGGGGCGTCTCGGACGGGGCCCCACACTAACGGCTGGCACCAGGACGGCCCGCCGCCTGTGGATAACCCACGGGTGACGGGCCGTTCGCCGAGCAGTGGTCGGGGGAGTTGTGTGCCGAATTGATCGGGCGGCACGCGCCGTCGGGTCCTGCTTCCTTCACGTGCTTCCTTCGTACTGCCCGCGCGCACCGCGGTGTTCCCGTACGCGGGGATGAGCGCCTGTACCGCCTGTGCTCAGACCGCGGCCTTCTTCAGCCGGCGCCGTTCGCGCTCCGACAGGCCGCCCCAGATACCGAATCTCTCGTCGTTGGCGAGTGCGTACTCGAGGCATTCGGAACGGACTTCGCAGGCGAGGCAGACCTTCTTGGCCTCGCGCGTGGAGCCGCCCTTCTCGGGGAAGAAGGACTCGGGGTCGGTCTGGGCGCACAGCGCGCGCTCCTGCCAGCCGAGTTCCTCGTCCGCGTCCTCGACCAGCAGTTCCTGAACCAGCTCGGTCATGTGCGCCCCTCGTCTGTCTTGTGCGTCCCCGTGGTGCTGCCGTTACCGATTTCGACTGAACGACACGAGTGAAATTACAAGTGTGCCGATCCGGGCCAGTCAAGCCGAGATCTGCTATTGGGCCCCTTATTCACTCTGCGGAACCAAGGGTATGCGGAAAGTGTTCAAATCGGCATAAACCATGACAGCGTCGATGGCCTGTCCGACGCCCCACAGAACGTTCGCCACCGGGGGACCTCGCAAGGTCTCACCAGTGAGGACGTTGACGTTTGAGTGCCGGTTGCTGCGCCATGTGTCCCGTGAGTCGGGTGCACAAACCTTTCGCCTGAGAGAACAACCGGATGAGGTGAAACATATCCCGCATAGTGGACACCGAGTTGACATAGAAGGTGCATGACCGGTGTCCTGGTGGGCATGCTCGCGAACATGGCTCTTTCGATGACCCGCACCAGCGGGTCCATCGGTGCTGCCCACGCGCGCTGTCGCTGTTCCTGCTCCAGCTGTTGATGAGATCCAGCTGTCGAGCGCTTCTCCGCACTCTCTGCGCTCCACCCTTCTCCGCACTTTCTCTGCGCTCCACCTTCCTTCGCGACACCCCAGCACTCTTACGTTGAGGAACCACCGCACGATGAACAGCGACAGTGACCTCCAGATCGCCGGCGACCTTCTCGAAGTACCGCACCTCCTGCAGCCCGCCCGCGAGCACCCCGCCACCGTGGCCGAGTTCGTCGGCCTCGCCCGCACCCTCGCCGCCGACCGCTCCCAGTGGGCGCACCTCGTCCAGTACGACGCCACGAGCCGGTGGTACCACCGCCTGCGCACCGTTCCCCAAGCTCTCGGCCCCGCTCGAGCAGGGGAGGCCCCTCTCGGCTACGAGGTGTGGCTGCTCTCCTGGGTGCCCGGACAGGGCAGCGGCCGACACGACCACGGGCGCTCCAGCGGCATCCTCACCCTCCTCCAGGGCGAGCTGACCGAGCACACCGGACGGGGCACACGGGCGCTGCGCGCGGGCGCGCAGCGCGTCTTCGCGCCGGGCTACGTCCACGAGGTCGTCAACGACTCCCTCGAACCGGCCGTCAGCCTGCACATCTACTACCCCGGCCTGACCGAGATGCCGATGCACGCCGCCCGCTGCGCCGCGGCCGTCGCACCGGGCAGCGCGGAGGATGTCGTAACCGCCTGACGCACTGTCGTATCCGCCTGACATGCTGGGGGCCATGCGCATTGTGGTTCTGGCCGGCGGCATCGGCGGCGCCCGTTTCCTCCGCGGGCTCAAGAAGGCCGCGCCCGACGCGGACATCACGGTCATCGGCAACACCGGTGACGACATTCACCTGTTCGGGCTGAAGGTCTGTCCCGACCTCGACACCGTGATGTACACGCTGGGCGGCGGCATCAACGAGGAGCAGGGCTGGGGGCGTACGGACGAGACGTTCAAGGTCAAGGACGAGCTCGCGGCGTACGGCGTCGGGCCCGAGTGGTTCGGGCTCGGCGACCGGGACTTCGCCACGCACATCGTGCGGACGCAGATGCTGGCGGCCGGATATCCGCTCAGCGCCGTCACGCAGGCGCTGTGCGAACGGTGGCAGCCCGGCGTGCGGCTCATCCCCATGTCCGACGACCGCGTCGAGACGCACGTCGCCGTCACGGTCGACGGCGAGCAGAAGGCGGTGCACTTCCAGGAGTACTGGGTGCGCCTGCGCGCCTCCGTCGACGCGCACGCCGTGGTGCCCGTCGGCGCCGAGCAGGCCAAGCCCGCGCCCGGCGTCCTCGAAGCCATCGCCGAGGCCGACATCGTGCTCTTCCCGCCGTCCAACCCGGTGGTGAGCGTCGGAACCATCCTCGCCGTGCCGGGCATCCGCGAGGCCATCGCCGACGCGGGCGTGCCGGTCGTCGGGCTCTCCCCCATCGTCGGCGACTCCCCCGTGCGGGGCATGGCCGACAAGGTGCTCGCCGCCGTCGGCGTCGAGACCAGCGCCGCGGCCGTCGCCGAGCACTACGGCAGCGGGCTGCTCGACGGCTGGCTCGTCGACACGGTCGACGCGGGCGTGGTGGAGCGGGTGGAGAGCGCCGGGATCCGGTGCCGTGCCGTACCGCTGATGATGACCGACACCGACGCCGCCGCCGAGATGGCGCGGCAGGCCCTCGCGCTCGCTTCGGAGGTACGCGCGTGACCGCACCGTCCTACACCGTGTGGGCCGTGCCCGGCCTCCCCGAGGTACGGGAGGGCGACGACCTCGCCAAGCTCATCGCGGCCGCCGAGCCGGGGCTCGTCGACGGCGACGTGGTGCTGGTCACGTCCAAGATCGTCAGCAAGGCCGAGGGCCGGATCGTCGAGGCGGACGACCGCGAGGCCGCCATCGACGACGAGACCGTACGGGTGGTGGCGCGCCGCGGGACCCTGCGCATCGTCGAGAACCGGCAGGGCCTGGTGATGGCCGCGGCCGGTGTCGACGCGTCGAACACCCCGGCGGGGACCGTGCTGCTGCTGCCCGTCGACCCCGACGCGTCGGCCCGCGCGGTGCGCGACGGGCTGCGGGACGCGCTCGGTGTCGAGGTCGGCGTCATCGTCACCGACACCTTCGGGCGGCCCTGGCGGGCCGGACTCACCGACGTCGCCATCGGGGCCGCCGGTGTGCGGGTCCTCGACGACCTGCGGGGCGGCTTCGACGCGCACGGCAATCCGCTGGCCGCGACCGTCGTCGCCACCGCCGACGAGCTCGCCGCCGCGGGGGACCTCGTCAAGGGCAAGGCCGCCGGGCTGCCGGTCGCGGTGGTCCGCGGGCTCGGGCACGTGACGGGCGGCGACGGGCCGGACCCCGGGGCCCGGGCGCTGGTGCGCGAGGCGCGGGACGACATGTTCCGGCTCGGTACGTCCGAGGCGGTGCGGGAGGCGGTGGCCCAGCGGCGTACCGTCCGTGAGTTCACCGACGACGAGGTCGACCCGGGGGCCGTGCGGCGGGCCGTGGCCGCGGCGGTCACCGCGCCGGCGCCACACCACACGACGCCGTGGCGCTTCGTGCTCCTGGAGAGCGCCGCCGCGCGGACCGAACTGCTCGACGCCATGCGGGACGCGTGGATCGCCGATCTGCGGCGGGACGGAAAGTCGGAGGAGTCCATCGCCAAGCGGGTGCGGCGCGGGGACGTGCTGCGCAAGGCGCCCTACCTGGTGGTGCCGTGCATGGTGATGGACGGCTCCCACACGTACGGGGACGAGCGGCGGGACGCCGCCGAGCGGGAGATGTTCGTCGTGGCGGCGGGGGCGGGGGTGCAGAACTTCCTGGTCGCGTTGGCCGGGGAGCGGCTCGGGTCCGCGTGGGTGTCCTCGACGATGTTCTGCCGGGACGTGGTGCGGGAGGTTCTTCGGCTGCCGGCGGCTTGGGAGCCGATGGGGGCGGTGGCTGTGGGGCGAGCGGCGGGCGAGCCGAAGGCTCGGGGGGAGCGGGATGTGGGGGGCTTTGTCGTCGTACGGTGATCTGGCGGGGGCGCCGGGCGGGTGATCGCGCAGTTCCCCGCGCCCCTGGGTGGGGCTCCCGGTGCGTCGTTTGGTGCGGGCTCGTCGTGGGTTTTGCGCAGTTCCCCGCGCCCCTAGAAGGTCCCCCCGTGCGTCGATTCGTGCGGACTCGTCGTGGGTTTTGCGCAGTTCCCCGCGCCCCTAGAGAGTCCCCCCGTGCGTCGATTCGTGCGGGCTCGCTGTGGGTTTTGCGCAGGTCCCCGCGCCCCTAGGGGTGGTTCCGGGAGGGGCATTTCAGGGGCGCGGGGAACTGCGCGGGCAACCCCCACACAGCCGCAGCCAACGACGAGACGGGCGGCCGCTCAAGGGGTGCGGGGAACTGCGCGGGCAACCCCCACACCGCCGCAGTCAGCGGCGGAAGGGGGGACCCGGCGCTACCACGCCGCGATGTCCGTTTTTCTCATGCGGGGTTCTCTGCGCGGCGGCGTCCGACCGCTGAGGAGGATCAGGCGGGCGGCCCGGTGGCGCTGACCCTCGTAGGGGGCAAGGAGCCTGAGCATCTCCGCGTCGTCCGCGTCACGGTCGCCCGCCAGGGCGTGGCCGATGATGCCGGGCAGGTGGACGTCCCCGACCGTCACCGCGTCCGGCGCGCCATTGCTGCGCTGCACCGTTTCCGCCGAGGTCCACGGCCCGATGCCCGGGATCAGTTCGAGGCGGGCCCTGGCCTGGAGAGGGGGCATCGCCGCCGCCTCCTCCAGACGGGACGCCCGGGCCACCGCCCGCAGAATCGTGGACGCCCGCTTGTTGTCGACGCCCGCCCGGTGCCACTCCCAGGAGGGGATCAGGGCCCAGGTGCGGGGCACGGGCATCACGTACAGGTGAGGCGTGGGCCCCGGCGCCGGTTCCCCGTACGTGCGGAGCAGCATGCGCCACGCCCGGTACGCCTCGTCCGTCGTGATCTTCTGTTCGAGGATTGACGGGATCAGGGACTCCATGACCAGACCCGTACGGGTCAGGCGCAGCCCGGGGCGGCGGTGGGCCGTCGCGGCGACGAGCCGGTGGCGCGGGGCGAACGCGGCGGGGTCGTCCGACGCGCCGAGGAGCGTGGGAAGCCGGTCGAGGAACCAGTCCGCGCCGGGACCCCAGGCCTCCGCCTCCACGGCCCCGGAGCGGACGGCCACCCGGAGCGTGCCGGGACCCTCCGGCGTACGGCTCGCGCGCCAGACCGAGCCGTCGGGGGTCGCGCGGAAGGCGGGGTCGGACGGGCCGCGCCGCAGCGGGCCGAGCGTCAGGCCGAGGTCCAGGGGGAAGGGCGGCTGCCAGGTGCGCGTGCGGGCCGCCGTGGCCGGGCGGGGGACGCCCGCGGGGACGGCCGTTTCGCCACCGCACACGGTGGTGCGGGTGGGGCGCGGGGCGAAACGGGATGACATCTGTACGAGGGTAGGGGACCGCGGCCCCCGCCGTGACCGCTATCGCCGGGCCGCCGAGCCCCCACCATTCACGCAGCACCTCCGGCTGCCGCTGCCGCTCCGGCTGCCGCTGCCTCTACTGGTCCGAGGAGAACCGGACCCCTACTGGTCCGAGGAGAACCGGACCGCCCCGGCCGGCAGCGTCGCCTCGCACCAGACCCGTACGCCGTCCCGCAGTTCGTTGTCGGCGCCCACCGACGCACCGTCGCCGATCACCGCTCCCGAGAGCGCCGAGCGGGCCCCGATCCGCGCGCCCGCGCCGATCAGGGAGTCCGTGATGACCGTGCCCTGTTCGATGACCGCGCCGGACAGGATCGTGCTGCCGGAGATGCGCGCGCCCTCGCCGATGCGCGCGTTCTCGCCGACGACGGTGCCGCCGGTGAGCTTCGCGTCGGGGGCGACGGTGGCGGTCGGCAGGACGAGGCGGTCGCCGCAGCGGCCGGGGACGGCGGGCGAGGGGGCGCGGCCGAGGACGAGGTCGGCCGAGCCGCGTACGAACGCCTGGGGGGTGCCCAGGTCCAGCCAGTACGTCGAGTCGACCATGCCCTGGAGGTGGGCTCCGGCGGCAAGCAGGCCGGGGAACGTCTCGCGTTCGACCGACACCGGACGGCCCGCCGGGATCGTGTCGATGACCGAGCGGCGGAAGACGTACGCGCCCGCGTTGATCTGGTCGGTGACGATCTCCTCGGGGGTCTGCGGCTTCTCCAGGAAGGCCGTGACCCGGCCGGTCGGGTCGGTGGGGACCAGGCCGTAGGCGCGGGGGTCGTCGACCTTGGTGAGGTGCAGGGAGACGTCGGCGCCGGACTCCTCGTGGGTGGCGACGAGGGCGCGGATGTCCAGGCCCGTGAGGATGTCGCCGTTGAAGACCAGGACCGGTTCGTCGGGGCCGGAGCGCAGCCGCGAGGCCACGTTGCGGATGGCGCCGCCCGTGCCGAGGGGCTCGGTCTCGGTGACGTACTCGATGTGCAGACCGAGCGCCGAGCCGTCGCCGAAGTACGGCTCGAAGACCTCGGCGAGGTAGGAGGTGGCGAGGACGATGTGGTCCACGCCGGCGGCGCGGGCCCGCGCGAGCTGGTGGGTGAGGAACGGGACGCCCGCCGCCGGGACCATCGGTTTGGGAGTGTGGACCGTGAGGGGCCGCAGCCGGGTTCCCTTGCCGCCGACCAGGAGGATCGCTTCTGTCACCTGTCGTCTCTGCTTCCTGCTGGGGCCGGCCGAACTTGGGTTTCGGCCGGCCAGTGTATGCAGATGGATGTGCAGGTCGTGCAGGTCGTGCGGTCCGGCCGAGGGTGTCGGACCTCAGCGGCCCTGGAAGCGGGCCGCGCTGGTCCTGGCCTTGCCGAGCTTCTTGTACAGGCGGCTTCCGGGGCACGCGGTCGCGAACCCGTCCCGGTGCCCGGAGATCACGTGGAGCCGGACGTTCCTGCCCTTCTTGTAGAGATTGCCACCGCCGGACTTCAGGTAGGTAGTACCGCGCGGGTTGGCGCCGTACAGGCCGAGCTTCCACGCGGTCAGCCGGGCGACGGCGTTCAGGGCCTTCTTCGGCGGTTTGGCGGTGCCGTACGAACCGATGACGGCGATGCCCGTGGTGTTCGCGTTGAATCCGAGAGTGTGGGCCCCGAGGACCGGCTTGGCCACACCTCCGGCACGTCCTTCGTAGATGTTTCCGCACTTGTCGACCGCGAAGTTGTAGCCGAAGTCACGCCAGCCACTGCTCTTGACGTGGTAGCGGTAGATGCCGCGCAGCACCGATCCGGCCTGTGAGCAGCGGTAGTTGTTGCCGGACGCGCTGTGGTGCAGAAAGGCGGCCTTCACGGTCTTCGTGTACGCGAAGTTCCTCTCCCGGAGCCTCTCGTTCGCGCCCCAGCCCCTGCGCGTGATGATGCGCGGGCGCGGGCCGATGTGCGGCCGTGCCTTGCCGACGGCCTCGGCGCCGCCGCGGGCGGCGATCAGGTCGTTCTCCGTCTGCCGCTTGGTCAGTTCGGGGATGACGGCGGCGCCGATCGGCGCGAGCTCCGCGTTGACCGCGGAGGCCGCGGCGGACTCGGCGGTCAGCGCGGGGGCGCGCCCGACGTCGATCTGGGCGCCCTTGGGCGGGGCCTCGTCGCCGGGGTTGACCAGTTCGAGGCGCAGGCCCTCGGGGAGTGCGGGACCGGCGGACCGGTCCGCGCCCGCGGCCCGCTCCGGCCTGACCCGGATCTCGACGCCGTCCGAGGCGCCGACCCACAGCGGTGCGGTGGAGCCGCGGACGGTGCCCGCTGCGCGGTCGGGGTCGTCGGCGTCGGGGGCGTGTTCGTGATTGTGCGTATCGACCTCTTGCCAGCCCGACCAGGTGGCGGCGCCGGTCGCGCGGGTGCGGACCTGGACGGTGCCGTGCAGGTCGGCTCCGGGGTCGTTCCAGACGACGCCCACCAGGGAGAAGGGGCGCACATCTCGCTGGTTCAGGCCCTGTTCGCTCGCCCCGGCCGGGCCGAGGGAGCGGTCGGAGGCGAGGGGGACGAGCGGGAGGGACTGGGTGCTGCCGGGAACCGCCTCGGTGGCGGGCCCGGCGGCCGGCGGTACGTCGGGCGCCGAGGCCCGGGCGCCGGACGACGACAGGGTGAGGGGCAGGGCCAGAGCGGCCGCGCACGTGACGCCGATCGAGGAAGCAAGGAATCCACGCATACAGCTGATAGTTGGCACATAGGTACATATCTGTCCATCGGTAACTGACGGGCCGTCGGCCTCGAATGGGCGTCCGGCCGTCCGCGCTCCCCCGCCGTGCCGGAGGCGGCGGTCGGCCCCCGCGTACCCTTGCGCCCGTGAACGCCAACGACCACACCCCTGCCGACCTGCTGCGATCCGCGCTCGCCTCGGACCCGGGCCGCCCCCTGCTCACCTTCTACGACGACGCCACCGGCGAGCGCGTGGAATTGTCCGTGGCCACCTTCGCCAATTGGGTGGCCAAGACCGCCAATCTGCTCCAGGGCGATCTCGCCGCCGAACCCGGCGACCGGGCCGTCCTGCTGCTGCCCGCGCACTGGCAGACGGCCGTGTGGCTGCTCGCGTGTTCGTCGGTGGGCGTCGTCGCCGACGTGGGCGGCGATCCCGCGTCGGCCGATCTCGTCGTCAGCGGACCGGACTCCCTGGAGGCCGCGCGCGGCTGCTCCGGGGAGCGGGTGGCGCTCGCGCTGCGGCCGCTCGGCGGACGCTTCCCGCAGGCTCCGGGCGGCTTCGCCGACTACGCGGTGGAGGTGCCGAGCCAGGGCGACCGGTTCGCCCCCTTCGCGCCCGTGGACCCCGACGGGCCCGCCCTTGCCGTGGGCGGCGAGGAGCTGACCGGTGCCGGACTCGTGGAGCGCGCCCTCGACGACGCCGCGCGGCTCGGCGTGCGGCCCGGCTCGCGCATCCTGTCCGGCCTCCCGTACGACACCTGGGACGGGCTGAGCGCCGGTCTGTACGCGGCGCTGGCCGCGGGCGGCTCCGTGGTGCTCTGCCGCCATCTCGACCAGCTGGCCGAGGAGGGCCTGCGGAAGCGGGTGACCGACGAACGGGTGACCGTCACCGCGCGCTGAGAGCCCGTCCCGCACCCCCGGCAGCGGGTGCGCTTCCCTCGTTCGGCGCACTCCCACCCCTGGCCCAGAGGCCCCCGGCGCCCGGGCGGTCCATGGTCGTAGGTACGGACGAACGCACCGACGCAGCCATGAGGGGTGGACGCACACGTGACCGAGACCGCAGGCACGCCTTCCGGACAGGACGGACCCCCGCCCCCGGACGGCACCTCGCCTGAGCCGAAGGCCACGTACGGACCCGGCACGGGTGCGAGCCCCACCGGCGTGGGCGTCGCCCGCCGCAAGCACCGCTGGCTGCGCTGGACCGCGCTCGGCGCCGCCGTCCTGGTGCTCGGCGTGGGCGGCGTGGGGTGGGCGGCGTACCGGAAGCTCAACGGGAACATCACGACGGACACCGACGCCGCCGACGAGCTCGCGCGCTACGAGAAGGAGCGCCCGACGGCGCTGGTGGCCGGCGCCCAGAACATCCTGCTGCTCGGCTCCGACACGCGTGCGGGGCCGGGCAACCGCAAGTACGGCAAGGACCCCGGCACCCAGCGCTCGGACACCACGATCCTGCTGCACCTGGCGGCCGACCGGCAGAGCGCGACGGCCGTGTCGATCCCGCGCGACCTGATGGTGCAGATCCCCGGCTGCCGCAGGCCGGACGGCTCCCGGACCGAGCCGCAATTCGCCCAGTTCAACTGGGCGTTCGAGTTCGGCGGGACGGCCTGCACGATCCGTACGGTGGAGACGCTCACGCGCATCCGCGTCGACCACCACATGGTCGTGGACTTCGCCGGGTTCAAGGACATGGTCGACGCGGTCGACGGCGTGCAGGTCTGCATCAAGACCCCGATCGACGACAGCGACGCCCAGGTGAAGCTCGCCCCGGGCATGCGGAGCCTCAACGGCGAGCAGGCGCTGGGTTTCGTCCGGGCCCGCAAGAGCCTCGGCGACGGCAGCGACACCGACCGGATGGACCGCCAGCAGGAGTTCCTCGGCGCGCTCGTCAACAAGGTGCAGAGCAATGACGTCCTGCTGAATCCGGCGAAGCTCTATCCCGTCCTCGACGCGGCGACTTCCTCGCTCACGACCGACCCCGGACTCGCGAGTCTGCGCGGTCTGTACGAACTCGTGCGCGGCATGCGCAACATCCCCACGGAAGGGGTGCAGTTCCTGACCGTCCCCCGGCAGTCGTACACGTACGACGCCAACCGCGACGAGCTCGTCGAGCCCGCGGCGGACCGCCTCTTCGACCGGCTGCGGACGGACAGTCCGGTCGCGGTGGACCCGCGCCGCTCCGAGCAGTCCGGGCCC
Source organism: Streptomyces sp. NPDC036815 (assembly GCF_055609205.1). NCBI lineage: Bacteria > Bacillati > Actinomycetota > Actinomycetes > Kitasatosporales > Streptomycetaceae > Streptomyces > Streptomyces sp. NPDC036815. The sequence continues at coordinate 54,095 of NZ_JBVJPW010000030.1, read as the reverse complement.
GGCGAGGAACAGGCGGGCGGGGATTCCGCGTCCGGAAAGCCGGAGGACCCCACCGCCGAGGAGCAGTCCGGGAATCAGTCGGAGCAACAGCCGGAGAAGCGGTACGACGGATCGGGCGACGAGGAGTACGAGGACTCCGGCGAGTGGAGCGACGAGAAGCCGGACGACCCTTCTCCGACGCCCTCCCCCGCGCCCACATTCCGGGGAAACACGGCGGCGGGCTCCACCTGCGAGTAAAGCGATCCCCAAGGGAACGGTGCGCCCCACAAAGAAATAGGGCGGATTGCCCAGTTGTAGGGGAGTGGAATTTGTCACCGGCGTCGTCCGACGCTGAACTGGGCGGATAGTGTGAGCGATCCGGTGCGCAGGGCCTTGTCGGCCGCGCACCGCTGGACCGAGTGACCGAGCGCCTTCTTAGAGGGGGGAAAGGCGCCGCGTGGCCCCGACGGAGGACGCAAACAACCGTGGACGCGCAAGGCCGTGGGCGGGCGGAGAACATCGACCCCGCAGACCAATGGGTACTCAACCCGGACACCGGTGATTACGAACTGCGACTGAGCCCCTCCGCAGAGCAGTCGACGGTGCCCGGCCCCCGTGGCTCCTCACCGCGCAGGGGCAGCCGCGGCCGCACCGCGCCGGACCGCGAGGGTCCCCCCCGGCAGGGGGAACGCGACGAGCGCCGCGAGGTGCCGGGGCAGCGGCGGCGGCGCGTCAAGGAGCCGGAGCCCGGCTCCGGGGGCCGGCGCAAGCAGAAGCCGCGCAAGGCCAAGGGCAGCACCAAGGGCAAGAAGGTCATGGTCTGGACGGGCGGCACGCTCGCCTTCCTGCTCGTGGCGGGCTGCACCGGCGGCTACCTCTACTACCAGCACCTCAACGACAACATCACGTCGATAGACGATGACGGCGCGGGCACCGGCGGCTTCAGCAAGGACCGGGCCATCAACATCCTGGTGATGGGCACCGACAAGCGCAGCGGTGACGGCAACAAGGGGTACGGCGACGAGGGCAGCGTCGGTCACGCCGACACGACGATCCTCCTGCACGTCTCCAAGGACCGGACGAACGCGACCGCGTTGAGCATCCCGCGCGACATGATCGTCGACATTCCCACCTGCCCGACCAAGCAGAAGGACGGCAGCGTCAAGGACATCCAGAGCTCTCAGAAGGCCCGCTTCAACGAGAGCCTCGGCCAGTACGACCGCACGCCGAGCTGCACGATGCGTACGGTCAAGGCCATCACCGGCATCACGCCCGACCACTTCATGGTGGCCGACTTCAACGCGGTCAAGACGCTCTCCAGCGCGGTCGGCGGCGTGGAGGTCTGTCTCGCCAAGGACATCGACGACCCCAAGTCGCATCTGAAGCTGCCCAAGGGCAAGCACACGATCGAGGGCGAGGACGCGCTGGCCTTCGTTCGCACCCGCCACTCCGTGGGCAACGGCGGCGACTTGAGCCGGATCGAACTGCAGCAGCAGTTCCTCAGCTCCCTGATGCGGAAGCTGAAGTCCAGCGACACGCTCACCAGTCCGCAGAAGATGATCAAGCTCGCGGAGGCGGGCACCGAGGCGCTCACGGTCGACTCCAAGATCGCCGACATAATGAAGCTCAAGGACCTCGGCATGGAGCTCGGCAAGCTCGACATGAAGAACCTGAGCTTCGCCACGGTGCCGGTGATCGACAACCCCGCCGAGAAGGTGCCGATCACGGTCGTGCCCGACCCGACCAAGGCGGAGCAGCTCTTCGCGATGATGCGCGCCGACGAGTCGCTGACCGAGGTGAAGAAGAAGCAGAAGAAGGAGAAGGCCGCGGTGGCCGCCCGCCTCAAGGGGCCGAAGGCCGACGCCTCCGACGTCCGCGTCGACATCTACAACGGCAGCGGCAAGACCGGCGCCGCTCAGACGACTCTCACCTGGCTGCAGAACGATGCGGGCGTGCTCAAGTCCAGCCAACTGGGCAACGCGCCGTCGGTCAGCAAGAAGACGACGCTCGAGTACGCGCCCGACCAGGCGGACCAGGCCCGTCGGCTCGCCGACCTCATGGGCCTGTCCGGTTCCGCCATGAAGCCGGGCAAGAGCGAGAAGAACGCGCAGGGCCTCCCGGCCATGAAGCTGACGATCGGCGGTGACTTCAAGGGCGCGGGGGTGCCCATTGATGCCTCGTCGAAGGCACCGAAGGACATCAAGAAGGTCGAAGCGGACAAGGTTATGTGTGCGGAGTGACCTGAAGCGGTCGTTCTGCATCTAACAATGCGCCAAGGCGCCGCAGGGCGACCGCAGTTCAGGAACAGGGGCGGGGAGGGGCTGGGGATGAGGCAGAACAGCGTGCGTAAGGAGGGGGCGCGACGACGCGCTCCGCACGCCAGTGATCACGGCTGGGACAACGGCGCACACGGCGAGGCACGCCCCGAGGACCCTCCGCGCACCGACGGCGCCCCGAAGGGCGACGCCCGGCACCGGCGCGGCGCGAGCGGCGGCGGACGCCCGCCACGGCGCAAGCGGCGCGTCCTGCGCTGGTCGGCGACGATCCTCTCGGTGCTGATACTCGGCACCGCCGGCGCCGGGTACCTCTACTACCGGCATCTCAACGGCAACATCCAGACGGACGACCTGAACCTCGGCGAGCACCGGGCCCCCGAGCCCACGCCCAACGCCGCGGGACAGACCCCGCTGAACATCCTCCTCATCGGCTCGGACGCACGCGACTCCAAGGCGAACCAGAAGCTCGGCGGCGCCAAGAACACGTTCGGCTCGCCGCCCCTCGCCGACGTGCAGATGCTGCTGCACCTCTCGGCCGACCGCTCCAACATGTCGGTCGTGAGCATGCCGCGCGACACCCTGCTGCAGATCCCCAAGTGCACGGACCCGGACGACGGCAAGGTCTATCAGCAGACCGGCCCGAAGATGATGACGAACGAGTCGCTCGGCCGGGGCGGACCCGGCTGCACGGTCGCCACCTGGGAGAAGCTCACCAACATCCACATCGACCACTTCATGATGGTCGACTTCTCGGGCGTGGTCTCCATGGCCGATGCCATCGGCGGCGTACCGGTCTGCGTGGACAGGAACATCCACTCGCGCGACAGCCAGGGGCACGGCTCGGGCCTGAAGCTGAAGAAGGGCACCACCGAGGTCAAGGGCAAGCAGGCCCTGCAGTGGCTGCGCACCCGCTACGGCTTCGAGGGCGGCACCGACATCAGCCGCGCCAAGGCCCAGCACATGTACATGAACGCGCTGGTCCGCAAGCTCCGCGAGAACACCGGCCTGACCAGCCCGAACCAGCTGCGCAAGCTCGCCGACAAGGCGACGAGGGCACTGAAGGTGGACGACGGTCTCGGCGACCTCATGAAGCTGTACGACCTCGGCAACGAGCTGAAGAAGGTCTCGCCGTCGCGCACGACGATGACGACCATGCCGTTCGAGTACGCCGGTGAGCGCGTCGTCCCCAAGCCCGGGGACGCCGAGCAGCTCTTCCGCCTGGTCCGCGACGACATCCCGCTGGACGGCAAGGGGCACAAGAAGCCGGCCAAGGAGAAGAAGTCCGACGACCCGGCCGCCCCGGACGGCGAGATCGCGGTGCAGGTCCAGAACGGCACGCGGACCGACATGGAGCCGCCGGTCAGCGGCCGGGCGAGCACGGTGGCGCAGCTCCTCGCGGGCAAGGGCTTCAAGAAGGCGACACCGGACACGGCGGCCGCGCTCACCGAGGCCACGACCGTGATCCGCTATCCCAGCAAGGACCTGGAGGGCGACGCCCAGCGGGTCGCCAAGTCCCTGGGGCTGCCGTTCAGCTCGGCGAAGAAGTCGACGGACGTCTCCGGGGTGACGCTGGTCGTGGGCGCCGACTGGCGCGAGGGCGACGCACCGCCCAAGCCGAAGAAGAAGGACGACAGGACGCCGGATTCCGCGGACGCGCTCAGCGGCTCCGACGACAAGGCGTGCATGAAGGTGGACCCGGGCTTCAGCTGGTAGCCCAGGGGTACGAGAGCGGCCCGGTCCCACCGGTGAGAGGTGGGGCCGGGCCGCTGTCGTTCGTACGGGGCGGGGCCGTCAGGCCTGCTGCGCCTCGGTCTCCCCCAGCACGGCCGGGCGACGCGAGGCGATGACCTTCCTGGCCAGCGAGCGCGGGCTGGTGAGGAAGCCCCAGCCCCACGACATGTGCATGGTCGCGAGTGCCACCGGGATCTGCAGGCGTGCCTTCAGGGGCAGACCCTTGCCCGCGGGGACGGACCCGGCGGCTATGGCCGCGAGGTAACCGCCGGGGATGACGAAGCCCCACGGCGTGAGCGCCGCGCCCACGACGATGCCCGCGGCGATCGCGCAGACCGCGGTCGGCGGCGCGAGGTAGCGCAGGTTGATGGAGCCCTCGTGGTAGCGCGCGACGACGTGGCGCCAGCGCCCGTAGTCCTTGTACTGCTTGGCCAGCGCCTTCACGTTCGGGCGGGGGCGGTACGAGACCTTCAGCTCGGGCGAGAACCAGATCAGGCCGCCGGCCTCGCGGATGCGGAAGTTCAGCTCCCAGTCCTGGGCGCGGATGAACTCCTCGTTGTAGCCGCCCTGCCGCTCCAGGGCCTCGCGGCGGAAGACGCCGAGGTAGACCGTCTCGGCCTGCTGGGCCTCGCCGCCGGTGTGGAAGGCGGCGTTGCCCACGCCGATCTTCGACGTCATGGCGGCGGCGACCGCGTGCTCCCAGTCGTTCTCGCCCTCGGCGTGCATGATGCCGCCGACGTTCATCGCACCGGTCTCGCCGAGGAGGCGGACCGCGGTCGCGATGTAGTTCGGGGAGAGCATGCCGTGGCCGTCCACGCGCACCACGATCGGGTGACGGGACGCCTTGATCGCGGCGTTCAGCGCCGCGGGCGTGCGCCCCGTGGGATTGGGCACCGTGTGGACCCGGGGATCCTCGCGGACCAGCTCGGCGGCGATCTCGTCCGTGCGGTCGGTGGAGGGGCCGAGCGCGACGACGACCTCCATCTCGCCCGCGTACTCCTGCTGCAGGATCGCGTGCACGGACTCGCGCAGATGCCGCTCCTCGTTGAGGACGGGCATGATCACGGAAACGGCTGGAGGCTGCACCTCGGACTTCGCGTTCATCACGCGTCACGTTACCGCGAATGGGGGACACGGGCGCGCGCCGTCCGGGTCGCTACCCCGGGCCGCATTTCGTATGGCATTACATTTCTCGGGTTCCCGGCTCGTCCCCGCCCCCGGCCGCCCGCTCTCCGCGGAGGTGTTCCGCACGTGCCCACACCGCCCCGCTCCCCCGCCCCCACGCCGCGCCGCCCCCGCCCACCGGCCCGAACGTCGCCACGGAAGGCCGGCAGGCGGGGAAAGCGGCCTCGGTGGGCGATGCGGGTGGCCACCACCTTCTCCGTGACGGTGCTGGCCGCGGCGGGCATCGGGCACTCCGTGGTGACCAGCCTCGACACGGGCATCAAGCGCGTGGACGCCTTCAAGGACATGAAGAACAGGCCCGAGTCGGGCCACGGCATGAACGTGCTGCTCGTCGGCACCGACGGCCGCGACAAGATCACGCCGGAGGAGAAGGCGAAGTACCGCCTCGGCGGCGCACCCTGCCACTGCACGGACACGATCATGATCGTGCACATCTCGGAGGACCGGGACCGCGCCAGCGTCGTCAGCCTGCCGCGGGACAGTTACGCGGATCTGCCCGCGCACACCGACCGGAACACGCTCAAGGAGCACCGCGAGCATCCCAACAAGATCAACGCGGCGTACGCGGAGGGCGGGCCGAACCTCACGGTGCGCACCGTCGAGCACATGACGAAGGTCAAGATCGACCACTATCTGGAGGTCGACTTCCTCAGCTTCATGAAGACCGTCGACGTGCTCGGCGGGGTGGAGATCTGCACGGCGCGGCCGCTGCGGGACTCCCACACCGGGCTCGACCTGGCGGAGGGCACGCACCAGTTGAACGGTGGCGCGGCGCTGCAGTACGTCCGCTCGCGGTACATCGACGGGGCCTCCGACCTGGGGCGCATGCAGCGTCAGCAGCGTTTCCTGGCGGCGCTCATCGCGAAGGCCACCGGCAGCGGGGTGCTCCTCAACCCGGTCAAGTTCCGTGACGTGACGCGGACGCTGCTCGGCTCGGTCCGGGCGGACAAGGGCTTCGGCACGGGCGACATGCTGGATCTCGGGCGGGCGATGCGGGGCTTCTCCCCCTCGTCGTCGGAGTTCACCACCGTGCCGCTGAGTCCGCAGGGGCAGATCGTGCCGGGCATCGGTTCGACGCTGAAGTGGGACCCGGTGAGGTCCGGCAAGCTGTTCGAGACGCTCCGCGAGGACCGGCCGCTCGCGGCCCACCGCGCCCGGCCCAAGGGCACGCTGGTCGGCGTCTCGCCGCAGCAGGTCCGGGTCCAGGTGGACAACGGCACGGGGACGCCGGGGCTCGGGAAGCGGGTCGACGCGGCGCTGGCGGCGACGGGGTTCCAGACGACCCGCACGCCGACGGACGTGCCGGGTGCGGCGGCGCGGCCGGCGGTGCGGACGGTGGTCGCGTTCGACCCGCGCTGGGACCGCTCGGCGAAGGCGCTCGCCACGGCGCTTCCGGGGGCGGAGTTGCGGCCGGTGCCGGGGCAGGGGGCGACGTTGAAGGTGATTGCGGGGACGGATTACCGGGCGGTGCGGGCGGTTCGGGCGGAGGATGTTCATCAGGGTGAGTTCGGCGCGGTAACGGGCGACGAGGTGGTCTGCTCCTGACCCCGCCCTGGGGGGCGGTCAGACTCTCTCTCCCTGTGCGGGTGCGTCGTGACTTGCCGCGCAGTTCCCCGCGCCCCTAGGGGGTGGTGGTACCGGTCGGCTCTATGCCTGCGGGTAGGCCGTGGTTGCTCGCGCAGTTCCCCGCGCCCCTTGGGGGGGTGGTGCTGGTCGGCTCTTTCGTTGCGGGTGCGTCGCGGTTGTTCGCGCAGTTCCTCGCGCCCCTGGGGGGTGGTGCCGGTCGGCTCTTTGTCTGCGGGGGGGCCTGGGGTGGCGGGTGGCGGGGCCCCGGGGGTCAGGGGCGCGGGGAACTGCGCGACAAGCCACGACGCACCCACAGCCAGGCAACCGTCGCCACCACCCCAAGGGGCGCGAGGAACTGCGCGAGCAACCACCACGCAACCGCAGACGTGGAACCCGCAGAAACCCCCTCAGGGGCGCGGGGAACTGCGCGACGAGCCAGCACGCGCCCGCAGCCAGGCCAACAACCGACGGCACCGCCCCCCAGGGGCGCGGGGAACTGCGCGAGTGGCCGCGAGGGGAACGCGGGGTGGGAGTCGGGTCGCGCCAGCCCAGCTGCGCGGATAACTGCCCCGCACCCACGGGGGCTCAGTCCTCGAACCCCTCCGCCACCCGCGCCTCCCGCAACTCCTTGATCGCCCGGCGCCGAGCCAACCGGTGCGTGCGGCGGATCTGCGCCTCCTGGTAGCGGCGACGGTCCCGGTCGGTCTCGGGGACGACCGGGGGCACCGTCCGCGGCTTCCCGTCCGCGTCGACCGCCGCGAAGACGAGATACGCCGACCCCACCTGCTGCGCGGGCGTCGACTCGTTCCAGCGCTCGGCGAGGACCCGGACCCCGACCTCCATGGAGCTGCGCCCGGTCCAGTTGACCTGGGCTTTGACATGGACCAGGTCGCCCACGCGGACCGGCTCGAGGAAGACCATCTCGTCCATGGAGGCCGTGACCGCCGGCCCGCCGGAGTGGCGTCCGGCGACGGCCCCCGCCGCGTCGTCCACCAGTTTCATGATCACGCCACCGTGCACCGTGCCGAGAAGGTTGGTGTCGTTGTGGGTCATGATGTGGCTGAGTGTGGTGCGGGACGCCGAAGTCGGCTTGCCCGGAATCTCCGATTCCGGACGGGGAGCCTGGTCTGTCATGCCCTCCACCCTATGCCGGACGTCCGCCCGCCCCCTCCCCGGCCGCTTTGCATCAGCTCTGCAACAGCCCTGACCCGAATCACCGACCGCCCTGTAAGGCGCACGCCTCCACGCGGCACACTGGGCCACATGAGCGATTGGCCTGACGATCAGGGCGGCGGCCGGGGTTACGGCGGCGGCCGCGGTGACTCCCAGCCCGACGGAGCCCGCGTGATGCGGCACATCCAGCGCGGCCAGCCCTCCCGTCCGGCCGGTCCGCCGCCGGGTGGGGTCCCGCCGCAGCCCTCGTACGACGACGGGTACGACGAGCGGTACGGGGACGGCCGACCGTACGGCGACGCCCGCGACGACGTCTTCGAGCCGCGGACCCCGCGCCAGGACCCGTACGGCCAGAACCACGGCAACGCGTACGACAGCGGCTACAACACCGGCCAGGTCTACGGCCAGCCGAACGGCGGCAACGGCGGCCAGGGCGGCGCCGGACGCCCGCCGCGCACCGCGCGCCCCGCGCCGAACTGGCGCAAGCGGATCAAGTGGGGTGCGATCACGCTCGTGAGCGTGCTCCTGGTGACGTCCGTCATCACGTACTTCTGGGCCGACTCCAAGCTCAAGCGCGAGGTCGACCTCTCCAAGGTCATCGAGCGGCCCGAGGGCGGCGCGGGCACGAACTACCTGATCGTCGGCTCCGACAGCCGCGAGGGCATGACCGCCGAGGACAAGAAGAAGCTCCACACGGGCTCGGCCGAGGGCAAGCGCACCGACTCGATGATGATCCTGCACGTCGCCGACGACGGCGGGAACACGATGATCTCGCTGCCCCGCGACTCGAACGTCACGATCCCCTCCTTCAAGGGCGCCGAGTCCGGCAAGCTCTACCCGAACCAGGGCCGCCAGACGAAGCTGAACGCCGCGTACGCGGAGGACGGCCCCGAGCTGCTCGTCCGCACCGTCGAGTACAACACCGGGCTCAAGATCGACCACTACGCCGAGATCGGCTTCGGCGGCTTCGCCAAGATCGTGGACTCGGTCGGCGGCGTCGAGATGGACATCCCCAAGGCCTTCAAGGACAAGTGGTCGGGCGCCGACTTCGAGGCGGGCAAGCAGACGCTCGACGGCCAGGAGGCGCTGGCCTTCGTCCGCACCCGGCACGCCTTCTCCAGCGACCTGGACCGCACGAAGAACCAGCAGAAGTTCCTCGCGGCCCTGGCCCACCAGGTGGCCACGCCCGGCACCGTCATGAACCCCTTCAAGCTCTACCCCACGATGGGCGCGGGCCTGGACACCCTGATCGTCGACAAGGACATGGGCCTCTTCGACGTGGCCTCCATGTTCTGGGCGATGAAGGGCATCACCGGCGGCGACGGCAAGTCCATGAACATGCCGATCGCGGGCCAGACGGGCGGCAACCTCCTCTGGGACAAGGCCAAGGTCAAGCAGCTGGTCGAGCAGCTGAACAACGACGAGAAGGTCACCGTCGAAGGCAGCAACTGAGCGCTCCCCCGCCGAACGCGAGAGGGCCCCGCCGACCTGGTCGGCGGGGCCCTCGTCCGTCCCGCCGCACCGCCCCGTACCCCGAACGCTCCGCCCGCCGCGAAGCCGCGGCCGCTCCGTGCCACGGTGAGGGGAACTGCCGCCCGCCGACGTCCGGAGCACCCGCCATGGCAGACCTGCAGGAGGACCTCCCCACGACCGCCGAGGCGGGGGAGCTCGACCGGCCCCCCGCCCCGCCCGAACCCGCCCCCGCGCCCGCCCCGCTGCCCGCGCACGAGCACGGGAGCGAGAGCGAGAGCCGGGGCGAGAGCGAACCGGTGCGGACCGTCGACCCCGCCGAGCGCGCCCGTGCGCTGCTCGCCGCGCACCCCGTGGCCGACGGCTACAGCGGGTTGCCCTGGGCGCTGCGCGAACTGCCCTGGTACGACTTCGAGACGGGCGACAACGGCCTGGAGTGCGACGTGCCGCGGCTGCGCCGGGGCCGGGTCGGCGCACAGTTCTGGTCCGTGCACGTGCCCGAGGGGCCGCAGGCCGACCGGCCCGTCGGCGCGACGCTCGAACAGATCGACTTCGTGCAGCACGTCGTCGCCGCCCACCCCGAGGCCCTGCGGCTCGCCCGCAACGCCTCGGAGGCCGCCGACGCGCGCAACTGCGGCCGCGTCGCCACCCTGATCGGCCCCGCCTGCGGCGCGGCGCTCGGCGACTCCCTCGGCACGCTGCGCGCGCTGCACAGCCTGGGCCTGTGCGCGGTCACCCTCTCCGGGACGTCGTGGGCGGGCCCGGGCGGGCTGACCCCGTTCGGCGAGGAGGTCGTCAGGGAGATGAACCGGCTCGGGGTCCTCGCGGACCTCTCCGGCGCGTCCGAGGCGACGGCGCGGCGGGTCCTCGCGGTCTCCAAGGCCCCGGTGATCTTCACCCGCTCCGGGGCGCGCGCCCTGCGCGACCATCCGGCGAACCTCGACGACGCGCTGCTCGCCGAGGTGGGCGCCGCCAAGGGGCTCTGCCTGGTGCCGCTCGCCGCCGACCGGACGGGGGCCTCGGTGCGCGAGGTGGCCGACCACCTCGATCACGTACGCCGGGTCGCCGGGCCGGAGTGCGTCGGCCTCTCGGGCACGTACGACACCGCCGAGACGCATCCCGCGGGCCTGGCCGACACGGCGAGCTATCCGCGGCTGGTCACCGAGCTCGTCGAACGCGGCTGGCCCGAGGCCGACTTGGCGCTGCTCACCTGGGGCAACGCCCAACGCGCCCTGCGCGACGCGGACTTCGCGGCGCGGGCGGCGCGGGGCCGGCGGGCCGCGTCGACGGCGCGGATAGAGCGTCTGGACGGCTGAGCGGCCGCTCCCCGGCCCGGGGAGCGGCCGACTCCCGCTCGCTCAGGGGATCTTGCAGAGACAGAAGGGGTGCCCCGCGGGGTCCGCGTACACGCGGAAGTCGCGCTTGCCGTCGTCGTCGTCCACGTCCAGCGGACGCGCGCCGAGGGCGATCACCTTCTTCTCGGCCGCGTCGATCTCCTCCGTCGTGCGGCCCGCGTCGAGGTCCAGGTGGAGCTGCTGGCCGTGTACGTCGGAGCGCGGCCACTCCGGCGGGCGCAGGTCGCTCACCCGCTGGAAGGACACTTTGACGCGGCCGGGGAGCACGAGGTCCACCCAGTCGCCGTCGTCCTCCTCGACGGTGCCTCCGATGATCTGCGCGTAGAACTCCGCCAGGGCGACGGGGTCGGGGCAGTCGAGGACGACGTTGCGCAGCTTCGCCAGGGGGGCGGTGGGGTTACGGGCGTCAGCCATGTCTCGCTCCTTCTCGTCAGACACAGAGGCAGAACGGGTGCCCGGCAGGGTCCGCGTAAACCCGCCACGGACGGTCGCGGTCGGCGTTGTCGAGCACCGTGGCGCCGAGCGCGAGGATCTCCTTCTCCGCGGCGTCCATGTCCTCCACTGTGACGTCCAGGTGGATCTGCTGCGACCCGTCAGGACCGGGCCACCGCGGGGGCCGGTGGCCCAGGGCCCGCTGGAAGGCGAGGAACGTGCCGCCGTCGCCCCGCAGGTCCACCCAGCCGTTGTCGCCGGGGACGGGGGTGCCGCCGACAAGTCGCGCGTAGAACTCCGCCAGGGCGAGCGGATCGGGGCAGTCCAGGACGACGGCGCGGAGCCGGGCGAGCGACATGCTTCCTCCAGGAGGGACGACCGAACTGGGGGAACTCCGGCGGGTGCCGGTTGATTCCCGCGGCTCCTCCGGAAGAGTTATGCGGTCGGGCGGCCCATGGCCCGGTAGGTCCAGCCGGCGGCGCGCCACGCGGCCGGGTCCAGGGCGTTGCGGCCGTCCAGGATGACGGGGGACGCCGCGGCGGCGGCCAGCTCCGCCGGGTCCAGGTCGCGGAACTCGCGCCACTCGGTGAGGTGCAGCACCACGTCCGCGCCCCGGACCGCGTCGAGCGCCGTGTCCGCGTAGCCGAGGGTGGGGAAGAGCTTGCGGGCGTTCGCCATGCCCTTGGGGTCGTACACCGTGACCTGGCCGCCCTGGAGGTGGATCTGGCCTGCGACGTTGAGCGCCGGGGAGTCGCGCACGTCGTCCGAGTCCGGCTTGAAGGTCGCCCCGAGGACCGCGACCCGCTTGCCGAGGAACGAGCCGCCGCCCAGCGCCTCGCGCGCCATCTCGACCATCTGCCCGCGCCGCCGCATGTTGATCGAGTCGATCTCGCGCAGGAAGGTCAGGGCCTGGTCGGCGCCGAGTTCACCGGCGCGCGCCATGAACGCGCGGATGTCCTTCGGCAGACAGCCGCCGCCGAAGCCGATGCCGGCCCGCAGGAACTTCCTGCCGATGCGGTCGTCGTGGCCGAGGGCCTCCGCCAGCTTCACGACGTCGCCGCCCGCCGCCTCGCACACCTCGGCCATGGCGTTGATGAAGGAGATCTTCGTGGCGAGGAAGGAGTTGGCGGAGGTCTTCACCAGCTCCGCCGTCGGGAAGTCGGTGACGACGAACGGCGAGCCCTCCGTGAGCGGCGTCGCGTACACCTCGCGCAGCAGTTTCTCGGCGCGCTCGCTGCGGACGCCGACCACGATCCGGTCGGGGCGCAGCGTGTCCTGCACGGCGAAGCCCTCGCGCAGGAACTCCGGGTTCCAGGCCAGTTCGGCCTCGCCGCCCGCCGGGGCCAGCTCCAGGAGGCGGGCCGCGAGCCGGTCCGCGCTGCCGACCGGGACGGTGGACTTGCCGACGACCAGGCACGCCTTGTTCAGGTGCTTGGCGAGCGATTCGAGGGCGGTGTCGACGTACGACATGTCGCACGCGTACTCCCCGTGCTTCTGCGGGGTGTTCACGCAGAGGAAGTGCACGTCGCCGAAGTCCGCGACCTCGGCCCAGTCCATGGTGAAGCGCAGCCGTCCGCTGGAGCCCTCGATGCCCGCGACGTGCTTGCGGAGCAGCTCCTCGAGACCGGGCTCGTACATGGGGACCTCGCCCCGCTGGAGCATCTCGATCTTCTCGGGCACGACGTCGAGCCCGAGGACCTCGAAGCCGAGCTCGGCCATGGCCGCGGCGTGCGTGGCGCCGAGATAGCCGGTGCCGATCACGGTGATCTTGAGGGCCATGCGGTGCTCCAGAGGTATGCGGGCTTCGGTGCGCGACCGAGCATAGTCGGGCGCTCGGGGGCCGCTCACGGGGCACGTTTCGCACGGTCGGCGAGGTCACGTGTCCGCTGTCGGCAAGCTCACGTATCCCTCGGGCGGCGACGCCACTAAAATTTGGGTTACTTAACGGTAATTAGCGTCCTTGGAGCGTGAGAGACCTTGGCCGGATCGGCTGATTTCGACCTGTACCGCCCGTCCGAGGAGCACGACATGCTCCGTGACGCGATCCGCTCGCTGGCCGAGGCGAAGATCGCCCCGTTCGCCGCCGCGGTGGACGAGGAGGCCCGCTTCCCGCAGGAGGCCCACGACGCGCTGGTCGCGAACGACGTGCACGCCGTGCACGTTCCGGAGGCCTTCGGCGGCGCCGGTGCCGACGCCCTCGCCACGGTCATCGTCATCGAGGAGGTGGCGCGCGTCTGCGCCAGCTCCTCGCTGATCCCCGCGGTCAACAAGCTCGGCTCGCTGCCCGTCATCCTCTCCGGCTCCGAGGAGCTGAAGAAGAAGTACATGACGCCGCTCGCGGGCGGCGAGGGCATGTTCTCGTACTGCCTCTCCGAGCCGGACGCCGGTTCGGACGCGGCGGGCATGAAGACCAGGGCCGTGCGCGACGGCGACTTCTGGGTGCTCAACGGCGTCAAGCGCTGGATCACCAACGCGGGCGTCTCGGAGTACTACACGGTGATGGCCGTGACGGACCCGGAGAAGCGCTCGAAGGGCATCAGTGCCTTCGTCGTCGAGAAGGGCGACGAGGGCGTCTCCTTCGGCGCCCCGGAGCGCAAGCTCGGCATCAAGGGCTCCCCCACCCGCGAGGTCTACCTCGACAACGTCCGCATCCCCGCCGACCGCATGATCGGCGAGGAGGGCACGGGCTTCGCGACCGCCATGCAGACCCTGGACCACACCCGCATCACCATCGCGGCGCAGGCCCTCGGCATCGCGCAGGGCGCCCTCGACTACGCCAAGGGGTACGTCAAGGAGCGCAAGCAGTTCGGCAAGCCGATCGCCGACTTCCAGGGCATCCAGTTCATGCTCGCCGACATGGCCATGAAGATCGAGGCCGCGCGCCAGCTGACGTACGCCGCCGCGGCCAAGTCCGAGCGCGGCGACAAGGACCTCACCTTCCAGGGCGCCGCCGCCAAGTGCTTCGCCTCGGACGTGGCGATGGAGGTCACCACGGACGCGGTGCAGCTCCTCGGCGGCTACGGCTACACCCGTGACTACCCCGTCGAGCGGATGATGCGCGACGCGAAGATCACGCAGATCTACGAGGGCACGAACCAGGTCCAGCGCATCGTGATGGCGCGGAACCTGCCGTAGCCTGCGGCGCTTCAGCGGTGACGGTGCCCTCTCCCTGGCTTCAGGGGGAGGGCACCGTTTCGGAGGCAGCCGCACCCGCGGGTGGTTCGTGGCTGAGCGCGCGGTTCCCCGCGCCCCTTACGGGGCGCCCCCGCCTCAGCCGTCCAGCTGCTCCAGCGTCGCGATCGACGGGCCCCTGCGGGACTGTTCGTCCCGCGCCACGTCCTCCGCCGCGCCGAGCACCCGTACCGCGTTCTGCCACGTCAGCTTCGCGAGGTCGGGCTTGGACCAGCCTCGGTCGAGGAGCTCCGCGATCAGGTTCGGGTAGCCCGCCACGTCGTCCAGGCCGTCCGGCGTGAACGCCGTGCCGTCGTAGTCGCCGCCGATGCCGATGTGGTCGACGCCCGCCACCTCGCGCATGTGGTCGAGGTGGTCGGCGACCGTCGCGGCGGTGGCGACCGGGCGGGGCGTCGACTCCTCGAAGGCAGCGTGGACCTTCATGCCCGCCACGGAGGTGTCGAGGTGGTGGAAGCCGTTGGCCCGCATGTTCTCGTCGGCGGCCGCCGTCCAGTCGACCGCCGCCTGGAGCACGAACTTCGGTACGAAGGTCACCATCGCCACGCCGCCGTTGGCGGGCAGCCGCTCCAGGACGTCGTCCGGGATGTTGCGCGGGTGGTCGCAGACCGCCCGCGACGAGGAGTGCGAGAAGATCACCGGGGCCACCGAGGTGTCCAGGGCCGCCCGCATCGTCGTCGCCGCCACGTGGGAGAGGTCGACCAGCATGCCGACGCGGTTCATCTCGCGGACGACCTCGTGGCCGAAGGCCGAGAGGCCGCCGACGCCCGGCTCGTCCGTCGCCGAGTCCGCCCACGCGATGTTGTCGTTGTGCGTGAGCGTCATGTAGCGGACGCCGAGCGTGTGCAACGCCCGCAGCGTGGCCAGGGAGTTGTTGATGGAGTGGCCGCCCTCGGCGCCCATCAGGGAGGCGATGCGCCCCTCGGCGCGGGCCTTCTCCATCTCCGCGGCGGTCCGCGCGCGGGCCAGGTCGGCGGGGTAGCGGGTGAGCAACTGCTCGACGCAGTCGATCTGTTCGAGCGTGGCGCTGACCGCCGCGTCGCCGGTCAGGTCGGTGCGTACGTACACCGACCAGAACTGCGCGCCGACGCCGCCCGCGCGCGGCCGGGCGATGTCCGTGTGCAGACTGCCGCGCTGGTCCGTCGCGATGTCGAGCTTGCCCAGGTCGTAGCCCGCCTTCTCCCGGAGGGCCCACGGCAGGTCGTTGTGCCCGTCGACGACCGGGAAGTCGGCGAGGAGGGCGCGCGCCCGGTCGAGAGACGGCTCTGACGCTGTGCGATCACTGGAAGTCATGCGATCACTTTCCCGGACCTGAGCCGGGAGCGGAACCGGAGCCCGGGCGGAAGCCGAAGCCGGACCCCGCGTTCTCGACCTTGGCCCGCAGCCGCTTGCCCTTCTCCGTCGCCTGGTCGTTCAGCTCCTGCTGGAACTCCCGCATGCGGGCGAGGAGTTCGCCGTCGTGAGCCGCGAGCATGCGGGCCGCGAGCAGCCCCGCGTTGCGCGCGCCGCCGACCGAGACCGTCGCCACCGGGACGCCCGCCGGCATCTGCACGATGGACAGCAGGCTGTCCATGCCGTCCAGGTACTTCAGCGGGACGGGCACGCCGATCACCGGCAGCGGGGTCACCGACGCCAGCATGCCGGGCAGGTGGGCCGCGCCGCCCGCGCCCGCGATGATCGCCTTGAGGCCGCGGTCCGCCGCCTGCTCGCCGTACGCGATCATCTCGTGCGGCATGCGGTGCGCGGAGACGACGTCGACCTCGAAGGGGATCTCGAACTCGGCGAGTGCCTGCGCGGCCGCCTCCATGACGGGCCAGTCCGAGTCGGACCCCATGACGATGCCAATAACGGGGGAGGTCATTCGGTGATCGTTCCTCTGAGGTAGCCGGCTGCGTGGCGGGCGCGGTCGAGGACCTCGTCCAGATCGTCGCCGTAGGTGTTCACGTGACCGACCTTGCGGCCGGGCTTCACGTCCTTGCCGTACATGTGGATCTTGAGCTGCGGGTCGCGGGCCATGCAGTGCAGGTACGCGGTGTACATGTCGGGGTAGTCCCCGCCGAGCACGTTGGCCATCACGGTCCACTTGGCGCGCGGGCGCGGGTCGCCGAGCGGCAGGTCGAGCACGGCGCGGACGTGGTTGGCGAACTGCGAGGTGATCGCGCCGTCCTGCGTCCAGTGGCCGGAGTTGTGCGGGCGCATCGCCAGTTCGTTGACGAGGATGCGGCCGTCGGGCGTCTCGAAGAGCTCGACCGCCAGGTGGCCGACCACGCCGAGCTCCTTGGCCACGCGCAGCGCCAACTCCTGTGCCTCGCCCGCCAGTTCCTCGGAGAGGCCGGGGGCGGGCGCGATCACCGTGTCGCAGACGCCGTCGACCTGCTGGGACTCGACGACGGGATAGGCGACGGCCTGGCCGTGCGGCGAGCGGACGACGTTCGCCGCCAGTTCGCGCACGAAGTCGACCTTCTCCTCGGCGAGCACGGGCACACCGGCCCTGAAGGGCTCTTCGGCGTCCTCGACGGAACGTACGAACCACACCCCCTTCCCGTCATAGCCGCCCCGCACCGTCTTGAGGATCACGGGAAAGCCGTCGCCGCCGTCCGCGGCGCCCTCGGCCGCGAAGGCGGCCGCGTCGGCCGGGTCCTTCACGATCCGATGGCGCGGGCAGGGCACGCCGATCTCCGTGAGCTTCTCGCGCATCACGCCCTTGTCCTGGGCGTGCACCAGCGCGTCGGGCCCCGGGCGCACGGGGATGCCGTCCGCCTCCAGGGCCCGTAGATGCTCGGTGGGTACGTGTTCGTGATCGAAAGTGATCACGTCGCAGCCCCGCGCGAAGTCACGCAGCGTGTCCAGGTCGCGATAGTCGCCGATGACGACTTCGCCGACGACCTGGGCCGCGGAATCCTGCGGGGTGTCACTGAGGAGCTTGAATTTCAGGCCGAGGGGGATGCCCGCCTCGTGGGTCATGCGGGCGAGCTGACCGCCGCCGACCATGCCGACTACCGGGAACGTCACACCCCCAGGGTATCGGCCGGTATCGGCCACCCGGGAACGGCCGGATACCGGCGCCTTCGGGGCCCCTCCTGTCACAGCGTGGCCACGGTGTCCGGGCGCCCGCGCGCGCCGGGAATGGCCGCTGGTTAGCATGGCTTGGTCGACACGACCGAATCACCAATCCGTCGGCACGTAGAAACCGGGACGAACTCACCGGTACGAATCGACGGGGGCTGGGGCGACCACCATGACGGAACGGGGCGCACTGCGGGTGCGGCTGGACACCCTCGCGCGCGAGGTGGCCAAGTTCGGAGCCGTGGGGGCGGTCGGAACTCTGGTGAACTTCGGTGTCTTCAACCTCGTGCGGCACATGACCGACCTGCACGTGGTGCGCGCGAGCGTGATCGCCACGGTCGTCGCGATCGTCTTCAACTACGTGGGGTTCCGTTACTTCACGTACAAGGACCGTGACAAGACCGGCCGCACCAAGGAGCTCACGCTGTTCCTGCTGTTCAGCGTGGTCGGCCTGGTGATCGAGAACGGCGTGCTCTACGCGGCGACGTACTGGTTCGGCTGGGACGGCAAGCTGCAGGCGAACTTCTTCAAGTTCCTCGGCATGGGCATCGCGACCCTCTTCCGCTTCTGGTCCTACCGCTCCTGGGTGTTCAAGGCGCTGCCCGCCCGCGCGACCGTCGCGCATGCGGAATCGTTCCTGGAGGAGACGGAGAGCGACGAGCCGCCGGTCGTGCGGCGCGCGGGCTGACCTCGCGTCCCCCCGGTCCGCTAGCGGACCGGCTTGTCCTCCGCTTCCGGGTCCGTGCCCCGCGCGAGCGGCGTGCGCGACAGGAAGAGTCCGAAGACGGGCGGCTTCGTCTGCAGCATTTCGAGGCGGCCGCCGTCCGCCTCGGCCAGATCCCGGGCCACCGCGAGGCCGATGCCCGTCGAGTTGCGGCCGCTGATGGTCCGCTCGAAGATCCGCGCGCCGAGGTCCGCGGGGACTCCGGGCCCCTCGTCCGTGACCTCGATGACCGCCTGGTTGCCGGTGACGCGGGTACGCAGTGCGACCGTGCCGCCACCGTGCATGAGGGAGTTCTCGATCAGCGCGGCGAGCACCTGCGCCACCGCGCCCGGCGTGCCCACCGCCTCCAGGTGCCGCTTGCCCGAACTGACGATGGCGCGGCCCGCGCTGCGGTAGGCCGGGCGCCACTCCTCCAGTTGCTGCTTGATCACCTCGTCCAGATCGAAGGCGACGGCCGAACCGGTGCGCGGGTCACGGGAGTTGGTGAGCAGCCGCTCCACGACGTCGGTCAGCCGCTCGACCTGGGCCAGCGCGATCGTCGCCTCCTCCTTCACCGTGTCCAGGTCCTCGGTCACCGTGATCTCCTCCAGGCGCATGGAGAGCGCGGTGAGCGGCGTACGCAGCTGGTGCGAGGCGTCGGCGGCCAGCCGGCGCTCGGCCGTCAGCATCCGTCCGATGCGCTCGGCCGAGGAGTCGAGGACGTCGGCGACCCGGTCGAGCTCCGGCACGGAGTAGCGCTTGTGGCGGGGGCGGGGGTCGCCCGAGCCGAGGCGCTCCGCGGTCTCGGCGAGGTCGGTGAGCGGGGAGGCGAGACGGTTGGCCTGGCGTACGGCGAGGAGCACGGCGGCGACGATGGCGAGCAGCGCGACGGCGGCGATGATCAGCAGCGTGCGGCCGACCTCGCGGGTGACGGCGGCCTTCGGCTCCTGGACGGTGACCTTCTCGCCCTGTTCACCGGGGCGGGTCGCGCTGATGACGTCACCGGAGGGGCGGGTGCCGATCTCGATGGACTCGCGGCCGGGGATCTCGATGCGGGCGTACCGGTCGGTGGCGACCTGGTCGCGCAGGATCTCGCCGCTGATCTTCTCCTCGCTGATCAGCCGGCTGTCGACGATGCTGGCGAGGCGCAGGGCCTCGGAGTCGACGCGCTCCTGGGCGCTGCTGCTGATCGTCCTCGTCTCGACGATGACGAGGCTGACGCCGAAGACGGCGATCACCACGAGGACGACGGCGAGGGTGCTGTTGATCAGTCTGCGACGCATGCGGACAGTGTCCCGCGTAGCGGGGCGGGTGGGGGGTGGGCCTGCGGCGGCTTGGGCGTCGAGTGCGGGTTGCTTTGGGCCGCTCGCGCAGTTCCCCGCGCCCCTGACGGGGCCCGGCCGCGGCGCCGCCCAAGGGGCGCGAGGAACGGCGCGACCAGCCCCCACCGGCCCGCAGAAACCCCCACACCCCCACACGCAGACGCGACTGCCTGCGGCGGCAAGGACGGCGAGTGCGGGTCGGTTTTTGGTTGCTCGCGCAGTTCCCCGCGCCCCTTACGGGGCCCGGCCGCGGCGCCGCCCAAGGGGCGCGAGGAACGGCGCGACCAGCCCCCACCGGGCCCGCAAAGACCCCCGCACCCGCACACGCAGACGCGACTGCCTGCGGCGGCAAGGACAGCGAGTGCGGGCCCGCAGAGACCCCGCCCCACCCCGGGAGGGCCTCAGCTTTTTTCGAAGCGGAAACCCACACCCCGTACCGTCGCGATGTACCGAGGATTCGCCGCGTCATCGCCCAGCTTCTTGCGCAGCCAGGAAATGTGCATGTCGAGGGTCTTGGTCGACGACCACCACGTCGTGTCCCAGACCTCCCGCATCAGCTGGTCACGGGTGACCACCCGCCCCGCGTCCCGGACCAGGACCCGCAGCAGGTCGAACTCCTTCGCGGTGAGCTGCAGCTCCTCGTCGCCCATCCACGCCCGGTGCGACTCCACGTCGATCCGTACGCCGTGCGTCGCGGGCGCCTCCTTCGGCTCGGTGGAGCCGCGCCGAAGCAGCGCCCGCACCCGGGCGAGCAGCTCGGCGAGGCGGAAGGGCTTGGTCACGTAGTCGTCGGCGCCCGCGTCCAGGCCGACGACGGTGTCCACCTCGTCGGCGCGCGCGGTCAGGATGAGGATCGGCACCGTGAGCCCGTCGGCCCGCAGTCGGCGGGCCACCTCCAGGCCGTCCATGCCGGGCAGCCCCAGATCGAGCACGACAAGATCGACACCACCCTGCAGCCCGGCGTCGAGAGCGGTCGGGCCGTCCTCACGCACTTCGACCTCGTAACCCTCCCTGCGCAGGGCGCGGGCCAGCGGCTCCGAGATGGACGCGTCGTCCTCGGCGAGCAGTACACGGGTCATGGAGTGATGGTAGTCCGCACTGGACAACGGTCGTGAGGCGATCGCACAGTGGAGAGCCGTGCCTGCGCCTGTGGGGCGCAATTCTGTGAAACACCTTTGAATGTGTGCTGTTGGTTGCAGCGACACCTGTGATCCATGTCTCAAGTCCTTCCATATGCCTCCCTGCGGTGTCGTATGGTGACCCAACGCCTGATGCACTACTCAAGGACCTTTGGCCCGCTGTGCGCGCCTTAGGTCTCTTTTATGTGCGGGCCGGCTCCGGCCAGCCTTGAAAGGAATGACCTGTGGTCGGGCCCTGAGCGCGAGGATGCGCCAGGGTGTGGATCCCGGAGTCGCCGTCCCTCGCCCCCTTCTCACGGGGGCGAATCTCCCCTGGGCGTGGGGTTGGACGCCGCGACAACGGTGCCGACCGCCCCCCACCGGGCGCGCACACGCTCCTGCCAGCGCGTCCCGAACCCACGAGGATCGACCATGGCGTCCAGCCTGACGAAGGACTCCGCCAGTACCCCTGGCACCGAGAAGACCTTCTTCGGCCACCCCCGCGGACTGGCCACACTCTTCATGACCGAAATGTGGGAGCGCTACAGCTTCTACGGCATGAAGGCACTGCTCCCGCTGTACCTGATCGCCCCCGGCGGCATGAACATGAGCGCCACGACGGCGACGGCGATCTACTCCGTCTACATGTCGATGGTCTACCTGCTCGCCATGCCCGGCGGCTGGATGGCCGACCGCTTCTGGGGACCGCGCAAGACGGTCATCATCGGTGCCTCCGTCGTCATCCTCGGCCACATCACGCTCGCGCTGCCGAGCTCGGCCTCCTTCTTCGTCGGCCTCGCGCTCGTCGCGCTCGGTTCCGGCCTGCTGAAGGCGAACATCTCCGTGATGGTCGGCCACCTCTACAACGGTCCGCAGGACCCGCGCCGTGACGGTGGCTTCACGCTCTTCTACATCGGCATCAACCTCGGCGCCTTCCTCGCCCCGCTGTCCATCGGCACGGTCGGCGAGAACGTGAACTGGCACTTCGGCTTCGCGCTCGCCGCGGTCGGCATGGCCCTGGGCCTCGCCCAGTTCATGCTCGGCTCGCGCCACCTGAGCGAGCAGAGCAGCGTCGTCTCGCAGCCCGCGACGCCCGAGCAGCGCCGCTCCGCGCTGCGCACCGGCCTGATCTGGCTGATCGTCGCCGCCGCGCTCTACACGCTGATGGGCGTCACCGGCAACTTCGCCGACTGGGCGCTGATGCCGCTGATCATCGCCGGGCTGATCATCCCGATCGCCGTCCTGGCCCGCATGAAGCGCGACAAGGACCTCTCGCAGCTGGAGCAGTCCAAGCTGTCGGGCTACATCTGGTTCTTCGTGGTCGCCGCCGTCTTCTGGATGATCTACGACCAGAACGGCTCGACCCTGTCGATCTTCGGCAAGGGCTCGACGACGAACAACCTGCTCGGGTTCGACTTCCCGACCTCCTGGTACCAGTCGCTGAACCCGATCTTCATCATGGCGCTCGCCCCCGTGGTCGCCTCGGCGTGGCTGTGGCTGAACAAGCGGGGCAAGGAGCCGAGCACGGCCGTCAAGTTCGCCTCCAGCCTGACGCTGATCGGCATCTCCTTCGCCGTCTTCCTCATCCCGCTGATCGACACCGCCAACAACGGCGGCCGGGTCAGCCCGATGTGGCTGGTCGCGATCTACTTCATCCAGACCGTCGGCGAGCTCTGCCTCTCCCCGGTCGGCCTCTCGCTCACCACGAAGATGGCCCCGGAGAAGTACAGCGCGCAGATGATGGGTGTCTGGTTCCTCGCGGTCACCGCGGGCGACTCCGTGACGGGTCTGCTGACCTCGCCGCAGCTCGGCGTCGACCTGAACAATTCCGGCGCCGTCGCCGTCGAGGCGATCCTCGCGGTCATCGCGGGCTTCGGAATCTGGACGTCCCGCAAGAAGGTCAAGACGCTGATGGGTTCGGTCAACTGACCTTTCCCTTCCCGGCGCGGTAAAGGGCCGCCGGCTCCCTGTGGAGCCGGCGGCCCTTTGCGTACTACTCGGATCATGCGAACAGAGGAACGTTTGACCACTCGCGGCGGTGGTGCCGAGCGTTTCTGCGGATGCGGGGGCGCCCGGCCGTGGAGCATCTGGCCATGCGCCGTACGTTGCTCATCCTGGCCCTCTGCGGGGCGCTGCTCTCGTCCAGTGCCGCGGCCGAGGCGGCCCCCGAGCCGCCCTCCGGGACGGTGTACCGGTACGGGGGCCACCCCCGTCAGAACATCACCGTGTACGGCGACACGGGCCCCTCGCTGGTCGTCCTGCACGGCGGCTACTGGTCCAGGGACACCGACTGGAGCGGCTGGGCCCGGTGGTTCGCGGCGCGCGGCTTCACCGTGTACGACACCGACTACCGGCTGACGTCGGACGCGGTCTGGCCCGCCCAGCGCGACGACGTCCTGGCGGCGCTGAGCTGGGTGCGGCGCCGGGGCGGCACGCTGCCGCTGGTGCTCGGGTCGTCGGCGGGCGGGCACCTCGCCCTGCAGGCGGGGGCGTACGGGGCGGGGCGGGCGCGGGTACGGGGGGTCGTCGCGCTGTCCCCCGTGGTGTCCCCGTACCGCGCCTGGAAGGACGGCGCGAAGCGGGGGGCCTCCGCCGAGCGGCGGGAGCTGCGGCGGGCCGCCGAGCGGCTTGCGGGGTGCGTGCCGGGGCGGGCGCGCGGGTGCCTGCACCGGTGGGACGACCTGGGCGTCACGTCCCACGCCTCCGGCCCGGACGACGCGCCGCTGCTGCTCATCCACTCGGCCCGGGACTTCGTGCCGCGGGCCCACTCGGTCGAGCTCGCGGGCGCGGAGCGGGGGGCGGGCCTCACGGACGTCACGCTCCACACGGAACCCGGCTCCGCGCACGGAGGCCCCCTCCTCAGGGCGCCGGGCACGTCCCGCTCCGTCCTCCGGTGGCTGCGCGCCCACGGGTGAGCGGCCCGTCGCCGGGCGCGGGCGGTTCCGACCCGCCCGCGCAGGGGGCGCGAGGAACGGCGCGACCAGCCACACACGGCCTGAAGCGGCCAACCAGCCGAACCCCGCAGACCCAACCGCCCCAACGGCCCGACGGCGAGCGCAGGCCACCTTCGGTTGCGCGCGCAGTTCCCCGCGCCCCTAACGGGGCACACCACGCCCACCCCCACCAGGGGCGCGAGGAACGGCGCGACCAGCCACACACGGCCTGAAAGCGGCCAACCAGCCGAACCCCGCACACCCAACTGCCCCGACAGCCCGTCGACGGGTGCAGACCGCCTTCGGTTGCGCGCGCAGTTCCCCGCGCCCCTAACGGGGCACACCACGCCCACCCCCCAAGGGGCGCGAGGAACGGCGCGACCAGCCACACACACCCCGCAGCGGCCAACCAGCCGAACCCCGCACACGCCCCCGCTAGCGGAGGCCCCCTCTGTGCCTGGGGAGGAAGGTGAATACCGCGCCCCCGAGGAGAATCACCGTGCCGGCGACCAGCCCGAGCGCCCGCAGCGCGCCATCGTGCTCCGCGCCGGTCTCGGCCAGGCCGCCCCCGGACGCCGAGCCCGAGCCACCGGCGGACGTGGAGCCACCCGACCCCGACCCCGACCCCGACCCGCCGCCGGAACCGGACGCTCCGCCGGGCTGCGCGGCCGTGTCCAGTTCGAGGGAGACGTCGCTCTTGGTCGGCGTGCACGTCGTGGTCGTGCCGAGTGCCTTGACCGTGAGGACCCCCGGCGAGAGCGTCGACTTGCCGTCGGCGCCCGGCTTGTAGGACCCGGTCAGGTCGGGGATCGTCATCGGGTCACCGGACTTGATGGGCCCCTTGTTGGTCGGCCCCTCGACATGCACCGTGCCCTTGTCCGCGCCCCCCAGCACGACCTCCATCGACGGCTTCACGGAGTCCGCGGGGATGTCGGCCGGGCTGTCCATCACGGACTTCTTGAACTGCACGGTCAGGCCGTAACTCCCGCCGTCCTTCTTGGCGTTGATCTGCACCGGCGAGGTCGCGTCCTTGTCACCGATCGGCGTCTTGCACTTGTACGGCGTCCGGACCTCCTTGCCGGGGAAGTCGGTCTGCCCGTCGCCACCGCCGGAAGAGCCACCCGCAGATCCAGCCGTCGAGCCTCCGGAGGAGCCACCCGTCGAGCCGCCCCCCGTACCCCCCGTACCGCCCGAACTACCGCCCCCCGCCGTCACCTTGATCGTCGCGCCCGCCTTCACCTGCTCCTCGGGCTTGCACTTGGTGTCGGTCGAGATCGGCTTGCTGACGTTGATGTCGTACGCGTCCGGCGTGAGCGTCACCTCACCCGCCGCGGTCAGTTTCAGCTTGCCCTTCATGTCGGAAAGGATCATGGGACTGTTCTTCTTGATGGGCGGGTTCTTGCGCTCGCCCTCCACCTTGAGGTCCCCGGTCTGGCCACCGGCCAGCTTGACCGTGCCGGTCGGCTTCACCGTGTCCGCGTCCAGGTCGAGGACGTCGGGGTTGCTGGACGCGGCCTGCGTCGTCTTCCACACGACGTCGACCTCGTCGCCGACCTTCGCCGTGGCCGGCGCGGTGATCTCCACCTTGCTCGTGCCGTGCACGGGCGGCAGCCCGGAGATCGACGGGGGGATGCATTCGGTCTTGTAGGCGACTTCGGCGGCCCGTGCGGGCCCTGCAGCCAGCAGGGTGCCTGCTCCGCCCAGCAGGAGCGCGACCGAGGCCGCGCCCGCTCTCCGTCGATGCGTGATCACGTGTTTCCCTTCGTCGGACTGTTGTCGGACGGTGCGGAGAGCCGGCCCGCGGGTGCGCCGGGGTCTGTGTCGGGGGTGAACCAGGGCAACGCGGTCGTCGGCTCCCCCGCGCCGGGACCGCCCGTACCGGAGCCGACGGCACCGGGGCCGCCGCTCGCTCCGGGTCCCCCTAGGGGCTTCGTACGCGCCGTCGGGGCCGCATGGGACGCGCGCGGGGCGCGCGCCCGCCGGTCCGCCTCCACCGCCCCCTGCGGGAGCCTCAACCGGGGCAGGCGCCGCGCGAGTTCGGCGAGGCGCCCGGTCCGGTGGCGCCCGGCGCGCGAGACCCGGCGCCGGTGCGGGCGGAGCCGGTCGACGATCACCATGCCGACGCGGAAGACGGCCGCGGGCACCACGACGCAGAGCAGGATCCAGAAGACGGTCACGCCCCAGGGACGGCCCACGCCCCACGGCTGCTCGGCCAGGACCTTCCCGCCGAACTTCAGCGAGACCAGGTAGTCGCCGTGCGCGCCCGCCGAGAGCTCCACCGGCAGTCTGATCCGCGCCTTCTTGCCGGGCGCGATCGTGCCGCGCCACTGCTGCTCCTCCCACTGCGGGGCGAACACGCCGTGAGAGGTGCCGAGTTGGAAGACCGGGTCCTTGACGGGCGCGGTGCCGACGTTGCCGACGGTGAATTCCAGCTTGCGCTGCGGCGGGGCGCCGAACCAGGTCAGGACCCCGCTGGAGCCTTCGAGGCCGGTGTCCGTGAGGACGGTGAGCCGGCCGCCGCCGGCCTGCTCGGGCAGCGCCTTCACGGGGTGGCCCGCGACCTTGAGCACCGCGTCGACCTGCTGCTTCTCACCGGTCACCGTGGCGACGTGGACGACGCAGGGGCAGGGCACGGGCGGCTCCGCCACGGGGAGCTTCCTGCTGAAGGCGCCGCCCTTGCCGGTGGTGACGGCCCGGCCGTCGGAGTTGGCGCAGGAGTTGGTGCCGCCGACGACGCCCTTGCCGGGCTCCGACCGGCCGCAGACGAGCATCATCAGGAGGGCCTCGGGCCGCCATCCCGAACCCTTGACGGTGACGGATCCGCCCTTGCCCGCCTGGGACGCCGAGAGCTTGACGGTGGGCTTGTCGTCGGCGGCGGCATGGGCGGCGGCGGGGACGTTCGACAGAAGCGCGAAGCCGAGCACGGACAGCGTGGCCGCGACGGCAAGCAGGGCCCGCGCGGGTAGGGCACTCCGTACCCGTACGGGCAGGACACGCCGTACCCGTACGGGCAGGACACGCCGCACGCGTACGAGCAGGGCATCCCCTACCCGTACGGGCAGCACGGCCAGTACGGGCCTCGCACCCCGCACCACGCGCCCCGCACCGGTCGCCGTCGCCGTCGCCGTCGCCGGGCCGGACCTGTTCTTCCCGTTCACCGTTCCTCCCCCGTCCCCGCTCGGGCCAACTCCCTTGCGTCGTACGCGTCCTGCCCCTGCCCACCCGCCGGTTCCGACTCCTCCGGGTGCCGTCTCCGTCTGCGGAGGCGCAGGAGGGCGACCGCCCCGCCCACCGCGGCGAGCAGCAGCGCGCCCCCGCCCGCCACCGCGCCCCACGGCACGAGGCGGGCCGAGGCCTTCGCGCTGTCGCGGGCGTCCCCCGCCGCCGTGGCCGTGAGCTCGACCTCGACCGCGTCGAGCGCGGGTGCGTCCCGCCACGGTTCGGTCAGGGAGACCCGGCGCCCTGGCAGCAGCTCGACCGGCAGCCGGCGGGCGGGGCGGTCGAGAAGGGTGCCGAAGACGCCCTTCGCGTGCACCGCGAGCTTCGGCGTCAGCACGGTGTTGCCGCGGTTGACCAGGTCGTACGTGATGCGGCCCGCACCGGCGTCGACCTTGACGCGCTCGACGGTGAGCGCCGAGAGCGTCGGCCCGCCGATCCGCAGCTGCACGCGCACGCCGACCGTGCGGCCGCCGCTGCTCGCGACGATCGCGCCCGGGTGGTCGCCGGGCAGCGCGCCGGTGGGCACGGTCACGGTGAACGGCACCTCGGCGCGGGTCCGCGGCGGGACCTTCACCTGCCGCTTCGCGAAGGTGAGCCACGCCCCGGTCCCCCTCGGCGTGCCCTTGGCCGGGGTGACGGAGACCGCGCCGGAGCCGGTGTTGTCCGCGTCCGCGCCCCGCAGGGAGACCGTGCGGGTCTTCGGGCCGGGGTTGATGACGGACAGGGTGTCCTGGAGCACCGCGCCGGGGGCGCCCTCCGCGTAGAAGGCGGGCCGCCCGTCCTTCGCGGGCCGCGCGCCGCCGCCCGCCGACGGCGCGACGGACCACCGCCCGGAGCCGCCGCCGTCCGCGTGCGCGGGGGCCGCGGCCGCCACCACGAGGGCGGCGGCGCACAGCACGACCCGGGCTGCGGCCCGCACCGAGGACGACATGGGCCGCGTGGGCGGCGTGAGCGGCGTGGGCTGCGTGAGCGGCGTGGACGTCGGCGGCTTGGGCGGCATCGGCGGCTCCTGATCTCCTCGCGTGATCGCGGACTCGCGGGCTCGCGGACTCCCGGGCTCCCGGGCTCCCGGGCTCGCGGACCCGCGCATCACGTGATCGCGCGACCTCGTACTCCCGACCTCGTACTCCCGCGGAACCGCGAACCCGTGGTCCTTCGGCGGGTGCTGCCGGGCCTACCGCGAGCGCGCCGCCTGGTTCCTGCGGGTCAGCCAGAGCGTGCCGGCCGCACCGGCGAGCAGCACCGTGCCGCCGAGGGTGCCGAGCGCGACGGCGGAGTCCGCGGGACCGGTCTGCGGGAGTTCCCCGCCGCCGGACGGGGTGCTGTCCGAGCCGCCGCCCGTGGTTCCGGAACCACCGGTCGCGTCCGAGCCGCCCGACGTGCCGCCCGAGCCCGCGTCGGAGCCGCCGCCGGAGCCCTTGACGTCCAGTTCGAGGGACGGCTTGGGATTGTTGGACGGCGTGCACGTGGTGGTCGTGCCGAGCGCCTTGATCGTGAGCACGCCGGCGGTGAAGGTGACCTTGCCGCTCTTCTTGGGCGTGTACGTTCCCGACAGGTCACTGATCTTGATGGGGGTGTTGGCGGGGATCGCCTCGGAGTTCGGTGCGCCGGATACCGGCACGGTGCCGCTGTCGGCCCCGCCCACCTTGATCACCGCACTTGGCTTCATCGCGCCCTTGCCGAGCTCCACGGGGCTGGAGGAGACGCCCTTCTGGAACGACATGGTCAGCTTGTACGCGCTGCCGCTCTTGACGCTCTTGATGTCGATCGGCGAGACGGCACTCTTGTTCCCGATGGGCGTCTTGCACTGGTAGTTGACGTCCTGGACGGTGGCCTGCGCGGCGGGGGCGGCCATCAGCACCGCTGAACCGCCGGCCAGGGCGGCGGCAAGCGCGAGCGCGGCCGATTTCTTCGTGTGCGACACCTCGTTGTCCCCTCATGCCGGTCTTGGCGTGCCGCGGTGCGGAGTTACCTGTGTTACTGACGGCACATCAGATTGGGCGCTCAAGGTACGCCCGGGACCTTGTCGAGGGAAGACAAAAGACGCGCCGGATCCGTAGTGATCCGGCGCGTGTGCGAACCGCGGGTAACAGCGGCGTGGCGCTCCGCGCTAGGCGGGCGCGCCCAGCTCCGCCCACACCGTCTTGCCCGTGACTCCGGGGGTCCGTACGACACCCCAGTCCAGGCAGAGCCGCTGGACGATGAACATGCCGTGCCCGCCGGGCCGCCCCGCGCGGTGCGGCGTGCGCGGCGCGGGCTGGCCCGTGCCGCGGTCGGTGACCTCGATGCGCAGGACCTTGCCGTCGCTGGAGAGCCAGAGCTCGTCGGGGCCCTCGGCGTGCAGGCAGGCGTTGGTGACGAGCTCGGAGACGACGAGGAGGACGTCCTCGGCGGCAGCGCGCCCTTCGGCGCCCTCCGCGGGCAGCCAGCCCCAGGCATGGAGCGCCTCGCGGGTGTAGTCCCGGGCGAGCGGGACGATGCCGCTCGCGCCGTTCAGGCTCAGCCTGCGGACCTGCCGCCCCGCAGGCGTTCCGGAGACCCGGTCCGCAGGAGCGTCCGCGACTGCGGCCTCGGACTCCGGGCCGCGGTCGCCCGGCGAGCAAGGCCGGGTGGTGCTCATCAGCGCTTCACCTCACCGACAAGAGGACTGAGGACTCTGGACACGTAGAGAACTCGGGGCGAGTAGGGGACATCGGCTGCTTGCCGTTCTGACTGTTGACTTGAGGTCCGTTGTCGACGGATCCAGGTCTCTCCTGCCCGGACGAACCGTGAGAACACCCACTTGTTCGCCCCGGTCCCTGTGACGCTGGTAACGCCTTGATCACGCAGAGACAACTGACGCGTAACTTTCGCGTGTGGCCTTCACGGACTCATTCACCGAGGGCCTCCGCGAGCGTTTCGTGGAGGGTGAAGACGGCCTCCGCGCCGGTGATCTCGAAGACCCTGGCCACCACCGGAAGCATCCCCGCCAGGTGCACACCGCCGCCCGCGGCCTCGGCCTTGAGCCGGGCCCCGAGGAGCACGTTGAGTCCGGTGGAATCACAGAACTCCAGGCGCGAGCAGTCGACGACCAGTCGTGCGTAGCCCTCTTCCAGGCACTTTTCGAGTGGGTCGCGCAACACATCGGCGGTGTGGTGATCCAACTCACCCGCCGGGGTGACCACGGCACTCGTACCCGTCTTTCGCACTTCGACCAGAAGCCGGCCCCTGTGCGCGCTGCCGACCGTCCCGCGGTCCATCGTCACTCTCTTCCGACCGTCGTGGCTGTTGATGACGCCCCTGAACATTACGCCCTCCCTGCGCTCCGGGGTACCCGAACATCCCCCCGAATTCGGACATTTCGCCGCAGAACGCACTTGCGACTGACGCGCGGAAGCGGGTAGGGGTAGTAGAGACAGCAATCGACACGGACGGCTTCGGAGGCGCCGCACACCGCAGTGCACGTATTGGCATCGGCAGCCATATGCCGAGAACGATGGAGGACACCATGTCACCCCGGCTCGACGAATCGCATACTGACCAGGCGTCGTCGACACTCCCGCCGCACCACTCCGCAACCGCGATCCCGGGTCCTGCCCACGAGCCCCTGCCGGCTTCGGACCCCGTGGACGAGCTCAACGCCCTTCCCGAGCTCCCGGAGATCCCGCCGTACGACGAGGTGGGGCCGCTGGACGCGCGGGCCCTGTCCAAGACCCTCTTCGAGCGCTTCGAGTCGCTCGAGGAAGGCACCCACGAATACGCGTATGTCCGCAACACCCTGGTCGAACTCAACCTCGCCCTGGTGAAGTTCGCGGCCTCCCGGTTCCGCTCCCGCAGCGAGCCGATGGAGGACATCATCCAGGTCGGCACGATCGGCCTCATCAAGGCGATCGACCGTTTCGAGCTCAGCCGCGGTGTGGAATTCCCCACCTTCGCGATGCCGACGATCGTCGGCGAGATCAAGCGCTTCTTCCGTGACACGAGCTGGTCGGTGCGCGTACCGCGCCGCCTCCAGGAACTCCGGCTGGACCTCGCCAAGGCGGGCGACGAACTCGCCCAGCAGTTCGATCGCGCCCCCACGGTGGGCGAGCTCGCCGAGCGCCTGGGCATCTCCAACGACGAGGTCGTCGAAGGGATGGCCGCGTCCAACGCCTATACGGCGAGCTCCCTGGACGCGCAGCCCGAGGAGGACGACTCCGAAGGCGCGCTGGCGGACCGCATCGGCTACGAGGACCACGGCCTCGAAGGCATCGAGTACGTCGAGTCGCTGAAGCCGCTGATCGCCGAACTCCCGCCGCGCGACCGGAAGATCCTCTCCCTCCGCTTCGTCGCCAACATGACGCAGTCGGAGATCGGTGAGGAGCTCGGCATCTCCCAGATGCACGTCTCCCGCCTGCTCTCGCGCACCCTCGTCAAGCTCCGCAAGGGGCTGACGGTCGAGGAGTGAGGCGCCGCCGCGCCACACCGCGTACGAGCACTGCGCATGAACGGCCTCGTGGGGCCCGCCTGTTGAAAAGGGCGGGCCCCACAGTCATTCCCCTGCCCGACCGCGGCACCCCTACACCCCGCGGCCGTCACGCCCCGCCGTCGAGCGCGGCGGCGGGTCGTCAGCGCGTCGGCGGCTTGACCCAGCCCTTTCGGACCAGCTGGTCGCAGTGCCACTTGCCCTGGGCCGGGCTCTCGCCCTTGTCCGCGGTCGCCTTGAGGCAGGACGCGTAGGGGAAGGGGGGTCCCTGGTGGGGGGCTGCGGGGGCGGCCTGGGCGGTCGCGGCCGACAGGCCGAGTCCGCCGGCGGCCACCGCGAGGGCCAGGACCGTACTCGTTCGACGCACAGAGTTCTCCTCTTCTCGCGCCGGAGCGGAACGCTCCGGCAATCGCTCAACGGATCACTCAACGAGAGAGGCCCTCAGCGGGAAATCACCCATCCGCTGTAACTCGCGCGCCTCCACGCCACACCTCGCCGACCAACGGCACCCCCGGCCGGTACGCCAGGTGGACGTGGCTCGGGGCGTCGAGGAGGGCCAGGTCCGCGCGGGCGCCCTCGCGGACCACGCCGACGTCGGTGCGGCGCAGGGCCGCCGCGCCGCCCGCCGTGGCGGACCAGATCGCCTCGTCGGGGGTCATGCCCATGTCCCGTACGGCCAGGGCGATGCAGAAGGGGACGGACGACGTGAAGGACGAGCCGGGGTTGCAGTCCGTGGAGAGGGCCACCGTCGCGCCCGCGTCCAGGAGGCGGCGGGCGTTCGGCCACTGCGCGCGGGTGGAGAATTCCGCGCCGGGCAGGAGCGTCGCCACCGTGGAGCTGTTCGCGAGGGCGTCGACGTCCGCGTCCGTGAGGTGCGTGCAGTGGTCCGCCGATGCCGCGTCCAGTTCCACCGCCAGTTGGACTCCGGGACCGTACGACAGCTGGTTCGCGTGGATGCGGGGGTGCAGGCCCTTCGCCTTGCCCGCCGTCAGGATCGCGCGGGCCTGGTCGCCGTCGAACGCGCCCTTCTCGCAGAAGACGTCGATCCAGCGGGCGTGGGGCGCGCAGGCGTCCAGCATCTCGCCGGTGACCAGGTCGACGTAGGCCGCCGGGTCCTCCGCGTGGTCCGGGGAGACGATGTGCGCGCCGAGGAACGTGACCTCGTCGGTGTGCTTCGCCGCGATGCGCAGGGCGCGCGCCTCGTCCTCGGTGGTGAGGCCGTAGCCCGACTTCGTCTCGAACGTGGTGGTGCCCTGGCGCAGGGCCTCCGCGAGGTAGCGGGTGAGGTTCGCTTCGAGCGCGGCGTCGGAGGCCGCGCGGGTCGCCGCCACCGTCGTACGGATGCCGCCCGCCGAGTACGCGCGGCCCGACATGCGGGCGTTGAACTCCTGGGTGCGGTCGCCCGCGAAGACGAGGTGGCTGTGGGAGTCCACGAAGCCGGGGATCGCGGCACGGCCGTGCGCGTCGTGCGTCTCGTCCGCGGCGGGGGCCTTGGCGGCCGGGCCCACCCAGGCGATCTTCTCGCCGTCCAGGACGACGGCCGCATCCGTGAGGAGGCCGATGGGGGTGCCGTCCCCCTGCGCGGGGTCGTTGGTGACGAGGCTGGCGATGTTGGTGATGAGGGTGGTGGTCATGGGGTCCTCCGCGGGTCGGTGGGGGCGGGCGTCGTGCCTCCGGCGGTTCTCTCCCCGATCCCGCCCCTTCCCGGAAACCTCGGCTCCGCCGAGCACGTCGCACTGTCGGTCACCGGCTCCGCCGAGTTCGTCCTCGAACGCCGGACGGGCTGGTGGTTTTGCGGGAAGGGGCCGGATCGGGGCACGGTTCAGTCCTTCAGCGCCGCGATCGCCTCCGTCAGCGCCGACGGGACGTCGGGGACCAGCTCGTGCGCACCGTCCCGTACGACATGCCGGCCCCCCACCACCGTGTGCCGGACATCCGCCGCCGTCGCCGCGAACACCGCCGTCTCGGCGGCGAGGCGGGGCACGGGGCCCGCCGTGCGGACCGAGTCGAGGGCGACCGTGGTGAGGTCGGCGAGCGCGCCCGGCTCGATGACGCCCGCGTCCGGCCAGCCGAGCGCCGCGTGTCCGTCCGTCGTCGCCGCGCGCAGCAGCGCCGCCGCCGTCCAGTGGCCGCGCGTGTGGGAACGCAGGCGTTCGTTCAGCTCCATCGCGCGCGCCTCCTCCAGGATGTCGATCACCGCGTGGCTGTCGCTGCCCAGGGAGAGCGGGCTGCCCGCGCGCTGGAGGGCGACCGCGGGGCCGATGCCGTCCGCCAGGTCGCGTTCCGTCGTGGGGCACATGCACGTGCCGGTGGAGGAGCCGCCGAGCAGCGCGATGTCCTCGTCCGTGAGGTGCGTGTTGTGGACGCCGGTCGTGCGCTCACCCAGCACGCCGTGGTCGGCGAGCAGGCGCGTCGGCGTGCGGCCGTGCACCGCGCGGCACGCGTCGTTCTCCGCCGTCTGCTCGGAGAGGTGGACGTGGAGGGGGGCCCGGCGGTCCGCCGCCCACTGCGCCACCGTGCCCAACTGCCGTGCCGGGACCGCCCGTACGGAGTGGATGGCCGCGCCGATCCGGGCGTGCGGGCGCTCCTTGAGGGCCGCGGCCCGCTCCGCCCACGCCTGCGTCGTGCCGTCGGAGAAGCGCAGCTGGTGGCGGTCGGGCGCCTTGCCGCGCTCCTCGCTCAGCAGGCCGGATGCCACGTACGCCGTGTCGAGGAGGGTGATGCGCACGCCCGCGTCGGCCGCGGCCTGGATGAGCGCCTCGCCCATCGCGTTGGGGTCCGCGTACGGGATGCCGCCCGGCCCGTGGTGGAGGTAGTGGAACTCCCCCACCGTCGTGATGCCGGCCAGCGCCATCTCCGCGTACACCGCGCGGGCCAGCGCGTGGTACGTCTCCGGCGTCAGGCGGTCGGCCACCGCGTACATGACCTCGCGCCACGTCCAGAACGTGCCGGAGCCGACCTGGACGGTGCCGCGCAGGGCCCGGTGGAAGGCGTGACTGTGGGCGTTGGCGAGGCCGGGGAGCGTCAGGCCGCGCAGCACCCGCGCGCCGGGCGGCGGGGCCCCGACACCGTCACGGACCGCCGTGATCCGGTCGCCGGTGACCTCCACCGCCACGCCCGGCTCGACATGTGTGCCGAGCCAGGCGTGCTCCAGCCAGTACGTGTCCGTCCGCTCGGTCGTCACCTGCACGCCAGCCCTTCCAGTACGTCGGCCAGTGCGGTCACCCCGGCCAGGCAGTCGTCCTCGGCGGCGAATTCGGCCGGGGAGTGCGAGACGCCCGTGGGGTTCCGTACGAACAGCATGGCGGTGGGGATCGAGCCGGACAAAATACCCGCGTCGTGTCCGGCGCCGGTGCCGAGGACGGGGAGCGGCCGGTCCGTGCCCGCGCCCAGGATCGCGCCCAGCTCGTCGCGGAGCGCGTCCTCGAACTCGACCACCGGCGTGAAGGACTCCCGTACGACGTCGAGGTCGATGCCGTGCCGGTCGGCGTACTCCCGGGCCGCCTTCTCGATGCCCGTCACGACCGTGTCGAGGGTGGCCTGGTCGGCCGCCCGCGAGTCCAGCCAGCCGCGGACGAGGGACGGGATCGCGTTGACGCCGTTCGGCTCGACGGAGATCTTGCCGAACGTGGCCACTGCGCCCGCGAGTTCGGCCTCGCGGCGGGCGGCGAGGACCGTCTCCGCGTACGACAGCATCGGGTCGCGGCGGTCGACGAGCCGGGTCGTGCCCGCGTGGTTGGCCTCGCCCCGGAAGTCGAAGCGCCAGCGCCCGTGCGGCCAGATGGCGGACGCGATGCCCACCGCGTCGCCGGTCAGGTCCAGGGCCCGGCCCTGCTCGACGTGCAGCTCCACGAACGCGCCGATGCGGGCGAGGCGCTCGGGGTCGGGGCCGATCCCGTACGGGTCGTACCCGGCCGCCTCCATCGCCTGGGGCAGCGTCACGCCGTCGCCGTCCCGCAGCCGGTGCGCGGCCTCGACGGTGAGCTGTCCCGCGGTGAGCCGGGAGCCGACGCAGGCCAGTCCGAAGCGGGCGCCCTCCTCGTCGCCGAAGTTGACGATGGCGAGGGGGCGGGTGAACTCCACACCCCTGGCGCGGAGTTCGTCGAGCGCGGCGAAGGAGGAGACGACGCCGAGGGGGCCGTCGAAGGCGCCGCCGTCGGGCACGGAGTCCAGGTGGGAGCCGGTGACGACGGCGTCCCCTTGGCTCGGGTCGCCGTGCCAGGCCCACTGGTTGCCGTTGCGGTCCAGTTCGTAGGTGAGGCCGCGGGACTCCGCCTGCGCCTTGAACCAGGTGCGGCAGTCGGCGTCGGCGCCTGTCCAGGCGTAGCGGCGGTAGCCGCGGGTGCCGGCGTCCCTGCCGATGGGCTCGAGGTCGCGCCACATCTCCTGGAACGACGGGGTCACTCGCCCTCCCGCATGGGGACGCGCACCGCGCGCTCGTCGGCGACCCGCTCCGCGATGTCGTACCCCGCGTCCACGTGCCGGATGACACCCATGCCCGGGTCGTTCGTCAGGACGCGGCGGATCTTCTCGCCCGCGAGCGCCGTGCCGTCCGCCACCGAGACCTGGCCGGCGTGGAGGGAGCGGCCCATGCCGACGCCGCCGCCGTGGTGGATGGAGACCCAGGAGGCGCCCGAGGCGACGTTGACCATGGCGTTCAGGAGCGGCCAGTCGGCGATGGCGTCGGAGCCGTCGAGCATGGCCTCGGTCTCGCGGTACGGGGAGGCCACCGAACCGCAGTCGAGGTGGTCGCGGCCGATGGCGAGGGGGGCGGCGAGGGTGCCGTCGCCGACCATGTCGTTGAACATGTCGCCCGCCTTGTCGCGCTCGCCCTGGCCGAGCCAGCAGATGCGCGCGGGCAGGCCCTGGAAGTGGACGCGCTCGCCCGCCATCTTGATCCAGCGGTGCAGGGACTCGTTCTCGGGGAAGAGGTCGAGGAGCGCCTTGTCCGTCTTGTGGATGTCGGAGGCCTCGCCGGAGAGCGCCGCCCAGCGGAACGGGCCCTTGCCCTCGCAGAAGAGCGGGCGGATGTAGGCCGGGACGAAGCCGGGGAACGCGAACGCGCGCTCGTAGCCCGCGAGTTGGGCCTCGCCACGGATCGAGTTGCCGTAGTCGAAGACCTCGGCGCCCGCGTCCATGAAGCCGACCATCGCCTCGACGTGCCGCGCCATGGACTCACGGGCGCGGGTGGTGAAGCCCGCCGGATCCTTCGACGCGTACGTCTGCATGTCGTCGAAGGCGACGCCGACCGGGAGGTACGAGAGCGGATCGTGGGCCGAGGTCTGGTCGGTCACGATGTCGATGGGGGCGCCCTCGGCGAGCAGCTGCGGCAGCAGCTGAGCCGCGTTGCCGAGCAGGCCGATGGAGAGCGGGCGCCGGGCGTCACGGGCCTCGGTGGCCAGCTGGAGGGCGTGGGCCGGGCTGTCGGCCTTCACGTCCAGGTACTTGTGCTCGATGCGGCGCTCGATGGCGCGCGGGTCGACGTCGATGCAGATCGCGACGCCGTCGTTCATCGTCACGGCGAGCGGCTGGGCGCCACCCATGCCGCCGAGTCCCGCGGTGAGGGTGATGGTCCCGGCGAGCGTGCCGTTGAAGCGCTTCGCCGCGACCGCCGCGAACGTCTCGTACGTGCCCTGGAGGATGCCCTGCGTGCCGATGTAGATCCACGAACCGGCCGTCATCTGGCCGTACATGGTGAGGCCGAGCTGCTCCAGGCGGCGGAACTCCTCCCAGTTCGCCCAGTCGCCCACCAGGTTGGAGTTGGCGATGAGGACGCGCGGCGCCCACTCGTGCGTCTGCATGACGCCGACGGGGCGGCCGGACTGGACGAGCATCGTCTCGTCCTGCTTGAGCGTCTTGAGCGTGCGCACCATCGCGTCGAAGGAGCGCCAGTCGCGGGCCGCCTTGCCGGTGCCGCCGTAGACGACGAGCTTGTCGGGGTGCTCGGCGACCTCGGGGTCGAGGTTGTTCTGCAGCATGCGCAGGGCGGCTTCCTGCTGCCATCCCAGGGCACTCAGTTCCGTACCGCGCGGGGCCCGTACGGGGCGGGGTCCTGACATGGCGATGCCTCCTCGTGGCTGTGACCTCGTTACTGTGACCTTGTTATTCACATCCTGGGGTTCTGAATAGGGCTAGTCAATAGCGAACGAATGCACGAGTACGCCAGCAGTGGCCCGCCACGGATGATTGGCTGAATCAATGGGCCACGACGACGACCGGACACAGCACCTCCACGCGGGCACCGCCCCCGCCACCGCGGGCGCCGAGGCGGCAGCGCGCCGCGAGCGGGCCGTCCGCGCCGCCGTCGAGCAGGGCGTCGTCGGACCCGCCGCGCCCGTCGCGGGCCTGCTCGACGTCGCCGGGATCCGGGCGAGTGCCGCGGCCCTGCACGCCGCCTTCGACGCCGTCACCCCGCCGGGCACCCCCGTCCTGCACGCCTTCGCGGTGAAGGCGGCGCCGCTCGTCGCGGTCCTGCGGCTGCTGCGCTCGGCGGGCGTCGGCGCCGAGGTGGCGAGCCCCGGCGAGCTGGCCCTGGCGCGGGCCGCCGGAGTGCCGCCGACGGAGACCGTCCTGGACTCGCCCGCCAAGACCCCGGCCGAACTGCGCGAGGCCCTGGCGCTCGGCATCGCCGTGAACGCCGACAACCCGCAGGAGCTGGCCCGCCTCGACACGATGACGCGGTCGGCGCGGACCGGCTCCCCGCTCGGCATCCGCGTGAACCCGCAGATCGGCGGCGGCGCGATCGACGCCCTGTCGACGGCGACCCCCACCTCCAAGTTCGGGGTGCCGCTGCGCGACGAGGACGCCAGGGAGTGGGTGGTCGGGGCCTTCCTGGACCGGCCGTGGCTGACCCGCCTGCACGCGCACTCCGGGTCGCAGGGCATGCCCCTGGAGATGATGGTGCGGGGCGTCGCGGCGACGTACGAACTGGCCGAGGAGATCAACGAACGCGCCGGGCGGCGGCAGGTCGACACGATCGACATCGGCGGCGGCCTGCCCGTCAACTTCGGCTCGGACGAGGAGACGCCGACCCACGCGCAGTACGCACGCCGCCTCAAGGCACGGGTGCCGGGGCTGCTCGACGGGCGGTACGGCCTGGTCACCGAGTTCGGCCGCTCGCTGCTCGCCAAGCACGGGACGGTCCTCGCCCGCGTGGAGTACGCGAAGCACGCGGGCGGCAGGCCCATCGCCGTGACGCACGCGGGGGTGCAGGTGGCCACCCGCACCGTCTACCTGCCCGCGTCGTGGCCGCTGCGGATCCGTGCGTACGACGCC
Source organism: Streptomyces sp. NPDC036815 (assembly GCF_055609205.1). NCBI lineage: Bacteria > Bacillati > Actinomycetota > Actinomycetes > Kitasatosporales > Streptomycetaceae > Streptomyces > Streptomyces sp. NPDC036815. The sequence continues at coordinate 15,659 of NZ_JBVJPW010000030.1, read as the reverse complement.
AAGGGACAGCCCAAGAGCGGGCCCGCCGTCGGGCAGGACGTCGCGGGTCCCGCCTGCTTCGCCGGTGACCTGCTCGCCGAGAACCGTCCGCTGCCGCTGCTCGAACAGGGCGACTACATCGCGGCATTGGACACCGGCGCCTACTACTTCGCGCACCACTACTCGTACAACAGCCTCGCCCGGCCCGGCGTCCACGGGTTCTCCGTGGACGCCGAGGCGGTGCGGTTCGCGGTGGCGCGGGAGCCGCAGACGCTCGACGAGATCGTGGCAGAGGCGGGCGGGGGTGCGGAGCGGGACGCCTTGCGGCAGCTCTGACGTCGCCTCCACGGACCGCGCAGTTCCCCGCACCCCCTCAAGGGAACGCGCTTGCTCGACTCGCGCATAGTGACGTGCAGCACGGGCAGATCCTTTCCCCAGACGTGTTCCCGGTCTCGGGGGAGGCTCAAGTGACGGCAACCGGCACACCCAGCACCGCACCGGCGCCCGAAGGTGACGGCGCCCTGCACCGCGCCATCGGCCCCAAACTGCTGATCCTCTTCGTGATCGGCGACATTCTCGGCACCGGCATCTACGCCACCACCGGCAAGGTCGCGGGCAAGGTCGGCGGCGCGCTCTGGGTGCCGTTCGCGATCGGGTTCGTCGTGGCGATCCTGACGGCCGCCTCGTACGTCGAACTGGTCGGCAAGTACCCGAAGGCGGCCGGTGCCGCCCTCTACACCCAGAAGGCGTTCAAGACGCCGTTCCTCACCTTCATCATCGCCTTCATGGTGATGTGCTCCGGGCTCTCGTCCGCGAGCGCGGCGGCCCGCGCCTTCAGCGGTGACTACCTCGGCGAGCTGACCGGCGACTCGCTGCCGCCCACCCTGATCGCGATCACCTTCATCGTGCTGCTCGCGGCGCTGAACATGCGGGGCGTCGCGGAGTCGGTGAAGGCCAACGTGGTCCTCACGGTCGTCGAGCTGACCGGCCTCCTGATCATCCTCGCGATCGGCGCCTACGCCGTCCTGACCGGGGACGGCGAGCCCGCACGCCTCACCGAGTTCGAGACGGGCGGCAGCGGATACGCCCTGATGACCGGGGTGTTGGGCGCGACCGCCCTCGGCTTCTTCGCCTTCGTCGGCTTCGAGGACTCGGTGAACATGGCCGAGGAGACCAAGGACCCGGTCCGCACCTTCCCGCGCGCGATCTTCATCGGCGTCGCGGTGACCGGCACGATCTACGTCCTGGTGGCGCTGGTCTCGTCCCTCCTGGTCGACAGCGAGACCCTGGAGGGGTCGAGCGGCCCGCTCCTCGAAGTCGTCAAGGCGGGTGGTGTCGACTTCCCGCACAAACTCTTCGCGCTGATCGCCCTGTTCGCGGTCACCAACTCGGCGCTGATCAACATCATGATGGCCTCGCGGCTCTGCTACGGCATGGCCAACGAGCGCATCCTGCCGCGCGCGATGGGCCGCGTCCTGCCCCGCCGCCGCACGCCGATCGTCGGCATCGTCTTCGTCTCCCTGCTCGCCGTCGGTCTGGTCTCGACCGGCGAGATCGAGGGCCTCGGCGACACCACGGCGTTCCTGCTCCTGTGCGTGTTCGCGGTGGTCAACGTGGCGGTCCTCGTCCTGCGCCGCGACCCGGTCGCCCACCGGCACTTCCGTACGCCGACGGCGCTGCCCGTGCTCGGCGCGATCACCGCCCTGATCCTCGCCAGCCCGCTGGCGGACCGCCCGGCCGAGGTCTACGTCCGGGCGGGCGTACTGATCGCGATCGGCATCGGGCTGTGGGTGGTCAACAAGGTGGTCCTGGGGGCCCGGGACGAGGACTGAGAGGGGCAGGAGCGCTCAGGGCAGGAGCGCTCGGGACAGGCGCGCTCAGGGCAGGAGGGTGAAGGCCTTCACGTGCTCGGGCCGCACGGCGGAGAAGTGGCGGTGGTCGAGGGTCGCGACCTCGGCGAGACGGAGGCGCTCCGCTACGGCGATGACGGAGGCGTCCACGGTGCCGAGGGGGAAGTCGGCGTATGTGCGGATCAGGTCCGCCGTACGGGCCAGGTCCCCCTGCTCCAGGGCGATCAGGTCCAGCTGGCCGGCGGCCACCGAGTCCAGGAAACCCGCCTCGCCTCGGGGGAGAGATACCGCTCCAGCATCCACGCGGTCTCGGTGACCACCGTCGGCACGACCTTGAGGCGCCCCTGGAAGCCTTCGGCGAACGCGCGGCACTCGGCGTGATGGGCGTCCCGCCGGTCGGCGATCGCGATCAGCACACCCGTGTCGACCAGGATTTCCTTCACCGATCGAGCTCGATTCCGTCTTGAACCAGCTCACGGTGGCGCTCCGAGAGATCCGACCGGCCCGAATCGCCGATCCCGGCGAAGGAGAGGCTCCCGGCCGGGGGCTCCGCCGCGGCGTCCTCCACGTACGGCGCGATCTCCGGGTCGGCGTCCACGATGACGCGGAGGTGCCGGAGCTTCGCCGGTGGCAGCGCGTCGAGCACGTGCCGAAGGTGGTCGTAGTCCTCTGCTGCGGTCATGGTCCGAGCGTACGTCGCGGCAGCGGCCCCCGGCACGGAACGAGGGCGTTCACCCATACGGTCCCACTGCGGGCCCCCCTGCGGCTCCCGCCAGGGGGCCTACTCCACGAACAACCCCCGCGCCGCCGCCCCCACGTCGAACTCCTCCAGGCGGGCCTGCGCGTCCGGGAGGCCGTCGCACATGGCTTCCAGGAGGACGCGGCCGAGCAGCATCGGGGCGCAGGCCGTGTCGAAGGCGAGGCCGGTGCCGACCGCCGCGGGGAGCAGCAGGTCGGAGTGGGCGGCGACCGGGGCGAACGCGGAGTCGGCGACGGTGACGACCGTCAGGCCCGCCGCCTGCGCGTGGGCGAGCGCGTCGACGACCTCGCGGGGGTGGCGGGGCAGCGCGAAGCAGAGGAGCGTCGTGGCACCGGCGCGGACCGCCGCGTCGACGCGGTCGGCGAGCATCGTGCCGCCCTCGTCGAGGAGGCGCACGTCGGGGTGGACCTTCGCGGCGAAGTAGGAGAAGCCGTACGCCTGGGACGCGGCGGCCCGCAGGCCGAGGACGGGCAGGGGGCGGGAGGCGGCGAGGAGGCGGCCCGCGCGCTCCACCGGGGCCGGGTCCGCGAGGACCTCCGCCAGGTGCCGGAGGTTCGCGATCTCCGCCTCGACGGCCTGCTGGTACTCGTTGGCGGTGCCGGCGCCCGACGTGCGGGCCGGGGCCACGTCCCGCAGGTGCCTGCGCAGCGCCGGGTAGCCGTCGAAGCCGAGGGCGACCGCGAAGCGGGTGACCGAGGGCTGGCTCACCCCGGCGAGTTCGGCGAGCTCCACGCTGGAGAGGAAGGGCGCGTCGGCGGCCCTGCGCACCATGCAGTGCGCGATGCGCCGCTGGGTGGGTGTGAGCCGGTGGCCCTCGAAGAGCACTTGCAGTCGCGCGGCAGGGCTGTCACTCATGCCGTCCCCCTCAGGATGTCCGTACCCGCAGTCGTTCCGGCGCCGAGTTCCGACCAGAGCCGGGTGAACCGGTCGAGCAGTGCGGCCGCCGCCGTCACATCATCCGTCAGCGGCCGGTCGGCGAGCTCCGCGGGCAGCACGGAGTCGGCGAGCGCGAAGGCCCGCGCGATCGGTGTTCCGGGGTCGAGGCGCAGGTCGCGTTCTCGCAACGCCCTTGTCGCGGCGACCAGTTCACACCCGACCACCAGGCGGTACGCCGCGCAGGCGCGCAGCGTCTGGCGGGCGGCGAGCGAGGCGAAGCTGGCCTGTTCCTCGACGCCGCGGGAGAGCACGGCGTGGCCGAGGGAGGCGGGCGCGGAGAAGGCGCGCAGGTCGCCGAGGGCGGCGCCGGCCGCGTATTCGAGGATCATGACGCCCGACGAGGCCGGTTCGCCGTCCGCGAGGAAGGGGCGCAGGCGGGTGAAGGCCGGTTCGTTCAGGGTGGAGAGGCGGGAGGTGGAGAGCCGCGCCGCCTGGGTCACGGCGAGCCTGAAGTGGTCGAGGGCCAGGGAGAGTTGGGCGAGGTAGAAACCGCCGTGGTGGTAGGCGGCGAGGTCCTCGGGGCAGATCAGGGGGTTCTCGGCGGCGGCGTTGATCTCGACGGCGAGAACGCCTTCGAGGGCGTCGGCCGCGTCGTGCGCGGGGCCGTGGACCTGCGGTACGCAGCGGAAGCCGTAGGGGTCCTGGATGCGGCCGAGCGGCGGGGTGGGCCGGTCGGGGGCGCCGAGGAGGCGCCGCATGAGCTCGGCGACCGCGTACGAGCCGGGGTGGCGGCGCGCCTCGTGGACGGGCAGGGCGTACGCCTCGTACGAGCCGTCGACCGCCATCAGGGAGAGCGCGGCGACGACCTGGGTGGCGCCGACGAGGCCGCGCAGTTCGTGCAGGGCGAGGGCGGACTGGCCGAGAGTGAGGGCGTTGCTGCTGATCAGGGCGAGGGCGTCGTTGTTGTCGAGGGGCTGCGGCTCGGGCGGCTCGCCGGGGCCCTGCCAGGGGTGTTCACCCGCGAGCGCGAGGCCCATCTGGGCGAGGGCGGCGATGTCGCCGGTGCCGACGGAGCCGAACTCGTTGACCGTGGGGTGGGCGCCGGTCTCCAGGGCCCGGCAGAGCGCCGTGACGACGCTCGGGCGCAGGCCCGCGCCGCCCGCGAGGAGCTGGTTGGCGCGGACGGCGAGCATCGCGCGCACCTCCCGTGCGGGCAGTTCGGCGCCGATGGCCCCGGCGTGCGAGCGGAGCAGCCGGAGGCCGTGGTCGGCGGCCGCCCCGGTGGGTACGTCTTCATTCCGGTTGGCGCCGACGCCGGTGGAGCGGCCGTAGACGCGGCCCCGGGCGGCGATCTCGCGGGCGGCGTTCCAGGAGTCCTCGGCGCGCTTCATGCCGTCGGTCGCGGGCACCGGCCGGGCGGTGGATTCGGCCAGACGTACGACGTCTGCGACCATCATTCCCCGGCCGTCGAGGATGACGACCGCTTCCCCGTCTCCGGTCGCCGTGTCCGCGATACGAGACGACTTCACTCGCATTCCTTCCCCAATCGGACGTCCTGTCTTGCCTACCGGCCAGTTGGTGCCAGCGATTTGCGCCGGAGCATTGACAACCTATTCAGACAACGAGAACTCTGCATGACGATATACAGCCGGGCAAGGGACTCCACTTGATCCAGTTCGACACGGTCCACAAGCGCTTCCCGAACGGCACGACAGCGGTCCACGACCTCACCCTGGACATGCCGGAAGGCGGCGTGACCGTCCTCGTCGGATCTTCCGGTTGCGGCAAGACGACGACCCTCCGCATGATCAACCGCATGGTCGATCCGACCTCGGGGACCATCCGGGTCGGCGGCCGCGACATCCTGGAACAGGACGCGGCGGAACTGCGCCGCTCCATCGGCTACGTCATCCAGCAGGCCGGTCTCTTCCCGCACCGCACGGTCCTCGACAACGTCGCCACGGTGCCGCTGCTGCTCGGCTGGGGCCGCAGGAAGGCGCGGGCACGGGCCGCGGAGCTCCTGGAGACGGTCGGCCTCGCCCCGGACGCGGGCAAGCGCTACCCGCACCAGCTCTCCGGCGGCCAGCAACAGCGCGTCGGCGTGGCCCGCGCGCTCGCCGCCGACCCGCCGGTGCTCCTCATGGACGAGCCGTTCGGCGCGGTCGACCCGGTGGTCCGCACCCAGCTCCAGGACGAACTCCTGCGGCTCCAGCGCGAGTTGAACAAGACCATCGTCTTCGTCACGCACGACATCGACGAGGCGGTGCGGCTCGGGGACCGGATAGCCGTCTTCCGCACGGGCGGGCACCTCGTGCAGTGCGCCGAGCCCGCGGAGCTCCTCGCCCGCCCCGCCGACGACTTCGTCGCGGACTTCCTGGGCGCGGAGCGGGGCCTGAAGCTGTTGTCCTTGACGACGCTGGCGGGTGTCCCGCAGGGACCGGCACCGGAGGGCGGACCCTGGACGCTCCGCCTGGACCCGGCGGGGGCACCGGTGTCGTGGCGGCACAAGGACGGTGCCGCCGCCGACGTCCCCGTACGCCCGCTGCGCGACACGGACTCGCTGCTGGCGGCGCTCGACCAGTCCGTCGCCTCCCCCGCCGGTCTGGTCGCCCGGGTCGACGCGGCGGGCGCCCTGACCGGGGTCTCGTCCCGGGAGGACATCCACGACGGGGCGGGCGCGGCCCACGAGAGGGGCCGTTCGGCCCGCGGGCCGGTGGGGGCCGAGCAGACAGGTCCCCGCGGGCCGGTGGGGGCTGGTCGCGCAGTTCCCGACTCGGTGCCGGGCGAGGCGGACGACTCAGGGGCGCGGGGAACTGCGCGAGCAACCCAGGACGCCCCGCACCCGCCAGGGGACCGCAAGCCGCAGCCGGGACCGCGGACCACGGAGGCCCCCGGCGACCCGGACGACGGCACCCCGGCCCCCGCCCCCGCCCCCGCCGAGCGCACCGCATGACCGTCGACTGGTCGTGGATAGCCGACCACACCGACGACCTCACCACCCTCGCCCTCTCCCACCTGCGCGCCGCCCTCTCCGCCGTCCTCCTGGGCCTGCTGATATCCCTCCCGCTCGCCGTCGTCGCCCACCGCGTCCGGCCGCTGCGCGGGCTCCTCCTCGGGCTCTCCAACGTCCTGTTCACCATCCCCTCCATCGCCGTCTTCGTACTGCTCCTGCCGGTCAGCGGGCTCACCCGCACCACCACCGTCATCGGCCTGACGATCTACACCCTCGTCGTGCTCCTGCGGAACACCGTCGAGGGTCTCGACTCCGTCCCGGCGAAGACCAAGGAAGCCGCGAAGGCCATGGGCACCCGGCCGCTGCGCACGCTGCTCACCGTCGAACTGCCCCTCGCGCTGCCGGTGATCATGGCGGGCGTACGGATCGCGACGGTCATGTCGATCTCGCTGGTCTCCGTGGCCACGTACATCGGCGACGGCGGACTCGGACAGCTCTTCACCGACGGCTTCCAGCGCAACTTCCCCACCCCGGTGATCGTCGGCGTCGTCCTCACGCTGCTCCTCGCGCTCGTCGCGGACGCCCTGCTCGTCACCCTCCAGTACGTCCTGACGCCCTGGACCCGCCGCCGCAGGAGTGCCTGACATGTTCGAACTCTTCAAGGACCTCGGCGCCTGGCTGGTCAGCGGCGAGCAGTGGACGGGCCCGGACGGCATCGCGCACCGCCTCGCCGAGCACCTGCAGTACTCGCTGCTCGCCACCCTCGTCGCGGCCGCCGTCGCGCTGCCGCTCGGCCTGCTCATCGGGCACACCGGGCGCGGCGCCTTCGTCGCGATCAACCTCTCCAGTTTCGGGCGCGCGCTGCCCACGGTCGGCCTCGTCGTCCTCGTCTTCCTGGCCAGCGGGCTCTCCATGTGGCCCGTCTACATCGCCCTCGTCGCCCTCGCGGTCCCGGCCATCGTCACCAACACGTACGCGGGCATGACCGCCGTCGACCCCGAGGTGCGGGACGCCGCGCGCGGCCAGGGCATGCGGGCCCACCAGGTCCTGTTCCAGGTGGAGTTGCCGCTCGCGCTGCCGCTGATCATGACCGGGCTGCGGCTCGCGCTGATCCAGGTCGTCGCGACGGCCACCATCGCCGCGTACGTCTCGTTCGGCGGGCTCGGCCGGTACGTCTTCGACGGCCTCGCCCAGCGCGACCTGGTCCAGGTGCTCGGCGGTGCCGTGCTCGTGGCGGCCGTCGCCGTCGTACTCGACCTCGCGCTCGCCGCCGTGCAGCGCACCCTCTTCCGCCACCGCCCCGCCAAGTCGGCCTAGGAGCACACCAGATGGCCCCCATGTCCCGCAGGAACCTCCTCGGCGGACTCCTCGCCACCGCCTCCGTCCCCGCGCTCGCCGCCTGCGGCGGCGGCATCACCTCGCTGAACGGCGACGGCTCCGGCGGCTCGGGCGGCGGATCCAGCAAGGGCGGCGTCACCATCGGCACCGCCAACTTCACCGAGAACCAGGTCCTCGGCCACCTCTACGCCGCCGCGCTCGAAGCGGCGGGCGTGAAGACGAACGTCCGCCCCAACCTCGGCACCCGCGAGATCCTCATCCCCGCCCTCAAGGGCGGCGACATCGACCTGCTGCCCGAGTACCAGGGAGCGCTGCTGCACTATCTCGACCCCCGGGCGAAGGCCACGGAGGAGGGCGAGATGCAGAACGCCCTGGCCGTGCGCCTGCCGCGCGGGCTGCAGATCCTCCCGTACGGGCGGGCCGAGGACTCCGACGCGTTCGTCGTCACCCGCGAGACCGCGAAGAGGTACGGCCTCAAGTCCCTCGCCGACCTGGCGAAGCACAACGGCAGGCTCGTCATCGGCGCCGCCCCCGAGGTGAAGAAGCGCACGGTCGGCGCGGTCGGTCTGAAGGACGTGTACGGCGTGGAGTTCAAGGAGTTCAAGTCGCTCGACTCCTCCGGGCCGCTGGTCAAGGGCGCCCTGCGCAAGGGCGACGTCGACGTCGCGAACCTCTTCACCACCGACACCGACATCGCCGCCGAGCACTGGGTCGTCCTCACCGACCCCAAGAACCTCGTCCCCGGCCAGCACATCGTCCCGCTCGTCGCCGACCGCAAGGCCGACTCGACCGTGCGCAAGGCCCTCGCCCGCCTGGGCGCCCTCCTGACGACCGAGCAGCTCACCGAGCTCAACCGCCTGGTGGACAAGGACAAGAAGGACCCGGAGGACGTCGCGCGGGACTGGGCGGAGCAGCACGGCATCGCCAAGAAGTAGCCACCCGAGGGATCGCGCACCGAGAGAACGCACACCGAAGACACGCACCAACTCGCCCGTAGAAGCAGGGGGTTCAGCGGATCATGGCAGCAGAGGATCTCGTGGAGCGGCGCTCCATCGACGTCGTCCCCGACGACGAACGGCACGGCACCGCGTTCAGCCAGTTCACGCTCTGGCTCGGCGCCAATCTGCAGATCACCGCGGTCGTCACGGGGGCACTCGCCGTCGTGTTCGGCGGCGACGTGGTGTGGTCCCTGGCGGGCCTGGTCCTCGGCAATCTGCTCGGCGGCGCGGTGATGGCCCTGCACTCGGCGCAGGGACCGAAGCTGGGGCTGCCGCAGATGATCCAGTCCCGGGCCCAGTTCGGGGTGAAGGGCGCGGTCGTCCCGCTGCTCCTCGTCATCCTCATGTACGTCGGGTTCTTCGCGAGCGGCAGCGTGCTCGCCGGACAGGCCACCGCCGAGCTGACGCACACGAACGACACCACCGGCATCGTGATCTTCGCCGTGGTCACGGCGGTCATGGCGGCGGTCGGCTACCGCGTCATCCACGCGCTCGGCCGGGTGGCGAGCGTGATCTGCGCGCTCGCCTTCGTCTACCTCGGCATCCGGCTCCTGGACCGCGTGGACCTGTCCTCACTCCTCTCCGACGCCCACTTCGACCTGCCGATGTTCCTGCTCGCCGTCTCCCTCTCCGCCTCCTGGCAGCTGGCCTTCGGCCCCTACGTGGCGGACTACTCGCGCTACCTGCCGCGCACGACCTCGGCGAAGGCCACCTTCTGGTGGACGCTGTCGGGCTCGGCGCTCGGCTCGCAGTGGTCGATGACGTTCGGGGTCCTGGTGGCGGCGAGCGCCGGGGGCGCCTTCCTCGACGACCAGGTCGGCTACGTCGTCGGCCTCGGCGGCACCGGCCTGGTCGCCTCCCTCCTGTACTTCGTGATCGCGCTCGGCAAGCTGACCATCAACGTGCTCAACACGTACGGCGGTTTCATGTCGATGGTCACCAGCATCAGCGGATTCCGCGGCAGCCGCGTCCTCGGGCCCCGCGGGCGGGCCGCGTACATCGCGGTGATCATGGTGGCGGGCACGGCGGTCGCCCTGCTCGGCAAGGACAGCTTCCTGGCGTCCTTCAAGGACTTCCTGCTGTTCCTGCTGACCTTCTTCACGCCGTGGTCGGCCATCAACCTGGTCGACTACTACCTGATCTCGCGCGAGCGGTACGACATCCCCGCCCTCTTCGACCCGCACGGCCGTTACGGCGCCTGGCGCTGGGACGCACTCACGGTGTACGGCGTCGGGCTCCTCGCCCAGCTGCCCTTCCTCGTCACGCACTTCTACACGGGCCCACTGGTCGAGCCGCTGGGCGGCGCCGACATCTCGTGGATCGTGGGGCTCGTGGTGCCCGCGGTGCTGTACTGGGCGCTGGCCAGGCGGAACCCGCCCGTCCCTGGGGAGGGGCCCCGCACGGAAAGGGGGGTTAGCCCCACCGCGAGCGAGGCCTGTGCGCCGTAACGTAACCAGGTATGGAAGCCCGAGACGCCGAACTCAAGAAGGAACTCGACGCCACTCTGCACGCCCGCAGAGAGCTCGGCGAAGAGTACGACTCCGCCTTGGTCGACTCGTTCCTGGGGAAGATCGAGCAGCGCCTGGACGGCACGGTCGACCGCCGCATGCGGCGCCATCTGGCCGAGCAGCAGATGATCGTCGCCCGCGGGGCCCGCTCCCCCGGCAGCGGCGTCGACTCGTGGGGCGAGCGCTTCGGATTCGGCGTGGTCTCGCTGGTCCTCGCCATCCCGCTCTCCGCGATCGCCGTGGTCAACGCCGGCCTGACCGGGCTCTTCGTGTCCTGGGCCGGCATCTTCGGCGTGAACGCGGTGCACTCGGTGCGCGGCGCGCAGTTCGGGCGCAGGCGCCGCGAGCGCACCTCGGAGTGGGACGACGCCTGAGCCCGTTCCGCGGGCCGGGGGCTCACGCCTGGCGCGTGGGCAGCACGATCAGCTGGCGCAGGTTGACGTGGCGCGGCCGGCTCGTCGCGTACGCGATGAGGTCGGCGACGTCGTCCGGGGCCAGCGATCCGACCGCGCCGAACATGCCTTCCAGCTGCTCGCTGAGCTCGTCGTTGTCGACGTGGCCGCGCAGCTCGGTGTCCGTGAAGCCCGGCTCGATGTTGGTGACGCGCACGTCGCGCGGGCCGAGTTCGGTGCGCAGCGACTCCGACAGGTAGGTCAGCGCCGCCTTCGTCGCCCCGTACACCGCGTAGTTGGTGAACGCGATGTGCGCGCCGATCGAGGAGATGTTGACCAGGTCCGCCGCGTCGCCCGCGGCGGCCGCCCCGACCAGGTCCGGCGTGAAGGCGCCGATGATCCGCAGCGCGCCCGCCACGTTCGTGTCCAGCATTCGCTGCCACTCGTCGGTGCGGGCGTCGGTGACCGGGTTGGGGAGCATCACGCCCGCCGAGTTCACCACCAGGTCCACGCGTCCGTACGCCGCGTGCACGCGCTCCGCGGCGGCGTCCACCGAGGCCTGGTCGGTGATGTCGGCGGTGACGGCGAGCGCCCGGCCGCCGTCCGCCTCGATCTTCGCGGCCAGCTCGTCGAGGCGCTCCGTGCGCCGGGCGAGGAGGACGACCCGCGCGCCCCGCGCGGCGAGCAGCCGGGCCGTGGCCTCGCCGATGCCGCTGGCGGCGCCGGTGACGAGGGCGGTACGGTCCTGCAGCTTCTCGTACGACATCTCTGAACTCCCTTGCGGTCCTTGCCGTGTCCGGGGGTCCCCGGCGGCGAGAACCACTCTGCGCACCGGGCGGGCCGCTACCCAGGGCTGTGCTTTTCCTGGGTCCGGCAGTACCAGGCTCAACTCCGGCCGCCGCCCTAGGATCGAACGCATGGACGGTGACCTCGGAGACTTCCTGCGCTCACGGCGCGCCCGCATCCAGCCCGCGGACGTGGGCCTCACCGCGCACGGCCGCCGCCGCGTGCCCGGTCTGCGGCGCGAGGAGGTCGCCCAGCTGGCGGGCGTGAGCGTGGACTACTACATCCGCCTCGAACAGGGCCGCGGGCCCTCGGTGTCCGACGCCGTGCTCGACGCGATCGCGCGGGTGCTGCGCCTTGACGAGACCGAGCACGCCTACCTGCGTACGGTGGCCCGTCCGCGGTCCCGGCCCCGCCGGGGCGCCGCCGTCGCCGCTCAGCGGGTCCGGCCCGGGCTCCAGCTCCTGCTCGACACCATCGACCGGGCGCCCGCGTTCGTCTTCGGCCGCCGCATGGACGTCCTGGCCTGGAACGCGCTCGGCGACGCCCTCAACGGCTTCTCCCGCCTCACTCCCGCCGAGCGCAACATTCCCCGCCAGGTCTTCCTCGACGGCCCCGGCAGGGCGTGCTATCCGGAGTGGGAGGCGGTGGCCGCGGAGACCGTCGCGTATCTGCGCCTGGACGCGGCGCGGTACCCCTCGGACACGGCGCTCTGCTCGCTGGTCGGCGAGCTGTCCGTCAAGAGCGAGGACTTCCGCCGGCTGTGGGCGGACCACCAGGTCAAGGAGAAGACCCACGGCGTGAAGCGGATGACCCACCCCGTCGCGGGCGACCTGGTCCTCCCCTACGAGACGCTGGCCCTGCCCGGCGATCCCGAGCAGCTTCTGGTCGTCTATACGCCGGAGCCGGGATCGGAGAGTGCGGAGAGGCTGGCGCTGCTCGGCAGTTGGACGGCGGCTCGGGTCGCGGGGCCCTGAGCGGGCTGGGTTCCGCCCCGGCTGCGGCCCGGTGGGGGCTGGTCGCGCAGTTCCCCGCGCCCCTGGGTAACCCTCCTCGCCGCCCACCCGAAGGCCCCGCCCAAGGGGCGCGGGGAACTGCGCGGTCTTTTCAGGGGCGCGGGGAACTGCGCGACCAGCCACGACGGAGCCGCACGGGAAAACGGCGAGGGAGCCCTCAGGGGCGCGGGGAACTGCGCGGTCTTTTCAGGGGCGCGGGGAACTGCGCGACCAGCCACGACGGGCCCGCACTGGGAAACGACGAGGAGGAACCCTTAAGGGGCGCGGGGAACTGCGCGAGAAACCCCCACCGGCCCGCAGGGAATCCGTTCGGCCGGTCGCCGCGGAGACCGCCGCGCCCCCGGGGGAAACCCCCAGGGGCCGGGACGACGACGGCCTCCGCGGCGGACGTGCGCTCGGTCAGGGCCAGGCCACGTCCAGGCGTCCGTGGATTTCCGGGAGCCGCTCCGAAGTTCCTGACGCCGACACAGAACACTGTGCCCTGCCCGTGTTAAGCGCGTGCTGCGCGAACATGACGCCCGCGTACCACTTCCGCGAAGACCCGGCCGGGCCCCGCCTCACTGCCCCGGCTGAGCCGCCAGGAACGCCAGCAGGTCCTGCCGGCTCACGACGCCGGTCGGCTTGCCCTCGACCAGGACGATCGCGGCGTCGGCCCCGCCGAGCACCGACATCAGGTCCGCCACCGGCTCCCCGGAGCCGACCTGCGGCAGCGGGTCCGACATGTGCTTCTCCAGCGGATCGGAGAGCGAGGCCCGCTGCGTGAACAGCGCGTCGAGGAGCTCGCGTTCGACGACCGAGCCGATGACCTCCGCGGCCATCACGTCCGGGTGCCCCGCGCCCGGCTTCACGATCGGCATCTGCGAGACCCCGTACTCACGGAGCACGTCGATGGCCTCGCCGACCGTCTCCTCGGGGTGCATGTGCACCAGCGAGGGCAGCTCGCCGCCCTCCTTGCGGCTCAGCACGTCGCCGACGCGCGGCGCGTCGCCCGCCTGCTCCAGGAAGCCGTAGTCGTTCATCCACTCGTCGCTGAAGATCTTGCTCATGTAGCCGCGCCCGGAGTCGGGAAGGAGCACCACCACGACGTCGTCGGGGCCGAGCCGCTCGGCGACCCGCAGCGCCGCCACGACGGCCATGCCGCAGGACCCGCCGACGAGCAGCCCCTCCTCCTTGGCCAGGCGCCGGGTCATCTGGAAGGAGTCCTTGTCGGACACCGCGATGATCTCGTCCGTCACGTTCCTGTCGTACGCGGTCGGCCAGAAGTCCTCACCGACGCCCTCGACCAGGTAGGGCCGCCCGGACCCGCCGGAGTACACGGATCCCTCGGGGTCGGCACCGACGACGGTGACCTTCCCCTGCGAGACCTCCTTCAGGTATCCGCCCGTACCGGAGATCGTGCCGCCGGTCCCGATGCCCGCCACGAAATGGGTGATCTTCCCGGCCGTCTGCTCCCAGAGCTCGGGGCCCGTGGAGTGGTAGTGGGAGAGCGGGTTGTTGGGGTTGCTGTACTGGTCGGGCTTCCAGGCGCCGGGCGTCTCGCGGACAAGCCGGTCGGAGACGTTGTAGTACGAATCCGGGTGCTCGGGGTCGACGGCGGTCGGGCAGACCACCACGTCGGCGCCGTACGCGCGCAGCACATTGATCTTGTCGAGGGACACCTTGTCGGGGCAGACGAAGATGCACTTGTAGCCCTTCTGCTGGGCCACGATGGCGAGGCCGACCCCGGTGTTGCCGGAGGTGGGCTCGACGATGGTGCCGCCGGGCTTCAGCTCCCCGCTCTGCTCCGCCGCCTCGATCATGCGCAGCGCGATGCGGTCCTTCACGGAACCGCCGGGGTTGAAGTACTCGACCTTGGCCAGGACGGTCGCCTGGATGCCCGCGGTCACGTTGTTGAGCCTCACCAGCGGGGTGTTGCCGACGAGGCTGATCATCGAGTCGTGGAATTGCACCGTTGTCTCCGGGCTGCGATGTAGTGCGACGAATTGGTGCGGTCAGCCTAAGGGGCCGACTCATCCGTTCACCTCTGCTTGCGATTGGCCGACCGTGCTTACGGGGCAATGAGTGGATGTACGGCCGTATGCAGCGGTACGGCACGAGGAGGTGGCTGCAGGGCATGTCGAGGGCGAGGGTGGCACGGCGGATCGCCGCGGGCGCGGCGTACGGCGGAGGAGGCATCGGGCTGCTCGGGGCCGCCACGGTGGGCGTGGTGCTCGCCGAGGTGCAGCTGGCTAAACGGAACGTGGGCAACGGCGGCCACGCGGATCCACCGCGCGCCGACGGCCGCTACGGCGGGGCCTTCGCCGACCGCGCCATCGGCTGCTCGGCGGTGCGGTTCGCGATGCTCGGCGACTCCACGGCCGCGGGCCAGGGCGTGCACCGGGCCCGGCAGACCCCGGCCGCGCTGCTCGCCTCCGGTCTCGCCGCGGTGGCCGAGCAACCCGTCGACCTGCGGAACGTGGCGCTGCCCGGCGCCCAGTCGGACGACCTGGACCGGCAGGTGACGCTGATCCTCTCGGACCCGTCCTGGGTGCCGGACGTCTGCGTCATCATGATCGGCGCGAACGACGTGACGCACCGGATGCCGCCCACCCGCTCCGTACGCCACCTCTCCGCGGCGGTCCGCAGGCTCCGTACGGCCGGGGCGGAGGTGGTCGTCGGCACCTGCCCCGACCTGGGCACGGTCGAGAACGTCTACCAGCCGCTGCGGTGGATGGCCCGCCGCGTCTCGCGGCAGCTGGCCGCGGCGCAGACGATCGGTGCGGTGGAGCAGGGCGGACGGACGGTGTCCCTCGGCGACCTGCTCGGTCCCGAGTTCGCGGCGAATCCGCGGGAGCTGTTCGGTCCCGACCGGTACCACCCCTCTGCCGAGGGGTATGCGACGGCGGCGATGGCGGTTCTGCCCACGTTGTGCGCTGCGCTGGGGCTGTGGCCGGAGGAGGAGCGGCCCGACGTCTCGCGGCGCGAGGGGTTCCTGCCGGTGGCTCGGGCGGCGGCTCAAGCGGCTTCGGAGGGCGGTACGGAGGTCACTGCGGCGATGCCTACGGGGCCTCGGGGGCCGTGGGCCCTCCTCAAGCGCCGGCGCCGCCGCCGCATCCACGCCCCGGACCCGTCCCCCCTCCCTCAGCTCCCTCCGCTCCCCCCGTCCGGAACCGGGCCGACACCCCGCGCCCCTCCTCCGCCGCCCCCGCCCTCCTCGCCTCGCTCCT
>NZ_JBVJPW010000029.1:0-95427 GCF_055609205.1 Streptomyces sp. NPDC036815 | reverse complement strand
GGTGCTGGACCGGTACCTGCACCACCTGCGGACGCCCCCTGCCCAGCCCTCGGAGCAGCCGCAGACAGCCCACAACCTAACGAAGCACTACTAGGCAGTTTCGTTTGGATCACCGGGTGGACCAGAGGAAAGGGAGCGGCTCCTCGCGACCTTCGTAGCGTCATGGAGCAGATGCCCCGGCTCGGCCAGGACGAGAAGTTCCGGCGCAGCGTGCGGCTGCTGTGTACGGGGTTCCGGACGCTCGCCTCCGGATGACCTGTCAGGCCAGCGGCTTGCGGTCCGGCCACCACCGCTGGACGGCTTCGACGGTCGTCGTCGGGCTCACGTTGAAACAGAGCTTCGCGGCGGGCGCCAGTTCGCGGGTGACGTCGACCAGGACTTCGAGGAGCGGGGTCAACGCCGGGTCCAGCCGGATACCGGCGCCGATCACCACCAGGTCGTAGTCCTTCGCGGACAGCGCGGCGCGGTAGACCGCCTCGGCCGTGCGGCCGTAGTCGAGCAGGCAGAGGTCGACGGTGAAGCCCAGCTCCTGGAGCCTGGCCCGCTCGGCGGCCACCCCGGCCCGGACCACGTCGACGTCGAGATCGGGGAACGCCGCCCGCGACGAGGCCGCGTCCTCCACGAGGACGGGATCGAGCCCGATGGTGAGTACGGACGCGGACGCGGCTTCGGATACGGACGCGGATGCGGTTCCGGACATGCCTCGGTACCTCCTGTGCGGTGCGGTTTCCGGACCGAGGGTGGCATCGGGCCGCCCGCGTCGCCAGCCCGTATTCCTGGGGCGCCGTTCGGCCGGCCGTCTCAACTCGTACGGCAGCATGGTGACATGGAGCGGCCACGCCAGATGATCGACTGCGACGACTTCGTCCTGCGCCGGTGGCGGGGGCAGAGCGACTTCGCCCCCGCGCTCAAGCTGATCGACGAGTCGCTGGAGCACCTGCGCCCCTGGGAGACGTGGGTCGCCCAGCACGGCGCGGAGAGCACCCGCAGGCTCCTCGCGGCGTTCGAGGCGAAGTGGGCGACCGGCGAGGTGTACAACTACGCCGTCGTCGGTGACAGCGCACCCCTCGGCATGTGCCAGAGCTACCGCGGCCCCGACCCACGGGGCCGCCGCCTTGGGTACTGGCTGCACCCCGCCGCCACCGGCCGGGGTCTCGCCACCCGGGCGACGGCGGCCCTGGCCGGCGAGATGTTCGCGCTGCCGGACGTGGAGTTCCTGGAGATCACGCACGACGAGGCCAACGTCGCGAGCGCCGCGATACCCCGGCGGCTGGGCTTCACCGAGGTCCGGCGCGAACCGGGGACACCGCCCGCGGCTCCCTCCGCCTGCGGGACCGTCGTGGTCTGGCGCCTGGACCGGCCCGCCCCGCCGGGCGGCACCGCCTCCGCCTAGGGTCTTCGTCTGGATCGTCGTTCATGGGACCGCGCCCCGAGGCGGGAGGCGTGTCGCCCCCTCCGCGCTCCCCGCCGGGGAGGGCTACCCCGGATGCAGCATCAACCCGATCCCCGCCACCATCAACCCCGCCGCCAGCAACCGCGGCGCCCCGAAGCGTTCCTTGAAGAAGACCGCGCCGATCGCCGCTCCGACGAT
The DNA here is from genome assembly GCF_055609205.1 of Streptomyces sp. NPDC036815. NCBI lineage: Bacteria > Bacillati > Actinomycetota > Actinomycetes > Kitasatosporales > Streptomycetaceae > Streptomyces > Streptomyces sp. NPDC036815. Next base: position 93,836 of record NZ_JBVJPW010000029.1, on the reverse strand, counting down.
GATCGAGGACTCCCGCAGCGCGGAGATCGGGGCCAGCTCCGTCCTCGTCTGGGCCCACAGGACCAGGCCGTACGCGGCGACCGAGAGGGCCGCGCCGAGCAGGCCCACCGCCGCGAACGGGCTCAGGCGGGGGAGGAGTTCGCCGCGCCAGCGGTACGCCGCGTACAGCGGGACCGCGATGCCCTCCAGGATCATCAGCCAGGCGATGTAGGACATCGACGAACCGGAGGCCCGGACGCCGAGGCCGTCCACCACCGTGTACGCCGCGATGGAGACGCCCGTCGCGAGGGCCGCGCCGATCGCCGGCCAGTCGGGGCGGCGGCCCGAGCCCCGGATGCCCCAGAGGGCGAGCCAGGTCAGGCCCGCGCAGGAGACGGCGACGCCCGCCGCCTGCCAGGCGTCGGGGACCTCGCCCGCGAAGACCGCCGCGAGGACGGTGACCACCAGCGGCGCGGTGCCGCGCGCGATGGGGTAGGCCTGGCCGAAGTCGCCGAGCTTGAACGACCGCATGAGCAGGGCGTAGTAGGCGGCGTGGAGGGCCGCGGAGAGCAGGAGGTAGGGCCACGCGCCGGAGGCGGGGAGGCCGACGAAGGGGGACAGGAGCAGGCCGATCAGCGTGCCGCCGCCGGATATCAGGGTGAAGCCGACCAGCTTGTCCGTGATGTGGTGGGCGATCGCGTTCCAGCTCGCGTGCGTGACGGCGGCGAGCAGGACGGCCGCCGCGACCAGCGGGGTCACTCGGAGGTCTCGCGCACGTCCACCAGCGTGGCGCCCGCGTGGGCGACCAGGGCCTCGGGGGCGATCGGGAAGACCGCGTAGGGGGTGCCGGCCGCCGCCCACACCACGTCGTGGCGGAGGAGGGAGCGGTCGGCGAGGACACGCGTCCTCGTGGCGTGGCCGAAGGGCGGGACGCCGCCGATCGCGTAGCCGGTGGTCTCGCGGACGACGTCCGCCTTGGCGCGGGTGACCTTCCCGGCGCCGAGCTCATGGCGTACGAGGTCGAGATCCACCCGCGACGCGCCGTCCATCAGGACCAGGACCGGCACGCCGTCCGCCGCGAAGATCAGGGACTTGCAGATCTCGCTGAGCTCGCAGCCGACGGCCGCGGCCGCCTCCGCGGCGGTGCGGGTGTGGTCGGGGAAGCGGCGGACCCGGGGAAGCAGATCGCCGAGGCCCAGGTGCTGCAGGGCTTCGGCGAAACGGGGGTGGGCGTCGGACGGTACGGGTGAGGTAGCGCTCATGCCCGGCACGCTAGCGGTCCATGTACGGGACACGCGACCACGTATCCGCGGAGCGGACAGCCGACGTGGACTGCCGATGCGGACAGCGGACGTGGGCAGCCGACGCGGACTGCCGATGCGGTCCCACCCGTACAGTGCCGCCCCGCCGCCGTCCCGCCGCCGCCCCGCCGCCTCAGCCCCCGGCCAGCAGCATCGCCCGCACCACAGGACCCGCCGAGTCGCCGCCGTGCCCGCCCTCCTGGACGACCGCCGCCGCGGCCAGATCGCCCCGGTACGCGGTGAACCAGCCGTTGGGCTTCTTCTGGCCGTCGACCTCCGCCGAGCCGGTCTTCGCGCCCATGTCGGAGCCGAGGCCCGACATCGGCTCGACCGCCGTCCCGGCGACCGCCGTGTAGTGCATGAGCTCCCGCAGCGCCGAAGCCGTCGAGCCCGACATCGTGCGGGACGCGGTCGCCAGCTTGCGGTCGTCGAGGTCGGGCGAGACGAGGTAGGGCTGCTTGAACTTGCCCGACTTCACCGTCGCCGCCACCGACGCCATGTTCAGCGGGTTCATCCGCACCGCGCCCTGCCCGATGAGCGAGGCCGCCATCTGGGCGTCGCTCTGTACCGGGACCGCCCCGTCGAAGGTGGGCACGCCGATCGACCAGTCGTCGCGGCCGAGCCCGAAGACCTCCTGCGCCTGCTTGGTCAGGGAGTCGTCCTGGAGCTTCTTGGCCTGGCTGATGAAGGCCGTGTTGCAGGACCGGGCGAAGCTCGCCCGGAACGTGCCGTTCTTGATCTCGAACTTGTCGTCGTTCTGGAACTTCCAGCCGCCGTACGTCTCGTACTTGGGGCACGGGTGCTTCTTGTCCACGCCCGCGAGCTTCTTCTCCAGGAGCAGCGAGGAGCTGATGACCTTCATCGTGGAACCGGGCGCGATGGAGCCCTGGAAGGCCGTGTTGAAGCCGCCCGGGGTGGAGTTGGCGGCGGCCAGGATCTCGCCGGTGCTGGGCTTCACCACGACGACGGAGGCCCGCTTCCGCTTGGCGGTCGCCTTCTCGGCGGCCGACTGCAGCGAACCGCTGAACGTCGTCTTCAGCGTCCCCGGCGTGCCGGGGGCGAGCGTCAGGAGCGTCTTGTCGGGCACCGCGTCGGCGTCGTCCTTCTTCGCCGACGCCGACGCCGACGCCGAACCCGACGCGTCCTTCTTCGCCGCGTCGGACCCCGCCCGCACCACGCGCAGCTCGATGCCCGCCGTGCCGCCCGCCTTCTTGCCGTACTTCTCGCGCAGCCCGTCGAGGACCGTGCCGAGCGAGGGGTACTTCTCCCGCGTCAGTTCGGCGCCGTTCCGGTCCACCGCCTTGATCGGCGGGTCGCCCGCCTCGCCGGTGACCAGCCGGTCGCCCCGCTTCAGTTCGGGATGCAGGACGGAGGGCCGCCAGCCGACGAGCACCTTGCCGTCGCTCTTCCTGCGGACGACGGTGAGCTCGGAGGCGTACGACAGGGGCTTGGTCTTTCCCTCGTACGAGACCGTGGCCGCGGCCTTGAACGGCACGCGGGCGCCCGACCGCTTGCCGGGCGTCAGGCGGGCCTTCGTGAGGTGGCCGTCCTTGCGGTAGGACGTCAGGGCCTCGGCCGCCGCCGCGCGGTCGTCCGTGAGGGCGGCCGCCCGCGCCGCGTCGCCCTCGGCCCACGCGGTGAGGAACGCCCGTGCGGTGGTGCGGACTTCGGCCGGCGTCGGCGGGCCCGTGGCCACCTGCTTCTCGTCGACGGTCGAGCCGTCCCCGTCGGAACCGGAGCCTGCGGAGAGCGCGAACGCGGCGGCCCCCACCCCGCACACGACCACGGCCGCGGCCCCGCCGAGCACGCCCGGGTGGACCTTCATGTTTCTGACGCCGACGCTCTTGCGTTCGGCGGCGCGCCTTCGCTTGCCCACAAACCCTCCGCAGTTCCCCGGAACCCCCGGCTCCTCACCGGAAGGCCACCTTAGAGGCGTACGGAGAAGCCCTTGACCAATTTCGCCGCCCGTCCGGGCGGCGCACCGGCCGACCCCCTACCCTGCCCCCAGCACCGCCGCCACGATGGGACCCGCCGCGTCGCCGCCGTGCCCGCCCTGCTGCGACATCGCGGCCGCCGCGACGTCTCCCCGGTAGCCGGTGAACCAGCTGTCCGACTTCTCCTGGCCGTCGACCTCCGCGGAGCCGGTCTTCGCGCCGACGTCGCCGCCCAGGCCCGCCATGGCGCGCGCCCCGGTGCCGCTGACCGCGGTGCGGTTCATCATCTGGCGCAACTGCTGGACGGTGGCGGGGCGCAGGCCCCGCGCGGTGGCCAGGTCGCGGTCGTCGAGGGAGCGCGGTACGATCACCGGCTGCCGGAAGGAGCCCGTCATCGCCGTCGCCGTGACCGAGGCCATGTTGAGCGGGTTCATCTGGACCTCGCCCTGGCCTATGGCGTTCGCCGCGCGGTCGGAGCCCGCGGACTCGGGTACGGAGCCGTCGAAGGAGGGGATGCCGACCTTCCAGTTGTCGCCGCCCAGGCCGAAGTTGTCCCGCGCCACCTCGGTGAGCGAGGAGTCCGTGATGCCGTCCTCGTCGATGAGCTTCACGAATGCCGTGTTGCAGGAGCGCGCGAAGTCCTCCGAGAACGTCGCGGACTCGTTCGGCGCCATGCCTTCCAAGTTGTGGAAGGTCTGGCTCTGCCAGGTCGCGGAGGCCGGGCAGGGCGCGGCGCCGCCCGCCTTGGCGATCCCCTTGTCGATGAGCATCGCCGAGGTGAGGATCTTCATCGTCGAGCCCGGAGCCACCCGGCCGGAGAACGCCGCGTTGAACGCGTCCTTGCGGTGGTTGGCGACGGCGAGGACCTCGCCGGTGCTCGGCTTCAGCGCGACCACCGAGGACTCGGCGTTGCGCAGGACCGCCTGCTCCGCCGCCTTCTGCACACCCGCGCTGAGCGTGGTGCGCAGCTTGCCGGGCTTGCCCTTCGCGAGGGTGATGAGCGTGCGGGTGCCCGCGTTCTCGTCCGCGTGCCGGACGTACAGCTCCAGGCCCGGCTCGCCGCCCGCGCTCTCGCCGTACTTGGTGCGCAGCTGCTCAAGGACGGGCCCCAGCGAGGGGTGGTCCTTCGCGCGCAGGACGACGCCCGCCCGGTCGACCGCCTGGATGGGCGGCGCCTCGGCCTCACCGGTCACGAGGGTGTCCCCCTCCTCCAGGGAGGGATGGAGGACCGCGGCCCGCCAGTCGACGAGCGGGCGGCCGGTGGTCTCGCCGCGGACGACGGTGAGCTGGGAGTCGTAGCGGAAGGGCTTGCTCTTCCCCTTGTACGACACCGTCGCCGAGACCGAGAACGGCACCCGGGTGCCGGACGCCCGCTTCGGGGTCAGCTTGACCTCGGTGAGGTGGGCGTCCTCGCGGTAACCGGTCAGCGCGACCACCGCCTCCTCGCGGTCGTTCGTGTACGTGGCCGCCGAGTCGGTGTCGCCGGAGGCCCACGCGGCGAGGAACTCCCGTGCGGCGTCCCGCACCTCGCCGCTCGCGAGCGGGCCCGTCTTCACCACGCCGCCGCCGGGGCCCGGCGAACGGTTGCCCCCGCTCACGCCGTTCACCACGTTGTACGCGCCGTACCCCGCGCCCCCCACAAGCACGGCGAAGACCCCGCCGACCAGAGCGACCTTTGCTCCGCTGCGCATCAAGCGCTCCCCTCCCCAGGAGTCCTCCCGGACATATCCGGGAGGGTCGTTCGTCCTGAACCCTAAGGGGAGGGGGGCGAGGAAAGGGGCGGTCGTTATCCGACGGTGTCCATGGTGTGCGTTACACCCATGTATCCAGCCACATGCGTGACCGCCAGGAATCGATGGGAATCGCGGTACCGGTGTAAATGGGCCAGAAATAGATGAAGTTCCAGAGGATGAGAAGGACGATGATGCCCGATCCCGCGGCGCCCGCGATGCGTCGCCGTTCGCTCGAACCCGGCGGCCCGAGCAGCGCGCCGATCAGCATCGCCACCGCGAGACAGAGGAACGGCACGAACACGACGGCGTAGAAGTAGAAGATCGTCCGCTCCTGGTAGAAGAACCAGGGCAGATAGCCCGCCACGACACCGCAGAGGATCGCGCCCGCCCGCCAGTCGCGCCGGAACGCCCACCGCCACAGCACGTAGAGCAGCGCGACGGCCGCCACCCACCACAGCACCGGGGTGCCGAGCGCGAGGACCTCGCGGGCGCACTTGTCGGTGGTGTCCGCGGGGCAGCCGTCCTTGCCGGGCAGCGGCGACTCGTAGAAGTACGAGACGGGCCGGCCGTCGACGAGCCAGCTCCACGGGTTCGACTGGTAGGTGTGCGGCGAGGACAGGCCCACGTGGAACTCGTACACCGCGTGCTCGTAGTGCCACAGGCTGCGCACCCAGTCCGGCAGCCAGCTCCAGTCGCCGCCCTTGCCGCTGGTCGCCGCCCAGTTGCGGTAGTAGCCGCCGGAGCCGTCGGCGGGGGAGAGGATCCAGCCGAGCCAGGACACGACGTACGTGGCGAGGGCCACCGGCACCGTCGACACGAACGCCGGCAGCACGTCCCGCCTCAGGACCGCGCGGTAGGGCCGCACCGCCCCGGCCACCCGGCGCGCCCCCACGTCCCAGAGGACCGTCATCAGGCAGAGGAAGACCATCACGTACAGGCCGTTCCACTTGGTGCCGAAGGCGAGGCCCAGGCAGAGCCCGGCCGCCCACCGCCACGGCCGCCACCCCAGCCGCGCCGTCTCCGCGACCCGCATGTCGGGCCGCACCCTGCCGTCCTCGTCGGTGGGCAGTGCCGCCAGGAGCCGCGCCCGCGCCTTGTCCCGGTCGATCAGGAAGCAGCCGAAGGCGGCCAGGACGAAGAACATCAGGACCTGGTCGAGCAGCGCCGTGCGGCTCATCACGAAGTGCAGGCCGTCCACCGCGAGCAGCGCGCCCGCCAGGCACCCGAGGAACGTCGAGCGGAACAGCCGCCGCCCGATCCGGCACAGCATCAGCACCGACAGGGTGCCGAGCACCGCCGTCATGAACCGCCAGCCGAACGGGTCGAAGCCGAACAGCCACTCCCCGGCGCCGATCACGTACTTGCCGACCGGCGGGTGCACCACGTACGCCGCGTCGTGCGGGATCGCGATGTCGCCGCCCTGCCGCAGGACGTCGTCGTTGACCTTGTCCGGCCAGTTGACCTCGAAGCCGCGGTGGATGAGGGCCCAGGCGTCCTTCGCGTAATACGTCTCGTCGAATATCACGGCCTTGGGATTGCCGAGGTTCAGGAAGCGGCTGATTCCGGCGACGAGCGTGATCAGCAGCGGCCCGGCCCACCCGGACCGGCGCGCCATCCGCTCCGCGAACGGCTTCGACAGGCCGAGCGTCATCCACAGGCGGGGGCTCGGCTCCGCGTACGCGGGAACCAGGCGCGCCCCGACGTCCTCTCTGGGCCGCTCCGCATGGCCGAATCGGCGCAGCCGCCGCTGCCACGAGGGCTGCTGCTCCGCGGCGCTCTGGCCCTCGCGGGTGTCCGGGGAAGACGCGGTACTGGTCACCGCGCCATCGTAGGGAACCAGACTGTGCGAGTCCCGTCCGTGGGCCCTGCGAGGATGGAACAGTGACAGGAAGCGCAAATTCCCCCGGAACCCTTGTGTTGGCAGGCACGCCCATCGGCGATGTCGCCGACGCGCCGCCGCGGCTCGCCGCCGAGCTGGTGTCGGCCGACGTCGTCGCCGCCGAGGACACGCGGCGCCTGCGCAGGCTCACCCAGGCGCTCGGCGTCCAGGTGGGCGGGCGGGTCGTCTCGTACTTCGAGGGCAACGAGACCGCGCGCACGCCCGAGCTGGTCGAGGCGCTGGTGGGCGGCGCGCGCGTGCTGCTCGTGACGGACGCGGGGATGCCGTCCGTCTCCGACCCCGGCTACCGCCTTGTCGCCGCCGCCGTGGAGCGGGACGTGCGGGTGACGGCCGTGCCGGGACCCTCCGCCGTGCTCACCGCGCTCGCGCTCTCCGGCCTGCCGGTGGACCGCTTCTGCTTCGAGGGCTTCCTGCCGCGCAAGGCGGGCGAACGCCTCTCGCGCCTGAAGGAGGTCGCGGAGGACCGCCGCACCCTCGTCTACTTCGAGGCCCCGCACCGCATCGACGACACGCTCGCCGCGATGGCCGAGGCGTTCGGCCGGGAGCGCAGGGCCGCGGTCTGCCGCGAGCTGACCAAGACGTACGAGGAGGTCAAGCGCGGTTCGCTGCGGGAGCTCGCCGCATGGGCGGCCGACGGCGTCCGCGGAGAGATCACCGTCGTCGTCGAGGGCGCCCCCGAGAAGAGCGCCGGTGAACTCGGCCCCGAGGAACTGGTGCGCCGGGTGCGGGTCCGCGAGGAGGCGGGCGAGCGGCGCAAGGAGGCCATCGCCGCGGTCGCCGCCGACGCGGGCGTTCCCAAGCGTGACGTCTTCGATGCCGTCGTGGCGGCAAAGAATGCGGATCGGGGCAGCCCATCGGGAGGCAAAGGACTATCGTGAATGGCAAAGCGCGGGCCGCGCACCAGGCCTCTTTCCTATGGAAAGGCCAAAACGGCTCCAATGCTCGACAGGTCTGATGCGCTTGCTCCGGGAAAGGCGTCCACTGGTTGAAGGGACGCACCCGTCCCCACGCTTCCGGTCCCGGGCTTTCCCGGGACTCCGGCAGTGCTTGTCCCTCGGGCAAGAGGAGCAGCTGGCATGAGTGAGATCGCAGACACCGGCCACCCCACCACGGCGGCAAACGTCGTTCACGAGTCGTACGCCTTCGCCTGTATGCGGTGCGGGCACGGCTGGGAGCAGTCGTACGAGATAGAGCACCACGTGGACGCCACGGGTCATGAGTTCGTGATGTATCTGGCGGACGGCAGGCGTGTGCCGTCGCCGCTGACCCGGCCCACGTGCGTGAACTGCGGTGGCCACGTCGTGCGGATCATGCGGGCGGGACAGGTGTCCTCGGTGCTCGACATGATGCGGCGACAGCACGAGGGCACCCGGGTGGGCAAGCCCGCGGGCCCCGTGGACCCGCTCCCGGCCGACGCCGACCCCGACGTCATCGCAGCCGGCGGTGCCACGGGCGCCGGGCGCGCGAGCGACCACCACTGGCACCTGTCCGACCTGCTGCACCCCTTCCAGCACCGCAAGGGGCACTGAGCGCCGTTCCCGCGGCGGGCTTCGTAGGATCGGGGGCATGCCTTCGAAGAACGCCGACGTCCCGCCGCCCCCGCCCGAACCGCTGCGGGTGCCGGTCGCCGATTCCCACACCCACCTCGACATGCAGTCGGGCACGGTGGAGGAGGGCCTCGCCAAGGCCGCCGCCGTGGGCGTCACGACGGTGGTGCAGGTGGGGTGCGACGTGCGCGGGTCCCGGTGGGCGGCCGAGACCGCCGCCGCCCACGACGGCGTGCACGCGGCCGTCGCCCTGCACCCCAACGAGGCGCCCCGCATCGTGCACGGCGACCCGGACGGCTGGTCCCGGCAGGGCGCGCGCCGGCCCGGCGGCGACACCGCCCTCGACGAGGCGCTCGCCGAGATCGACCGGCTCGCCGCGCTGGCGCACGTGCGCGGCGTCGGCGAGACCGGGCTCGACCACTTCCGCACCGGCCCCGAGGGCATGGCCGCCCAGGAGCGGTCCTTCCGTGCCCACATCGAGATCGCCAAGCGGCACGGCAAGGCCCTGGTCATCCACGATCGCGAGGCGCACGCCGATGTGCTGCGCGTCCTGAAGGAGGAGGGCGCCCCCGAGCGCACCGTCTTCCACTGCTACTCCGGCGACGCCGCGATGGCCGAAATCTGCGCCGAGCGCGGCTACTTCATGTCCTTCGCGGGCAACGTCACCTTCAAGAACGCCCAGGATCTGCGCGACGCGCTGGCCGTCGCCCCCCTTGAGCTGGTGCTCGTCGAGACGGACGCGCCGTTCCTCACGCCCGCCCCGTACCGCGGACGGCCTAACGCCCCGTATCTCATTCCGGTCACGCTGCGCGCGATGGCCGAAATCCGCGGTATCGACGAGGACGCCATGGCCACGGCCGTCTCCGCGAACACGGCGCGCGCCTTTGCTTACTGACCGATAACGACACGCGCCCCCGCGGGGGACAGCTCAGGTCAACGCAGCGACACAGCGTAGTCGCGCTGCTTTGGAGAGTGACGAGAGCTCCGCTAGGTTCTGTCCGCCCGGTACGGACCTCTGGAGCGTCGTCGTGAGCAATTCGCCGTACGAGACGTACGAACCGCGTTACGAACCACAACCGCCGCAGCCGCCGCAGCAGTACGAGCCGTCGTACGAGACGTGGAGCGAGGCGCCCTACGGCGTGCCCCATGACGTGCCCTACGGGGCCGCGTACGACGGGGCCCGGTACGGCGAGGGGGAGGGCGACGCCGGCGTCACGCTCCTCGACGCGATTCCCGCGGCCCCCGCGGCCCCCGCCTCCGCTCCCGTCCCCGCCCCCGAGGAGGGGCGCCTGCCGCGGCAGCAGTCGTCCGACGGCGGCGGGCGGGCCGCGCGCCGCAAGAGCAGCGGCCGCGCCCCCGGCGGGCCCGAGCGCCCCGACGCGATGCGGCGGCTCCTGCCGCAGGCCCTCGTCGTCGCCTTCCTCGCGGGCGGCACCTCCGCGTTCGTCGCCAACGACAAGGCCGTCGAGCTCATCGTCGACGGCAGGCCGCGCACCCTGCACACCTTCGCGGACGACGTCGGCGAACTCCTCGCCGACGAGGGCGTGGCCGTCGGCGCGCACGACATCGTCGCGCCCGCGTCCGGCACCGCCCTCGCCAGCGGCGACGAGATCGCTGTCCGCTACGGCAGACCCGTCCACCTCACCCTCGACGGGGAGCGCCGCAAGGTGTGGACCACGGCGCGCACCGTCGACGGGGCGCTGCGGCAGCTCGGGGTGCGGGCGGAGGGCGCGTCCCTGTCGGCCTCGCGCAGCCGGCGCATCGACCGGGACGGGCTCGCGCTCGACGTCCTCACCGAGCGCACCGTCACGATCATGGCGGACGGGCGGGAGCGGACCATCCGGACGAACGCGGCGACCGTGGGCGAGGCCGTCGCCGAGTCCGGGGTGCGGCTGCGCGGTCAGGACACCACGTCGGTGGCGCCCGAGAGCTTCCCGCGCGACGGGCAGACCGTCACCGTCATGCGGGTCACCGGGAGCAAGGAGGTCCAGGAGGAACCGATCCCCTTCGAGGTGGAGAGGAAGGAGGACCCCTCGCTCTTCCGGGGCACGGAGGTCGTGGCGCAGGCGGGACAGGCGGGCGTCAGACGCGTCACGTACACGGTGCGGACCGTCAACGGCGTGAAGCAGAAGCCGCGCCGGGTGCGGACCGAGGTGGTGCGCGAGCCGCGGAAGCGGATCGTGAAGGTCGGCACGAAGCAGATGCCGTCGTCGGTGGCCGGGGCGGACCAGCTCGACTGGGGCTCGCTCGCGCACTGCGAGTCCGGCGGCCGGCCCGGCGCGGTCGACCCGTCCGGCACGTACGGCGGCCTGTACCAGTTCGACACGCGGACGTGGCAGGCGCTGGGCGGCTCGGGACGGCCGCAGGACGCGTCGGCGTCGGAACAGACGTTCCGCGCGAAGAAGCTGTACGTGCAGCGGGGCGCCAGCCCCTGGCCGCACTGCGGACGACGCCTGTAGCCAGGGGGCCCGTAACCTGGTGCGGTGAGCACAGAGCACGGCGCCCTCCTCGGCCCCGCCGAAATCCGCGAACTGGCGGCTGCCCTCGGCGTACGCCCGACCAAGCAGCGCGGCCAGAACTTCGTCATCGACGCCAACACCGTGCGGCGCATCGTCCGCACCGCGGAGGTCCGCCCGGACGACGTGGTCGTCGAGGTCGGGCCGGGGCTCGGGTCCCTGACCCTGGCCCTCCTCGAGACCGCGGCGCACGTCACCGCCGTCGAGATCGACGACGCGCTCGCCGGGGCGCTGCCCGCGACGGTGGCGGCCCGCCTCCCGGAGAAGGCCGGTTCCTTCGGGCTCGTGCACCGCGACGCCATGCTCGTGAGCGAGCTGCCGGGCCCCGCGCCGACCGCGCTGGTCGCGAACCTCCCGTACAACGTGGCCGTGCCCGTCCTGCTGCACATGCTCGACACCTTCCCGACCATCGAGCGCACGCTCGTGATGGTGCAGGCCGAGGTCGCCGACCGGCTCGCCGCCGGGCCGGGGTCGCGGGTCTACGGAGTGCCGTCCGTGAAGGCCAACTGGTACGCGGAGGTGAAGCGCGCGGGGTCCATCGGGCGCAACGTCTTCTGGCCCGCCCCCAACGTCGACTCCGGGCTCGTGTCCCTGGTGCGGCGCGCCGAGCCGGTCAGGACCAGTGCGTCCAAGCGGGAGGTCTTCGCCGTCGTGGACGCCGCCTTCGCGCAGCGCAGGAAGACGCTGCGGGCCGCCCTGTCCGGGTGGGCGGGATCGGCCGCCGCCGCGGAGGCCGCGCTGGTCGCCGCCGGGGTCTCGCCGCAGGCGCGCGGCGAGGCGCTGACCGTGGAGGAGTTCGCGCGCATCGCCGAGCACAAGGAGGCGGGCGCGTGAGCGTGACGGTGCGGGTCCCCGCGAAGGTCAACGTGGGGCTGGCGGTGGGCGCCGCGCGGGCCGACGGCTTCCACGACCTCGCCAACGTCTTCCTCGCCGTCGGGCTCTACGACGAGGTCACCGTCACGGCCGCCGACGAACTGCGGGTGACCTGCGAGGGGCCCGGCTCCGACCAGGTCCCCCTGGACCGCACGAACCTGGCCGCGCGCGCCGTCGAGCTGCTCGGCGCGCGGTACGGGATCGCGCCCGACGTGCACATCCACATCGCCAAGGACATCCCCGTCGCGGGCGGCATGGCCGGGGGCAGCGCCGACGGCGCGGGCGCGCTCGTGGCGTGCGACGCGCTGTGGGGGACCGGCGCCTCGCGGGGTGAACTGCTCGACATCTGCGCCGAGTTGGGCAGCGACGTGCCGTTCGGCCTGGTCGGCGGCGCCGCGCTCGGTACCGGGCGGGGCGAGAAGCTGGAGCTCCTCGACGTCGGGGGCACCTTCCACTGGGTGTTCGCCGTCGCCGACGGCGGGCTCTCCACGCCCGCCGTCTACCGCGAGTTCGACCGGCTCACGCCCGCCGCGCCCGCCCCCGAGGCGTCCCCGGCGCTGCTCGCGGCCCTGCGCGACGGCGACGCCGAGGCCCTCGCCGCCACCGTCGCCAACGACCTGCAGCCCGCGGCCCTCTCGCTCTTCCCCTCGCTGCGCGACACCCTCGCGACGGGCACCGCGGCCGGCGCGCTCGCCGCGCTGGTCTCCGGCTCGGGGCCGACCACGGCGTTCCTCGCGGGCGACGCCGGTGCGGCGCGGCGGATCGCCGAGGCCCTGACGGCGTCCGGCACCTGCCGCGCGGCGCGGGTGGCGCAGTCGCCCGCCGCGGGCGCCACGGTGCTGCAGCGCCGGAGCGCCGGAAGGTCCGCCCGCGCGGGCGACTAGGCTGGGGGATCGATCGATCCCCTTCCCTGGAGCGTTAATGGCCGTCAACCTGGTCAATGTCGAGGCAGTCAGCAAGGTGTACGGCACCCGTGCCCTGCTCGACGGCGTCTCGCTCGGCGTGTCCGAGGGGGACCGGATCGGCGTCGTGGGGCGCAACGGCGACGGCAAGACCACCCTCATCCGGATGCTCGCCAAGCTGGAGGAGGCCGACACCGGGCGGGTCACGCACAACGGCGGGCTGCAGCTCGGCGTGCTCACCCAGCACGACTCGCTCGACCCGGCGGCGACCGTCCGGCACGAGGTCATCGGCGACCTCGCCGACCACGAGTGGGCGGGCAACGCCAAGATCCGTGACGTGCTGACCGGCCTGTTCGGCGGCCTGGACATGCCCGGCTTCCCGCAGGGCCTCGACACCGTCATCGGTCCGCTCTCCGGCGGCGAGCGGCGCCGCATCGCGCTGGCGAAGCTCCTCATCGGCGAGCCCGACCTGATCGTGCTCGACGAGCCGACCAACCACCTCGACGTCGAGGGCATCGCCTGGCTCGCCGGGCACCTGCGCGCCCGGCGCTCGGCGCTCGTCTGCGTGACGCACGACCGGTGGTTCCTGGACCAGGTCTGCACGCGCATGTGGGACGTCCAGAGCGGCTCGGTCTTCGAGTACGAGGGCGGCTACTCCGACTACGTCTTCGCCCGCGCCGAACGCGAGCGCATCGCGGCCACCGAGGAGACCAAGCGCAAGAACCTGATGCGCAAGGAGCTCGCCTGGCTGCGGCGCGGCGCCCCGGCCCGCACCAGCAAGCCGAAGTTCCGCATCGAGGCAGCCAACGAGCTGATCGCGGACGTGCCGCCGCCGCGCGACACCAGCGAGCTGATGAAGTTCGCGACGACACGGCTCGGCAGGACCGTGTTCGACCTGGAGGACGTGACCGTACAGGCCGGGCCCAAGCTGCTCCTGAAGCACCTGACCTGGCACCTCGGCCCCGGCGACCGCATCGGTCTGGTCGGGGTGAACGGCGCGGGCAAGACCTCGCTCCTGCGCGCCATGGCCGATGCCGCGCGCAGCCAGGGCGAGGTGCAGCCCGCGGCGGGCAAGGTCGTCGTCGGCAAGACGGTCAAGCTGGCCTACCTCTCGCAGGAGGTCGCCGAACTGAAGCCGACGCTGCGGGTCCTGGAGGCCGTCCAGCAGGTGCGCGAGCGGGTCGACCTGGGCAAGGGCAGGGAGATGACCGCGGGCCAGCTCTGCGAGACGTTCGGGTTCAACAAGGAGAAGCAGTGGACGCCGGTCGGCGACCTCTCCGGTGGTGAGCGGCGCAGGCTGCAATTGCTGCGGCTGCTCATGGACGAGCCCAACGTCCTCTTCCTCGACGAGCCCACCAACGACCTCGACATCGAGACGCTGACCCAGCTGGAGGACGTCCTCGACGGCTGGCCCGGCTCCATGGTCGTGATCTCCCACGACCGGTTCTTCGTCGAGCGGACGACGGACAAGGTGTTCGCGCTGCTCGGCGACACCACCATGCGGATGCTGCCGCGCGGCATCGACGAGTACCTGGAGCGCAGGCAGCGGATGGCGGAGAGCGGCGCCGCCGCGACCCCGGCCGCGAGCACGTCCGGGCAGGGCGCCGGTGCGGTGGCCGCGCCGGCCGCCGCGGGGTCGGCCAAGGACAGCCGGGCCGCCAAGAAGGAGCTCCAGAAGGTCGAGCGGCAGCTGGACAAGGTCTCCGAGCGGGAGACCAAGCTCCACGCCCAGATCGCCGATAACGCCACGGACTTCGGAAAGGTGGCCAAACTGGACGCCGAGCTCCGTGAACTGATCGGCGAGCGCGAGGAGTTGGAGATGCGCTGGCTGGAGCTCGCGGAGGATGCGTAGAGCTCCCGTGGAGGACGCATAACGGCCGGATTACGGCTATGTCTGCCCTTGGGGACAGCGACAGGGCCGGGCCCGTGTGGTAGGGCGTCAGGGTGATAGAAAGGCTGGCCTCAGCACCATTTGGCGTGCCGAAAGTCAGTGAAGGGGGAAGCGCTGATGAGTCAGCCGCCCAACCAGCCGCCGCCCGGCGGCTTCGGAGCTCCGCAGGATCCACGGCAGGGCGGAGCGCCACAGCCACCGAACCAGCCACCGCAGCCACCGCAGGCCCAGCCCGGTTACGGCTACCCGGCCCAGCCCGGCCCCTACGGGCAGCCGGGTCCGTACGGACAGCCCACCCAGCCGGCACCCTACGGACAGCCCCAGCAGCCGGGCCCCTACGGGCAGCCCGCCCAGCCCGGCCAGGCGGGCCCGTACGGGACGCAGCCGCAGTACGGGTACCAGCAGCCGCCGACGCAGCCGCAGTTCCCCGCGGGACCGGGCGCGCCCGGCGGCGGGAACAAGCGCAACAAGCTCGTGGTGATCGTCGCCGCGGCCGTGGCCGCGCTGCTCGTCGCGGGCGGGGTCACCTGGGCCGTCGTCGGCGGTGGTGACGACGACAAGAAGCCCGGGGCGAAGGAGAAGCAGGACCCCAAGCCCTCCGCGTCCGCCCCGGTCAACCCGGGCAACGGCAGCGGTGACGGCCACGAGGGCGAGGAAGACCTCAACGCGGGCCGTCAGGCGGGGGAGGCGAAGGTCCTCTGGTACAAGGAGGCGCCGAAGGTCCCCGGTTCCGGCGGCGACGCCCCCGGCATGTGGGTCGACGGCGACATCGTGGTCAAGGCCGCGTACAAGCAGCTCCTCGCGTACAACGTGAAGACCGGCAAGATCGCGTGGAACGCCATCACGTTCCCGCAGAAGATCTGCTCCGCGACCCAGGACGCCACCGACGACGGCAAGATCGTCGTGGCCTACATGGAGAGCGCGAAGAGCGACGCCGACTGCAACCAGCTCCAGGTCGTCGACCTCAAGACGGGCGACAAGGGCTGGGGCAAGCCGGTCAAGAAGGAGGGCCTCTTCGACTTCGCGATGCGCAGCGAACTGGTCCTCGTCGGTGACGTGCTGATGGTCGGCCGCGACCAGTCCGGCACGGCGCTGCGGATGAGCGACGGCAAGAAGCTCTACGTCGCGGACAAGAAGGAAGAGGGCACCTGCTTCCCCAGCGGCTTCGCCGGCGGCAAGCAGCTCATCATGGCCCTGTCCTGCGGGGCGCGCACGCCCACCGAGCACGAAGAGCTGCAGCAGCTCGACCCGAGGACCGGCCGCGCCCTGTGGACCAAGAAGTTCCCCAAGGGCTGGCGCATCGACGCGGTCTACTCCGTGAGTCCCACGGTCGTGTACCTCAGCAATGAGGACAAGAAGAAGTGGAACATCACGGTCCTGAAGGAGAACAGCGACAGGACGCGCTCCGAGGTGATCTCCGACGACAACTTCGCGCCGGAGTGCGACAGTTCGTTCGTCAGCCGGTCGCTGGGCAGCTGCCTGGGTGCCACGGTCGACGACGACTACCTCTACCTGCCGACCGACGAGAAGGGCGGCGCGAACGAGGTCGTCGCGACGAGCCTGGCCACCGGCAAGGAGGCCTGGCGCACCAAGTCGCCGACGGACGAAACGATGCTGCCGATGAAGGCCGAGAACGGCGAGCTGATCGCGTACGTCACCCCGTCCTACGACTCCGGCGGCCGCGTCGTCTCCATCGCCACGTCCGGCTCGCACAAGCCCAAGACCCTTCTGCGGCATCCGAAGGGCATGTCGAAGATCGAGGACGGCTTCCTGCCGAGGGACGTCGACTACGTGGACGGGCGCTTCTATCTCTCCACCACGCACATCCTGAACAGTTCCGGCCAGTCGAAGCTCATGCTCGCCTACGGCAAGTGACGTGCCGCGCCGCCCCGTCTCCCGTCTCGACCGCTCTCGTCCCCAAGGAATAACGACGTCATGACCCAGCCGCCCCAGCCACCGAACCAGCCGCCGAACCAGCCCCCGCAGGGCGGCTTCGGCGCCCCGCAGGACCCTCCGCCCGGAGGCTTCGGCAAGGCCCCCGAGCCCTCGTACGGCTACCCGCAGGCCCCGGCCCCGCAGACCCCGCCGCCCCCGCAGACGCCGCCGCCCGCGGTTCCTCCGGCGCCCCCGGCGGGCCAGCCGAACTACGGCTACCCGCAGGCGCCCCCGGCCCCGCAGGCACCCCAGGCCCCGCAGAGCTACGGGTACCCGACCCAGCCCGCGCAGCCCGCCCCGCCGCAGTACCAGCAGGGCTACCAGCAGCAGTACCCGCAGGGCTATCAGCAGGGGTACCAGCAGCCGCCCACCATGCCGATGCAGCCGCAGCCCGGGAGCGGCCCCGACGGCGGCTCCGGCGGCGGCAAGAAGATCAGCAGCCAGATGATGATCATCGGCGCGGCGGTCGTGGCGATCGCGCTGATCGTCGGCGGCGGTGTCTACTACGCCTCGACCAAGGACGACGACTCCAAGAACACCGCGCAGAGCTCCGGCGAGAAGGGCAAGGACGGCAAGGGCGGCGAGGGCAAGGGCGGCGACAGCCTGCCCGGCCAGGGCAAGGCCAAGGAGAAGGCCCCGGCCGACCCCTCCGCCAAGGTCCTCATGCAGCTGCCCCAGCCGGAGATCCCCAAGGACCAGATCTGGAACGCCACCGGCTCGGTCCTGACCGATGACGTCTACGCCAAGTCCGGCGTCAACGAGCTGAACGGCTACGACCCGGACACCGGCAAGAAGAAGTGGACCGTCCCGCTCTCCGGCATGGCCTGCGCGATGTCGCCCGAGGTCACCGACGACGGGATCGTCGCGGTCGTCAGCGAAGAGGCCAAGCGGAACAAGAAGGGCGACTACGAGCAGTGCTCCAACGTCTCCGCGATCGACCTCAAGTCCGGTGACAAGCTCTGGACCAAGAGCGTCGACACCAACGGCGTGAAGGCGACGTTCAAGGAAGTCACCATCTCCGGCACCACGATCGCCGCCGGAGCGGGCACCTCCAGCGGCGGCGCCGCCTGGGACGTCAAGGGCAACCAGCTGTGGAAGCCGAAGGTCGGCAAGTGCGAGGACGTCGGCTACGCGGGCGGCGACCAGCTGGTCGCGGTCCGCAAGTGCGGTACGTACGGTGACCAGACGCTGAAGGTGCAGCTCCTCGACCCGAAGACCGGCGACGAGAAGTGGACGTACCCGATCGCCCCCGGCGTCGACAACGCCAAGATCATCTCGACGAATCCGGTCGTCTTCGGCCAGGACACCACCGAGATCACCGCCACCGGCGCCACCGACGTCTTCTCGCTCGGCAGCAACGGCAAGCTGCGCGCGAAGATCTCGCTGGAGGACGGGAAGTACGCGCACGACTGCGGCGTCAACATGGTCCACGACTGCACGGCGATCGCCGTCGGCAACGACCGGCTGTACGTCCCGACCAAGCAGCACGACGGCAGCGGCGAGAGCTACAACCGGACCAACGAGATCGTCTCCTTCTCGCTGGCCACCGGAAAGCCGACCAGTGACCGCGCCGTCGCGGGCGACAACGGCGAGATCTTCCCGGTCCGCATGGACGGCGGCAACGTCATCGCGTACAAGGCGCACAGCTACAAGCAGGGCGCCCAGATCGTCTCGCTCGACGGCAGCACGATGAAGGAGACCAAGCTCCTGGAGACCCCGGGCACCGAGTCGGTCACCGGGGCGATCAGCGGCCTGGTCCCGAAGTCCAACGAACTCCTCTACGGCGACGGTCACCTGTTCCTCGGCAAGAAGCTCCTGAGCAGGCCCTACTCGAAGGACGAGAAGGAGTACGTGGCACTCGGCTTCATCGCGAAGTAGCCGGCGAGCACCCGCAGGCCACGGATTCACGCACGGCGGCGGCCGCCCCCCCCACGCACCACCGGGGGCGGCCGCCGCCGTGCGCGTACCACCCAGCACTTCCCAACGCCCCCCAACGGCAGGGATTTAGGCATTCCGGGCCGCTTCTGGCCGGTAGGGGGCGCGTAACGTCGAACAAGCGTGTAGCTTCCGGGGGATGGCGGGCCGGGGGGCCCGCGGTCCATGGGGAGCGGGAGAGCGGGGCGACCGGTGGATCTGGGGATCAGTCGGGGAATTGGGGGGTTGCTATGGGTGTGCGGCTCATGGTGGTCGACGATCATCGACTGCTCGCCGAGGCCCTCGCCTCGGCACTGAAACTGCGCGGGCACCGGGTGCTCGCCGCCGCCGCGCCCGCCGCGGGAGCGGCGGAACTGGTCATCAGCAGGGCCCCGGAGGTCTGCCTCCTGGGCACGGCGACGCCCGCCGAACCGGGCATGTTCGACCCGGTCGTGAAGATCAAGCGGGACCGCCCGCAGGTGGCGGTGGTGGTGCTCGGGCCGGTGCCGAGCCCGCGCGGCATCGCCGCGGCCTTCGCCTCCGGCGCCTCCGGCTACGTGCGCCACGACGAGCGCATCGAGGGAGTGGAGCGCGCCATCATGAAGGCGCGCGCGGGAGAGGCGGCCGTCGCGCCGCAGCTGCTGCAGGGCGCCTTCAGCGAACTGCTCAATCCGGCCGCGCAGCCCGACGACGAGGGGCAGCGCCTCCTGCAGATGCTGACGCCCCGCGAGGTCGAGGTCCTGGTGCGGGTCGCGGACGGCGAGGACACCCGGCTGATCGCCGCCGGCATGGGAATAGCTCCCAGCACCGCGCGCACGCACGTGCAGCGGGTCCTGATGAAGCTGGGCGTCGGCTCGCGCCTGGAGGCCGCCGCGCTCGCCGCGCGCACGGGTCTCCTGGAGCGCGCCGAGCGCCCCACGTCGCTCTACGAGACCAACGGCAACGGCCCCGACGGCGCGGGGACGGCGAAGGGGCCCGAGCCACCGCGGTGACCCGGGCCCCTTCGCACGGGGGCGGAGGCGGGGTTACTCGTCGTCCTCCGGCCCCTCGGCGGGCGCCACCATCGGGCGCAGCCACAGCCACACCAGGAAGAAGAGCCCGAGGGCGAGCATCGCGAGGCCCGTCCACAGGTTGATGTTGATGTCCTCGGCCTTCTTCAGGTCGGCGTCGGACGCGGTGATCCCGGCGATCGTCACGATGATCCCGTAGACGACGAACAGGCCGCCGATGATGCGCCGGATGTCGAAGAGACGGGCGGCCGTCGCCGACTTGCGCTCCAGGTCGGAGACTTCTTTGTGCAGATCAGACATGGTCTTCGGTCCTCCGGTCGAGGCTAGAACGAGTACGGCACGTAGCAGGCCGCGGCGAGGACGACGGCGCCCCAGCCGAGCAGCGCCGGCTTGCGGTACCAGGCGTCGTCACCCGCCTCGACCCCGTCGTCCGCCAGCTCCGGCGAGACCGTCCCGTAGACCAGACCGGCCAGCTCCGCCTCCGGCTTGGGCGCGGTGAACAGGGTGACGGCGACCATCACGACGGCTCCGGCGGCGAAACCGACCATCGCCGAGACGAAGTTGGCGCCCTGGTCGGACGGGATGTCGATGATGCCCTGCTTGTAGATCCAGAAGTAGTTGACCATCGCGGCGGTGGTGCCCGCGAGCAGCCCCCAGACGCCGGACTTCATCGAGGCCCGCTTCCAGAACATGCCGATGATGAAGACGACGAACATCGGGACGTTGAAGAAGGAGAACAGCGTCTGCAGGTAGCTCATGATGTTCGAGAACGACGAGGCGATGAAGGCCGTGCCGATCGAGGCGAGCACACCGAGGGCGGTGATGAGCCGGCCGAACTTCAGGTAGTAGCCGTCCTCCTGGTCCCTCTTCACGTACTTCGCCCAGATGTCGTACGTGAACACGGTGTTGAAGGAGGAGACGTTCGCCGCCATGCCCGCCATGAACGCGGCGAGCAGACCGGTGACCGCGATGCCGAGGACGCCGTTGGGCAGCAACTCCTGCATCAGATAGGGAATCGCGTCGTTGTACGTGAGATCCGAACCCGCCGTGCCGATCTTGGGCACGAGGACGGCGGCGACCAGGCCCGGGATCATCACCGCGAAGACGATGAAGATCTTGGGGAAGGCGGCGATCAGCGGGGTGCGCTGGGCGGCGCTCAGGTTCTTCGCGGAGAGCGCGCGCTGCACCTCGGCGAAGTTCGTCGTCCAGTAGCCGAAGGAGAGCACGAAGCCGAGGCCGAGGACGATCGTGAGCCAGTTGGCGCCGAGCGGGTTGGCGTCCCCGATGCCCGTACCGCCCCAGGCGGTCATGAAGTTGTCGCCGTGCTGCTTCTCGATCGAGCCGGACAGGCCGTCCCAGCCGCCGACCTTCTTCAGGCCGATGACGCAGAGGGGTATCAGCGCGGCGAGGATCACGAAGAACTGCAGGACCTCGTTGTAGATCGCCGAGGAGAGGCCGCCGATGGTGATGTACGCGAGGACGAACAGGCCCGCGACGACGATCGCCACCCACTGCGGCCAGCCGAGCAGCGCCTCGACGACGATCGAGAGCGCGTAGAGGTTCACGCCCGCGATGAGGATCGCCGCGAACGCGAAGAGCGCCGAGCTGAGCAGGTGCGCCGACCGGTCGAAGCGCTGGAGCAGGAACTCGGGGACGGAGCGGACCTTGCTGCGGTAGTAGAAGGGCATCATGACCAGGCCCAGGAAGACCATGGCCGGGATGGCGCCGATCCAGTACCAGTGGACGACCGCGACGCCGTACTGCGCGCCGGTGGCCGCCATGCCGAGGATCTCCGTGGCGCCCAGGTTCGCGGCGACGAAGGCGAGACCGGTGACCCAGGCGGGCAGGGAGCGGCCCGAGAGGAAGAAGTCGAGGCTGGTCTTCACGGAGCGCCGGGCGGCGAAGCCGATGCCGAGGACCACGGCGAAGTAGATCGCCAGGATCGCGTAGTCGAGGCCGTTGGTGGGCAGCCGAAGCCCCTCGGCCAGGGTTTGTGTCGGGGACTGCATGTGAACTCGCTTCGTTGCGCGAACGGATCAGACCGGAACCTACGCCCCTTGCTTCAATAACTGAACAGTTCTGTTGGTGTTCTTTGTTTGATTGTGATCGAGCCACCCTTCGGCTCCGGGCGCTCCGGCGAGACCTGCGGGCATTGACGGAGCTGTTGGCTTGTGGTTTGTTATGTTCGGTTCTGTTGGGTGGGTGGTGAGGAGCCCCGGACGTGAAGAAGACCTCGACCCGTCTCGCCGACGGTCGTGAGCTCATCTACTACGACGAGCGCGACGACGCCGTGCGCGACGCCGTCGACCGGCGCCCGCTCGGGCCCGTCTCGACCACGTCGGAGATCCGGCGGGACCGCCTCCTGGGCGACTCCGTCGCCATCGCCTCGCACCGTCAGGGCCGCACCTACCACCCGCCGGCCGACGAGTGCCCGCTCTGCCCCTCCGCCGGGGGCAGGCTGAGCGAGATCCCCGACTCCTCGTACGACGTCGTGGTCTTCGAGAACCGCTTCCCCTCGCTCGCGGGCGACGCGGGCCGCTGCGAGGTCGTCTGCTTCACCTCCGACCACGACGCGTCCTTCGCGGACCTCACGCCCGAGCAGGCCGGGCTCGTCCTGGAGGCCTGGACCGACCGCACCGCCGAGCTCTCCCAGCTGGACTCGGTGGAGCAGGTGTTCTGCTTCGAGAACCGCGGCGCCGAGATCGGCGTGACCCTCGGCCACCCGCACGGGCAGATCTACGCGTACCCCTTCGTCACCCCGCGCACGGAGCTGATGCTCCGCTCGCTCGCCGCGTTCAAGGAGTCGACGGGCGGCCGCAACCTCTTCGACGACATCGTCGCCGAGGAGAGCGCGGGCGAGCGGGTCGTCCTGGCGGGCGAGCACTGGGTGGCCTTCGTGCCGTACGCCGCGCACTGGCCCTACGAGGTGCACCTCTACCCCAGGCGCCGGGTGCCCGACCTGCTCGCGCTCGACGAGGCGGCGCGCGCGGAATTCCCCCGGGTCTACCTGGAACTCCTGCGGCGCTTCGACCGGATCTTCGGCGAGGGGGAGACCCCCACCCCCTACATCGCCGCCTGGCACCAGGCGCCGTTCGGCCCCCTCGCGGGCCACGACGGGCTCCACCGCGACGACGTCGCCCTGCACCTCGAACTTTTCACGATCCGCCGCACTTCGGGCAAGCTGAAGTTTCTCGCGGGTTCCGAATCCGGCATGAGTGTGTTCATCAACGACGTGCCGCCGGAAACCGCGGCCCAGCGACTGCGAGAGGTAGCGAGTTCATGAGCGGTAAGTACCTGGTCACCGGTGGTGCGGGCTACGTCGGAAGTGTGGTGGCCCAGCATCTGATCGAGGCCGGGCACGAGGTGACCGTCCTCGACAACCTCTCCACGGGCTTTCGTGAAGGCGTCCCCGCCGGCGCCGCGTTCGTCGAGGGCGACATCAGGGATGCCGCCAAGTGGCTGGACTCCTCCTACGACGCCGTGCTGCACTTCGCCGCCTTCTCGCAGGTCGGCGAGTCCGTCGTGAAGCCCGAGAAGTACTGGGACAACAACGTCGGCGGCACCATGGCGCTGCTCGCCGCGATGCGCGACGCCGACGTGCGCAGGCTGGTCTTCTCCTCCACCGCCGCGACGTACGGCGAGCCCGTGAACACCCCCATCACGGAGACCGACCCCACCGCCCCCACCTCCCCCTACGGCGCCTCCAAGCTCGCCGTCGACCACATGATCACCGGGGAGGCCGCGGCGCACGGCCTGGCCGCCGTCTCGCTGCGCTACTTCAACGTCGCGGGCGCGTACGGCGACTGCGGCGAGCGCCACGACCCCGAATCGCACCTCATCCCGCTCGTCCTCCAGGTCGCCCAGGGCAGGCGCGAGGCGATCAGCGTCTTCGGCGACGACTACCCGACCCCCGACGGGACCTGCGTCCGCGACTACATCCACGTCGCCGACCTCGCCGAGGCCCACCTCCTCGCCGTCGAGGCCGCCACCCCCGGCGAGCACCTCATCTGCAACCTCGGCAACGGCAACGGCTTCTCCGTGCGCGAGGTCATCGAGACCGTCCGCAAGGTCACGGGCCACCCGATCCCCGAGGTCATCGCCCCGCGCCGCGGCGGCGACCCGGCGGTCCTCGTCGCCTCCGCGGCCACCGCGCGCGAGAAGCTCGGCTGGCAGCCGTCCCGCGCGGACCTCGCGGGCATCGTCGCCGACGCCTGGGCGTTCGCCCGGCGCTGACCTGGAACAAGGGGTAACTGATGGACGTAGCGGGGAAGTTCGCCGAGCTGTACGGGTACGCGGCGGACGGGGTCTGGTCGGCCCCGGGCCGGGTCAACCTCATCGGTGAGTACACGGACTTCAATGAGGGCTTCGTGCTGCCGCTCGCGCTGCCGCACACCGCGGTGGCGGCGGTGGCGCGCCGCACCGACGGCGTCCTGCGGCTGCACTCCGCGGACATCGGCGCCCCCGTCGCCGAACTGCGCGTCGAGGACCTGGCGCCCCTTTCGGCGTACGGGCAGGGCGGCTGGGCCGCCTACCCGGCCGGTGTGGTGTGGGCGCTGCGGGACGCGGGCCACGACGTCTCCGGCGGCGCCGACCTCCACCTCGCCTCGACCGTGCCGACCGGGGCGGGCCTGTCCTCGTCCGCCGCCCTGGAGGTCGTCACGGCACTCGCCCTGAACGACCTCTACCAACTCGGCCTCACCCGGCCCGAGTTGGCGGTCCTCGCCCAGCGCGCCGAGAACGCCTTCGTCGGCGTGCCGTGCGGCGTGATGGACCAGATGGCCTCCGCGTGCGCCACGGACGGCCACGCCCTGCACCTGGACTGCCGCGACCTGGCGATACGGCAGGTGCCCTTCGACCTCGCCACCCACGGCCTGCGGCTCCTCGTCGTCGACACCCGCGTCAAGCACGAGCTGGGGGACGGCGCGTACGCGGAGCGGCGGGCCGGATGCGAGGAGGGCGCGCGCGTCCTGGGCGTCTCCCACCTGCGGGACGTGCCGTACGACGGGCTCCGCGCCGCGCTGGCGAAGCTGCCGGACGACAGGATCCGCCGCTACGTGCGGCACGTCGTGGCGGACGACCACCGCGTCGAGCGGGTCATCGGCCTGCTGGCCGCCGGTGACGTCCGCGGGATCGGCCCCGTCCTCACCGAGGGCCACGCCTCGCTCCGCGACGACCTGCGCATCTCCTGCCCCGAGCTGGACCTCGTGGTGTCCTCCGCGAACGCGGCGGGCGCCCTCGGCGCGCGGATGACCGGCGGCGGCTTCGGCGGCTCGGCGCTCGTCCTGGTCGAGGCGGCGGACGCGGACACGGTGACCAAGTCGGTCCTCGACGCCTTCGACGCGGCGGGTCACACGCCGCCCCGGGTGTTCCCGGCGGTCGCGTCGGCGGGGGCGCGCAGGCAGGCGTGAACCCCGCTCGGCAGGCGGGCGCTCAGCCCAGCCGCTTGGTGAGCGTGAACTCCTTGACGCCCTCGGGGTAGTCGGGGATCACGCTCACCAGCTCGTACCCCTGATTGCGGTAGAAACCCGGCGCCTGGAAGTCCCAGGTCTCCACGCGGGAGCCGAGGCAGCCGCGGTCCTCGCGGGCCACCCGTTCCGCCTCGGCCAGCAGGCGGGAGCCGAGGCCCGCGCCGCGGTGGCGGTCGTCGACCCAGAGGAGGTCGACGTGCAGCCAGCGGGCCCAGGTGTACGCGGCGAGGCCCGCCGCGAGGCCGCCCGCCTCGTCCAACGCCCACAGAGCCAGCGGGACTTCCTGGTCCTCGCGGGTGCCGCGCAGGGCGCGGAGCTCCGGTGATGCCGCCGTGTTCGTCTCGCTCAGCCGCGAACGAAGCAGAGCGAGACGCTCCTTGTCGACTCCCGTCTCCATACGAAACATACGGCTCACCATAAACGCGCTGGCCAATCAGTTCTGCAAATCGCCTTCCGCTCCCGCCGTCCGGCCCTACTCTGAAGGGCAGTGCCGGTGGGGGCCGGTACTGATCAGGGGGCGAGACAGTCGGGTACGGCGCCCGGCGTGGGGGTGGCGTTCACAGTACGGCGGCGGCCGTGCGACCGCGTTGTCTCCCGCTCCGGGCGCTGTACCCGCACCAACCGTTCTCCGATGATGGGGTATCCCCTGCTCCTTGGCAGGAGCGTGGGGAAGGGGGTTTCTGTGGTTCGCATTCGAGTCCTGGTCGTCGACGACCATCGCATCTTCGCCGAGTCGCTGGCCGCCGCACTCGCGGCCGAGCCCGACGTCGACGTGTCCGCGGCGGGCAGCGGTCCCGCCGCCCTGCGCTGTCTGGAACGGGCGGTCACCGAAGGGCGCAGGTACGACGTGCTGCTCGTCGACGCCGACCTCGGCAGCACCGCGAGCGCCCTGCAGGGCTTCCGCCCGGCCGTACCCGTCCAGGAGAACAACGCCGACGGTCTCGTCGACGGCATCTCCCTGGTGGCGGGCGTCCGTTCGGGCCAGCCCGCCGTGCGCACCGTGGTGCTCGCCGAGAAGGACGACCCGCGCCGGGCGGCGCTCGCCCTGCAGGCGGGTGCCTCGGGCTGGGTCGCCAAGGACTGCTCGCTGTCCCGGCTGCTCACGGTCATACGGGGCGTCCTGCGCGACGAGACGCACCTGCCGCCCGCCCTGCTCACCGGCGTGCTGCGCGAGCTGACCGCCGCCCGCAAGCACCGCACCGAGTCCGAGCGCCTGGTGGAGTCGCTGACCCCGCGCGAGCGCGAGGTGCTGCGCTGCATGGTCGCGGGCCTCGGCCGCAAGGCCGTCGCCGAGCGGCTCTTCCTCTCCCCACACACGGTGCGCACCCACATGCAGAACGTGCTGGGGAAGCTGGGCGTGCACTCCACGCTCGCCGCGGTGGCGCTGGCCCGGCGCGCGGGCGTCGGCCCGGCCGACCTAGCCGGGGATGTTGTCGAACGGGGCGGTCAACTGG
Source organism: Streptomyces sp. NPDC036815 (assembly GCF_055609205.1). Classification (NCBI taxonomy): domain Bacteria; kingdom Bacillati; phylum Actinomycetota; class Actinomycetes; order Kitasatosporales; family Streptomycetaceae; genus Streptomyces; species Streptomyces sp. NPDC036815. Next base: position 67,479 of record NZ_JBVJPW010000029.1, on the reverse strand, counting down.
CGTAGCAGCGCCGCCAGTTCGCCTCGCTGGGCGCGGGAGAGCTCGGCGAGGATGGCCCGCTCCTGTTCGAGCAGGCCGGCGAGGGCCTGGTCCGCGCGGTCCCGGCCCTCGGCGGTGAGCCGGACCAGCACGCCGCGCCGGTCGCTCGGGTCGGGCAGGCGCTCGACGAGGCCCTTCTTCGCCAGGCGGTCGATGCGGTTCGTCATCGTGCCGGACGTCACGAGTGTCTGGGTCAGGAGCTGGCCGGGCGAGAGCTGGTACGGCGCGCCCGCGCGCCGCAGCGACGTCAGGACGTCGAACTCCCAGGGCTCCAGGTTGTGCTCGGAGAAGGCGAGCCTCCGGGCGCGGTCCAGGTGCCGCGCGAGCCTGCTCACGCGGCTGAGCACCTCGAGTGGTTCCACGTCGAGGTCAGGGCGCTCCCGGCGCCACGCCGCGACCAGCCGATCGACCTCGTCCTCCATGACGATCAGTGTAGGGGGTCTGTCGACATGAAGTCTCTTGACGTCAAGATATTAGGTGGTGAAGATGGCCCCGGAAGCCGTTCGCCGCACCGTCTTCGAGGAGGCCCTCCATGCCCGCAGCAGCCGCCACCTGGGACCCCCACCAGTACCTCCGCCACGCGGACCACCGCGCGCGCCCCTTCGTCGACCTGCTCGCCCGGGTGCCCGCACTCCCCGCCACCGGCCGCCCGCCCCGCATCGCCGACCTCGGCTGCGGCCCCGGCAACGTCACCCGGCTCCTCGCCGAACGCTGGCCCACCGCGCACATCACCGGCTTCGACAACTCCCCGGAGATGCTCGCGAGGGCGGAGCGCCTGGCGGGCCCCACGGCCGGCGGCGGCCACCTCGGCTTCGCCCTCGCCGACGCCACGCGGTGGACTCCGGCCCCGGCCACGTACGACCTGATCGTCTCCAACGCGACCCTCCAGTGGGTCCCCGGCCACCCCGGTTCCTTCCCCGCCTGGACCGACGCCCTGGTGCCCGGCGGCACCTTCGCCTTCCAGGTGCCCGGCAACTTCGACGCCCCCAGCCACGCCCTCATGCGGGAACTCGCCGCCTCACCCCGCTGGCGCGACCGCCTCGGCGAGGCCCTGCGCCACGCGGACGCGGTCCTCACACCGGGGGAGTACCTGGAGCGGCTCGCGGATCTCGACTGCGAGGTCGACGCGTGGGAGACGACGTACCAGCACCTCCTCACCGGCGCGGACCCGGTCCTCGACTGGGTCAAGGGCACGGGCCTGCGCCCGGTCCTGACCGCCCTGGCGGACGATCCGGCGGCCACGGAGGCGTTCCTGGCCCAGTACCGGACCCTCCTGCGCGAGGCCTACCCGCCCACGCCCCACGGCACGGTCTTCCCGTTCCGGCGGGTGTTCGCGGTGGCCCGCAAGGCGCTCTGAGGCGAAGCTCAGCTCTTGCGGTGGCCTATCAGGCGCGGCTTTGGCTCCAGGCCGTCCAGACCGTGCCAGGCCAGGTTGACCAGGTGGGCCGCCACCTCCGCCTTCTTCGGCCTGCGGACGTCCAGCCACCACTGGCCCGTCAGCGCGACCATGCCGACCAGCGCCTGCGCGTACAGCGGCGCCAGCTTCTGGTCGAAGCCGCGGCCCTTGAACTCCTGGCCCAGGATGTCCTCGACCTGCGTCGCGATGTCCGAGATCAGGGACGCGAAGGTGCCGGTGGACTGCGCCACCGGCGAATCGCGGACCAGGATGCGGAAGCCGTCCGTGTACGTGTCGATGTAGTCGAGCAGGGCGAAGGCGGCCTGTTCGAGGAGCTCGCGCGGGTGGCCCGCCGTCAGCGCCCCCGTCACCATGTCGAGCAGCGCCCGCATCTCGCGGTCCACGACCACCGCGTACAGGCCCTCCTTGCCGCCGAAGTGCTCGTACACGACCGGCTTGGAGACCCCGGCCTTCGCCGCGATCTCCTCCACCGACGTGCCCTCGAAGCCCTTGGCGGCGAAGAGCGTGCGGCCGATGTCCAGCAGCTGCTCCCGGCGCTCGGCACCCGTCATACGGGTCCGCCGGGCCCGCCGGGGCTGCTTCTCTTTGCTGGAAGGGCTGGAATTGCTGGAGTCGGTCGCCACGTCGTCCATCATGCCGCGTCGGACGCGGGTGCCTCGCGGCGGGCGTCGGCCGCCCCCTCGGGCTTGCGGCGCGCCTCGATGCGTGAGCGCGAGGGCCACCGCACGTCGGACGCCCAGCCCAGCTGCTCGCACCAGCGGATGATCCGCGCGGAGGAGTCGATCTGGCCCTTCATCACACCGTGCCGCGCCGACGTCGGATCGGCGTGGTGGAGGTTGTGCCAGGACTCGCCGCAGGACAGCACCGCGAGCCACCACACGTTGCCCGAACGGTCACGGGACTTGAAGGGACGCTTGCCCACCGCGTGACAGATCGAGTTGATCGACCACGTGACGTGGTGCAGCAGCGCGACGCGGACCAGCGAACCCCAGAAGAACGCCGTGAACGCGCCCCACCACGACATCGTCACCAGGCCGCCCACCAGCGGCGGGATACTCAGCGACACGATCGTCCAGAACAGGAACTGCCGGGAGATCCGCCGGATCGCCGGGTCCCTGAGCAGATCCGGGGCGTACTTCTCCTGCGACGTCCGCTCCTCGTCGAACATCCAGCCGATGTGCGCCCACCACAGGCCCTTCATCAGCGCCGGAACCGTCTCGCCGAACCGCCACGGGGAGTGCGGGTCGCCCTCCGCGTCGGAGAACTTGTGGTGCTTGCGGTGGTCGGCCACCCAGCGGACCACCGGCCCCTCCACCGCCATCGACCCCGCCACCGCCAGCGCGATCCGCAGCGGCCGCTTCGCCTTGAAGGAGCCGTGCGTGAAGTAGCGGTGGAAGCCGATGGTGATGCCGTGGCACCCCAGGAAGTACATGAAGACGAGCAGGCCGAGATCCAACCAGCTCACCCCCCACCCCCAGGCCAGCGGCACGGCCCCCAGCACGGCGATGAAGGGAACGACGATGAAGAGGAGAAGGGTGAGCTGTTCGAGTGAGCGCTTCTGCTCGCCGCCCAGCGTGGCGGGCGGCAGCGGGGCACCGGGGTCACCGGTCGTCCGCGAAGCGTCGTCGATCACATCGGTGTCGGAGTACGCATCGGAGCTTGTCGTCATGGGCACGTCCCCTGGGGGGTCGAGGGTCGAGGTGGGATCAGTGCACGGGCACGGTTCCTGCAACGGCTGCCAGGCCGCGTTTCCTACGGTTCCGTAACCTACGGCGACGTAAGTATGGCAGTGCGGAGCTCCGCGGCAAGAGGTCGCGAGCTCCGGGCCCGAAGTGACACCTATCCTTGGGATCGGTCGGACAGCGCGGTCCGCTCTGTATCTCCCCCCGGGTACCCATATCCCCACCGGGGACCCCTCCCAGTCTTGAAGCGCTTCAACACTGCAAGGAGCCGCACCTGTGAGCAGTGCCGACGACCAGGGCCAGCAGGCCAACAGCAACGCCAGCGCCGAGCTGCGCGCCGACATCCGCCGCCTCGGCGACCTGCTCGGCGAGACCCTCGTACGCCAGGAGGGGCCCGAACTCCTCGAACTGGTCGAAAAGGTCCGCCGCCTGACGCGCGAGGACGGCGAGGCCGCCGCCAAGCTCCTCGGCGGCACGGAACTGGAGACCGCGGCCAAGCTGGTCCGCGCCTTCTCCACCTACTTCCATCTGGCGAACGTCACCGAGCAGGTCCACCGCGGCCGCGAGCTGCGCGCCCGGCGCGCGGCGGAGGGCGGACTGCTCTCCCGCACCGCGGACCGCCTCAAGGACGCCGACCCCGAGCACCTGCGCCAGACCGTGCAGAACCTCAACGTGCGCCCCGTCTTCACCGCGCACCCCACCGAGGCCGCCCGCCGCTCGGTGCTCAACAAGCTCCGCCGCGTCGCCGAACTCCTGGAGACCCCGGTCATCGAGTCCGACCGGCGCCGCCACGACACCCGACTGGCCGAGAACATCGACCTCGTCTGGCAGACCGACGAGCTCCGCGTGGTGCGCCCCGAGCCCGCCGACGAGGCCCGCAACGCCATCTACTACCTCGACGAGCTGCACGCCGGCGCCGTCGGGGACGTCCTGGAGGACCTCACCGCCGAACTGGAACGCGTCGGCGTCGAGCTGCCCGAAGGCACCCGCCCCCTCAGCTTCGGCACCTGGATCGGCGGCGACCGCGACGGCAACCCCAACGTGACCCCGCAGGTCACCTGGGACGTCCTCATCCTCCAGCACGAGCACGGCATCAACGACGCCGTCGACATGATCGACGAGCTGCGCGGCTTCCTCTCCAACTCCATCCGCTACACCGGAGCCACCGAGGAACTGCGCGCCTCCCTCCAGTGCGACCTGGAGCGCCTGCCCGAGATCAGCCCCCGCTACAAGCGCCTCAACGCCGAAGAGCCCTACCGCCTCAAGGCCACCTGCATCCGGCAGAAGCTGGAGAACACCAAGCTCCGCCTGGCCAAGAACGTCCCGCACGAGGAGGGCCGCGACTACCTCGGCACCGCCGAGCTGCTGCACGACCTCACGCTCATCCAGACCTCGCTGCGCGAGCACAAGGGCGCCCTCTTCGCCGACGGCCGGATGAACCGCACCATCCGCACGCTCGCCGCCTTCGGCCTCCAGCTGGCCACCATGGACGTACGCGAGCACGCCGACGCCCACCACCACGCGCTCGGCCAGCTCTTCGACCGCCTCGGCGAGGAGTCCTGGCGGTACGCGGACATGCCCCGCGAATACCGCCAGAAGCTCCTCGCCAAGGAACTGCGGTCGCGGCGCCCGCTCGGCCCCTCTCCGGCGCCCGTGGACGCCGCGGGCGAGAAGACCCTCGGCGTCTTCCTCACCGTCAAGAAGGCCCTCGAGGTCTTCGGACCCGAGGTCATCGAGTCGTACATCATCTCGATGTGCCAGGGCGCCGACGACGTCTTCGCCGCCGCCGTCCTCGCCCGCGAGGCCGGCCTCATCGACCTGCACGCCGGCTGGGCCAAGATCGGCATCGTGCCGCTCCTGGAGACCACCGACGAGCTGCGCGCCGCCGACGTCATCCTCGACGAGATGCTCGCCGACCCCTCCTACCGCAGGCTGGTAGCCCTCCGCGGGGACGTCCAGGAAGTCATGCTCGGCTACTCGGACTCCTCCAAGTTCGGCGGCATCACCACCTCGCAGTGGGAGATCCACCGGGCGCAGCGCAGGCTCCGCGACGTCGCCCACCGCTACGGCGTGCGCCTGCGCCTCTTCCACGGCCGCGGCGGCACCGTCGGCCGCGGCGGCGGCCCCTCGCACGACGCGATCCTCGCCCAGCCCTGGGGCACCCTGGAGGGCGAGATCAAGGTGACCGAGCAGGGCGAGGTCATCTCCGACAAGTACCTCGTGCCGTCCCTGGCCAGGGAGAACCTGGAGCTGACGGTCGCCGCCACGCTGCAGGCCTCCGCCCTGCACACGGCTCCCCGCCAGTCCGACGAGGCCCTCGCGCGCTGGGACGCCGCGATGGACGTGGTGAGCGACGCGGCCCACACCGCCTACCGCAAGCTCGTCGAGGACCCGGACCTGCCGACGTACTTCCTCGCGTCGACGCCGGTGGACCAGCTCGCCGAGCTCCACCTGGGCTCGCGCCCCTCGCGCCGCCCCGGCTCCGGCGTCTCGCTCGACGGCCTGCGCGCCATCCCGTGGGTCTTCGGCTGGACCCAGTCGCGGCAGATCGTGCCCGGCTGGTTCGGCGTCGGCTCGGGCCTCAAGGCCCTGCGCGAGGCCGGTCTGGACACCGTCCTCGACGAGATGCACGAGCACTGGCACTTCTTCCGCAACTTCATCTCCAACGTCGAGATGACGCTCGCGAAGACGGACCTGCGGATCGCCAGGCACTACGTGGACACCCTCGTGCCGGACGAGCTCAAGCACGTCTTCGCCACGATCGAGGAGGAGCACGAGCTGACCGTCCGCGAGGTCCTGCGCATCACCGGCGGGGACGAGCTGCTCGGCTCGCACCCGGCGCTGCAGCAGACCTTCGCGATCCGCGACGCCTATCTCGACCCGATCTCCTACCTCCAGGTCGCGCTGCTCAAGCGGCAGCGGGATGCGGCTGCGGCGGGGGTGGAGCCGGATCCGTTGCTCGGGAGGGCGTTGTTGCTCACGGTGAACGGGGTGGCTGCGGGGCTGCGGAATACGGGCTGATGCCTTGAGCGGTGTGACGGGGCCCCGCGCCACTTCGGTGGGGCGGGGCCCGGTTGTTCTTTGGCCGCGGGGGCGTCGTGGCTGGGCGCGCGGTTCCTCGCGCCCCTAAAGATCGCGCAGTTCCCCGCGCCCCTGAAAAGATTGCGCCGTTCCCCGCGCCCCTGGGAAGGTCGCGCCGTTCCTCGCGTGCCTTCCCTGCTTCCCTGCGGTCGTCAGGAGTTGTACGTGCTCTGGGCGCGTTCCAGGCCCTCTGTGATCAAGGCCTCCACCGCGTCGGCCGAGCGGTCCACGAAGTAGTCGAGTTCCTTGCGTTCCGTGGCGGAGAAGTCCTTCAGGACGAAGTCCGCCACCTGCATCCGGCCCGGCGGGCGGCCGATGCCGAACCGCACCCGGTGGTAGTCGGGGCCCATCGCCTTCGTCATCGACTTCAGGCCGTTGTGGCCGTTGTCGCCGCCGCCCAGCTTCAGGCGCAGCGTGCCGTAGTCGATGTCCAGCTCGTCGTGGACCGCGACGATGTGCTCGGTCGGCACCTTGTAGAAGTCCCGCAGCGCCGTCACCGGACCGCCCGACACGTTCATGTACGACATGGGCTTCACGAGGATCACCCGACGGCTCGCGGGGCCCGGCGCGCCGATCCGGCCCTCGACCACCTGGGCCTGCGCCTTCGCGGACCGCTTGAACTTGGCGCCCATCCGCAGGGCGAGGAGGTCGGCCACCATGAACCCCACGTTGTGCCGGTTCATGGCGTAGTCGGGGCCCGGATTGCCGAGGCCCGCGATCAGCCACGGAGCGCTGGCGTCCGTCGTCACGTGCATGTCTCCTTCATACGCCCATGTCCGGTGCGCACGCGGCAGCCGCCGCCCCCGTCAGGGAGCGACGGCTGTCGCGGTACGCGTGTGGTCGGCGAGGCTCAGGCCTCGGCGGCCGCGTCGTCGGCGGCACCCTCGGCCGGGGCCTCCTCGGCCTGCGCGGCCAGGACCTGCAGGACGACGGCGTCCTCGTCGATGGCCAGCGTGGAGCCGGAGGGCAGCGGGATGTCCTTCGCGAGGATGGACGCGCCGGCCTCCAGGCCCGCGATGGAGACGGTGACCTCGCTCGGGATGTGCGTGGCCTCGGCCTCGACCGGCAGGGTGTTCAGGACGTGCTCGAGCAGGTTGCTGCCCGGCGCCAGCTCGCCCTCGGTGTGGACCGGGATCTCGACCGTGACCTTCTCGCCGCTGCGGACGAGGAGCAGGTCGACGTGCTTCAGGATGCCGATGCGCAGAGCGTCACGCTGGACGGCCTTCGGGATGGCCAGCTGGGTCTTGCCGTCGACGTCCAGGGAGATCAGGACGTTCGGCGTACGCAGCGCCAGGAGCAGGTCGTGGCCCGGGAGCGACAGGTGGACCGGCTCGGCACCGTGGCCGTAGAGAACGCCGGGGACCTTGTCCTCGCGGCGCAGACGGCGGGCGGCGCCCTTGCCGAACTCGGTGCGGGTCTCGGCGGAAAGCTTGACCTCAGGCATGTGCACTCCTCGTACAACAGGTGTCGGATGGGGTTACCCGGCCAAACGACTGGCCTGCTACGAAGAGCGCGTCGATAACGGACCGCCGCACAGAAAAAGTGCGGCCTCCCTCGCCGAGCAACTCCGTGAGTCTACCCGGCGGGGAGGCCGCCCCAGAAATCGATCTTCAGATCGAGCGTCCGGTCACTGCTCCTCGAAGAGGCTCGTCACCGAACCGTCCTCGAAGACCTCGCGCACCGCGTTCGCGATCGTCGGCGCGATCGAGAGCACCGTGATCTTGTCGAGCTCCAGCTCGCCCGGCGTCGGCAGCGTGTCCGTGAACACGAACTCGCTGACCTTCGAGTTCTTCAGACGGTCCGCGGCGGGACCCGAGAGCACACCGTGCGTGGCCGTCACGATGACGTCCTCCGCGCCGTGCGCGAACAGCGCGTCGGCGGCGGCGCAGATCGTGCCACCCGTGTCGATCATGTCGTCGACCAGGACGCAGACGCGGCCCTTCACCTCACCGACCACCTCGTGCACGGTGACCTGGTTGGCGACGTCCTTGTCGCGGCGCTTGTGCACGATCGCCAGCGGGGCGCCGAGGCGGTCGCACCAGCGGTCGGCGACGCGCACGCGGCCGGCGTCGGGGGAGACCACCGTCAGCTTCGAACGGTCCACCTTCGCGCCCACGTAGTCCGCGAGGATCGGCAGCGCGAAGAGGTGGTCCACCGGACCGTCGAAGAAGCCCTGGATCTGGTCCGTGTGCAGATCGACGGTGAGGATGCGGTCCGCTCCGGCGGTCTTCATCAGGTCCGCGATCAGACGCGCCGAGATCGGTTCACGTCCACGGTGCTTCTTGTCCTGGCGCGCGTAACCGTAGAACGGCACGATGACCGTGATGGAGCGGGCCGACGCGCGCTTCAACGCGTCGATCATGATGAGCTGCTCCATGATCCACTTGTTGATCGGAGCGGTGTGGCTCTGGATCAGGAAGCAGTCGGCGCCGCGCGCCGACTCCTGGTAGCGGACGTAGATCTCACCGTTGGCGAAATCGAAGGCCTTCGTCGGCACGATGCCGACACCCAGCTTGTGTGCGACCTCCTCGGCCAACTCGGGGTGGGCGCGGCCGGAGAAGAGCATCAACTTCTTCTCGCCGGTCGTCTTGATCCCGGTCACAGCACTGTCTCCTCAGAGAGTTCTTCCCGCTGCCGTACTCACGCGTCCCGGTGCGTCGAGTCGGCCGAATGTGCACTATCACGGTACGCCGTGTCAGGCGCACCTGTTTCCGGTCAGCTTTCGCCGCCCGGCTCCCGGGACGCCGCCTCCGCCGCCTTCGCGGCCGCGCTCCCCGGACGCTTTCGGGCCACCCAGCCCTCGATATTCCTTTGCTGGCCCCGCGCGACGGCCAGCGAACCGGCCGGCACGTCCTTCGTGATCACGGACCCGGCGGCGGTGTACGCGCCGTCCCCGACCGTGACAGGAGCCACAAACATGTTGTCCGAACCCGTGCGGCAGTGGGACCCCACCGTCGTGTGGTGCTTCGCCTCGCCGTCGTAGTTCACGAAGACGCTGGCGGCACCGATGTTGGAGTGGTCGCCGATCGTGGCGTCCCCCACGTACGACAGGTGCGGGACCTTGGAACCCTCGCCGATCGTCGCGTTCTTCATCTCCACGTACGCGCCCGCCTTGGACTTCACCCCGAGCCGGGTGCCGGGGCGCAGGTACGTGTACGGGCCGACGACCGCCCGCTCCCCGATCTCCGCGCTGTCGGCGACGGTGTTGTCGACGCGGGCCCCGGGGCCCACCCTGGTGTCCTTCAGGCGGGTGTTGGGGCCGACCTCGGCGCCCTTGGCCACGTGCGTGGCGCCCTGCAGCTGCGTGCCCGGCTGGACGGTGGCGTCCCGCTCGAAGGTGACGGTCGCGTCGATCCACGTCGAGGCCGGGTCCACGACGGTGACGCCCGCGAGCATCGCCTCCGTCAGCAGCCGGTCGTTCAACGTGCGGCGGGCCTCGGCCAGTTGGACGCGGTTGTTGATGCCCGCGATCTCCCGGTGGTCCCCGGCGACGGCGGCACCGACGCGGTGCCCGGCCTCGCGCAGGATCCCCAGGACGTCCGTGAGGTACTCCTCGCCCTGGCTGTTGTCCGTGCGCACCTTGCCGAGGGCCTCGGCGAGCAGTCGCCCGTCGAACGCGAACACACCGGAGTTGATCTCACGGATCGCGCGCTGCGACTCGGTGGCGTCCTTGTGCTCGACGATCGCGGTGACGGAGCCGCCCGCGCCGTCGCGCACGATGCGGCCGTAGCCGGTCGCGTCCGGCACCTCGGCGGTCAGCACGGTCACGGCGTTCCCGTCGCCTGCGTGCACCGCCGCGAGCTGTTCGAGCGTCGCGCCGGTCAGCAGCGGGGTGTCGCCGCAGACGACGACCACCGTGCCGTCGACCGAACCGCCGAGCTCCTCCAGGCCGATGCGCACGGCGTGGCCCGTGCCGTTCTGCTCGGCCTGGTAGGCGGTGCGGACCTGCGGGGCGACGGTCGCGAGGTGTTCGCGCACCTGCTCGCTCTGGAAGCCGACGACGGTCACGAGCTGCTCGGGCGAGAGCGCGGAGGCGGCGTGGAGCACGTGCCCGATGAGGGAGCGGCCACAGATCTCGTGCAGGACCTTGGGAAGGTCCGACTTCATACGGGTGCCCTCACCCGCTGCGAGGACGACGACGGCTGCCAGCGGGGTCTCCCCTGCAGGAGCGGAGCCGACTGCTTGGGGAAGGGTTGCGCTCACGGGGGTGCCCTTCGGCTTCGGATGGCTTGGGGTGCCTGGTGGGGTGGACATTCGCAGGATACCGGGGCGTAGAGAAGCGGAAATGAGGGCGGGCCCCGACCTTGGAGGTCGGGGCCCGGAACCGCTTGCTCCCCCGCCAGGACTCGAACCCGGACAGATGGCACCAAAAGCCACAGTGCTGCCAATTACACCACGGGGGAATGGAACGGCTAAACCGGACATTTGGTCAGGCCGCCGAATCGGCACCCAACACTATGCCGTACCAAGCGCCTTCGACGCGACGGTAGAGATCGGCACTTTGCTTCACGTAGATCATGAGGCACCCGTGGTAGGCGTCCGCCGTGTTCTTGCGCGTGGTGCGGGGGTTGTGTCTCTTCAGGGTCGGCTTGCTGAAGGCGGACACGTCGACGCCCACCACGCGGGCCCAGTGGTGCTCCGCGGCTTCCACGTCCGCGGATTCATGGATGCTGACGCGCAAGGTCAGCCGATCGGCGCCGACCCCGAGCAGCTCCAGCCAGCGCAGGTAGAGCTGGATCATGGTCGTGTCACTGTTGATGAACTGCAGCACCTCGGTGCGGCGGTAGGGCTTGTCCTTGGTGCCTTCGGACCAGTAGAGACCGACTCCCACCAGGAACAGCTCGCGGTCGGAGAGCTTGCCGACCGCGGCCGCCGCCGATCGCTTGGTCGCCTGCCGTTCGCGGTCCTGAGCGGCGCGCAGCTCGGCGAGCCCGGCGTTCATCCGGGCCCGCTGTTCCTCGGGGGTGCGACGTGGTGCGGGCGACGGCAGGTCGCGCACCCAGAGGGAGACGGAGCTCTTCGAGCAGCCCAGTTCGGCCTGGATCTCGTTGTAGGTCCAACCCTGGCGACGCAACTCGCGAGCTCGGTCCCGTGTGCCGTCTTCGTACTTGCTCACCGCGCGCCCCGCGGGCGTGATCTCCGTCATGGGTCGACCCTCGTCCGGAATGGGAGGTTCCGGGGCGGAAGCCCACGCGGTTCAACAGTTCGAGGGATACCGGCAGGTTTCGCTTCCGGTCGAACACGGCGTGGGGTCGATCACCGAGCCGGAAACTCACCGGAAAACCGGGGCGGAACGCCCGTACGCTGGAAGACATGACCACGACGGGGGACGACCGCACCACGGCCATGACCGGGCCGTGGTGGTGGGAGCGGTGGCGCGGTGCCGCGCTGGATGTGGGGCTCGCCGCGCTGTCCGCGGCGGAGTGCGGAGCGGAGGGCGTGAGTTTCGCGCGGGACTCCGGGCTGCCGGCGCCGGTGGGCATCGGCTTCGGCGTCCTCGCGGGCGCCGCCCTGCTGATCCGGCGGCGCTGGCCCGTCGCCGTCGTGCTGATATCGATCGCGATCACGCCCGCGCGGATGGGCGTGCTGCTCACGGTCGTGGGCCTCTACACCCTGGCCGCCTCCGAACTGCCGCGCCGCATCACCGGCGCCCTCGCCGGGATGTCGATGGCGGGCACGCTGGTCGTCGCGCTGGTGCGGGCCAACCAGGACATGGCGGAGGGCAGTCCGTCGATCGGCAGCGAGTTCATCCCCTTCTTCGCGGTCACCGCCGCGATCGGCGTGACCGCGCCACCCGTCCTCCTCGGCTTGTACGTGGGCGCGCGGCGCCGCCTCGTGGAGGGGATGCGGGAGCGTGCGGACAGCCTGGAGCGGGAGCTTCAGCTGCTCGCCGAGCGCGCCGAGGAGCGGGCGGAGTGGGCGCGGAACGAGGAGCGCACGCGGATCGCCCGCGAGATGCACGACGTGGTGGCGCACCGGGTGAGCCTGATGGTGGTGCACGCGGCGGCGCTGCAGGCGGTGGCGCGGAAGGACCCGGAGAAGGCGGTCAGGAACGCCGCGCTGGTGGGGGACATGGGCCGGCAGGCGCTGACCGAGCTGCGGGAGATGCTCGGGGTGCTGCGGGCGGGCGACGGGGCGAAGAAGGAGAAGCCGGCCGAGCCGTTGCCGCTGGCCGCGGTGGGGTTCGCGGCGGCCGCGGCGGCGTCGCGCGTGGTGGACGAGGACGGCCCGTGTCTGGCGGAGCTGGACGAGTTGGTGGGGCAGTCGCGTACGGCGGGCATGGCGGTGGACCTGTCGGTGCAGGGGGAGCCGCGGGACTGTTCGGCGGAGGTGGAGCAGACCGCCTACCGGGTGGTGCAGGAGGCGCTGACGAACGTGCACAAGCACGCGGCGGGCGCGAAGACGTACGTCCGCCTCGCGTACCGCGGGGCGGAGATCGCCATGCAGGTGGAGAACGAGCCGCCGCCGGAAGCGGGCGGTGACGCGCAGGACGCGCGGCTGCCGAGCGGCGGCAACGGCCTCGTGGGGATGAAGGAGCGGGTCACGGGCCTGGGTGGGGTGTTCGTGTCGGGGCCGACGGACGGCGGGGGCTTCCGGGTGTCGGCGGTGCTTCCGGCGGCGGCCGTCGCGATGGGCTAGGGCTGGTCGAGCGCTAGATTCCCGTGCTCGCCGAGAGGCGGGTCGGCTGGGCGCCCGTGACGAGGGTGGCGAGGGCCTGGTCGATGTGGGCGCCGAGGAACCAGTCGCCGCTGTGGTCGAGGCTGTAGACGCGGCCCTCGGTGTCGATGGCCAGGAGCGCCTGGTTGTCGGGTTCCTCGCCGATGGGGCAGACCTCGGTGCCGAGGGCGCGGCCGAGGTCGCCGAGGGTGCGGGCGAGGTGCAGGCCGTACATGGGGTCGAGGTGCACCGTGGCGGGCGCTATCTGGCGGCCGGGTCCCTGCGGGGTGATGTGCAGGCCGCCGAACTCGGCCCAGGCCTCGACCGCCGCGGGGAAGACGGTGTGGCGGTGCCCGGCGGGGGAGGTGTGGCGGCGCAGGGCGTCGGCCCAGATCTCTGCCTGCTTTATGTCCCAGTGGCCGGGGCGCCAGCCGGCGGCGCGCAGGGCGGCGTCGACGGGGACGGGGAAGCGGGTGCTGCCGCCGGCGGCCGGTGCGGCGGTGGGGGCGGGGTGTTCGGGGTGCATCGGGTGGCCCTCGTTCGGTCGTTCGGGCGGTCGTGGGGACGGTCGGATGGACGGTGGGGCGCCGGTCCGGCGGGTGTCCGGGCGAGGGTCAGGCGTCGGTGGCGGTGGGGTCGACGATCCGTACGCCGAAGTGGGCCGTGAGGGCGGTGCAGGACCGGCAGGGCTGGGCGAAGCCGCCGTGCAGGGGGTCGCCGTCCTCGCGGATGCGGCGGGTGGTGAGTTTGGCGTGCTTGAGGGCCTTGCGGGCCTCGCCGTTGGTCATGGGTTTGCGGGCGGCGCGCTTGGAGCGGCCCGCGTCGGCCGCCGTGAGGTGGCGGGAGATGAGGATGGCCTCGGCGCAGCGACCGGTGAAGCGTTCGCGCTGGCCGCTGGTGAGGGCGTCGAGGAAGTCCTGGACGAGCGGGTGGAGGGCGGGGGGTTCCTCGCCGCGTCCCGCGGTGCAGGTGAGGGTGGTCTGGCCGCGTACGGAGAGGGCCGCGGCGACGGTCGGCAGGATGCCGTCGCGGCGCTGGCGGAGGATGGGCGCGTGGGCGGCGGTGGCGCTCCAGCCGACGCGTGGGTCGCCCGCCCGTGGGTCCCCGGCGCTCGCGCGCGGGTCCCCCGCGGTGGGGATCGTGGCCGGGCCGTGGCCGGGTGGCCGGGTGGTGCCGTCGTCGCCCGTGGTGGCCGCCGTCGTGGGCAGCGTGTGGCCGGGCATGCCGCTCTGTGCCGTCTGCATTGCGCTCTTCCCTCCCCCTGCTCGCGGCCGTCACCGCGTGTGCCACGCCCCCGCGTCGCGGGGACAGCCTGCCAAATGGGGCGGGTGGTGCGGAAGCTGGGGCACTGCGACACGCCTGGCTTCGCGTCGGTTTTCGCCGCACGGTGACCGTCCGGTGGCTGGTGGTCATGGAACCGGAGGCCCGGTGACCGGTGTCGTCCTTGCGCATAGGCTGTGTCGGCATCGCAGAACGAGATGTGGAACCGGACGTCCATGCGCGGGCCGGTTCCGCGGCTCGGTTCACACGAAAGAATTCAGAACCTTCCACAGTGCCGCAGGGGGCAACCGCCATGACGACAGGTCGGCTGGGGCAGCAGTCCGCGCCGCCGAACGCGGCTTACGCGGGGCAGGTCGTGCACTTCCCGGACCCGGTCCGGGCCGCGCGCCATCCCAGAGGGGTGCGGGTGGACGAGCACGGCTATCCGGACTTCTCCGCCTATGCGCGCGCCGCCGCCGAGATCGCCGAGCCGCCGGAGGGTTTCGGCGTCGACGAACTGCGCCTGACGGACTACGTGTCGGCGAACGCGGTGCTCGCGGCGGCGGGTCACGAGCTGTGGGACACGATTCCCGCGGTGGCGACCCCGCACGGCTGGACGTGGCACCACGTGCGCGGCAGCCGCCGTCTCGAACTGGTGCCTGTCGAGGTGAAGGCGTTGCTGCGCCACCACGGCGGGATCGCGACGACGTCGGTGGACCAGGACAAGCGGGGCACGCGCCCGTTGCAGGAGACGCGGCCCGCGCACTTCGGGCTGCCGAAGGCGGCGGTCGCGGTGACGGAGCAGCAGGTGCAGGGCGTGGAGGAGGACCTGGGCTACCGCCTGCCGGGCGCCTACCGGTCGTTCCTGAAGGCCGCGGGCGGCTGCGCGCCGGTCGGTGCCGCGCTGGACGCCGAGTTGGGGCTCCTCGTGGACCAGCCGTTCTTCACGGTGCGGGACGAGGCCGCGGTCAACGACCTGGTGTACGTCAACAAGTGTCTGCGCGACCACCTCACCAAGGACTACCTGGGCGTCGGTTTCGTCCAGGGCGGTCTGCTCGCGGTGAAGGTCAAGGGTGACCGGATCGGTTCGGTGTGGTTCTGCGCGTACGACGACGTGCGTGACCAGGACGCGTGGCCGCCGGCCGAGCGCGTGCGGCGGTTGCTGCTGCCGTGCGGTGACGACTTCGACGCGTTCCTGTCCCGGCTCGCGGGCAATCCGCCGGAGCTGGAGACCGTGGCGAACCTGATGGTGGACGGCGGCTTCGCGCAGGCCGTCCCCGTGTCCTCGGGTGGGGAGTGACGTAACGATGGTGACGTTCGCGCAGGCGCAGGACCGCGCCGAGGAGTGGATCAACGGCGATGTGCCGGGCTATCAGCACCGTGAGGTGCGGGTCCGGGAGTTCGACCTGGGTTTCGTCGTCTGGGCCGAGGACCGGGAGAACGGTCCGGTCTCCGACGGCGGCGCGCAGCGGCTGGTCATCGCGCGGGACAGCGGTGAGGCCACGCTCTGGCCGGGGCTGCCCGTGGGTGAGGTGATCCGCCGGTACGAGGAGGAGTACGGCCTGCCGGAGGCGGCGCCGCACGACACGCCCGCGGCGCCTCCGGAGCGGGTCGACCTGAATCAGACGTCGTTCCTGCTGACTCCTCCGGAGTGGCTCCAGGAGGCGGCGGACAAGATGGGGATTCCGGACCAGCGTTCCGAGGGGGCGGCTTCGTCGTCCGGCGCTCCGTCGGGTGCCTCGTCGGGTGCCTCGTCCGCTTCTCCGGCCGCTCCTCCGGTCGCCGAGACGCCTGCAGCTCCCGTAACTCCCGCGACTCCCCTGACCCCCGAGGCTCCCGCGGCGCCTGCCGCTCCGGGCGGCGGTACGCCGTGGCCCGCGGCCGCCTCCGATGCCGACGACACGTCCGAGGGTGCGGACGGCCTGCCCGAGGCCTCGCAGGGCGAGCCCGCCGGGGCGACTCCGTGGGCCGGTACGGACACCAACGCGGACGGGGGCGACGACCACTCGGTGCCGCTGCCCGCCACGGTGTACGCGCCGCCGCTGACCGGTCTGGACGACGAGGACGCTCCGTCGCCCGGCGCCGCGCCGGAGGCCAAGACGGCGCTGATGCACGGGGGCAGCCAGCTGCCGCGGACGACCCTCGCCCCGGCCCTGGACACCCCGGCGCCGGGCGCGCCCGAGGCTCCCGCCGCGCCCGCCGGTCCGCCGCCGAACGCGCCGCGGCCGCCCGCGGGTTCGCCGACGCCTCCGCCGCCTGCCGCGTCCGCGTCCGCCGACGCGTACGGGTACCCGCGGCCTCCCGCGGCCGCCGCCCCCGCCCCCGGTGCCGGAGACATCGCGGACGCCGCCACCAGCAAGGCGGACGGCCCGCCGCACGGGCCGCGCGGCAGCGGTGCCGGTACGCCCCCGCCGCCCGGCCCGCCCGTCGCTCCCGCCGGGGCGACGCCGCCGCCGTCCGGGCCCGGTGCGCCCGGCACCCCCGCCGGTGGGTACGTCCCGACGCAGCTCGTCTCGTCCCTGGGCCCGGACGGCCCGCAGCCTCCTGCCGGACCTCAACCGCCCACGGCACCGCAGCCTCCCGCGGGACCCCAGCCGCCCGCCGGACCCCAGCCGCCCGCCGGACCCCAGCCGCCTGTCGGACCGCAGCCGCCCGGTGCGCCCGGTACGCCTCCCGGTGGGGTGCACCACGCGGCGACGATGCTGGCCGATCCGAGTCTGGGTGGCGTCGGTGGTCCGAAGCCGCCGGGTGCGCCCGCCGCGCCCCAACCTCCTGGCCCGCCCGGTGCGCCCGGCGCGGGTGCGCCTCAGCCTCCTGGCCCGCCCGGTGCTCCCGGTGCTCCCGGTACGCCTCCCGGTGGGGTGCACCATGCCGCGACGATGCTGGCCGATCCGAGTCTGGGTGGCGTCGGTGGTCCGAAGCCGCCGGGTGCGCCCGCCGCGCCTCAGCCTCCCGGCCCGCCCGGTCCTCCCGGTGCGCCCGGCGCGGGTGCTCCGCAGCCGCCCGGCCCGCCCGGCACCCCGCCGCCCCCCGGCGGCGGCGTCCACCACGCCGCGACGATGCTGGCCGGACCGGCCGTCGGCGGTCCGGGCGCGCCCGGCATGCCGCCGCCGCCCGCGCCGGGACAGCCCGGCCCCGGCGGACCCGCCATGCCGCCCGGCGGCCCCGGCATGCCCGGCGGCCAGCCGTACGGCTATCCGCAGCAGCCGACCGGTCAGCCCACCGTCGGCCCCGGTTACCAGGCCGTGCTGCGCTTCCGCGCGGCCGACGGCTCCGAGCAGCAGCTCATCCGCCGCTCGGCGCCCGGCACCCCGCACCCGGAGTGGCAGATCCTGCACGAGCTGCGCGCCATGAACGTGCCGCCGCAGCAGGTGCTCGAACTCCACACGGAGCTGGAGTCCTGCGAGCTGCCGGGCGCGTACTGCGCCCGCATGATCCGCGAGACCTGGCCGCAGGCGCGGATCACGTCGATCGCCCCGTACGGCAGGGACCACGCGTCGCGCCAGCAGGGCATGCAGCAACTCCTCGCGCACCAGGGGGAGTTGCACCAGGTCGCGGACGGCCCCGCCCGGCCCGCGCCGGTGCGCGCCCCGCTGCAGCAGCTGCCGCCCGCCCCGCCGATCCCCCCGGAGGGCGTCGCGCAGGAGCTGGCCGCCGCCTTCGGTCCCGGCATCTTCCGGTTCGATCAGCGGGCGGTGTCGCGGCAGGGCGTGCCGGACATCGTGGCGCACACCCTCGTGGTGGCGGGGCTGCCCGTCGATTTCGGGCCGTTCTTCTGGGCGCAGGCCCAGCCGGGGCGTCCGGTGCCGACGCTGGCGGAGCTTGCGCAGGAGCGGGGCGTGCAGCCGGCCTCCGACGCGGGGTCGTACCTGGTGATGGGCAGCGACTTCGGCCGGGCGCTCTGCGTCCAGTACGGCACGGCGAACATCGTGGCCGTGCCGGTGGAGGCGGGTCCGGGCGGTGCGCCCGTGCCGCCGCAGTTCGTGAACACGGGGCTGCCGGAGTTCGCACGCTGCATGGCGCTGCTCGGCCGGATGTGGCGGCTGCGCTTCGGGCTCAACCAGGAGCAGGCGGGCCGCTGGACGGTGGACTTCCAGAACCAGCTGGCCGCGCTCGACCCGGCGGCGCTCGCGTCGCCGGAGAGCTGGTGGTCGGTGCTTCTGGAGCAGATGTGGGACGGGCTTCTGTAGCCCGCGGCCGTAGGTGTGGAACGAGGCGTCCGACCCGGGGATACGGGTCGGGCGCCTCCTGCGCGCTGGCCCATACGGGGCGTGGGACCGGACGAATGTCGCCCCGATTCCGACTTCCGCCGCCAATTGACGCATCCTTGACCGGGTGGAGTGGGCGGAGTGTCGCGTTATGAGCGCTTCCGCTTGATCCATCAAGATGTGCGCCAATCGTGCAGTACGTGCGTGGTACGTCGGAGAGGGGATCCAAGGATGAGCAGCAGCGGTGCACCGCCGTCGCCGCACGGCTTCTTCACCGTGCGGGGGCGCGGCTACCGTCCGGCCCAGGTCGAGGCGTACGCCGCCGGTCTGTCCGCGGAGCGGGACGGGGCGTGGGAGCGGGCGGCCCGGCTCACCGTCCTGGCCAAGGACATGGAGGCGGAGGCCGAGCGGCTGCGGGACGTGGTGTCGCGGCTCGCTCCCCAGACGTACGAGACGCTCAGCGAGCGGGCCCGGCAGATCCTGGCGCTCGCCGAGGCCGAGGCCACGGCCGTGCGGGAGGCCGCGCGGGCGGACGTGCAGCGGCTGACGGAGGAGACCGAGGCCGGGGTGCGGGAGGTGCGGGAGGCCGCGCGTGCCTACGCCGACGAGGTCGGCGCGGACGCGGAGGAGCGGGCGCGGCAGCGTCTCCTCGCGGACCGGGCGACGGCCGACGAGGCGCGTGTCTCCGCGCGGCGCGACGTCAAGGCGTGGCGCGGCGAGGCGCTGGCCGCGCTGCGTGAGATGCGGCAGCGGTGCGAGGACATGCTCGCCGACCAGGAGAAGGAGCAGGGCGAGCGGTGGGAGGCCGCCGAGCGGGAGGCGGCCGAACGCGAGGCGGAGGCGGACGCGCGCGTCGCGGAGCGGGTGGCCGCCGCCGAGGCCCGCCTCTCCGAGGCCAAGCGGGCCTTCGCCGAGGCGGAGGAGTCCGCGCGGCACCGGCAGGAGGACGCGGAGGCGCGGGCCGCGGAGCTGCTCGCGGAGGCCGGGGTGCGCGAGGAGCGGGTGGCACGCGAGACGGAGCGGGTGCTGCGCGAGCACGGCGAGCAGTGGGACGAGGTGCGGGCGCACATGGACCACGTACGCAGCAGCCTCGCCACGCTGACGGGCCGGGCACCGGCGGAGGAGGCTCCCTAGAGCCCGGTGCTCCGCCGGTGCCCCGGCCGGGTCAGTCCAGTGCGGGCAGTTCGGGCAGGACTCCCTCGGGGCCGCCCTCGTCGAGGAGGGCGCGGAAGGCCGTCGTCATCGCGTCGACCCCTCCGGTGGGGACGACGACGAGGTCGGCGCACTGGAAGAAGGCGCCGCCCGCGCATTCGCCCGTCCGCTTCCAGCGGTCCATGACGGCGGCGATCTCGCGGAGCGTCATGAAGGTGGCGCTCCACCTCGTGCCGTCGGGGAGCCGGAGTTCGGCGTCGGCGTTCTCGACGTCCTCGGCGCGGTCGTCCGCTCCCAGCATGAACAGGGCGGTGAACCGGTCGTCCGTGACGACGTGGTAGAGGTCACTTTCCACAGAGCTGGTCACTTTCCATAGAGCTGCTTCAGCCTCGCGATCACCTTGGGCTCGTTGCCCTTGTCGGACTTGCCGACGATCTCGATGCCGCCGTCCACGTTCCGGAAGAAGAGGCGTCCGCCGTTGCGGCCGCGGGCGTACGTGATGTCGGTGCCCGCCAGCGCCTTGCTGCCGAGTCCCGGGTTCATGTTTCCACGGGACAGCTGCTCGAAGAGGCCGTCGAGGTCGCGCTGGACGGCCTGGTTCCTGCCCGCCTGCTGCGCGGCCTTCGACAGCTGGGCGTCCTTGCCGATGGCGGAGGTGATGAGCTTGCAGGGGGACGCGTTGTGCACCAGGACCGGGGTGTCGCCCGCCAGCACGTAGTACGTGTGCGTGCCGGCCACGGTGAGGTTGCGGACCTCCTGGGCCGGGACGGTCCACGAGGTGACCGAGTCGACCCGGGCGGGTGCGCCCGAGGCGGTCCGCAGCGTTGTCCCGGGCGTCAGGTCGGCCGCGTTGGTCCACTGCTCGTCGCCGGTCCAGAACGGGTGCAGGTCCGTCGCGGTGAGGGAGGCGGTGCGGTCCCCGCCGTCGCCGTCGACGTCCACGCCGACCTTGACGAGGTTCTTCTCGCCGTCGCCGACGATGAGGTCCGTGACGGGCTGTCCCTGGGTCGTGCCGGTGCCCGGGTCGGTGGCCAGGACCCGGTCGCCCTCGTGCACCTGCTCGATGGGGACGGCGGAACCGTCGGCCATGAGCACCGGCGTGCCGGGCAGGAAGCTGTTGCTCGCGCAGGTGACGGCGGTCGTCCCGCCCTTGCGGGCCTTGCGGACGTCGTCGGCGGTCAGGGCCTTCGCGCCGACCTTGGCGCCGACCTTGAGCCAGCGCAGGACGGCGAGGGAGCCGGCTGCCCGCTCCGCCCCGCTGAGCTGCTCGCCGGTGGCCAGGTCCTTGCCGGTCAGGGCCTCCACGATGCCCTTGCCGTCGCCGATGCCCGGCAGCAGGTCGAGGAAGAGGGACATCCGGCGCTGCTGGGTGGCCTCGTCGAGACCGGAGGAGCCCGACCCCCAGGAGTCGCCGACGTGGGAGAAGTCGAAGTCCAGGTCGGGGAGTTCGCTGAGCCGCTGGGCGCCCTTCTTGATGCCGGGGACGTGCTTGTTGGCGGTCTTCATGCCGCGGTTGGCCTGGGCGATGCCGTCGTTCATCTCCTTCATGCCCTTGTTGGCCTTGGAGATTCCCTTGTTGGCCTTGGCCAGGCCCTTGTTGACCTCGTCGACGCCCTCGTTCATCGTCTTGAGGCCGCGGTCCATCTGGGCGAAGCCCTTGTTCATCTGGTCGAACGCCGCGTTGAGCTCCCTGAGCTCCTTGCCCCAGTCGGTGGTGTCCTTGACGGGCTCGACGTCCCGCGACGGCGGGAAGCCGTAGTCGCCGACGACGACGGTGAGGATGCTGAGGGCGTAGAGCGAGTCGCTCGTCGTGCCCATCATCCGGTCGGCCTCGACGACGTTCGAGGCGAGCTTGACCAGGTGCGGCTTCGCGGCCTTGGCGGTCTTGACCGCCTGGGTCAGGATCTTCTCCTGCTCCTTCGGGTCGTTGGTCGACGAGGGGTCCTTGAGCTCGGCGAGCTTCAGCTTCCCCAGCGCCTCCAGCTCCGTGTCGAGCGTCTTGAAGCGGGCGCCGTGGTCCCTCATCACCGACTGCGTCCCGTACAGGAACAGGACGGTGCCCGCCCCGGCGATCAGGGCCTTGCGGCTGAACTCCCGCAGGCAGGAGGCCTTCTCCAGGAGGCCGAGATCGTCGCAGTGCGCGTAGTGCGAGACCCGCTCGGCGATCTCCAGGAGGCTCGGCGGCTTCTTCTCGGCGGCGGCCGCCGGTGCGCCCGCCGCGACGGCCGAGGTGAAGGAGAGGGACAGGGCGGCCGCGGTCGTGACGAGCCGGGTGGTGGTTCTGTGGTGCATGTGTTCCTTGGTCATGGGGGCACGGCGCCCATGACGATGTGACCCCCCGAGTCATTCCTGACGGGTCCCCGTCAGAGTTACCGACAAGTACGGTAACACCACGACATCCTGGAATGTCTGACTTTCCCTCAACAAATCCTTACTTCCCCCGGCGCGCGGCCCCCGCCAGGATCGAACCCTCCACCGCCTCGTACCGCCTGCGCTGCTCCGCCGCCTCGCCGCGGTCCGAGAGGCGCGTGCCCAGCCAGCCGAGGAGGAAGCCGAGCGGGATCGAGGCGAGGCCCGTGGTGGTGAAGGGGAACCAGGTGAAGTCGTGGTGGGGGAAGGCGGCACCGGGGCTGCCGGAGACCAGGTTCGTGCCCGTCATCAGGACCACCGAGCCGAGCGTGCCGCCGAGCAGGGTGCAGAGCAGGCCCGTGCGCGTGTAGCGGCGCCAGAAGAGGCTGTAGACCAGGGCGGGGGCCAGGGCCGACGCGCCCAGGCAGAACGAGAGGGTGGCCAGGGGCTGGAGGTTGTGGTCCTCGACCAGGACCGCGAGGAGGATCGCCGGCACCCCTGTGGCCAGTGCGGAGGCGCGGGCCAGCGTCATCTCGCGGCGGGGCGACGGCGTACGGCGGCCGTGCGCGAAGACGTCGTGGGCCAGGGAGTTGGCGCAGGCGAGAATCATGCCGGCCACCGAGGCGAGCAGGGTGAGGAACAGGGCCGTGGTGACCGTCGTGAAGAGCAGCGTCTCGGCGGTCGAGGCGTGGGCGCCGAACGCCGCGCGGGAACCGAGCAGATAGGCGGTGTTGCCCTGCGCGTCGTCCCGCGCGATCGCCGCCCGGCCGACCAGCGCGGTCGCGCCGAACCCCACGACGGTGACGACCAGGACGAACAGGGACACCGACGAGACGGCCCAGGACATGGAGCGGCGGATCTCGCGGGCGCTGCGCGCCGTGTACATCCGCATGGTGACGTGGGGGAGCGCCGCGCCACCGAGCACCACCGTCAGCTCCGAGCTGATCATGTCCAGACGGGGGTGGGGGCTGTCCGCGAACTGCAGCCCGGAGCGGAGGAAGGCGGGACCCGCCCCGCTGCCGTCCTGAGCGGCCGCGAGGAGGGCGCCCGGGTCCCAGTCGAAGCGCCGCAGGATCAGTACGGCGACCACCGCGCCGGAGCCGAGCAGCATCACGATCTTCAGGATCTGGATGAGCGCGGTGCCCTTCATGCCGCCGATCGCCGCGTAGCTGATCATCAGCGCGCCGAGCGCGACGACGCAGCCGGTCTTCGGACCGTCGTCGGTGAAGCCGAGGACGAACGCGAGCAGGTCGCCCGCGCCCGCCAGCTGGACCAGCATCAGCGGGAGCAGGGCGGCGATGGTCGCCGTGCACGCGGCGACCCGGACGGCGCGGCCCGGCATGCGGCGCGCCATGACGTCGCCCATGGTGAACCGGCCCGCGTTGCGCAGGGGTTCGGCCAGCAGGAACATCAGGAGCGTCAGGGAGAGCACCGTGCTCAGGGCGAGGACGACGCCGTCGTACCCGAGGAGGGCGATCACGCCGCCGGTGCCGAGGACGGTGGCCGCCGAGATGTAGTCGCCCGCGATGGCGAGGCCGTTGCGCATCGGCGAGAGGGTGCCGTAGCCGGTGTAGAACTCGTCGAGGTCCTCCCGGTCGGGCCCGGTCAGCACGCACAGCAGCAGCGTGAGCGTGACCACGGCGGTGAAGGCCACCACGGACATGGTCTGCGCCTCGTCGCTCATGGCCGGTCCCCGTCCGCTTCCGCGCGGTCGGCGGCGGGGCCCGACTGTCCGCGCAGCCGTTGGGAGAGCGGGTCGAGGCGGCGGCGGGCCGTGCACTCGTACAGGACGAGGGCGAGGCAGGTGACGGGCAGCTGGCAGAGGCCGAGCAGCAGGCCGGTGGAGAGGCCGCCGGAGAAGGTGCCGGTCATGAAGGACGGCGCGAGGGCGGACAGGACGAGGAAGAGCGTGAAGTAGCCGAGCGCGGTGAGGGTGGCGACCCGGCGCTGACGGCGGTAGGCGCCGCGCAGCTTGCGCAGGTCGCTGTGGCGGCCGGGCGCCGGGTGGCGGGGGAGGCGGGGAGCGGGGGCCGGTGGGGGCGGGGGCGGCGGCTGCCAGGGGTAGGTGAGACGTGGGTCGGGCGGCTCGGGCAACTCGTGCGGCTCGTAGGGCTCGTAGGGCTCGTAGAGCACGCCGGGCACGTACGGCTCGTGCCGCTCGTGCCGCTCGTGCCGCTCGTGCAACTCGTAGGGCCCGTGCGGCTCACGAGGCTCATGCGGCGGTGGCGGGGCGGGGGTGTCGTACGGCGGGTGGGGCATCCCGGTTCTCCTTGCGCGGCTTCCGGTCCGGGTGGGGACCGCAGGGAGCGAGAGGAGCCGAGACGTTACTCGCAAGTAAGGGCGGCGCGGGGAGTTTTCGGCAAACCGCTCAGTCGGACGGTTGCGTGGGTGACAACCGGTCCTGCTGGGACGTGAGTTGCGATTCCGTGAGGACCGGGAAGCGCCGCGGCGCCAGGAGGAGCAGCACCCCCAGGGCCACCAGCGCGGCGCACCCCGCCCCCAGGTACACGGAGTCGACCGCCGAGTCCACGGCCCGCCGCAGCCGCTCCGGATCGGCCACCGACCCGGGATCGTCCAGGACGCGCGCCACCGAGTCGAGGGACCCCGACCCGCCGAGCCGCGCGCTCAGCACGCCGTTGGCGACCGCGCCGAACAGGGCGGCGCCCAGCGTCTGGCCGATCTGCCGGCAGAACAGGACGGAGGCGGTGGCCGTGCCGCGCTCGGCCCAGCCGACGGTGGACTGGACGCCGACGATCAGCGGCAGCTGGAAGAGGCCGAGGGCCGCGCCGAGCAGCAGCATGAGCAGGGCGGGCTGCCAGGCGGTGCCGGGGTAGGGCAGCAGCGGGAAGGCGAAGAGGAGCAGGGCGGCGGCGGAGATGCCGGTGACGGCGGTGTTGCGGAAGCCGATCCTCCGGTACACGTGCTGGCTGAGCGCCGCCGACACCGGCCAGCTCAGCGTCATCACGGAGAGCACGAACCCGGCGGCGACCGGGGCGAGTCCGAGGACGGACTGGGCGTACGTGGGCAGGAAGACGGTGGGCGCGACCATCAGCAGGCCGAGCGCGCCGAGGGCGAGGTTGACGGCGGCGATGGTGGGCCTGCGCCAGACCCAGCCGGGGATGATCGGTTCGGCGGCCCGGCGTTCGACGAGGACCACCAGCGCGACCAGCGCGAGCCCGGTGGCGAACAGGCCGAGGGAGGGCGCCGACAGCCAGTCCCAGGCGACGCCGCCCTGGACGAGGGCGGTCAGGAGCGTGCCGCCGCAGGCGAAGACGGTCAGCGCCCCCGGCCAGTCGACCGGGCCGCGCGGGACGCTCTCGCGCGCGGGTTCGTGCAGGTGGCGCACGATGAGCCAGAGCGCGACCGCCCCGATGGGCAGGTTGATCAGGAAGATCCAGCGCCAGTCCGCGTACGAGGCGATGAGGCCGCCGAGCGCGGGGCCCGCGACGGACGAGGTGGCCCACACCGTCGACAACTTGGCCTGGATCTTGGGGCGTTCCTTGAGGGGGTACAGGTCGGCGGCGAGCGTCTGCACGGTGCCCTGGACGGCGCCGCCGCCGAGCCCCTGGACGACGCGGAAGGCGATGAGCGACTCCATGTTCCAGGCGAGGGCGCAGAGCGTGGAGCCGAGCAGGAACAGGACGCAGCCCGCGATGAGGACGGGCTTGCGGCCGAAGGTGTCGGAGAGCTTGCCGTAGACGGGCAGGGTGACGGTGGCCGCGAGGAGGTAGCCGGAGAAGAGCCAGGAGAAGATCGAGAAGCCGCCGAGCGCGCCCACGATCTGCGGGACCGCGGTCGACACGATGGTGGAGTCGACGGCGGCCAGCGCCATGGCGAGCATCAGCGCGGCGACGACCGCGCCCCTGCCGCGTATCGCGTCCTGGGTACCCACGGAACTTCCTTCCCCCTGCAA
The DNA here is from genome assembly GCF_055609205.1 of Streptomyces sp. NPDC036815. Taxonomy (NCBI): domain Bacteria; kingdom Bacillati; phylum Actinomycetota; class Actinomycetes; order Kitasatosporales; family Streptomycetaceae; genus Streptomyces; species Streptomyces sp. NPDC036815. Next base: position 41,721 of record NZ_JBVJPW010000029.1, on the reverse strand, counting down.
CTGGTTGCTGCGGGTCACCTTCTCACCCGGGGGAGCCCCAGGGCAGGTGGACGACCGGGTGGAGACAACCCCGAGCCGGGCTCCACCGGCGGGTGGAGATCCCCTAGGGGAACCTCCGTACAACGGACTGGGGAGCGGTCGTCCCGCCGGAGGATGAGGCGGGCCGGGACGTTCCTTAGATTTGCTTTACGAGCCGGGCACGGGGGAGCCGGCTCGGACGACCCGCCCCGCCGGAACGGAGAACCACACCGGCGAGGGTGGGGTTTTCCCCCGCACAAGACTGCGCTGAGCACCAGCGCGCCGGGGCCTGTCCTCGCACCAGACTGAAGCGCGAGAGCGCGCCGCGTACCGACTCGGCTCGCCGGATGACCGACATAGGAGACTTACCGTGACAACGGCTGTGACAACACCCAGGCACGGGGGCACTGGAGGGCGCACGGCCGTGGCGGCGCGGGCGCGCCAGGTCGTGAAGGCGTACGGCTCCGGGGAGACCCGCGTCGTCGCGCTCGACCACATCGACGTGGACATCGCCCGCGGCCAGTTCACCGCGATCATGGGCCCCTCGGGCTCCGGCAAGTCCACGCTGATGCACTGCCTCGCGGGCCTCGACACCGTCAGCAGCGGGCAGATCCACCTCGACGAGACCGAGATCACCGGCCTCAAGGACAAGAAGCTGACGAAGCTGCGCCGGGACCGGATCGGCTTCATCTTCCAGGCGTTCAACCTGCTGCCGACCCTGAACGCCATCGAGAACATCACGCTCCCGATGGACATAGCGGGCCGCAAGCCCGACCGGGCCTGGCTCGACCAGGTCGTGGAGACCGTGGGCCTGGCGGGGCGCCTCAAGCACCGCCCGACCGAGCTCTCCGGCGGTCAGCAGCAGCGCGTCGCCGTGGCCCGCGCGCTCGCCTCGCGGCCCGAGATCATCTTCGGCGACGAGCCGACCGGAAACCTCGACTCCCGCGCCGGGGCTGAGGTGTTGGGCTTCCTGCGCCGCTCGGTGACCGAGCTCGGCCAGACCATCGTGATGGTGACGCACGACCCGGTGGCCGCCTCGTACGCGGACCGCGTCCTGTACCTCGCCGACGGCCGGATCGTCGACGAGATGCACCACCCGACCGCCGACCAGGTCCTCGACCGAATGAAGTCCTTCGACGCCCGGGGCCGTACGTCATGACCGTCCTCAAGACATCGATGCGCAACTTCTTCGCGCACAAGGGGCGCATGGCGCTCTCCGCAGTGGCCGTCGTCCTGTCGGTGGCGTTCGTCTGCGGCACGCTCGTCTTCTCCGACACCATGAGCACCACCTTCGACAAGCTCTTCGCGGCCACCTCCGCCGATGTGACGGTCACCCCCAAGTCCGCCGAGGACGCGGGGGACACCCCGCGCAGCGGCAGGCCCGAGTCGCTGCCCGCCTCCGTCGTGGAGCAGGCGAAGAAGGCCGAGGGCGTCAAGTCCGCCGAGGGCGCCGTCAGCAGCCAGAGCGTCACCGTCGTCGACGCGAAGAACAAGAACATGGGCCCCACCAGCGGCGGCCCGACGATCGCCGGCAACTGGACGCACAACGACCTGCGGTCGATGGACATCACCTCCGGCCACGCCCCGCGCGGGCCCACCGACGTGATGGTCGACGCCGACACCGCGGACAAGCACCACCTGAAGATCGGTGACGAGCTCCGCACCATCGCCGCGAGCGGCGACCACACCGCGAGGATCTCCGGCATCGCCACCTTCAAGGTGACCAACCCCGGCGCCGCGATCTTCTACTTCGACACCGCGACCTCGCAGCGCGAACTCCTGGGCTCCACAGGGCGGTTCACGCACATCAACCTGACGGCGGCCGAGGGCGTCAGCGACACCCGGCTGAAGGCCGACGTCACGACGGCCCTGCACAAGGGCGCGTACGACGTCAGGACGCAGAAGGAGACCGCGGACGAGAACCGCGAGTCCGTCGGCAGCTTCCTCGACATCATGAAGTACGCGATGCTCGGCTTCGCCGGGATCGCCTTCCTCGTCGGCATCTTCCTCATCATCAACACCTTCTCGATGCTGGTCGCCCAGCGCACCCGCGAGATCGGCCTGATGCGCGCCATCGGCTCCAGCCGCAAGCAGGTCAACCGCTCCGTGCTCGTCGAGGCGCTGCTGCTCGGCGTGTTCGGCTCGGTCCTCGGCGTCGGCGCGGGCATCGGTCTCGCCGTCGGCCTGATGAAGCTGATGGCCGGCGTCGGCATGGAGCTCTCCACCGGCGACCTCACCGTCAGCTGGACGACCCCCGTGGTCGGCATGGTCCTCGGCATCGTCGTCACCGTCCTCGCCGCCTACCTCCCCGCACGGCGGGCCGGCAAGGTCTCGCCGATGGCCGCACTGCGCGACGCGGGCACTCCGGCCGACGGCCGGGCGAGCGCGCTGCGCGCCGTCCTCGGCCTGGTCCTGACCGGCGCGGGCGGTGCCGCCCTCTACGCCGCGTCGCAGGCCGACAAGGCGTCGCAGGGCTCGCTCCTCCTCGGCGTCGGCGTCGTCCTCACCCTCATCGGCTTCGTCGTCGTCGGCCCGGTCCTCGCCTCCGGCGTGGTCCGCGTCATCAGCGCGGTGCTGCTGCGGGCGTTCGGCCCGGTCGGCCGGATGGCCGAGCGCAACGCCCTGCGCAACCCGCGCCGCACCGGCGCCACGGGCGCGGCCCTGATGATCGGCCTCGCGCTGGTCGCCTGCCTCTCCGTCGTCGGCTCCTCGATGGTCGCATCGGCCACCGACGAGCTCGACAAGTCCGTCGGCGCGGACTTCATCGTCCAGCCCACCCAGCCCGGCATCTCGTTCACCGCGAAGGCCGAGAAGTCGCTGGAGCGCGCCGAGCACATCGGCCACATCACCCGCCTGAAGCAGATCGACGCGGACCTGACCACGCCCGCGGGCAAGAAGGTGGACGGCGTCGGTCTGAGCGCCGCCGACCCGACGTACGCCACGGACCTGCGCCGTGAGACGGTCTCCGGCGAACTGCCCGCCGCGTACGGGAAGAACGCGATGTCGGTCGGCGACGAGTTCGCGAAGAAGCACGGCCTGAAGGTCGGCGACGAGCTGACGATCGCCTTCGAGCACGGCAGGACCGCGAAGCTGACGCTCGCCGCGATCACCTCCGACGACACCAGCTTCGACAAGGGCGCGATGTACCTCAACATCACCACGATGGAGAAGTACGTCCCCGCGGACCGGCTCCCGCAGAACGACATGATGTTCGCGACGGCCGCCAAGGGCCAGGAGGATGCCGCGTACGCCTCCCTGAAGAAGTCCCTGGACGCGTACCCGCAGTACAAGGTGATGGACCAGACCGACTTCAAGCAGACGCTGAAGGACCAGGTCGGACAGCTCCTGAACATGGTCTACGGCCTGCTCGGCCTCGCCATCATCGTCGCCGTCCTCGGCGTGGTGAACACCCTGGCCCTCTCGGTGGTGGAGCGCACCCGGGAGATCGGCCTGATGCGGGCCATCGGCCTCTCGCGCCGCCAGCTGCGCCGCATGATCCGCATGGAGTCGGTGGTCATCGCCCTCTTCGGCGCGCTGCTCGGGCTCGGCCTCGGGATGGGCTGGGGAGCGACCGCGCAGAAGCTCCTGGCCCTGGAGGGCCTGAAGGTCCTGGAGATCCCGTGGCCGACGATCATCGCGGTCTTCGTCGGGTCGGCGTTCGTGGGCCTGTTCGCGGCGCTGGTCCCGGCCTTCCGGGCGGGCCGCATGAACGTACTCAACGCCATCGCCACCGAGTAGCCACCGCCACGGGGGAGCGGGGGAAACGGCCCCGGCGGGCGCGCGGAGCGCCTGCCGGGGCCGACCGCTGTCCGGGCCCCGCGCGTGGCCCGCCCCGTCGGAGCCCGTCAGTCCCTGCGCAGCAGCACGTATCCGTAGGCGGTGTCCTCCAGGACGTAACGGGCGCCCGGGTGCAGCTTGTTCGCGTACCCGACCGGGTCCTTCGTCCAGCCGTCCCGGACGTCGAGGGCGACGTAGGCGGGGACGACCGGGCGGGCCGCGCCCGTCCAGAACACCCGGGCCCGGGAGGTCAGCCTGCTGATCGGCCCGATGTTCGCCTCCACCGTGGCACCGTCGGGGACGCGCTCCAGCATCCGCTCCACGGCGGTGACCTGCTTGCTCTTCTCGTACGTCGCCGACTCCGTGAGGCCCGCGAGCGGCAGCGACGTGGTGAGGGCGAGCGCGGCGACGGCGACGAGGGCCGGGAGCCGCTGCGCGTACCGGCGCAGCCACGGCCTGCCGCTGCGGCGCGCGGAGTCGGCGGCGTCGACGAGGGCGAGCAGGACGACCGGCATCAGGACGGCGCTGTAGTGCCAGTCCGTGCCCCAGTAGTGGTCGTCGGCGGAGACGAAGCGCCAGCCGAGGGTGGGGAGCGCGACCAGGAGCAGCGGCGAGCGCAGGGCGAGCAGCCCGGTGGTGGGCAGGAGCAGCCAGAGCAGCGTGCGCAGTTTGGTCCCCGAGCCGTCGAACACCCCGGCGGCGCCGCCCGCGTCCCCGACCTTGTCCCAGTAGTCGTACCCGCCGACCGAGTTGAAGGCGGGGATGACGAGGGTGAGGGTGACCAGGGTGGCGACCGCGCCGAAGGCGGCGACCCCGAGGGCGTAGGGGAAGGCCTTCGGTTCGGTGCGGCGGCACCGGATCGCCACCACCGCGGCGATGGCCGCGAGGGTCAGCCCCAGGTCCTCCTTGACGAGGACGAGGGGCAGCGCCCAGATGAGGGCGGCCCGCCAGCGCCGGACGAGGATCGCCTCCAGGGAGAAGGCGATCAGCGGCACGGCGAAGCAGATCTCGTGGAAGTCGAAGTCGACGGCGCGCTGGATGCCCCACGACAGTCCGTACGCGACCCCTACGGCGAGCCCCGACGTCCGCCCCAGGAGCCGGGTCGCGGCGCGCGTGACGGGCACGACGGAGACGGCGATCAGCAGCGCCTGCGCGACGAGCAGCGTGAACGGTGAGGGGAAGACCCGGTAGAACGGCGCGAGGAGGGCGGTGACGGGGCTGAAGTGGTCGCCGAGGATGTTCGCCCCCGGCCCCTTGAGGTCGGCGACCGGGGCCTGGAGGTGGGCGTACGCGCGCACGGCCTGCTCGAAGATCCCGAGGTCCCAGGAGCGGCTCTCCAGGCGCCGGTAGCGGCAGATGGACACCACGGCGTAGGCGACGGCCAGCGCGGCCGCGAGGAGGAGGGGCGCGCGGTCCCAGAGGGTGGCCCCGGCACCGGCGCGCGGGTCGGGCGCGGGAGCGGGCGCGCCGTCCGCCGCCCGGTCCCGCGCCGGTATGAGCTCGTCGGCACGCTCCGGGGCGGTGGCGTCGGTCTTGGCTCCTGGCATGGGGTGGCTTTCTGGTGGGAGGGCGGACGGGCGGCGAGAATCTGCGGGCTTGTACGAGGATCTGCGGACCCCTACGAGGATCTGCCGACCTCTACGAGGATCTACGGAGAGGGGGACGGGCTGTTCGTCGGGGGCGCCGATGTGGAGGGCACCGTGGTCGAGGGTGATCCGGTCGGCGGCGGTGACCGGTGCCCGGACGGCGACCGGTGGCCGGACGGTGACCCGTCGGTGCGCGCGGAGGACTCCGGGAGGGAGGCCGGTCCCGTGGGGCTCGGCGGCACCGCGGGGCCCACCGGCGCCCCGCCCTTGCCCACGTGCAGCGCGGCGAGGGCCGCGCCGCCGGAGACCAGGCAGACGGCGAGCGCCGCGGCCGCCGCGTACGTCCGGCGCCTGCGGCGGGCGCCGCGCGCGGCCACCTGCCCGGACGACACCGGCGAGGCGAGCAGGCCGCCCGACTCCGCGGCCCGCTTGAGCGCGACGGCGAGGCTGTCGTCGGCCGGGGACGGGGACTCAGTCACGGTGCTCCTCCGAGGTGGGCGCGTCGTCGAGGTGCGGCGCGAGCGCCGCCCTGGCACGGGACAGATGGGACTTCACGGTCCCGGCCGCGATCCCGGTCTCCGCGGCGACCTGCTGCACGGACAGGTCGCACACGTAGTGCAGAACGGCCACCCGGCGCTGCCGCTCGGAGAGCCTGCGCAGCGCGGCGACCAGCGCGACGGTGCCCGGCTCGGGCGCGGGCACGGTGTCCGCGCGCTCCCCGTGATGCAACCGCCAGGCGTCCGCGGCCCGCCCGTGCCGCCGCCACCTGCTGACGGCGAGCCGCCAGGCGACGGTCCTGACCCACGCCTCGGGCCCGGCGTCGCGTTCGAGCCGGGACCGGCGGGACCAGGCCCGGACGAAGGCCTCCTGCACCACGTCCTGCGCCTCGTGGAGGTCGCCCGTCATCAGATACACCTGCCCGACCAGCGGTCTCACGGAGTGCGCGTAGAACGCCTCGAACTCCTCGTCGGTCAAGGGGGCTCCTGATACGTGCGGCGTGTGCGGTGCGGCCGGGGCTTTCGAAAGCAGTACGCCTGGGGCACACGTCCGGTTTACACGGCGCGCCGAGAATTTCCGGACAGGCGGTTTCCGGACATTGTGCGGGAGGTGCGCGCGGCCACGGTGCGGGTGCGCGGGCGGCCCGGCCCTCCGACCCGTCGCGACCCGGCGCCCGGCCGGGCCGCGCCGATCGGCCCGGAGTCGTACGCTGGAGACCCCCGGCCCGTGTGACGTGCCGGGCGGTTCGCGTTGCCCCACCCACTCCGGTTATCTGGACGGAAAGCCTTCAATGAGCCTGCACGGTCTGCTCGACGCTGTCGTCAAGGACTCGGCACTCGCCGAAGCGGCCAAGGCCGCGACCGACGGTCACCGCATGCACGTCGACCTGGTCGGCCCGCCCGCGGCCCGGCCCTTCGCGGTGGCGGCGCTGGCCCGCGAGTCCGGCCGCACCGTCCTCGCCGTGACGGCCACCGGCCGGGAGGCCGAGGATCTGGCCGCCGCGCTGCGCACCATCCTGCCGCCGGATGGCATCGCGGAGTACCCCTCGTGGGAGACGCTCCCGCACGAGCGGCTCTCGCCCCGCTCCGACACGGTCGGCCGCCGCCTCGCGGTGCTGCGCCGCCTCGCCCACCCCCGTACGGACGACCCGGAGACCGGCCCGGTCTCGGTGATCGTCGCGCCGGTCCGCTCGGTGCTCCAGCCGCAGGTCAAGGGGTTGGGCGAGCTGGAGCCCGTGGCGCTGCGCAGCGGGCAGACCACCGACCTGAACGAGATCGTCGAGGCGCTCGCGGCAGCGGCGTACGCCCGCGTCGAGCTGGTCGAGAAGCGCGGCGAGTTCGCCGTACGGGGTGGCATCCTCGACGTCTTCCCGCCCACCGAGGAGCACCCGCTGCGCGTGGAGTTCTGGGGCGACGACGTCGAGGAGATCCGGTACTTCAAGGTCGCAGACCAGCGCTCCCTCGAAGTCGCCGAGCACGGCCTGTGGGCGCCGCCCTGCCGTGAGCTGCTGCTCACCGACGACGTGCGCGAGAGGGCCGCGGCGCTCGCCGAGCTCCACCCGGAGCTGGGCGAGCTGCTCGGGAAGATCGCCGAGGGCATCGCGGTCGAGGGCATGGAGTCGCTCGCCCCGGTCCTCGTGGACGACATGGAGCTGCTGCTCGACGTCCTGCCGGAGGGCTCCATGGCCGTGGTCTGCGACCCGGAGCGGGCGCGCACGCGCGCGGCCGACCTGGTGGCGACCTCGCAGGAGTTCCTGCAGGCCAGCTGGGCGGCGACGGCGGGCGGCGGCGACGCCCCGATCGACGTGGGCGCGGCCTCGCTGTGGGGCATCGCGGACGTCCGGGACCACGCCCGCGACCTCGGCATGATGTGGTGGTCGGTGAGCCCCTTCGCCGCCGACGAGGCCCTGACACATGACGCTGACGCGTCGGGGGACGACCACACGCTCAAGCTCGGCATGCACGCCCCGGAGACGTACCGGGGCGACACCGCGAAAGCCCTCGCGGACACCAAGGGCTGGCTCGCCGACGGCTGGCGTACCGTCTACGTCACCGAGGGCCACGGCCCCGCCGCCCGCACCGTGGAGGTCCTCGGCGGCGAGGGCATCGCGGCCCGTCTGGACGGCGACCTCGGCGAGTTGACGCCCTCCGTCGTGCACGTCTCCTGCGGCTCCATCGACTACGGCTTCATCGACCCGGCCCTGAAGCTCGCCGTCCTCACCGAGACCGACCTGTCGGGCCAGAAGGCGGCCGGCAAGGACGGCCAGCGCATGCCCGCGCGCCGCAGGAAGACGATCGACCCGCTGACCCTGGAGGCCGGCGACTACATCGTCCACGAGCAGCACGGCGTCGGCCGCTACATCGAGATGGTGCAGCGCACCGTCCAGGGCGCCACCCGCGAGTACCTCGTCGTGGAGTACGCCCCGGCCAAGCGCGGCCAGCCCGGCGACCGGCTCTACATCCCCACCGACCAGCTGGAGCAGATCACCAAGTACGTCGGCGGCGAGGCCCCGACCCTGCACCGCCTGGGCGGCGCGGACTGGACGAAGACGAAGGCGCGGGCGAAGAAGGCGGTCAAGGAGATCGCCGCCGACCTCATCAAGCTGTACTCGGCGCGCATGGCGGCTCCAGGCCACGCCTTCGGCCCCGACACGCCCTGGCAGCGCGAGCTGGAGGACGCCTTCCCGTATGTGGAGACGCCCGACCAGCTGACCACGATCGCCGAGGTCAAGGAGGACATGGAGAAGACGGTCCCGATGGACCGCCTGATCTGCGGCGACGTCGGCTACGGCAAGACGGAGATCGCGGTCCGCGCGGCGTTCAAGGCGGTGCAGGACGGCAAGCAGGTCGCGGTCCTCGTCCCCACGACGCTCCTGGTGCAGCAGCACTTCGGCACCTTCTCCGAGCGGTACTCGCAGTTCCCGGTCAGCGTGAAGGCGCTCAGCCGCTTCCAGACGGAGACGGAGTCCAAGGCCACCCTGGAAGGCCTGCGCGAGGGCTCCGTGGACATCGTCATCGGCACGCACCGCCTCTTCTCCTCCGAGACCAGGTTCAAGGACCTGGGCCTGGTCATCGTCGACGAGGAGCAGCGCTTCGGCGTCGAGCACAAGGAGCAGCTGAAGAAGCTCCGCGCCAACGTCGACGTCCTGACGATGTCGGCCACCCCCATTCCCCGTACGCTCGAAATGGCCGTCACCGGCATCCGCGAGATGTCGACGATCACCACCCCGCCCGAGGAGCGCCACCCCGTCCTCACCTTCGTCGGGCCGTACGAGGAGAAGCAGATCGGCGCGGCCGTGCGCCGCGAACTCCTGCGCGAGGGCCAGGTCTTCTACATCCACAACCGGGTGGAGTCCATCGACCGCGCGGCGGCCCGGCTCCGGGACATCGTCCCCGAGGCCCGCATCGCCACCGCCCACGGCCAGATGTCCGAACAGGCCCTGGAGCAGGTCGTGGTGGACTTCTGGGAGAAGAAGTTCGACGTGCTCGTCTCCACGACGATCGTCGAGTCCGGCATCGACATCTCCAACGCCAACACCCTGATCGTGGAGCGCGGCGACAACTTCGGCCTGTCCCAGCTCCACCAGCTGCGCGGCCGTGTCGGCCGTGGCCGCGAGCGCGGCTACGCGTACTTCCTCTACCCCCCGGAGAAGCCCCTCACCGAGACCGCCCACGAGCGCCTCGCCACCATCGCCCAGCACACGGAGATGGGCGCGGGCATGTACGTGGCGATGAAGGACCTGGAGATCCGCGGCGCCGGAAACCTGCTCGGCGGCGAGCAGTCCGGCCACATCGCGGGCGTCGGCTTCGACCTCTACGTCCGCATGGTCGGCGAGGCGGTGGCCGACTACCGGGCGTCCCTGGAGGGCGGGGTGGAGGAGGAGCCGCCACTGGAGGTCAAGATCGAGCTCCCGGTCGACGCCCACGTCCCGCACGACTACGCGCCCGGCGAGCGCCTGCGCCTGCAGGCCTACCGCGCCATCGCCTCCGCCACCACGGAGGAGGACGTCAAGGCCGTCCGCGAGGAACTCACCGACCGCTACGGCAAGCTGCCCGAGCCGGTCGAGAACCTCCTCCTGGTCGCGGGCCTGCGGATGCTCGCCCGGGCCTGCGAGGTCGGCGAGATCGTCCTGCAGGGCAACAACATCCGCTTCGCGCCGGTGGACCTGCGCGAGTCGCAGGAGCTCAGGCTGAAGCGGCTCTACCCGGGAACGGTCATCAAGGCGGCCGCGCACCAGGTCCTCGTGCCGCGCCCGAAGACCGCGAAGGTCGGCGGCAAGCCGCTGGTCGGGCGCGAACTGCTGGGCTGGGTCGGGGAGTTCCTGGCGTCGATCCTGGGCTCGTAGGGTGCTGAGTCCGGATCAGTCCGTGGGCGTGCAGGCCGCCGCTATCGACAGGCTGTTCTCGTAGAGGTGGTGCCGGGTGATCCGGCCGTCCTCGACGGTGAGGCGCAGCGCGAAGGGGCCCTCGAAGGTCTTGCCGGTGGCGCGCACCCGGCCCGAGAGGTGCCCCGTCAGGACGGCGTCGGCGCCGTCGACCAGAAAGGCGTCGACACGGGCGCGGGCGTCCTCGGCGACCGTGTACCGCGCCAACTCCGCGGACTGGGCGGCGCATTCGGCGCCGGTGGAGCGGGGGCGGATCCACGGCACGGCGGGGTTCTCGGCGAGCAGCCAGTCGACGTCGTCGGCGAAGATCTCCGCCATCCGGCGGGTGTCCCCGGCCAGTCGGGCGGCGAGGAACTCTTCCACGACGGCGCGGGTCCGTGCGGCGGTGTCGGTGGTCATGGGGTTCTCCTCGGTCCGGTGCGGGCTGGTGCGGTCGATGGGCCCGATCCTGCCCGGGGGCGGTGAGCGGGTCGATTACCGCGGAGGTAAGGGAGCGCGTCGCGGGGGCGCGGGAGCCGGGCCGCTACCGTGGGCCGCGAGAGTCCGCCCAGGGGAGGGGAGAGCGCCGTGTCGCTCAAGGTCGTGGGTCTGTACCGGTTTCCGGTGAAATCGATGCTGGGCGAGGCGCACGAGCGGCTCGCCTTCGGGCCGCGCGGCGCCGTCGGGGACCGGGAGTGGGCCCTGCGCCACGCCGACGGCAAGCTGGGCAGCGGCAAGAACCACGCCCGCTTCCGCCGCGTCCCCGGGCTCCTGGAGCACTACGCCACGTACGACGAGGACGGGCTGCCCGTCGTCACCGCGCCGGACGGCGCCACGCTGCGGCCCGGCGACCCGCGGATCCCCGAGCGCTTCGGCGCCGGCGTCGAGCTGGTCAGGGAGGGCGGGACGAGCCACAAGGACGTCTCCGCCGTCTCCGTCATCGGCACCGCCTCGCTCCGCGCGCTCGGCGACCTGCTCGGTGACGCGGACCCCGTCGACGTACGGCGGCTGCGCAAGAACATCGTCGTGGAGACCGACGAGCCGTGGATCGAGGAGGACTGGGTGGGCAGGGAGATCGTCATCGGCGGCGGGGAGGCGGGCGCGCTGCGGCTGCGCGGCCTGAAGCGCGTCAAGCGCTGTGTCATGGTCACCCAGGCCCAGCCCGGCCTGCCCACCGACAACCGAGTCCTCAAGACCCTCACCGCCGTCCGCGGCATGTGCATCGGGCTCCACACGGACATGGTGGCGCCCGCGCCCGTCGTCCTCGGCGACACGCTGGTCGTCCGGTGAACCGGCGTACGGTTTCCGCCCTGCTCGCCCTGGTCGCCGTCCCCGCGCTGGTCACCGGCTGCGAGCTCGGCTCCGACGACCCGGCGGGCGAGAAGGGCGCGGGTGGGCCCGCGGCGGGCGCGGGCTCCGCGCTGGCCGCCGTCGACACGCTGACCGTCAAGGGCCGTGCCCCGAAGACCGGTTACGACCGCGGCAGGTTCGGCACCCCCTGGGCCGACACCGACTCCAACCGCTGCCCGACCCGGGACGACATCCTCAAGCGCGACCTGACGGACGTCCGGTACCAGGGCGGCGCGTGCCGGGTGGCGTCCGGGAGGCTCGCGCCCGACCCGTACACGGGCAAGGACGTGACGTTCCGGCGCGGCAGCAGCCAGGTCGACATCGACCACCTCGTGGCCCTCTCGGACGCCTGGCAGAAGGGAGCGTTCCGGTGGGAGCCGGGCAAGCGCATCGCCTTCGCCAACGACCCGCTCAACCTCCTCGCGGTCGACGCGGGCACCAACCGCGGCAAGAGCGACGGCGACACGGCGACCTGGCTCCCCCCGAACAAGGCGTACCGCTGCGCGTACGTGGCGGGTCAGGTCGCGGTGAAGAAGAAGTACGGGGTATGGGTGACCGGCGCGGAACGCGACGCGATGAAAAAGGTCCTGACCACCTGCCCCAACGAGCCCCTCCCCAAGGGCCAGACCCCCACCGAGGCCCCACCCCGCTTCCACGCCCGCTGAGGAGGCCCGAAGGGCCCCCAGGGGCGCGGGGAACGGCGCGCCCAGCCCCCGCGACGCCGCAGAAGACAACGCACCGCGGGGGCCCCGAAGGGGCCAGTCCAGGGGCGCGTGGAACGGCGCGCTCAGCCCCCGCGACGCCGCAGAAAATGAACACCGCCCACCCCGCGGGACGCGTACCGTTCGGCACATGACCCTGAAGATCACCACCCTCGCGGACCGCCCCGAGCTCACCCTCCCGCTCTGGCACCTCGCAGAGGACTGGCCGGAGTTCATCCGCCACGACCCCGTCGGCTGGTCACTGATAGGCCGGATCGTCGCGGAACTCCCCGAGTACGTCCTGGTCGCCACCGACGAGGCCGCCGGCGGCAAGGTCGTGGCCCGCGCCTTCAGCGTGCCGTTCGCGCTGCGCGACCGCGAGGACGGCGCCCTGCCCGACGGCGGCTGGGACCAGGTCCTCCTGTGGGCCTTCTCCGACCTGCGGCACGGCAAGGAGACGGACACGGTCAGCGCCATCGAGATAACCGTCGACAAGTCGGCGCGGGGCACGGGCCTCTCCGGCCGGATGCTCGCGGCCATGCGGGACAACGCGCGCGCCCACGGCTTCACCGAGGTCGTCGCGCCCGTACGTCCCAACGCCAAGCACCTCGAACCGGCCACGTCCATCGACGAGTACGCCTACCGCACCCGCGAGGACGGCCTGCCGCACGACCCGTGGCTGCGGGTGCACGTACGGGCGGGCGGTGTCGTGGAGAAGATCGCGCACGCCTCCATGACGGTGTCAGGATCGGTCGCGCAGTGGCGCGAATGGACCGGACTGCCGTTCGACGAGGAGGGCCCGGTCGAGGTGCCGGGCGCGCTGGTGCCGGTGCACTGCGAACCGGCGCGCGGCTACGGGGTGTACGTCGAGCCGAACGTATGGGTGCGGCACACGGTGTGAGGAGTGCCCCCACCTGAGGGGCGCCGCCACCCGATGAGTGCCCCAACTCCCGGGAAATCGTTGGTCGAATAGGTGTCGAATGGCTGGCCGACAGGTCGGCCACTGCCTACCATCGATCACCGCAAGACTTTGTGCGCCCGCCCGTCGCCCGACCACCACCCCTGGTGGAGGCGCTTGCGCGCCACAGTGATTTGCACAATCTCCAAACGGGAGGCCCCCTTGCACCGCCGTCGTCGTCGCACCACGCTCACCCTCACCGCGGCCGTGATCGCCGCGGCCCCCCTCCTGACCGCCTGCGGCAGCAAGGCCCACCCAGGTGCCGCGGCCGTCGTCGGCGGCGACCGCATCACGGTCGCGCAGCTGGAGGGCCGGGTGAACGAGGTGCGCGAGGCGCAGCGTGCCGCCGTCCCGGACGACGCGCAGTACTCGCAGGCCATCGCGAAGTCCGGCGGCCTCACCCGCAGCACGCTGCACACGATGGTCCTCGACAGGGTCCTGCACCGCGCGGCCACCGACGCCGGGGTGAACGTCACGCGCCGCGACATCCAGACGATGCGGACCGGCCTCGAACAGCAGGCCGGTGGCCGCAAGGCCCTGGAGCAGGGCTGGCTGCAGCAGTACAGCGTCGCCCCCGACCGCCTCGACGACAGCCTGCGCACGGAGATCGAGGCGCAGAAGCTCGCCCGCGAGCTGGGCGCGGACATGAACTCCCCGCAGGGCCAGGCCGTCTTCTGGAAGGCCCTCTCCGGCGCCTCGAAGAAGCTCGACATCGACCTGAACCCGCGCTACGGCACCTGGGACGTCGAGAAGAACAAGCGCACGGACACCAGGACGCCGTGGCTGCGCGAGGTCACCGACGCCGGGGCGCCGCAGGAGCGGCGCGCGTAGCGGACGCGAGATGTAGGGCAGAAGGGGCCGGGGCGCTGTCGGCGGACTGGGTTACGTTCGACAGGTGAACGACTTCGAGACGACGCCCCCGGCCGACGCCCCCGATGCCCCCGACACGCCCGTCGGCCGCGTCATCCTGCTGACCACCAGCCACCGCGTCGCGCCCGGCCTGCTGTCCTGGCCCGCCTGGCAGGCGCTGCACGGGGCCGACGAGGTGCTGTGCGCCGACGCGGACCACCCCCAGCTGCCGTATCTGCGCGAGGCGGGCGTGCGCGTGCGGGAGGCGGTGCCCACCGCCGAGGAGCTGGTGGACGCCTGCGCCGGCGGCCGCACGGTCCTCGTCGTGGCCACCGCCGAGGGCGACCGCGCCCTCACCGACGGCCTGGCCCGGCTCGCGGGGTCGGGCCGTGTCACCATGCCGGACCTGGAGCTGCTGCCCGCCTCGTACGACCTGCCGGGCGCCCGGCTGCTCGACGTGGTCCAGGTGATGGACAGGATCCGCGCCGTGTGCCCGTGGTCCTCGCAGCAGACGCACAAGGGCCTGGCGAAGTACGCCATCGAGGAGGCGTACGAACTGGTCGAGGCGATCGAGGAGGGCGACCGGACCGAGCTGCGCGAGGAGCTCGGTGACGTCCTGCTCCAGGTCGTCTTCCACGCGCGGATCGCCGAGGAGGGCGGCCCCGGTGAGGACGACGAGCCCTTCTCCGTCGACGACGTCGCGGGCGGCCTCGTCGAGAAGCTCATCCACCGCCACCCGCACGTCTTCGGCGACGACACGGCGCTGACCCCGGAGGACGTCAAGGCGCACTGGCTGCGCACGAAGGCGGAGGAGAAGCGGCGCACCTCGGTCACCGAGGGCATCCCGCTCGGCCAGCCCGGCCTGGCGCTGGCCGCGAAGCTGGCATCGCGCGTGCGCACGGCGGGACTTGAGGTCGACGTGCCCACCGGGGACGGCGTCGGATACGAGCTGCTCGCCCTGGCTCTGCGGGCCGAGTCCGAGGGCGTCGACCCGGAGGCCGCCCTCCGCGCGGCCGCCCGCGCCTACCGGGACGCGGTGCGGGCGGCGGAGGGGGCGGGCGCTTAGTACGGTTGCCCTCTCAGGCGGTTCGAGGGCGTGGGGGCTTGTGTGGCAGAGGAGTTGGAGGTGCTGGCCGCCCAGGCGGCCGACGTCCTCGTGGCGGCGATGCGGGGGGACGAGGATCGCTGGCGGACGGCCCGGGACGCGTTCGTGATGTTCTTCCGGCACTCGCGTGTCGTGGGGGTGGACACCGACCTCGACGTGGACCGGATGCGCGCGACGAGGCGGACCGCGGCCCCGGCACGGCTGGGGGAGGTCTGGGCCGAGGTACTGCTCCACTGCCTGCGGAGCGGCGGGCGGACGCGGGAGGGCCGCCTCCGGCTCGTCGTGGACTCCCTCGAACTCGACTCCGGCCGTGCCGCGCCACCGGCGGCCGACGCCGAGCCCGGCACGGCCGAGACCGACGCCACCGAGCACTTCGAGATCGACTATGCGCCCCCCGCCTGGTACACCGCTCAGACCACGAGCGCGGAGGACCCCGCCGCACCGGCCGAACCGGCCGCGCGGAACTCCGTCACCGGCGGTACGCAGAGCGCCGTCGTGCAGGCCGCTTCCATCCACTCCCTCACCGTCAACACACCACCCCCGCCCCCGTCTCCACACCCCGCCCCCGCCGACAACTGGCCCCGCGTAGACCAGCTGCGCCGCCTCGGCCTCGGCGTGCGCCCCACCCGCCGCTTCCCCGGCGCGAAGGCCCTGCCCCCGTACGTCATCAGGGACTGCGACGACGAGCTGTCCGTCCTCCTGCGGCAGGCCGCGCACCACGGCGGCCTCGTCATCGTCACGGGCGCGCCCCTGTCCGGAAAGACCTCGACGGCGTGGGCGGCGCTGCGGGGGAGCGTGCCGGAGGACTCCCGGGTCTTCGTCGCGGGCGGCGGTACGGACCTGCGCGACCTGCCCGACCAGCTCCGGGGCCGCGACACCACGGGCACCCACGTCGTGTGGCTCGACGACCTCGACGGCCACCTCGCCGAACCCGGCACCCCCGGCGTCCTCGCCCGGCTCACCCACGACCGCGTCCTGGTCCTGGCGACGATGCGGGACGAGGCGTACGACAGACACCGCTTCGGGCACCACCCGGGCGCCCGCGTGCTGAGCGTCGCGCAGACCGTCGAGGTCGCCGCCGAGTGGAGCGAAACGGAACTGGCGCGGCTCGCGACGGTCGACGACCCGCGCTTCACGGACGCCGTCCGGTGGCGCGGGGACCTGGGCATCACGGAGTTCCTCGCGCTCGGCCCCGACCTGTGGGAGGAGTGGCGCAGGGCGCGCCGCGCGGGCGGGCGGCTGCTCGGACACCTCCTGGTGCGCGCCGCGATCGACCTCGCGCGGTGCGGGCTCACCCGCGGCGTCACGCCCGAGCTGCTGAGGCAGATCAGGGAGGAGTACGAGCCGGTGGCGGCCGACACGGCCGGGGAGCCCTTCGAGGAGGCGCTCGCCTGGGCCACCGCGCCCCGGCACGGCGTGACGGGTCTGCTCGTACCGGGGGAGTGGCCCGGCACGTGGCGGGCGTACGGCTCCCTGGTCGCGGACGCGGCCCGCACGGAACCGGCGGTCCCGGACCGCGTGTGGATCCGCGCGATCGAGGACCTGGCCCCGCACGACGGGGACGAGCTGAACGGCCTGGTGGCCGCCTTTCGGCTGGCCTTCACGCCCCGCGCCGCGAGCGGGGACTCCCGGGCCATGATGTGGCTCGGCCTCCTCGCCCAGGACACGGGGGACACGGAGGTCGCCGAGGACTGGTTCCGCAAGGCCGCGGACCGGGGGAACGCCCGCGCCGCGGGCCACCTCGGCCACCTCCTGGCCATCCGCGTCGCGTACACGGAAGCGGTCCCCCACCTGACGGTCGCCGCCGACGCGGGCGAGGCCGGGGCGGCGGCGCTGCTCGGCCAGGTCCACCAGCACCTCGCCGTCCACTACTTCCGCATCGCCGAGGCCGAGGGCGACGCCTCCGCCACCCGGCGCCTCAAGGGCCTGCTCCGCCCGACCGGCAAGGAACCCGGCCGGGACCCGATCCGGGACGCGGGCCTGGACTCCAGCATGGACCCCGGTTGAGTACGGGCCCCGGTCAGGTCCGTACGGCGCTCGCCCTGGGGATACCGTCGACGGCATGCACGACCAGCCGCCCGCGACCTGCCCCGCAGGAGCCACCTCCGCCCCCGGGACGCCCCCGCCCCCGCAGCCGGAACTCTTCACCTGGGAGTTCGCCACCGACCCCTACCCGGCGTACGCCTGGCTGCGCGAGAACTCCCCCGTGCACCGCACCACCCTGCCCAGCGGCGTGGAGGCCTGGCTCGTCACCCGGTACGCGGACGCGCGGCAGGCCCTCGCGGACCAGCGGCTCAGCAAGAACCCGGCCCACCACGACGAGCCCGCCCACGCCAAGGGCAAGACCGGCATCCCCGGCGAGCGCAAGGCCGAGCTGATGACGCATCTGCTCAACATCGACCCGCCGGACCACACCCGCCTGCGCCGGCTCGTCGCGAAGGCGTTCACACCGCGCCGGGTGGCCGAGTTCGCGCCGCGCGTGCAGGAGTTGACGGACTCCCTCATCGACACGCTCGCCGACAAGCACGGCGGGGCGGAGGGCGCGGCCGACCTCATCCACGAGTTCGCCTTCCCGCTCCCCATCTACGCCATCTGCGACCTGCTCGGCGTCCCCCGCGAGGACCAGGACGACTTCCGCGACTGGGCGGGCATGATGATCCGCCACGGGGGCGGGCCGCGGGGCGGTGTGGCCCGGTCGGTGAAGAAGATGCGCGGCTACCTCGCCGAGCTCATCCACCGAAAGCGCCTCGATCCGGGCGACGACCTCATCTCCGGCCTCATCAAGGCCTCCGACCACGGCGAGCACCTCACCGAGAACGAGGCGGCCGCCATGGCCTTCATCCTTCTCTTCGCCGGCTTCGAGACCACCGTCAACCTCATCGGCAACGGCCTGTACGCGCTGCTCACCCACCCCGAACAGCGCGAGCGGCTGCAGCGGGCGCTGGCCGAGGGCGACACCGGGCTCCTGGAGACCGGCGTCGAGGAACTCCTCCGCTTCGACGGGCCCGTCGAGCTCGCCACCTGGCGGTTCGCGACCGAGGCGGTCCGCGTCGGCGGGCAGGACATCGCCGCGGGAGACCCCGTCCTCGTCGTGCTCGCCGCCGCCGACCGCGACCCGGCCCGCTTCGACTCGCCCGACACCCTGGACCTTTCCCGCCGCGACAACCAGCACCTCGGATACGGGCACGGAATCCACTACTGCCTCGGTGCTCCGCTCGCCAGGCTGGAGGGGCAGACCGCCCTCGCGACGCTGCTCAGACGCCTCCCCGACCTGCAACTCGCGTCGGATCCCGCCGATTTGCGGTGGCGTGGCGGGCTGATCATGCGGGGACTGCGCACGCTGCCGGTGAAGTTCACAAACGCACAGCCGCCGACCCGGGGCTGACGGGCCGTCACGACTGTGATGTTCACGTGATCTCCGCTGCACCGACTTGTGACAAGCGTTCGACTGCGGCTACGTTCACGACGACTTGGGCGCCCCCGGGCGCCCCAGCCGTCGCTGCAGTCTCCTGAAAGGCAACCGCATGCTCTCCGGTCAAGGTCGTCACCGACGCCCCCGCCAGGCCCCGGCTCTCATCGTCGCGGCAGGCGTCACCGGATCAGCCATCGCCATCCCGCTGCTCGCCGCCACCAGCGCGAGCGCCGCCTCCACCGACACGTGGGACAAGCTCGCCCAGTGCGAGAGCGGCGGCGCGTGGAGCGCGAACCCCGGCAACGGTTATTACGGAGGGCTCCAGCTCTCCCAGGACACCTGGGAGAGCCACGGCGGCCTCGACTACGCGCCGAGCGCCGACCAGGCCTCCAAGTCCCAGCAGATCTCCGTCGCCGAGAAGGTCCTTGGCGACCGGGGCACCGCCGCCTGGCCGAGCTGCGCGCCGATCGCCGGGCTCACCGACGGCGGCGCCGCGGCCGACGTGGACCCGGGCGCGCCCGTCACCGGGGAGCCGTCCGACCCGTCGGGCCGGACCGGCGCCGACGGGCCCGAGGGTGCCAAGGACTCCGGCTCCGCCGATGACTCCGGCAGCTCCGACGGCAAGGACAAGGGCAAGGACAAGGGCGCGGAGAAGGGTGAGTCGTCCGCCGACCCGGCCGACTCCGCCGATCCCTCCGACGACCCGTCCGCGGACCCGGAGAAGCCCTCCGGTGACGCGGGCGACGCGCGAGACAAGAATCACGACGAGTCCGGCGAAAAGGGCGACAAGGGTCACAAGGGCGAGGCGGACGGCGCCGATGACGCGTCCGGCACGGGCAAGTCCGGGGAGAAGGACGGCACTTCGCCGGACGCCGAGGACGCGACGGCCCCCTCCGAGGGTTCGGGCTCCTCCGCGGGGCGCCACCGGGGCGACCGCGCGGACGAGAGCGAGGGTGCGGGCGGGCGTCCCGGACGGCACGCCTCGCGCGGCGAGGAGCGCACCGGAGCGGTCGCCGACGGGACGTACACGGTGCGCTCCGGGGACAACCTCTCGGTCATCGCGGACGACCTCGACGTCGAGGGCGGCTGGCACGAGCTCTACACCGAGAACAAGAAGACCGTCGGCGGCGACCCGGACCTCATTCTCCCCGGTCAGAGCCTCGATCTGGGCGAAAAGTAACGGTAGTTGACGAAGAGTCGGACGGGGCCTTCGCGTCGTATGTCCGCTTTGGCGCGAGTGAGACATGGGTCTCAGAAGCCCTGATCGTCTTTGAAATTGTGTGGAAGACGTGATTACCGTCGTCACCGCTCGCCATTGGTGGGCCCCGCCGGTCGGTACGCCGAATCCTGCCAACGGCCGGACGGGAACAGTCGTCGCTTCGAGCGCCGTAGGCAGGAGCGGGGGACCCAAGGTTTGCGCCGGGTCCGTCCGTTGAGGGGACGCACAGCCGTAGGGCTGGGCGCCGCGAGACGGACGGGAACGGCTAGGGGTGAAGCCGCGCTCTGTGAGCGCGGCCGGGCAACCACATCGGCCCGAACCCGACAGCTCACCTCGCAGGCGTCGGTGAGGGGATCACTCATGCTGTTTTCCAGCAAGGGCAAGCACCGTCGTCCGTCCAAGGCCACCCGTGTCGCCACGCTCGCCGGCGTCACCGGTGTCGCGGTCGCTGCCCCGCTGATGGCCGCCGGTTCGGCCTCCGCCGCCACCGACTCCGAGTGGGACCGCGTCGCCCAGTGCGAGGCCGGCGGCAACTGGTCGATCAACACCGGCAACGGCTACCAGGGCGGCCTGCAGTTCTCGCCGTCCACCTGGGCCGCGTACGGCGGCACCAAGTACGCGCCCTCCGCCGACAAGGCGACCAAGGCCCAGCAGATCGAGATCGGCGAGAAGGTCCTCGCGGGTCAGGGCAAGGGTGCCTGGCCGAGCTGTGGCGTCGGCCTCTCGGGCGCCTCGAACAACAGCGGCGGCGGCTCGCAGCAGCAGGCCCCGCAGCAGCAGGAGTCCAAGCCCCAGCCGCAGCAGACGCAGCAGCAGGCCGCTCCGAAGCAGCAGCAGGCCGCCCCGAAGCCGCAGCCCGCGCCGCAGACCGAGAGCAAGAAGACCGTCGAGACCCCGACCGGCAAGACGGTCAAGAAGGGCGACGGCGAGTACAAGGTCAAGACGGGCGACACCCTGTCCAAGATCGCCCAGGCGGAGCACGTCAAGGGCGGCTGGCACAAGGTGTACAAGCTCAACGGTGACATCATCGACAACGCCGACATGATCTACCCGGGCCAGCAGCTGCACCTGAGCTGACCCGCCCGGTCACGGCCGTGCCTCGGCGGACGCACGGCCGTACCCCCGTCCCCACGGGCTCCCCGCCCCGGTGCGCGTATCCCCCGTACGCACCGGGGCGGGGCCATGTCCGCCCCTGCCCGGGCCGCCCGGCTTGTTCGCTACTAGCGAGTAGAAACGCGGTCCATCGTCCTGTTTCCAGGGGATTTGGCCTCTTGTTCGTCCCACGGGACGGGCGGTCGGCTGGCTGAAGCCCCGGAGCCGGTTAGGCTCGGGAGACGCAGGGCCGAAACGGTCCGCGTCATTGCGTATACGCGTCACACTCCCAGAAGGAGATGCTCGTGCCGTCCATCGACGTCGTCGTAGCCCGGGAAATCCTGGACTCCCGAGGCAACCCCACGGTCGAGGTCGAGGTCGGCCTCGACGACGGCAGCACCGGTCGTGCCGCCGTTCCGTCCGGTGCCTCCACCGGTGCCTTCGAGGCCATCGAACTCCGTGACGGTGACCCCAACCGTTACCAGGGCAAGGGCGTCGAGAAGGCCGTCCTCGCCGTCATCGAGCAGATCGGCCCGGAGCTCGTCGGCTACGACGCCACCGAGCAGCGCCTGATCGACCAGGCCATGTTCGACCTGGACGCCACCGACAACAAGGGCTCGCTCGGCGCCAACGCCATCCTCGGCGTCTCGCTCGCCGTCGCGCACGCCGCCTCCGAGGCCAGCGACCTGCCGCTGTTCCGCTACCTCGGCGGCCCGAACGCGCATCTGCTGCCCGTCCCGATGATGAACATCCTGAACGGCGGGTCGCACGCCGACTCGAACGTCGACATCCAGGAATTCATGATCGCCCCGATCGGCGCGGAGTCCTTCTCCGAGGCCCTGCGCTGGGGCACCGAGGTCTACCACACCCTCAAGAAGGTGCTGAAGGAGAAGGGCCTCTCCACCGGCCTCGGCGACGAGGGCGGCTTCGCCCCGAACCTGGACTCCAACCGCGCCGCGCTCGACCTCATCCTTGAGGCCATCAAGCAGGCCGGTTACGTCCCCGGCGAGCAGGTCGCGCTCGCGCTCGACGTCGCCGCGTCCGAGTTCTACAAGGACGGCAGCTACGAGTTCGAGGGCAAGTCCCGCTCGGCCGCCGAGATGACCGAGTACTACGCGGAGCTCGTCGCCTCCTACCCGCTGGTCTCCATCGAGGACCCGCTGTTCGAGGACGACTGGGCCGGCTGGAACACCATCACCGAGAAGCTCGGCGACAAGGTGCAGCTCGTCGGCGACGACCTGTTCGTCACCAACCCCGAGCGCCTGGCCCGCGGCATCGAGGAGAACTCGGCCAACGCCCTGCTCGTCAAGGTCAACCAGATCGGTTCGCTGACCGAGACCCTGGACGCCGTCGAGATGGCCCAGCGCAGCGGCTTCAAGTGCATGATGTCGCACCGCTCCGGCGAGACCGAGGACGTCACCATCGCCGACCTCGCCGTCGCCACCAACTGCGGCCAGATCAAGACCGGCGCCCCGGCCCGCTCCGAGCGCGTCGCCAAGTACAACCAGCTGCTGCGCATCGAGGAGATCCTCGACGACGCCGCGGTCTACGCCGGGCGCAGCGCGTTCCCGCGCTTCCGCTCCGCCGAGTAGCGGACCCGGCGCAGCAGCCGAAGCACGGCCCGAGCAGCGCTCGACGCCACGTAGTTACCTACGTCCCCGCACCCGGTCCCGTACCGTGTGCGGGGACGTAGGTACGTTGAGGCGCTGCTCTGGGGAGACGGAACCATGGCCAAGGCCGGGACCAAGGACCGGTTCTCCACCGCGACCCGCCTGCGGCTGCTCGGCGAGCAGACCGCCGAGCGCGTCTACCGCTCCCAGACCAAGAGGCAGGCCCGCCGCTCCCGGCTCACCGGCCGCGCGGCCCTCCTCGCGCTCGTGCTCTGCTCGCTGGTCGTCGCGCTCGCGTACCCGATGCGGCAGTACGTCTCGCAGCGCGCCGAGATCGACGACCTGCGCCGGCAGCAGGCCGAGCACCAGGCGGACGTCGAGAAGCTCCGCGACGAGAAGGCCCGCTGGCAGGACGACGCGTACGCGGAGCAGCGCATCCGGGACCGCCTGCACTACGTGATGCCCGGCGAGACCGGCTTCACGGTGATCGACCCCGCGGCGGCCAGGAGCCGGCGCACGGACCAGGGGGCGGCCTCGCGCCCCTGGTACTCGAACGTCTGGGACGGCGTCGACAAGGCCGACCGCCCCGACGACTGACCCACGGACATGGAAAGACAGGCATGCACACGCCTCCGCCGACCACCTCGCGCACCGAGCCGACCGACGCCGACGTCGAGGCCTTCAAGCAGCAGCTCGGCCGCCCGCCGCGCGGCCTGCGGGCCATCGCGCACCGCTGCCCCTGCGGCCAGCCGGACGTCGTCGAGACGGCGCCGCGCCTCCCGGACGGTACGCCGTTCCCCACGACGTACTACCTGACGTGCCCGCGGGCCGCGTCCGCGATCGGCACCCTCGAAGCCAACGGCGTGATGAGGGAGATGTCGGAGCGGCTGCGGACGGACCCCGAACTGGCCGCCGCCTACCGCAAGGCGCACGAGGACTACATCGCGCGCCGTGACGCCATCGAGGTCCTGGAGGGCTTCCCGAGCGCGGGCGGCATGCCGGACCGCGTGAAGTGCCTGCACGTCCTGGTCGGCCACTCGCTGGCCGCGGGCCCCGGCGTGAACCCGCTGGGCGACGAGGCCATCGCGATGCTTCCCGAGTGGTGGGCCAAGGGCCCCTGCGTCACGCCGTGCGCCGCCGAGGAGAGCGAGTGACCCGCGTCGCCGCCATCGACTGCGGCACCAACTCGATCCGCCTGCTCGTCGCGGACGCCGACCCCGTCACGGGCGAACTGGTTGACCTGGACCGGCGGATGACGATCGTCCGGCTGGGCCAGGACGTCGACCGGACGGGCCGCCTCGCCCCCGACGCCCTGGAGCGCACCTTCGCGGCGTGCCGCGAGTACGCCGCCGTCATCAAGGAGCACGGCGCCGAGCGCGTCCGCTTCGTCGCCACCTCCGCGTCCCGCGACGCGGAGAACCGCGACGCGTTCGTCAGCGGCGTCCTGGACATCCTCGGCGTCGAGCCGGAGGTCATCAGCGGCGACCAGGAGGCGGAGTTCTCCTTCACCGGCGCGACCAAGGAGCTGACGGGGCGGGACGACCTCGCCACGCCCTACCTGGTCGTGGACATCGGCGGCGGCTCCACCGAGTTCGTGGTCGGCACCGACGAGGTGCAGGCGGCCCGCTCGGTCGACGTCGGCTGCGTGCGCATGACCGAGCGCCATCTCGTACGCGACGGGGTCGTCACCGACCCGCCGGAGTCGGGACAGCTCGACGCCATCCGCGCCGACATCGAGGCGGCGCTCGACCTCGCCGAGCGGACGGTCCCGCTCAAGGAGGCCCGCACGCTCGTGGGCCTGGCGGGCTCGGTGACCACCGTCGCCGCGATCGCCCTGGGTCTCGACACGTACGACTGGCGGGCGATCCACCACTCCCGGATTCCCTACGAGCAGGTCAGCGCCATCGTGGAGCGGCTGATCCGCGCCACGCACGACGAGCGCGCAGCGATCCCGGTGATGCACGCGGGCCGTGTCGACGTCATTGCGTCGGGCGCCCTCGTGCTGCTCGCGATCATGGACAGGGTGGGCGCCCGCGAGGTCGTCGTCTCGGAGCACGACATCCTCGACGGCATCGCGTACAAGGTGGCGCAGGAGATCGAGGACCAGGCGCAGGCCGCCCCCGACCTCTCCTGAAGCCTGAGCCTGAAGTCGGGGGCGGGGCGGTGTGTCGGTGCCGGTCGGCCGCCGCCGGTCAGCCGAACTCGCCGTCCCGTGTGCCGTCCCGGAAGGCGGACCACTCGTCCCGGGTGAAGCGCAGGTCCCCGCGGCCGGGGTTGCGCGAGTCGCGCAGGGCCACGGCGCCGTGCGGCAGCACCGCCACCTCGACGCAGTTGCCGTCGGGCCCGCTGTAGCTGCTCTTGTGCCACTTCGCCCCGGTCAGATCCAGGGCGTACAGGTCTGCTTTCCGCATGGGAAACCTCCCTTGTCGGCTTGCCCCCACTCTCCGCGCGGCGCCGGGCCGCGGCGCGGAGGGCTGGGCCGAACGGGGGACGGGCCCGAACAGGTCGCGGAGCGGGTCCGGCAGGGGTACGCCTGAGCGCGTCCTGTACCGTCTGAGCGGTCGCCAGGGGGGTCTGGAGGGCCTCCGGCGACAGCGCGTCGGGAAACTTCGTGAAGTTCTTCACAAGGAAAACGGCCCTGATGGGCGAGGTGAGGGGGTCCCCGGCGTCCGAACGGGGCCCGCGCCGGGCGCGCGCCGTGGGATCGGAGCGGTGCACGGGTCCGGACGGGACGCCTCGCGCTCCAGTGGTCCACTCCGTACGAGGCCTCGGAGTGCAGCTCACAAGGGGTGAACAACGACTCGTGTGGCACCGTGGTTCCCCTGCGGCGCCATGACCTCCGTCACGTGGGCGGCGAAGTGTAGCAGAGGCCCTCCGCATGCTTGTGAAGGGGCGCACGAGCGACCCCCGTCGGGCGGGTGGATACTCGATGGCATGAGCACCACGGAGCGTCCCAGGATCCTCGTAGTAGGCGGTGGGTACGTAGGCCTGTACGCAGCTCGGCGCATTCTCAAGAAGATGCGCTTCGGAGAGGCGACCGTCACGGTCGTCGACCCCCGTTCGTACATGACCTACCAGCCCTTCCTCCCCGAAGCCGCCGCAGGCAGCATCTCGCCCCGGCACGTCGTCGTACCGCTGCGACGCGTACTGCCGAGGGCCGAGGTCCTCACCGGCCGGGTCACCACCATCGACCAGGACCGCAAGGTGGCCACGATCGCGCCGCTCGTCGGCGAGGCCTACGAGCTGCCCTTCGACTACCTCGTCATCGCGATGGGCGCGGTCTCCCGCACCTTCCCGATCCCCGGCCTCGCCGAGCAGGGCATCGGCATGAAGGGCATCGAGGAGGCCATCGGCCTGCGCAACCACGTCCTGGAGCAGCTCGACAAGGCTGACTCCACGACGGACGAGGAGGTCCGCCGCAAGGCGTTGACCTTCGTCTTCGTCGGCGGTGGCTTCGCGGGCGCGGAGACCATCGGCGAGGTCGAGGACATGGCCCGCGACGCGGCCAAGTACTACAGCAACGTCAAGCGCGAGGACATGCGCTTCGTGCTCGTCGACGTCGCGGACAAGATCCTCCCCGAGGTCGGCCCGAAGCTCGGCCAGTACGGCAAGGAGCACCTGGAAGGCCGCGGTGTCGAGGTCTACCTGAAGACCGGCATGGACTCCTGCGTGGACGGCCACGTGGTCCTGAACAACGGCCTCGAGGTCGACTCCAACACCATCGTGTGGACCGCGGGCGTCAAGCCGAACCCGGCGCTGTCCCGCTTCGGTCTGCCGCTCGGCCCGCGCGGCCACGTGGACACCCAGACGACGCTCCAGGTGCAGGGCACGGACTACATCTGGGCCGCGGGCGACAACGCCCAGGTGCCGGACGTGGTCGGCCGCAAGGCCGGCAACGAGAACGCCTGGTGCCCGCCGAACGCCCAGCACGCGCTGCGTCAGGCGAAGGTCCTCGGCGACAACGTGATCTCCGGCATGCGGGGCTTCCCGCAGAAGGAGTACAGCCACGCCAACAAGGGTGCGGTCGCCGGTCTCGGCCTGCACAAGGGCGTCGCGATGATCGTCATGGGCAAGATGAAGATCAAGCTCAAGGGCCGTCTCGCCTGGTACATGCACCGCGCGTACCACGGCATGGCGATGCCGACGTTCAACCGCAAGATCCGCGTCTTCGCGGACTGGACCCTCGGCATGTTCCTCAAGCGCGAGGTCGTCTCGCTCGGCGCCATGGAGACGCCGCGCGAGGAGTTCTACGAGGCGGCCAAGCCCGCCCCGAAGCCCGCGGTGGCGGCCGAGCCGGCCCCCGCGGCGAAGACCGAGGAGCGGGCGAAGGCCTCCTGACCTCGCGTCGCTGATCCACCCCGAAGGGGGCCGCCCGCCATCCGTGGTGCGGGCGGCCCCCTTCGGCGCACCCGGGTCCCGGGTACATGACCTCTTCGGCCTCCCCGTGAACAAGTAGATGCGATAGCCATCTATTTTGCCCTTCCGTGACGCCGCAACGGGACTGCGCCCGGGGGGTTCCGGTGTTTACGTGGTGTTGGACCGTCCCGGGACCCGCCTCCCCCGAGCCCCGATTCCAGCCGGGCGGGGAGGCCCATTCGGAGGTGCGTCATGCACGACGCCGCACTGCGGCTGCAGAATCTCGCCGAGCGGCTCATCGGAGCCCCGCTTCCCGTGCGCGTCCGCGCCTGGGACCGGTCGGAGGCGGGCCCGCCGGGCGCCCCCGTCGTCGTCGTGCGCAACCGCCGGGCCCTGCGCCACCTGCTG
This sequence comes from Streptomyces sp. NPDC036815, assembly GCF_055609205.1. NCBI lineage: Bacteria > Bacillati > Actinomycetota > Actinomycetes > Kitasatosporales > Streptomycetaceae > Streptomyces > Streptomyces sp. NPDC036815. The sequence goes on along the minus strand of NZ_JBVJPW010000029.1, from coordinate 14,419 downwards.
TGGAAGCCGGGCGAGCTGGGCCTCGCCCGCGCCTGGGTGGCCGGGGACCTGGACGTCGACGGCGACCTGTACGAGGTCCTCGACCGGCTCGCGGAGTACATCTGGGAGCGCGACGAGGACGCCGGGGGCCTGCGGGAAGCCCTGCACGACCCCGAGGTCCGCGCCGCCGCCCGCTCGCTGCTCGCCCTCTCGGCGCCCTTCCTGCCGCCCTCCCCGCCGCCCGAGGAGATGCGCAGACGCGGCCGCCTCCACCGCCACACCAAGGGCAGCGACCGGCAGGCCATCAGCCACCACTACGACGTCGGCAACGACTTCTACGAGCTGGTCCTCGGCCCCTCGATGGTCTACTCGTGCGCGTACTGGGAGTCGCCCGGCTCCACCCTGGAGGACGCCCAGCGCGACAAGCTGGACATCGTCGCGCGCAAGCTCGGCCTGCGGCCCGGCATGCGCCTGCTCGACGTCGGCTGCGGCTGGGGTTCCATGGCGATCCACGCGGCCCGCGAGTACGGCGTGAGCGTCGTGGGCGTCACCCTCTCGCAGGAACAGGCCGCCTACGCCAGGAAGCGGATCGCCGAGGAGGGGCTGACGGACCGCATCGAGATCCGCGTCCAGGACTACCGCGACGTACGCGACGGGCCCTACGACGCCATCAGCTCCATCGGCATGGCCGAACACGTCGGCGCCGAGCGCTACCTGGAGTACGCGCACGACCTGTACGCCCTGCTGCGCCCCGGCGGACGGCTGCTCAACCACCAGATCGCGCGGCGTCCGCAGGCCGACGAATCGGCGTACAGCGTGGACGAGTTCATCGACGCGTACGTCTTCCCCGACGGGGAGCTGGCGCCTGTGGGCAGCACGGTCGCGCTCCTGGAGCGGGCCGGATTCGAGGTCCGCGACCTGGAGGCGATCCGCGAGCACTACGCCCTCACGCTGCGCCGCTGGGTCGCGAACCTGGAGGCGCACTGGGCCGAAGGCCAGCGCCTCACCTCGCCGGGCCGGGCCCGCGTCTGGCGCCTCTACATGGCCGCCTCCGCCCTGGCCTTCGAACGCAACCGCATCGGCGTGAACCAGGTCCTGGCGGTGAAGACCCCGGAGACGGGCTCTTCAGGGATGCCGCTGCGCGCCAGAGCGTGGCGATAGGCCCAGCCTGTCCGGGGCGTGGTTCCAGCCCGTCCGGCGTTTGAGGACGAGCCGCGAAGCGGCGATACACCGAACACCCGAAGGGCCCTGGACGAGGAAACCTCACCCAGGGCCCTTTGAACGGTCCCCCCCCGCGGGAGCGCTACTCGCTCTTGATGGCGAGCAGCGGATTCAGCCGCGCCGCGCTGCGGGCCGGCCACATCGCCGCGAGGACGCCGACCAGGGCCGCGATCCCCAGGAAGACCGCGATGCGGCCGAACGGGATCTCCATCGTGTACGTCGTCATCGCGTCGCTGATGCTGCTGCCCATCGCCCAGGCCATGAAGAGCCCGAGACCGATGCCGAGCACCGCGCCGAACAGCGAGATGATGACCGCTTCGAGGCGCACCATCTGCTTGACCTTCGCACGGTCGAGGCCGATGGCCCGCAACATGCCGATCTCGTGCTTCCGCTCGAAGACCGACATGGCCAGGGTGTTGATGACACCGAGCACCGCGATCAGGATGGCCATCCCCAGGAGGCCGTACAGCATGTTGAGGATCATGTTGATGCCGCCCGCGACCTGGTTGCTGATCGCGGCCTTGTCCCGGACGGTGATGGCGGGGTTGTCGCCCAGGGCGTCGATGATGGCGTTCTCGGCCTTGTCGGAGGTGCCGTCCTTCATCTTCACGAGCACCTGCTTGTCGACGAGCTTGTCGAGGTGCGGGTCGACGACGGAGGTGGGAGCGAAGACGCCGCTGAGCATCTCGTTGCGCTCGTAGACTCCGGCGACCTTCAGCCGGACCGTCTTGTCGTCGTCGTCGAACTTCAGCGGGAAGGTGTCGCCCGCCTTCAGGTCCGTGTCCTTGGCGGTGTCCTCGTCGATGAGCGCGCCGCCGGACGCGAGGCCGTCGAGCGAGCCGCTGGTGAAGTCCATGCCGATCAGCTTGCCGAAGGTCTTCGGGTCGACGCCGGAGATGGTGGACCAGCTGCCGTCGGCCTCGCCGTACGCGGTGCGCAGCGGGCTGGTCGCCTCGACCTCGGGGAGCTTGTCCAGCTTGCCGCGGACCTCGGGGGTCAGCGGCTGGAAGTTCGCCATCGAGACGCTGTAGTCGGCCTTCAGGGAACCGGCCGCCATCTTGTCGATGGCGCTGCCCATGGACATCGCGACGACCGTCATCGCCGTGATCAGGGTGAGGCCGATCATCAGGGCCGAGGCGGTGGAGGCGGTGCGGCGCGGGTTGCGGACCGAGTTGAGGCGGGACAGCTTGCCGGTGACGCCGAACGTCTTCAGGAGCGGCGCGGAGGCGGCGATGAACGGGCGGGACAGCAGCGGCGTGAGGACGATGACGCCGACGAGGATGACCGCCGCGCCGCCCGCCATCACGTAGTTGTCGTCGTTGAAGAGCAGCAGCGTGCCGAGGGCGACGACGATCGAGCCGATGGTGTTGCGGACGATCAGGCCGCGCGTCGTGGGCGTCGCGTGGACGCTGTTCATGGCGGCGACCGGCGGGATCCTGGCGGCGCGGCGGCCCGGCAGCCAGGCGGCCAGCATGGTGACGACCACGCCGATCAGGAGCGCGGCGAGCACGGTGGTCGGGCCGATGACGAGGGGGCCTTCGGGCAGCGCGGCACCGCCGGAGTTCATCAGGGTCTCCAGGCCCACGGCCACGCCGATGCCGAGCGCGAAGCCCGCGACGGCGGCGACCAGGCCGACGAGGAACGCCTCGATGAGCACGGAGCGCGTCACCTGGCGGCGCGAGGCACCGACCGCCCGCATCAGGGCGAGTTCCTTGGTGCGCTGGGCGACCAGCATGGTGAACGTGTTGGCGATGATGAAGATGCCGACGAAGAGGGCGATACCGGCGAAGATCAGCAGGACCTGGCTCATCGAGCTGGTGCCGCGCTCGATCATGTCGTCCTGCTGGCTCTTGAGCTCGCCGCCCGTCATCAGCGAGGCGTCCTTGGGCAGGAGCTTCTCGACCGAGCTCTTCAGGGCCGCCTCGGACGTGCCGGAGGCCGCCTTGACGTCGATCTCGTCGTAGCCGGTCTTGTTGAGCTCCTTGAGCGCGGTCTTGTTGTCGAAGACCACCAGGCTGCCGCCCGCGACCACGCTGCCGTCGTCGGTGTCGAAGATGCCGCTGACCTTCGCGGTCCGCACCGGGCCGTCGGTGGAGTAGCGGACGGTGTCGCCCACCTTGTAGCCGGTGCGCTCGGCGGTACGGCTGTCGAGGGCGATGGCGGCGACGGACTTCGGGGCGGTGCCCGCGGTGAAGTCGTAGCGCGGGTCCTTGCCGCCCTTGCCCGGGTAGTAGTTGGTCCCGGTGGTACCCCACTCGCCGCCGACCAGCTTGCCGTTCTTGTCGGCGAGCGCGGTGAAGCCGCTGACGGACCCGATGGCGGAGTCCGCGCCGGGCAGGGCCCGGGTCTTCTTCAGGAGGGCGTCGGTGAGTTTGGAGCGCCGCTCGCCGCCGTCGGAGGAATCGCTGTCGGAGCTGCCGTCGGACAGGACGGCCACGGAGACGTGGTCGAAGCTCTTCGCCGACTTGTTCTTGTAGGCGTTGCCGAAGGTGTCGGTGAAGACGAGGGTGCCGGAGACGAAGGCGACGCCGAGCATGACGGCGAGCACGGTCATCAGCAGCCTGGCCTTGTGCGCGAGCACGTTGCGCAGGGCGGTACGGAACATGGGTGTGAGTCCAGGGGGGAGGTGAGAGGGGAAATGCCCCGCAGGGGCTTTCCCAGGGGCGCGGGGAACTGCGCGCTCAGCCACGAACGGCCCGCAGTCCCGGAGGGAGCTCGGCCGGGGCGGCGGACGGAACGCCCGCTCGAGGCCGAGCGGCCACTAGCTCGTGCGGCCCTTCGCGTCGAAGTGCTTCATCCGGTCGAGCACCCCGTCCGCCGTCGGCCGGTGCATCTCGTCGACGACCCGCCCGTCGGCGAGGAAGATCACGCGGTCCGCGTACGACGCGGCCACCGGGTCGTGGGTGACCATCACGACGGTCTGCCCCAGGTCGCGCACCGAGTTGCGCAGGAAGCCCAGGACCTCGGCGCCCGAGCGCGAGTCGAGGTTTCCGGTCGGCTCGTCACCGAAGATGATCTCCGGCTGGGAGGCGAGCGCACGGGCCACGGCGACGCGCTGCTGCTGGCCGCCGGAGAGCTCGGTGGGGCGGTGCTTGAGGCGCCCGGAGAGACCGACCATCTCGATGACCTGCTCCAGCCACTCCCGGTTCGGCTTGCGGCCCGCGATGTCCATCGGCAGCGTGATGTTCTCCAGGGCGGTCAGGGTCGGCAGCAGGTTGAACGCCTGGAAGATGAAGCCGATCTTGTCCCGGCGGAGCTTGGTGAGCTGCTTGTCCTTGAGCGTGGACAGCTCGGTCTCGCCGATGCGCACGGAGCCGGAGCTGAAGCTGTCCAGGCCCGCGACGCAGTGCATCAGGGTGGACTTGCCGGAGCCCGAGGGGCCCATGATCGCGGTGAACTCGCCCTGCCCGAAGTCGACGGAGACGCGGTCCAGGGCGACCACCTGGGTCTCACCCTGTCCGTACACCTTGGAGAGTTCCGTGGCGCGCGCCGCCACGGCGGTGGCGCGGGTGGCGAAGGGGGTGGTGGTCACGGGACGAGCTCCTGTCGGGACGACGTGTGGGGACGTATTCCATCGTCCTGGCCGATCAGCGCCCTGGAGTCACCCCCTGATCCGGTTCCGGGGGCCCTCTCCAGTCGGACTTGAGGCTGCCCTGTCATACCTGGGGATGACACGTATCCCTGATGCGGAAAGGGGGAGAAAGGGGGGACGGGGCCGTCAGGGCGGCTAAATTCCGTCATTCCGTGCAGAGGCCCACGAGACCGGCCGGGGCCGGGGAAAGGCCTCCGGCATGTGCCGATGGAGTGAGCCGTGGACTGATGCACCCTCAGACGTCAATAAAATAAGACAACATCGGGCTCTCTCTCCGCTGTTCGGGGGATGCCTCCCGATAGGGTCGAAGCCTCGACGCGGAGCCCATGGCCTGCCCGGATGGTGGAATGCAGACACGGCGAGCTTAAACCTCGCTGCCCCTCGGGGGCGTGCCGGTTCGAGTCCGGCTCCGGGCACTTCCGCTGCACTCCGCCGCCCTCGTGTGCGGCTCGTGCGCGCGTGGTGCGACGCCCCAGGGCCGCCCCCCTTTACCCTGACCCCCCGTCAGATCACCTTCTCCACATCCCTGTTGAAGCGGGCCGCGGTGTGCAGGTCGGTCTCGATCGCCGCCGCGGTCTCGCGCAGTACGGGGAGCAGGGCGTCGCGGGTCGCGGACGCCGGGCCCGAACCGGCGTGCCGCGCCACGTTCAGCGCCGCGACGACCCTGCCCCGCGCGTCCCTGACCGGCACGGCGACCGAGCGCAGGCCCTCCTCCAGCTCCTGGTCGGCGACCGCGTGGCCGTCGGCGGCGACCCGGTCCACGAGCCGGGCGAGCTCGCCGGGGTCGGTCACGGTGTGCGGGGTGAGGGCGCGCGGCGGCGCGGCCCGCAGGAGGCGGGCGCGCTCCGCGTCCGGCAGCCCGGCGAGCAGGACCCGTCCCATGGCGGTGGCGTACGCGGGGAAGCGGGTGCCGACCGTGATACGCACGCTCATGACGCGTACCGTCGCCGCCCGCGCGACGTACAGGATGTCCGTGCCGTCCAGGACCGTCACGGACGCCGACTGGTGCACCCGGTCCGTCAGGTCGCGCAGGTGCGGCTCGGCCAGCTCGGCGAAGGTGAGCCGGGACAGGGCGGCGTGGCCGAGCTCCAGGATGCGGGGGAGCGGGCGGTACAGCCGGCCGTCGTGGGCCGCGTACCCGGCGAGCTCCAGGGTGCGCAGGCAGCGCCGCGCGGTGGCCCTCGGCAGCCCGGTGGCCGCGGCGAGCGCGGTGAGCGGCAGCCCGTCCCCGCGGGCCTCGCCGAGGGCCCGCAACACGGTGAGGCCGCGGGCCAGCGACTGCAGGAACCCGGCGCCGAGGTCGGCCTTGGCGGCGAGGGGGTCGGCCGCGTCCGGTGCGTAGGGTGCGTCCGGTACGGCTGAGGCGCCCGGTGTGGCCGACCTCTCTCGTGCGGTCGACGCATCCGGTGTGGCCGACGCATCCGGTGCGCCCGGGGCCCCCTCCACGGCCGCCACCCCCGACCCTCCCGGTGAAACCAACCCCCCTACCTCAGCCGGTCCCGCGCCCGCGCCCGCACCCGCGGTCCAAAGGGACGCCAAGTGTTCCGCCTCCGTGTGCAGGCGCGGGAGCATCGCGTCGGCCAGGGCCGTCGCCGTGTGTCTGCTGGTGTGGCTCACCACCGAGAGGGCGCACCGGATGTCGCCCGAGCCGTCGCGCACCGGGACCGCCACCGCGATCAGGCCCGGCTCGATCAGCTGGTCGTCCAGGGCCCAGCCCGTCTCGCGGGAGCGGGCCACGCGGGACGCGAGGTCCGGCAGGTCCGCCGGTGCGGGGCCCGGCGGCAGGGCGGGGAAGGCGGCCGCCGCGGGCCCGGCGGCGACGCGGGCCCGCCACGCCGCCCACCGCTCCTCGTCCCACGCGGCAGCGAACAGCGCGCCCGGCGCGCACCGTTCGGGCGGCAGCAGGTCGCCGATGCGGAAGGCGACCGACATCGCGCGGCGCCGCGCGGCCTGTGCCACGAAGCGCACCCCGTCGCCGTCGGGCACGGCGAGCGAGACCGACTCGTCGAGCTCGTCCGCGAGCCGCGCGGCGCGCGCCGCCACCTCGCCGGTCAGGCCGCTGGCCGCGAGGTAGGCGTTGCCGAACTCCATGAGGCGAGGGGTGAGGCGCAGTTCCTGGCCGCGTACGCGGACGTAGCCGAGGTGGTTCAGGGTCGCCACGACCCGGTCGACCGTGGAGCGGGCCAGCCCCGTGGCGCGTACGAGGTCGCTCGCGCGGGCCCCGTCCGCCACCGTGAGCGCCCGCAGGACGGCGAGGCCGCGCTCCAGGGGACGTACGGACTCTTCCGGCACTCGGGCGCTCCTCGTCTCGCGAAAACGGGCGCCGCACGACCGTTGACAGCGCACAGCCGCGACCGGAGACTCCCGTCAGCACATTATGAACGAAAGTTCACCAGGCGAACAAGAGTGGGCTGTCCAGGTGAGGGGATCGGCGTGCGCACCACCGTCGGAATCATCGGAGCGGGACCGGCCGGGCTGCTCCTCGCCCGCCTCCTGCACAACGCGGGCATCGCGTCCGTCGTCCTGGAGAGCCGCGACCGCGCGTACGTGGAACAGCGCCAGCGCGCCGGAATCCTGGAACAGGGCACCGTCGACGTGCTGCGCGAGGCGGGGGCGGGGGCCCGCATGGACCGCGAGGGGCTCCCGCACGACGGCATCGAACTGCGCTTCGACCGCCGCAGGCACCGCGTCGACTTCCCCGCGCTGACCGGCGGCAGATCCGTGATGGTCTACGCCCAGACCGAGGTCTGCAAGGACCTCATCGCCCTCCAGTCGGCGGACGGCGGCCCGCTGCTCTTCGGGGCGGAGGCACTGGAGGTGACGGGCGCGGAGACCGAGAACCCGCGCGTCCGCTTCCGGCACGAGGGGCACGAGGAGAGCCTGGCGTGCGACTACGTAGTGGGCTGCGACGGCTTCTGGGGCGTGGCCCGCAAGGCCGTACCGCGGGGGCTCGCCCGGACGTTCGAGCGCACGTACCCCTACGGCTGGCTCGGCATCCTCGCCGACGTCCCGCCCTCCCACGACGAGCTGGTCTACGCCCGCCACGACCGGGGCTTCGCCCTCCTCTCCATGCGGTCGCCGACCGTCACGCGCGCGTACCTGCAAGTCCCCGACGGCACCGACCCCGGCGACTGGACCGACGAGGCGATCTGGGACGAGCTCGACCGCCGCCTGGAGACCGACGACCCGGCCTGGGCGCTGCGGCGCGGACCCGTCGTCGCCAAGTCCGTCACACCCATGCGCGGCTACGTCCACGAGCCCATGCGGCACGGCCGCCTCTTCCTCGCCGGGGACGCCGCGCACATCGTCCCGCCGACCGGCGCCAAGGGCCTCAACCTCGCGGTCGGCGACGTCGTCACCTTCGCCCGCGCGTTGATCCGGTACCGCGAGAAGGGCGACCCGAGCCGCCTCGACGCGTACTCCCGGACCTGCCTGCGCCGCGTCTGGCAGGCCGAGCGCTTCTCGTGCGAGATGACGACCCTGCTCCACCGCGCGCCCGGCGCCACCCCCTTCGAGGACCGCGTCCAGCTGGCCCGGCTCGACCGGATCACCACCGCGCGTGCCGCCGATGCCGACCTCGCACAGGCCTACACCGGATTCCCCCTGGACCACTGAGGGCCCGGCCGCCGAGGACCGGCAGGACCGGCCAGAAGGAAGAACCCGTGACCCCTCAAGCGCCGCCCCCCGAGCGCACCTTCCGATCCGTCGCCCCCGTCATCGCCCTGTGCTGGCTCGTCGTCTTCTTCGACGGGATGGACGTCAACCTCTACGGCGCCGTCCTCCCGCACCTCGTCGACGACCCCGACCTCGGCTTCACCCCGTCCACCGCGGGCACCATCGGCTCCTGGACCACCTTCGGCATGCTCGTCGGCGCCCTCGGCTGCGGCACCCTCACCGACTGGGCCGGACGCAGGCCGATGGTGACCGGCAGCGTCGTCCTCTTCTCGCTGGGCTCCGCGCTCTGCGCGCTCGCGCCGGGTGCCGTCTTCTTCGGAGCGGGGCGGTTCGTCTCCGGGCTCGGGCTCGGCGGGCTCATGCCGATCGGGCTCGCGATCGTCGCCGAGTTCGCGCCGCCGCGCCGCGCCGCGCTCGCCACCGGCCTCATGATGACCTCGTACCACGCGGGCGGCATGGCGGCGACGGGCCTCGGCCTCGCGCTCGGCCCCGGCCCCGGCTGGCGCCTCGTCTTCTGGACGGGCGTGCTCCCCGCGGCGGTCGCCGTGCCGCTGGTGTGGAAGTGGCTGCCGGAGTCGCCGGGCGTGCTGCTCGCCAAGGGGCGCGCCCGGGAGGCCGAGGCGGTCGCCGCCCGCTACCTGCTGCTGGCCCCGACCCCCGCCGAGGCCCCCGAGACCGGGGCGAGGGGCCGCTTCGCCGCCGTCGCCGCGCTCTTCGCCCCGGGGCGGCGCCTGGCGACCCCGCTCCTGTGGCTCGCCTCCTTCGCCGGGCTGCTCCTCGTCTACGGCGTCTCCACCTGGCTCCCCGAGCTCATGCGGGCCTCCGGCTACTCGCTCTCCTCCTCCGTCACCTTCCTCATGGTCATCAACGCGGGCGGCATCGTCGGCATGCTGGCCGCGGGGCGCACCGCGGACCGCTTCGGCGCGGTCCGGGTCTCCGCCGTCTGGTTCCTGCTGACCGCGTGCGGCGCCTTCCTGCTCAGGGCCCAGCTGCCGCTCGGCGTCGCCTACGCCGTCGTCTTCGTCACCGGCATCTGGCTCTTCTCCGCGCAGGTCATGGTCTACGCGGCCACTCCCACGGTCTATCCGCCCGCGCAGCGCGCCACCGGGCTCGGCTGGGTCACCGGCGTCGGGCGCACCGGGGCGGTCGTCGGGCCGTGGCTGGGCGGGGCGGTGGTCGCGGGCGGCAACGCGTCGCTCGGCTTCACCACCTTCGCGGTGGCCGCGGTGCTCGGCGCCGTCGCCGTCTCGCTGGTGCCACTCGTGCGGGGGAAGGGTTCCGATCCGGGAACAGTCAGGGCAGTCCCACGCGTTCTCGGTCACAGTGAGGGAAAGATCCTCCCCAAGCACTAGGCTCATCCTTTTGCCTACGCATTACTCTTGGAGCAAAGCCACACCCGGTGGCCATGGAGGAGTGAAATGAGGAGCAGTAACCCGGTCTTCTCGCGACGGGGGTTCAGCCGCGACAACGGCTACGCCGGCTTCGGCGCGCAGCCGCAGGCCGGGGGACCCGCAGCCGCGACCCAGACCCACCAGGGCAACCCGTACGCCGGTGGCCAGCAGGCCCCCTCGGGCAACCCGTACGCCACCAATCCGTACGCCCAGCAGGACGCGCAGTACGGAGCGCCCCAGGCGCCCGTGACCACGTCCGGCCGCATGACGATGGACGACGTCGTCATGCGCACGGCGACCACGCTCGGCACGCTCGTGGTCACGGCCGCGCTCGCCTGGGCGCTGCTGCCGGTGGACGACGCCAACATCAGCAAGTCGTACGGCATCGCGATCGGCGCCGGCCTCGTCGCGATGGTGCTCGGCCTCGTCCAGGCCTTCAAGCGCAAGGCCTCGCCCGCGCTGATCCTGACGTATGCCGCCCTGGAGGGCGTCTTCCTCGGCGTCGTCTCCAGCGTCGTCGACAATCGCATCGCGAGCGGCGCGGCCATGCAGGCCGTGCTCGGCACGATGGCCGTCTTCATCGGCGTCCTCGTGGCGTACAAGGCGGGCTGGATCCGCGTCAACCGTCGCTTCTACGGCTTCGTGATGGCCGCCGCGATGGGCTTCCTGCTGCTGACCGCCGTGAACCTGCTGTTCATGGTCTTCGGCGGCGGTGACGGTCTGGGCTTCCGCAGCGGCGGCCTCGGCATCGTCTTCGGCATCGTGGGCATCCTGCTCGGCGCCTGCTTCCTGGCCCTGGACTTCAAGCAGGTCGAGGACGGCATCGCGTACGGCGCGCCGAAGGAAGAGGCCTGGCTCGCCGCGTTCGGTCTGACGATGACCCTCGTCTGGATCTACATGGAGTTCCTGCGTCTGATCGCGATCTTCTCGGGCAACGACTGAGACTGATCGGGGTACCCCGAACGACCGAAGGGCCCGCGGACCGGAGACGGTCCGCGGGCCCTTCGCCGTGCGATGGAGCGGGGGTGCGCTGGAGCGGGTCAGAGGAGTTTGCGGGCGGCCCGCCTGAGGTCGTACTCGTGGATGATCGCCTTCGCGTGGCCGTAGGCCAGGTTGTGTTCGGTGCGGAGCCAGCTCACCTTCTCCTCGAAGCGGAAGAGAGAGGGGCCGTCGTCCACGGCGCGGAGCCAGTCGGACACTTCACGACCGGTGCATTGGGGGATTCGGGCGAGCAGATTGCGGTGGGTCTCCTCGGAGAAGACTTGGGACATCGGCGCCTCCGGACGCGTCGCGATGTGTTCCGTCCTTCACGACACCGTGCCTGAGCGTTCGGGCGTTGGCAACAGTCCCGGGAAGGCGCATAAGGTCGCGGGGTGCTCGATACGACGCCTTTGACGGCCGCAGTGGACCATTTCGCCGACCGCCTGCGGGCCGCGCCGCAGAGCCGCCTGCAGCGCGGAGCGGCGACCGAAGCACTGGCTCTGGCCAGGGAGTTGGCGCTGTCCGCACAGCGCATCGAGGAGCCGGACGCGGAGCCGCGGGAGATGCCGGACGCGGGGATGTTCGCCGCGGCCGACCAGATCACCGTCGCGGGGCGCGATCTCGCCCTCGTCCTGACGGACCCCCAGGAACTGGCGCGGGCGCTGGAACTGGTGGCGCAGGCGCAGAAAAGGGCCGGAGTGTGACACCGGCCCCGCTGCCCCGGACTCTCAGACCGAGGCGATGACCCGGTCGGCCAGGATGTAGATGTTCTCGGCGCCGCACTCGAAGGTCAGGGCGTACGCGCCGGAGATGCCGGAGCCGCCGAGCAGGACCGGGGTCCGGCCCTCGCTCAGGGCCCTGGCCAGGAGTTCCGCGGTCTCGCGGTGCCCGGGGGTCATGCACAGCGTCGTACCGTCCGCGAAGACGTACACATCCAGGGTGCCGAGCGGGCCCGGGCGGACGTCGGCGAGGGCGGTGCGGGCGTCGGCCAGCTCCTCCAGACACGCGACCGTGCGCTCGTGGTCGCCGTGCCCCTCGGGCGTCGGCGTCTGCACCGGCACGAAGTCCGGGTGCGAGGGGTGACGGCGCCGGGCGGCGGCCAACTCCGGGGAGTCCCCGGCGAATTCGTCGGTGCCCGCCGGGTCGGCGAAGGGTTCGGTGACCGGCTCCAGGCTGTCCGACTCCAGGCCCATGAAATCGGCCTGGCGCGGCAGGAACAGCTCGTCGGCGATGCCGTCGGGCAGGCCGGAGAGGCCGCTGAGCAGCGTCGGCCCGTCGGCGCCCTCACGGGCCTCCTGGGCGGCCCAGAAGGCGCGCGCCTCGGCGAGCTCGCGCTCACGTTCCTCGGCGAGGGCCTCGGTCACGGCCGCGCGTATCTCGTCGGTGTCGACCGAGGCGCGGGCACCCGGCACCGTGGGGTGCGGGCCGCCCGTGGCGCGGCTTTCGGCCAGTTCGGTGTGCAGGGCTGTGATCTCGGCGAGCTGTTTCCGCAGACCGTGCACCGCGTGCAGGGCAGCGGCACCCACGGCCGTGGCAGCGGCCGTGGAGAGCAGCAGGGCAAGAGGCAAGGCGCTCACTGACGTACTCCCGGTTTCAAGTCGACCCCCGACTTCCTACATCAGCTTGAAGCCTGCACGATCCACCTGTCAGTGCATTACGTCACGAATTGGACAGGTCTTTGGACCCGGGGTGTACCCCCGGGTGGGGCTTGAGCTGGGCATATGCCTCTCCCCCAGGAGATAGGTCACATCCTGGGGGAGATTGGGTCACGAAGTGGTGCAGAGACGGAGCGTCAGCCCCGCGAACTGTGCGTCATCGAAAAGAGGGCTGCTCGCCCGGTGCCGCGGTGCCCCGGCGACTAGCTGAGGCGCTCGATGACCATCGCCATGCCCTGGCCGCCGCCCACGCACATCGTCTCCAGGCCGAACTGCTTGTCGTGGAACTGGAGGGAGTTGATGAGCGTGCCCGTGATGCGGGCGCCCGTCATGCCGAAGGGGTGGCCCACCGCGATGGCGCCGCCGTTGACGTTGAGCTTGTCGAGCGGGATGTTCAGGTCGCGGTAAGAGGGGATCACCTGGGCGGCGAAGGCCTCGTTGATCTCGAAGAGGTCGATGTCGTCGACGGTGAGCCCGGCGCGCTTCAGGGCCTGCTTGCTGGCCTCGACCGGGCCCAGGCCCATGATCTCGGGCGAGAGGCCGGTGACACCGGTGGAGACGATGCGGGCGAGCGGGGTCAGGCCCAGCTCGCGGGCCTTCGTGTCGCTCATGATCACGAGGGCGGCGGCGCCGTCGTTCAGCGGGCAGCAGTTGCCCGCGGTGACGAGCCCGTCGGGGCGGAAGACGGGCTTGAGGCCCTGGACGCCTTCGAGGGTGACACCGGCGCGGGGCCCGTCGTCCTTGCTGACGACGGTGCCGTCGGGGGTCGTGACGGGGGTGATCTCGCGCTCCCAGAAGCCGTTCTTGAGCGCTTCCTCGGCGAGGTTCTGGGACCTGACCCCGAACTCGTCCATGTCCTTGCGGGTGACGCCCTTGGCGCGGGCCAGGTTCTCGGCGGTCTGGCCCATCGCGATGTACGCGTCCGGGACCAGGCCGTCCTCGCGCGGGTCGTGCCACGTGGAGCCCTCGCTCTGGGCGACGGCCGCGGTGCGGGCCTCGGCGTCGGCGAAGAGGGGGTTGTGGGTGTCGGGGTGGTCGCTGGTCCCGTTCTTGCTGCGCGACACCATCTCGACGCCGGCGGAGATGAAGACGTCGCCCTCGCCCGCCTTGATGGCGTGCAGGGCCATGCGGCTGGTCTGCAGGGAGGATGAGCAGTACCGGGTGATGGTGCAGCCCGGCAGGTGGTCCATGCCCATCTGCACGGCGACGATGCGGCCGAGGTTGTGCCCCTGCTCGCCGCCCGGCAGGCCACAGCCGAGCATCAGGTCGTCGATGAGCTTCGGGTCGAGCTCCGGGACCTTGGCGAGGGCGGCCTCGATGACCGTGGCGGTCAGGTCGTCCGGACGCAGATCCTTCAGCGAGCCCTTGAAGGCGCGGCCGATCGGGGTGCGTGCGGCAGAAACGATCACGGCTTCGGGCATCAGGGCGCTCCAGGGGCGAAGGGGCAGGACTCACTGGGAAGTTACCTGCACGTAATGGGGTGGGTCATGGGGTGGGGGGTGTGACTCAGGACGCATTTCTAAGCGGGCGCTCAGGTCGTGGGGCCCTGGGCGGGAGGGGGTGCGCTTGTGCCTGCGGGCCGGTGGGGGTTTCTCGCGCAGTTCCCCGCGCCCCTTAAGGGTTCCTCCTCGTCGTTTCCCTGTGCGGGCCCGTCGTGGCTGGTCGCGCAGTTCCCCGCGCCCCTGAAAAGACCGCGCAGTTCCCCGCGCCCCTGGGGGCTCCCTCGCTGTTTTTCCCGTGCGGGTGCGCGGTGGCTGGGCGCGCAGTTCCTCGCGCCCCTTGGGCGGTGCCTTCGGGTGGGGGGCGAGGAGGACCACCCAGGGGCGCGGGGAACTGCGCGAGCAACCACGATGGCGCTGCGGGCGAAGGCGAAGGCGGACGCAGGGGCGCGGGGAACTGCGCGTATGGCCTTCGCCGGTTCGCGG
>NZ_JBVJPW010000028.1:0-96591 GCF_055609205.1 Streptomyces sp. NPDC036815 | reverse complement strand
GTACGCGGTCGTCCGCGACAGCGTCTACGGCCTGGAGTCCTGCCTCGACGCGTCGACGGTCTTCCGCTTCTGGGAGATCAGCAAGGGCTGACACGGCCCCCGCAGGCACGACGACGCCCCCGCAGACACGACGACGAAGGTGGCCGCCCCCGCGAGGGGACGGCCACCTTCGTCGTGCTGTGCGCGCTTCGTTCCGTACCGGCTACTGCGCGCCGGGGCGCACCAGACCGCTCTCGTACGCGTACACCGCCGCCTGCACCCGGTCGCGCAGCCCCAGCTTCGTGAGCACATGGCCCACGTGGGTCTTCACGGTCGTCTCGCTCACGAAGAGGTCCGCGGCGATCTCCGCGTTCGACAGGCCGCGCGCCACCAGCTTCAGAACCTCGACCTCGCGGTCCGTGAGCGTGTGCAGGGTGTCCGGCACCGGCTCGTCGCCGGACGGCAGGTGCGCGGAGTACTTGTCGAGGAGGCGGCGAGTGATGCTCGGCGCGAGCATCGCCTCGCCCGCGGCGACCACCCGGATCGCCTGCACCAGTTCGTTGGCCGGGGCGTCCTTCAGGAGGAAGCCGCTGGCGCCGGCGCGCAGCGCCTCCACCACGTACTCGTCGAGGTCGAAGGTGGTCAGCACCAGCACCTTCGCCGGACCGTCCCGGCCGGGACCGGTGATCTGCCGGGTCGCCTCGACCCCGTCCATCCGCGGCATGCGGATGTCCATCAGGACCACGTCGGGCTGCAGCGCCCGCACCTGGTCGAGAGCCTGCAGGCCGTCTCCGGCCTCGCCGACGACCGCGATGTCCTGCTCGGCCTCCAGAATCATCCGGAAGCCGGTGCGCAACAGCGGCTGGTCGTCGACCAGTAGGACGCGGATCGCCACGTAACTCTCCTTCGCTAGGCCGGGCCCATTCTGCCCTGTTCACCCCCGGCCGACTCGGGCGCCCTCACCGGAAGCGGATACGGCGGGGGAGTCCCGCCGAATTCCGGGCAGACCGCCCGGTGATCGCACCAACCGCACAATTTGGTCGGTCGCGGCCGCCAGTTCCCCGTCTCCGTCGCCAGCTCGATCGCCTCCCACAGCGCGAGCAGCTTGCGCTCGACGCGCTCCAGGTCGCTCACCACCGGGTCGTACGTGACGACGTCACCGCTGCCCAGATAGACGAGCTGGAGGCGGCGCGGCACGACACCCTTCAGCCGCCACACCACCAGCGCGTAGAACTTCATCTGGAACAGCGCGCCCTCCGCGTACTCCGGACGCGGGGCCTTGCCCGTCTTGTAGTCGACGATGCGGACCTCGCCCGAAGGGGCCACGTCCACCCGGTCGATGATGCCGCGCAGCTTCAGCCCCGAGTCCAGCTCGGCCTGCACGAACAGCTCCCGCTCGGCGGGCTCGAGCCGCGTCGGGTCCTCCAGCGTGAACCAGCGCTCCACCAGCCGCTCGGCGTCCGACAGCCAGCGCGCCATGCGCTCGCCCTCCGGATCGTCCGCGAACAACTCCGTCAGCTCGGGCTTCGTCTCCCGCAGCCGGTCCCACTGACCCGGGATGAGCGACTTCGCGCGCGGCGCGGTGCGCTCGCTCGCCGGGGCGTCGAAGAGGCGCTCCAGGACCGCGTGCACCAGGGTGCCGCGGGTCGCCGCCTCACTCGGCTTCTCCGGCAGCTTGTCGATCACCCGGAACCGGTACAGCAACGGGCACTGCATGAAATCGCCCGCGCGCGAGGGTGACAGAGACGCCGGGCGCACGGCCGCCACGGCGCCGTCGGTGCTGGTTTCCATGAGGACAGACCCTACGACCCGACACTGACAACAGCCGCATACCATCGACGACAGACCCTCTCGCCCTGCATGATCGTGCGGGTGACCGCGCCAGACCGGGGCGAGGGACGCTTCGAACGAGGGGACATCGTGGACGAAAGCGGCGGGAGCGGCAGGCCGCAGTCCGACGGCGCCGAAAGCCTGCGGCCGCGCGACGCGGACGGCTCCCCGGAGCCGGCCCGTCCGGTCGGCACGGCCGACGAACCGGCGCACCCCGCCGGCCCGGCCCGGGAGCCGGAGCGCCCGGCGGACGCGCCCGACGGGCGGGACCGCCCGGCAGGCCCGGCCGAAGGACCAACACGGCCGCGGCAAGACAGCACGGACACCACACCCCCGGCCGAGCCGCCGAAGGAGCAGCACCCCCCGGCCGGCACCTCCCTCACCAAGGCACCACAGGACGCCCAGGACGACCAGGGCGCGCGGAATGCCCAGGACACCCGGGACACCCGGGACACTCAGGGCGAAGAGCCCGCCGAGCCCCGGCGCACCGGCGCCCACGGAGGCTCCACGGGCAAGAGCGGTCCCGTACCGCCCAAGGCCCAGAAGGGACCCGGCGGCGGACTCCTCATGGGCAGGCCGTTCGGCGTGCCCGTCTACGTGGCACCCAGCTGGTTCCTCGTCGCCGCCCTGATCACCTGGGTCTTCGGCGACCAGCTCGACCGCGTCCTGCCCGAACTCGGCGGCGCCCGCTACCTGGTCTCCCTCTTCTTCGCGGTCGCCTTCTACGCCTCCGTACTCGTCCACGAACTCGCCCACACGGTCGCGGCCCTCCGCTTCAAGCTGCCTGTACGCCGCATCCAGCTGCAGTTCTTCGGCGGCGTCTCCGAGATCGAGAAGGAGTCCGAGACCCCCGGCCGCGAATTCGTCCTCGCCTTCGTCGGCCCGCTCCTCTCCCTCGTCCTCGCCGGTGTCTTCTACGCGGGGATGCAGGCCGTCGACCCCGGCACCGTCCCGGGCGTCCTGCTCGCGGGGCTGATGATCTCCAACCTCATCGTCGCCGCCTTCAACCTCCTCCCGGGCCTGCCCCTGGACGGCGGCCGGATGCTGCGCGCCGTCGTCTGGAAGATCACCGGCAAGCCCATGAGCGGCACCGTCGCCGCCGCGTGGGTGGGCCGCGCCCTCGCCATCTCCGTGCTCGTCGGGCTGCCGCTGCTCAACCAGTCCGGCGCCCTCGGCGGCGACGCCCAGGACATCGGCGGCATGGACACCGTCACCGACGCCCTGCTCGCCGCGATCCTCGCCGCGATCATCTGGACCGGCGCCGGAAACAGCCTGCGCATGGCCCGCCTGCGCCAGCACCTGCCCGAACTGCGCGCCCGCACCCTGACCCGGCGCGCCGTCCCCGTCGAGGGCGAGACTCCGCTCTCCGAAGCGCTGCGCAGGGCCAACGACGCCGGGGCCCGCGCCCTCGTCGTCGTCGACCCCGACGGCGACCCCATGGCCGTCGTCCGCGAGGCGGCCATCGTCTCCGTGCCCCAGCACCGCCGCCCCTGGGTCGACGTCGGCGGCCTCGCCCAGGACATCACCGAAGGCATGCGCATCTCCGCCGAGCTCGCGGGCGAAGAGCTCCTCGACACGCTCCGGGCCACCCCGGCCACCGAGTACCTCGTCGTCGAGGAGTCCGGCGAGATCTACGGAGTGCTGTCCGCCGCGGACGTGGAGCGCGCCTTCGTCAAGGCCATGGCCCGCCCCACCTAGGCATCCGCCGGCCACCGCCACCGTGGTCGGCGGCCCGCGCGGCTGCCGGTAGGCTGGTCACATGTCCGAACCGACCGGTGCCGCCCGCCGTCGCGGGCCCTTCAAGGTCGGGGACCAGGTCCAGCTCACCGACCCCAAGGGACGCCACTACACGTTCACGCTCGAGGCCGGGAAGAATTTCCACACCCACAAGGGTTCCTTCCCCCACGACGAGCTGATCGGCGCTCCCGAGGGCAGTGTTGTCCGAACCACGGGAAACGTCGCCTACCTGGCGCTGCGACCCCTGCTCCCCGACTACGTCCTGTCCATGCCCCGCGGCGCCGCCGTGGTCTACCCCAAGGACGCGGGGCAGATCCTGGCCTTCGCCGACATCTTCCCCGGCGCCCGCGTCGTGGAGGCAGGCGTAGGCTCCGGCTCCCTCAGCAGCTTCCTGCTGCGGGCCATCGGCGACCAGGGAATGCTGCACTCCTACGAGCGCCGCGAGGACTTCGCCGAGATCGCCCAGCAGAACGTGGAGCGCTACTTCGGTGGCCCCCACCCCGCCTGGCAGCTCACCGTCGGCGACCTCCAGGACAACCTCAGCGACACCGAGGTCGACCGCGTCATTCTGGACATGCTCGCCCCCTGGGAATGCCTGGAGGTGGTCTCCAAGGCGCTCGTCCCCGGTGGCATCCTGTGCTGCTACGTCGCCACGACCACCCAGCTCGCGAGGACCGTCGAGTCCATCCGTGAGATCGGGGGCTTCAACGAGCCGACCGCCTGGGAATCGATGATCCGCAACTGGCACGTCGAAGGCCTCGCCGTACGCCCGGACCACCGGATGATCGGCCACACCGGCTTCCTGCTCACCGCCCGCCGCCTCGCGGACGGCGTCGAGCCCCCCATGCGCCGCCGCCGCCCCGCCAAGGGCGCGTACGGCGAGGACTACACCGGCCCCAACGCCGACGGCGGCACCCCGCGCTGACCCGCGCCACGGACCCCGCCCAATGAGCAGGCGCCGCCGCCGAGTTCCCTGACCGACCAGGGAACTCGGCGGCGGCGCCGTTTCGTTGACAGGGCACCAGCCCCGTACCGCAAGAGCCGCGAGAACCACGCGAACCACCGGACCCCGGTGTTCCACCTCACTGTGACGTATGGCACGATGCTGGCCACCTCCCCACCGGCACGCCCTCACAGGAGACACTTCCTCGTGCAGCACCCCGCCGTCCCGGAACTGGCGCACACCACCGCCCGCCCCATCCACTGGCTGGCCACCGCGGCCGCGCTCGCCGCCGTCGTCGCGGGCTCCGCGGTCCTCCAGCCCGACGCCGCGACCGCCGCCCAGACCGGCACCCAGACCCACTCCCGAGCCGCCGCGGGCGCCCCCGCCCCGGCACCCGACCCCGCCGCCGTCGACTTCCCGATCGACTGCGGACCCGTCCGGTCCGAAGTGAAGAAGAAAGCCACCGGCGACCTCGACGGCGACGGAAGGCCCGAGACCGTGGCCGTCGTGCACTGCAGAGCAGGCTCGGGGACCCCGCCCGACGGGGTCTATGTGATCACCAGGTCCGGGGCCGGCACACCGCGCGTCGTCGCGACGCTCGTCGACCCCAAGGAACGGCAGAACGTGAGCGACTTCGCCGTGCGTGACGGCGCGATCACCGCGACCCTGCTCGGCTACTCCTCACCCGACGTGCCCCGCTGCTGCCCCGACAAGCAGGACAAGGCCAAGTGGCGATGGAAGGACGGCACGTTCGAACGAGACGCCCCCGCCCGGGCCCGCAGCGTCTGACCCGCCGCGCGGCCCGCGCTCGGGCGCTCAGGCCGCGTCGGGACCGTAGACCTCGACCCTGTCCGAAACGCGACGCACATGAATGCAGTCGCCCGGACACTCCTTCGCCGAGTCCACGACGTCCGTGAGGAGCGGCAGCGGCACGGGCGTTGTCGCCCCGGGAGCCTGCAGCAGCTCGTCGTCGCCGCTCTTCACATAAGCCAGACCATCGATGTCCAGCTCGAAGACCTCGGGCGCGTACTGCGCACAGATGCCGTCCCCGGTACAGAGGTCCTGGTCGATCCAGACCTCCAGATCGTGGCCCTCACTGCCGGTCTCGGCCTCGTGCCGCACGGTCATCTCTCCTGCCGGTCGCTGCGCCGGGTGCCCCGACATTGCAGCAAGTCGGGCCAGCCCTGACGGGTGTTGAACACTTCGACGATACAACCGCCCGCTTTCCGATGTTGTTGGGTGGGTATTCACCTGGCGAGAGGGAGAGCGCAAGGGTGAAGATCGGACACACCCCCATCGTCTTTGTGATCTAGGGGTTTCAATCGACACCCACCCAGGTAGGGTCTGGAAGCGTCCAGCTCCCCTTGGAGGAGGTGAGGACCGTGGCAGCCCACGACGACGACATCAACCGCGGCATCCGGCCGGGGCGAGGGTCTGAAGACCCCGCCGGTCAGGTTGCCTATCTCGAGCAGGAAATCGCCGTCCTGCGACGCAAGCTCGCCGACTCTCCGCGTCATACGAGGATTCTCGAAGAGCGGATCGTCGAGCTGCAGACCAACCTGGCCGGCGTGTCCGCGCAGAACGAGCGGCTCGCCAACACGCTCCGCGAGGCCCGCGACCAGATCGTGGCCCTCAAAGAGGAGGTCGACCGGCTCGCACAGCCACCGGCCGGCTTCGGAGTCTTCCTCGTGGCGAACGAGGACGGCACGGCGGACATCTTCACCGGGGGCCGCAAGCTCCGGGTGAACGTCAGCCCGAGCGTGGAGCTCAAAGAGCTCAGGCGCGGCCAGGAAGTGATGCTCAACGAAGCGCTCAACGTGGTCGAGGCCATGGAGTACGAGAGCGTCGGAGACATCGTCACCCTCAAGGAGATCCTCGAGGACGGCGAGCGCGCCCTGGTGGTCGGACACACCGACGAAGAGAGAGTGGTACGGCTCGCCGAACCCCTCCTCGACGTCACCATCAGGCCCGGCGACGCACTCCTGCTCGAACCACGCTCCGGCTACGTATACGAAGTGGTTCCCAAGAGTGAGGTCGAAGAGCTCGTCCTCGAAGAGGTCCCGGACATCGGCTACGAACAGATCGGCGGCCTGGGCAACCAGATCGAACTGATCCGTGACGCGGTCGAACTGCCCTACCTCTACCCGGACCTCTTCAGGGAGCACGAACTGCGGCCGCCCAAGGGCGTCCTGCTGTACGGGCCCCCCGGCTGCGGCAAGACGCTCATCGCGAAGGCCGTCGCCAACTCCCTCGCCAAGAAGGTCGCCGAGGTGACCGGACAGGCGGCGGGGAAGAGCTACTTCCTCAACATCAAGGGACCCGAACTCCTCAACAAGTACGTCGGCGAGACCGAGCGGCACATCCGCCTGGTCTTCCAGCGTGCCCGCGAGAAGGCGAGCGAGGGCACCCCCGTCATCGTCTTCTTCGACGAGATGGAGTCCCTCTTCCGCACCCGCGGATCCGGCGTCAGCTCGGACGTGGAGAACACCATCGTCCCCCAGCTGCTCGCCGAGATCGACGGCGTGGAAGGCCTGGAGAACGTCATCGTCATCGGCGCCTCCAACCGTGAGGACATGATCGACCCCGCGATCCTGCGGCCGGGACGACTCGACGTGAAGATCAAGATCGAGCGCCCGGACGCCCAGGCGGCGAAGGACATCTTCGCCAAGTACCTCACCGAGCGGCTCCCGCTGCACGCGGACGACCTCGCCGAACACAGCGCCGACCGGCGCAGCACCGTGGACGGCATGATCCAGTCCGTCGTCGAGCAGATGTACGCGGAGTCCGAGGAGAACCGCTTCCTCGAGGTGACGTACGCGAACGGGGACAAGGAAGTCCTGTACTTCAAGGACTTCAATTCCGGCGCCATGATCGAGAACATCGTGGGCCGCGCCAAGAAGATGGCCATCAAGGCCTTCCTCGAGGCGAACCAGAAGGGCCTCCGGGTCGCTCACCTCCTCCAGGCTTGCATCGACGAGTTCAAGGAGAACGAGGACCTGCCCAACACCACCAACCCGGACGACTGGGCCAGGATCTCCGGAAAGAAGGGCGAACGGATCGTGTACATCCGCACCCTTGTCACCGGAAAGCAGGGCGCGGACACCGGACGCTCCATCGACACGGTGGCCAACACCGGTCAATACCTGTAGAACACAGGGCGGCTGCGGGTGTCCTTCACGGGTACCCGCAGCCGTCTGTTTTTCAATGACAGCAATGATCTCCCCACCAGCGCAAAGGCGTTCTAGGCTCTTCGGTACCGCCGAGTCGCGCAGTGCGGGGACGGGCACCGCACACGCACCGGAGAACCAGCGGTACTTGAGCGCCGTTCCCGAAGGGGAGCGCCGCCGGGCAAGGAGGGCCGCATGACCGTACGGCGAGTAATGGGCATCGAGACGGAGTACGGCATCTCCGTCCCCGGCCATCCCAACGCCAATGCCATGCTCACCTCGTCCCAGATCGTCAACGCCTATGCCGCGGCGATGCACCGGGCGCGACGCGCCCGCTGGGACTTCGAGGAGGAGAACCCGCTGCGGGACGCGCGGGGTTTCGACCTCGCCCGCGAGGCTGCCGACTCCAGCCAGCTGACCGACGAGGACATCGGCCTCGCCAACGTCATCCTGACCAACGGCGCACGCCTGTACGTCGACCACGCGCACCCCGAGTACAGCTCCCCGGAGATCACCAACCCCCGGGACGCCGTCCTCTGGGACAAGGCCGGCGAACGCATCATGGCCGAGGCCGCCGACCGCGCGGCCCAGCTCCCCGGCGCTCAGCCGATCCACCTCTACAAGAACAACACCGACAACAAGGGCGCCTCGTACGGCACGCACGAGAACTACCTGATGAAGCGGGACACCCCCTTCTCCGACATCGTGCGGCACCTCACCCCGTTCTTCGTCTCCCGCCAGGTCGTCACCGGCGCCGGACGCGTCGGCATCGGCCAGGACGGCCACGAACACGGCTTCCAGCTCAGCCAGCGCGCCGACTATTTCGAGGTCGAGGTCGGCCTGGAGACCACGCTCAAGCGGCCCATCATCAACACCCGGGACGAGCCGCACTCCGACGCCGAGAAGTACCGCAGGCTGCACGTCATCATCGGCGACGCGAACCTCTCGGAGATCTCCACCTACCTGAAGCTCGGCACCACCTCGCTCGTCCTCGCGATGATCGAGGACGGCTTCATCGCGGTCGACCTCGCGGTGGACCAGCCGGTGCGCACGCTCCACCAGGTCTCGCACGACCCGACGCTCAAGCATCTCGTCACGCTCCGTAGCGGCCGCTCGCTCACCGCGGTGCAGCTCCAGATGGAGTACTTCGAGCTGGCCCGCAAGTACGTGGAGGAGCGGTACGGCTCCGACGCCGACGAGCAGACCAAGGACGTGCTGGCCCGCTGGGAGGACGTCCTCGGCCGCCTGGAGAGCGATCCGATGAGCCTCTCCGGAGAGCTCGACTGGGTCGCCAAGCGGGAGCTCATGGAGGGCTACCGCCGCCGCGACAGCCTCGACTGGGACGCCGCCAGGCTCCATCTGGTCGACCTTCAGTACGCCGACGTGCGCGCCGAGAAGGGCCTGTACAACCGGCTGGTGGCCCGGGGCAAGATGAAGCGGCTCCTCGACGAGACGGACGTCGTGCGGGCCACCACCAAGCCGCCCGAGGACACCCGCGCGTACTTCCGCGGCCGCTGCCTCGAGCAGTACGCGGACGACGTGGCCGCGGCGTCCTGGGACTCGGTCATCTTCGACCTCCCGGGCCGTGACTCTCTGCAACGGGTGCCCACGCTGGAGCCCCTGCGCGGCACGAGGAACCACGTGAAGGAACTCCTGGACCGCTGTCGCACGGCAGAGGATCTGGTTCGGGTGCTCTCCGGCGGCTGAAAGGTCATCGCCAGGGGAATCACGTAGGTGGGTCCCGCACGTTGCACCAACTGCGGGGCCGATGCCGGACCCGGAGCGTAGGGTCTGATCAAGAACGTCTAACCGAGCGAGCGGGGTGAGGTAGATGGCGACCAAGGACACCGGCGGCGGACAGCAGAAGGCGACGCGTCCCACCGAGGAGACCGAGGAGCAGACGCAGGACGCACAGGCTTCCGAGGACCTCAAGGAGCGTCAGGAGAAGCTGAGCGACGACGTGGACTCGGTTCTTGACGAGATCGACGATGTCCTCGAGGAGAACGCAGAGGATTTCGTGCGGTCCTTCGTGCAGAAGGGTGGGCAGTAAGCCCGCTTCGCCTTCGAATCAAAGGTTCGCAAGGGGTGCTGAGGGTCGAGCCGCTGAGGGGCGCCCGGGCCGCCTCAGCACCCCCGCGATCCTTGTGGATCACTGCCAAGGGACAGGTAAAGTCCGTGGCGTACTGTGCTTCAACTGCAATTCGGCCATCGGCAAGTTGGGAGACGATCCCGACGCTGTTCGTCGGGCTGCCGCCTACCTGGAAGGAACCTCGTGGAAGCCAATACTCGTGGCACAGGGCGTCTACCAGCTGCCTTCCTGACGCCCGGTTCGTCGTCCTTCATGGACTTCCTGTCCGAGCATCAGCCTGAGATTCTGCCCGGCAACCGCCAACTGCCGCCCACCCAGGGCGTCGTCGAGGCGCCGCACGGCACGACCATCGTGGCCGTGACGTTCCCCGGCGGCGTCGTCCTCGCCGGCGACCGGCGGGCGACGATGGGCAATGTGATCGCGCAGCGCGACATCGAGAAGGTGTTCCCGGCCGACGAGTACTCGGCGGTCGGCATCGCGGGTACGGCCGGTCTGGCCGTGGAGATGGTCAAGCTCTTCCAGCTGGAGCTGGAGCACTTCGAGAAGGTGGAGGGCGCCACGCTCTCCCTGGAGGGCAAGGCGAACCGCCTCTCCACGATGATCCGGGGCAATCTCGGCATGGCGATGCAGGGCCTCGCCGTGGTTCCGCTCTTCGCGGGGTACGACGTGGACCGCGAGAAGGGCCGCATCTTCTCGTACGACGTCACGGGCGGGCGTTCGGAGGAGCACGGCTTCGCGGCGACCGGTTCGGGTTCGGTCTTCGCGCGCGGGGCGATGAAGAAGCTCTACCACGACGGTCTGACGGAGGACCAGGCGACGACCCTGGTCATCCAGGCGTTGTACGACGCGGCCGACGACGACTCGGCGACCGGTGGCCCGGACATGGCCCGCCGGATCTTCCCCATCGTCACCGTCATCTCCGACGAGGGCTTCCGGCGACTGACGGACGACGAGTCCGCCGCGATCGCGCGCTCGATCCTGGAGAAGCGGCTGGAACAGCCTGATGGCCCCCGAGCCGCGTTGCTCTGATCGCTCCGAATTCGCCACTGACTGAAGTTTTTTGACAGAAAGGGACGGATCCGGTGTCGACGCCGTTCTATGTCTCACCCCAGCAGGCCATGGCCGACCGGGCGGAATACGCCCGGAAGGGCATCGCCCGGGGGCGCAGCCTTGTCGTGATGCAGTATGCCGACGGCATTGTGTTCGTCGGCGAGAACCCGTCCCGCGCGCTGCACAAGTTCAGCGAGATCTACGACCGGATCGGCTTCGCGGCCGCCGGCAAGTACAACGAGTACGAGAATCTGCGGATCGGCGGGGTCCGCTATGCCGACCTGCGGGGATACACCTACGACCGCGACGACGTGACGGCCCGTGGGCTCGCCAACGTCTACGCGCAGACTCTCGGCACGATCTTCTCCAGCAATGCCGAGAAGCCGTACGAGGTCGAGCTGGTCGTGGCCGAGGTCGGCACCACGCCGGACGGCGATCAGATCTATCGCCTGCCGCATGACGGATCGATCGTGGACGAGCACGGTTCGGTCGCGGTCGGAGGCAATGCGGAGCAGATCAGTACGTATCTCGATCAGCGTCATCAGGACGGCATGACGCTGGCAGAGGCGCTCAAGCTCGCGGTGCAGGCGCTGTCCCGCGACACGAACGGCAGCGAGCGGGAGATCCCCGCGGAGCGGCTGGAGGTGGCGGTCCTCGACCGGACGCGGCCCCAGCAGCGGAAGTTCAAGCGGATCGTGGGGCGCCAGCTGTCGCGGCTGCTCGACGAAGGCGGCGCGACGGACGCGGCCACGGACACGGAGCCGGATACGGACGCGGACGGCGGGGCCGCGCCGACGTCCGGCGGCGACGTCGAGTAGGAGTTCCAGAGTTCCGCTTCGGTGCGGTGAGCGCCCCGTGTCCCGGCCCGACGGCCGGGGCGCGGGGCGCTCCCGTGTGCCTGGGGTCAGCGGGCGGCGGGGCCCGTGGAGCCGCGGACGGTCAGCTGGACGGGGAGTGGCGTGGCGTCGGGTGAGCGGCCCGCCAGGACGGCGATCAGGGACTCCATGCCGCGCTCCCCGAAGCGTACGGCCGGCAGGCGGACGGTGGTCAGTTCCGGTTCCACGGCGGTCGCCAGGGTCAGGTCGTCGAAGCCGGTGACCGAGACGTCCTCGGGGATGCGCAGGCCGAGCCGCCGTGCCGCCTTGCAGGCGCCCGCGGAGAGGAAGTCGTCGTCGCAGACGACGGCGGTGGGGCGGGGGCCCGGGGTGGAGAGGGCGGCTTCGGCGACGGCGCGGGCGCCTTCGACGTCGAGGGGTGCGGCGACGCGGCGTACGGCGGTGTCCGTGCCGCGCAGGGCCCGGGCGAGGGCTTCGGCGCGTACGTCGAAGGTCCAGGAGTCGACGTCCGCCGCCAGGTGCAGGAAGTCGCGGTGGCCGAGGGCCAGGAGGTGTTCGGTCACCTGGCGCATGCCGTCGGCGAGGTCGAGGTTGACGGTGGCGGCGCCGAGGCTGCCGGCCGGGTCGCTGTCGAGCATCACGAGGGGCAGGTCGTCGCCGCGGATGGTGGCGAGGGCGTCGGAGGCCATGGAGGAGGCGAGTACGCCGTCCAGTGAGGCGCGGGCCGAGGCGAAGGGGTCGCGGGCGGGGCCGATGCCGTCGGGGGAGGGGTAGAGGACGACGCCGAAGCCGTGCCGGGCGGCGATGCGGGCGACTCCGGTGTAGACGTGGGCGAAGAACTCGTTGGTGAGTTCGGGGACGACGAGCAGGGCCGTCCTGGTCCTGCCGAGGCGCAGGTTGCGGGCGGCCAGGTTGGGGCGGTACCCGATCTCGCGTGCCGCCGTGCGGACGCGTTCGGCGGTCGGTTCGGCGACGCGGCCGCGCCACTTGTCGCCGAGGACGAGGGAGACGGTGGCCTGCGAGACCCCGGCGGCGCGTGCGACGTCGCGGCTCGTGGGGCGGGGGCCCACGTCGTCCTGGTGTGGCCCGGCCACGGTTACCTCCCTGATCGTGTCCGCGGTGGAAGACGCGGTGGACCCGCGGACGACGCTCATGGTACGTATGACGCTCGACGTTATACGTAAAACCTCGGGCGGTGTCGCCCGGTGGAGAGGCGGGGACATGGCGGGCGGATACGCGGAGATCCTGCGGACCAGATACGCGACGCGACTCCTTGCGGGGACGCTGGTGGGCAGGCTGCCGAACGCCACGGCGGCCATCGCCATCGTGCTGTTCATCCGGGCCGAGGGCGGGACGTACAGCCTGGCGGGCGGCCTCGCCGCGGTCTACGGCGTCGCGAACGCCGTGGGGCAGCCGCTCCTCGGGCGCCTCGTCGACCTGCACGGCCAGCCGCGCGTCCAGCTGCCCGCGGCGCTGCTGTCCGCCGTGGGCATGGCCGCCTTCGCCTTCACCGGCCCCGACCGGCTCGCGTCCGCCTATGGAGCGGTCGGGGTCGCCGGACTCTTCACGCCGCCCCTGGAGGGCGGCCTGCGCGCGCTGTGGCCGAGCGTTCTGGGCAAGGAGGAGCAGGTGCACACGGCGTACGCCATGGACGCCATCGCCCAGGAAGTCATGTTCACCGTCGGGCCGTTGCTCGTCACGGGCTGCGTCGCCCTCTGGTCGGAGCAGGCCGCGCTGCTCGTCGTCAACGCCGTCGGCGTGCTGGGGGCGCTCTCCGTGGTGGTGTCCCAGCCCTCGCGCGCGTGGCGCTCGGCGCCCCGGGAGGCGCACTGGCTCGGGGCCCTGCGCTCACCCGGACTCCTCGCGCTGCTCGGCGCGTTCCTCTTCATCGGCATGGCGCTGGGCTCGATCACCGTGGCAGGGGTGTCGTACGCGGACGGCCACGGGGGCGACGCGGTCTACGGCTGGCTGATGGCGGCGCTCGGTCTCGGCGCGCTCGTCGGCGGCTCCGTGTACGGGGCGCGGCAGTGGAGCGGCGTGCCGGAGCGGCGGCTGACGGTGCTCGTGGGGCTGCTCGCCCTCTGCTACGTGCCGTTGACGCTGACGCCCGGCGCGCTCGCGATGACGGGGCTCACCGCGGTCGCCGGTGTGTTCCTGGCGCCCGCGCTCGCGTGCGCGTTCATCATCGTGGACCGGCACGCTCCGCGCGGCACGGTCACGGAGGCGTTCTCGTGGCTGGTGACCACGTTCACGGTGGGCGCCTCGCTCGGGACCGCGGCCGCGGGTCCGGTCGTGGAGTGGGGCGGCACGGAGTGGGGTTTCGCGGTTCCCGGGCTCGCGGGCGCGGGGGCCCTGCTGGTTTTGCTGGCCACGGCGCGGGTACTGGTCGCGGGCGACGATTCCGGGGTCGTTGCGGGTTCATCGGAAAATGATCGAAACGGTGCCGTCGAACCCGGTTTCAGTGCCGGGCATCAGGCGTAATGTTCAGTCATGGACCGCCGCATTTTCGGGCTGGAGAACGAGTACGGCGTCACATGCACGTTCAGGGGACAGCGCCGCCTGTCGCCTGACGAGGTGGCGCGCTACCTCTTCCGCCGTGTCGTGTCATGGGGCCGCAGCAGCAACGTCTTTCTGCGGAACGGCGCCCGCCTCTATCTTGACGTGGGATCACATCCGGAATATGCGACACCCGAATGTGACAACGTGACCGAGCTGGTCACCCACGACAAAGCCGGCGAGCGCATTCTGGAAGGCCTGCTCGTCGACGCCGAACGCCGCCTGCACGAGGAGGGAATCGCGGGCGACGTCTACCTCTTCAAGAACAACACCGACTCGGCGGGAAACTCCTACGGGTGCCATGAGAACTATCTGGTGGCCCGTCACGGAGAGTTCTCCCGACTCGCGGACATTCTCATTCCGTTCCTCGTCACCCGTCAGCTGCTGTGCGGCGCGGGCAAGGTGCTGCAGACTCCGCGCGGCGCCGTGTACTGCGTCAGTCAGCGCGCGGAGCACATCTGGGAGGGGGTCTCCTCCGCGACGACCCGCTCCCGGCCGATCATCAACACCCGCGACGAACCGCATGCGGACGCCGAGCGGTACCGCAGGCTCCACGTCATCGTGGGTGACTCGAACATGTCCGAGACGACCATGCTCCTCAAGGTCGGCGCCACCGACCTCGTGCTGCGCATGATCGAGGCGGGCACCGTGATGCGCGACCTCACCCTGGAGAACCCGATCAGGGCCATCCGCGAGGTCAGCCACGACATCACGGGCCGCCGCAAGGTGCGCCTCGCCAGTGGCCGCGAGGCGTCGGCCCTCGAAGTGCAGCGCGAGTACTACGAGAAGGCGGTGGACTTCGTCGACCGCCGCGGCATCCGCACCGGCACCGTCGAGCAGGTCCTCGAACTGTGGGGCCGCACCCTCGACGCGATCGAGTCGGAGGACCTCGACCGGATCGGCACCGAGATCGACTGGGTCATGAAGTACAAGCTCATCGAGCGGTACCGGGCCAAGCACAACATGACCATGTCGCACCCGCGGGTCGCGCAGATAGACCTCGCGTACCACGACATCCACCGTCGGCGAGGGCTCTACTACCTCCTGGAGAAGAAGGGGCAAGCCGCCCGTATCTGCAACGACTTGAAGATCTTCGAGGGCAAGTCGGTGCCGCCGCAGACCACCCGGGCGCGGCTGCGCGGCGACTTCATCCGGCGGGCCCAGGAGCAGCGCCGGGACTTCACGGTCGACTGGGTCCACCTCAAGCTCAACGACCAGGCACAGCGCACGGTGTTGTGCAAGGACCCCTTCCGGTCCGTGGACGACCGGGTGGAGAAGCTCATCGCCGGCATGTGATCCGAGTGAATCGAGTGACGTTGCGGGAACGCAACGCGGGCGCCGCACGTTCCTCGTGCGGCGCCCTTCTCACGCCGTAGAGTTGCGCGCACGCCAACCCACAAGATCGACCGATACGAGGCCCCCACCGTGCGCCGACGCTCTCTCCTCCTTGCCGTCCCGGCCGGCCTGCTGACGCTGGCAGGCTGTGGCGACGACAAGGCCGACAAGGCCAAGCCCAGCGACAGCCCGACCAACTCCGCGTCGGCGCCGCCGACCGCGAAGATCGTGGACGGTCCGCTGCCCGAGATCACGAAGGGCACGAAGTTCGGCGAGAAGCCGACCGTCGCCAAGGGTTCGGGCAAGCCGTCCTCCGACCTCGCGGTCAAGACCCTGATCGAGGGCAAGGGCAAGGAGGTCGTCAAGGGCGACTACCTGCAGGCCAATTACCTCGGTCAGATCTGGGCGACGGGCAAGGTCTTCGACAACTCCTACGACCGCGGCAACCCCACGGTCTTCCCGATCGGCACCGGCCAGGTCATCCCGGGCTGGGACCAGGCCCTGGTCGGCAAGAAGCTGGACAGCCGCGTGGAGCTCGCCATCCCCCCGAAGATGGGGTACGGCAAGGAGGGCAACAAGCAGGCGGGCATCAAGGGCTCGGACACCCTCGTCTTCGTCGTCGACCTGGTGGGTACGTTCACAGCCAAGAGCTCGGCGAAGGGCAAGGAGGTGGCGCAGTCCAACAAGGACCTGCCGAAGGTCGGTACGAACACCGACGGCAAGGCCCCCTCCATCGACGTCCCCAAGTCCAAGGCGCCCAAGAAGCTCGTCGCGTCGTACATCCTCGAGGGCGACGGTGACGAGGTGAAGGAGACCGACAGCCTCCTGTGCCAGTACGAGGGCGTGCTCTGGGACGGCAAGGAGTTCGACTCCTCGTACAAGCGCAAGCAGCTCGCCTCGTTCCAGCTGGCGCAGGTCGTCAAGGGCTGGGCGCAGGGTCTGACCGGCAAGAAGGTCGGCAGCCGCGTCCTCATCGTCATCCCGCCGGAGCTGGGGTACGGCGATCAGCCCCCGCAGGGCAGCCCCATCAAGAAGGACTCCACGCTGGTCTTCACCGTGGACATCCTTGCGAAGATGTGACGCCTCGGAGATGCAAGACTGTCCGAGCTGACCTTTCGTATCAAAGCAGGAGCATTTTTCGTGAGCATCGACAAGCCCGAGGTCGACTTCCCGGTCGGCGAGCCGCCGGCCGAACTGCAGATCAAGGACATCTGGGAGGGTGACGGCCCGGTCGCCAAGGCGGGCGACTTCGTCAAGGTCCACTACGTGGGCGTCGCCTTCAGCTCCGGCGAGGAGTTCGACGCCAGCTGGAACCGCGGCAACCCGCTGGAGTTCCAGCTGGGCGCCGGCCAGGTCATCTCCGGCTGGGACCAGGGCGTGCAGGGCATGAAGGTCGGTGGCCGGCGCGAGCTGACCATCCCGGCCCACCTCGCGTACGGCGACCGCGGCGCCGGTGGCGGCCGCATCGCGCCGGGCGAGACGCTGATCTTCGTCTGCGACCTGGTCTCCGTCTGAGGACGTCCATGACCTGACGCGTCCACCGAGGGCTCATGCTTGTGCGGCATGGGCCCTCGGTCGTGTCCGGCACGGGCCCTCGGCTTTGCCACGACACCCCGGGGCGGTACGGTCATCGGTCGGAAGCATTGTGTGTTGTATGGCCGAGAAAGGGCGTCGATGGCCATTGCCAAGGCCGAGCGGCTGATGAATCTGGCGCTGTGCCTGCTCGGGACCCGGCGGCCGCTCAGCAAGCGCGAGCTGCGCGATTCCATCGAGGCTTACGTCGAGGCCTTCGGGCCGGGGGGCCGGGCGGCAGCGGGGCCGGGCGGCAGGGCCGCGGGCGCCGACGACTCCTTCAACCGGATGTTCGAGCGCGACAAGGACGATCTGCGCGAGCTCGGCCTGGTCATCGAGACCGTGGAGAACCTCGACGGCGAGGTCGGCTACCTGGCCCGCCGCGACAGCAACCGCCTGCCGCCCATCACGATAGACGCCGAGGAGGCCGCGGCCCTCGGCCTGGCCGCCAAGGTCTGGCAGCAGGCCCGCCTCGCGGGCGCCGCCAGCGGCGCCCTGCAGAAGCTGCGCGCCGCGGGGCTGCCCGAGGACGCCGACCCGTACGGGGCCCACAGTGCCCTGGAGCCGCGGATCCCCGCGCACGAGGCGGCCTTCGAGCCGCTGATGCTCGCCTGCCGCGACCGCCGCCCCATCGTCTTCGACTACCGCAAGGCGACCGCCGCCCGCCCCGAGGAGCGCCACGTCGAGCCCTGGGCGCTCGAGTGCTGGCGCGGCCACTGGTACCTCGCGGGCTGGGACCGCGACCGGGGCGCCGAGCGCGTCTTCAGGCTCTCGCGGATCACCGGCAAGGTGCGCGCCCGCGCGGGAAAGTACACCGCCGACGTCCCGGACGTCGTCACGGTCCGCGAGACCGTCGCGGGCTGGGCGGGGGAGATCGCCGACCGCACCGCCCTGATCCGGCTGCGCACCGGCGCCGGCTACCCGCTGCGGGCCAAGGCCGTCGCGCAGCGCGAACTGGGCGACGGGTGGGACGAGTTGGAGATTCCGTACGGCCACGGGCTCGATGCCTGGCTGGTGGAGTTCGGGCCCGACGTGGTGGTCCTGGAGCCCGCCGAGCTGCGGGCCGACGTCGTGGACCGGCTGCGCGCCGTGGCCAAGGGCTGAGGGGGAGCGGACAGAGCATGGCCTCGAACGCCATCGACCAGACGCGGCGGATGCTGTCGCTGGTGACCTATCTGCGCGAGCGCCCCGGCGCCCACGTCGAGGACGTCGCCCGCGCCTTCGGCATCACTCCCGACGAGCTGATCTCCGACCTCGACGTACTGCCGATGTGCGGGACCAGCTTCCGCGGCGGTGACCTCCTGGACATCGACACCGACGGCGACCGCATCTGGTGGCACAACCCCGACGACGTGGCGGCCCCGCTGCGCCTGGCCGCCGACGAGGCGACCGCGCTGCTCGTCGCCGCCCGTGCCGTGGCCACGCTGCCGGGCCTGCGCGAGAGCGACCGGCTCGCCCTGCTGCGCGCCACCGCGAAGCTGGAGACCGCGGCCGGCGAGGCGGCGGGCGCCAGCTCCCGCCTCTCGGTCACCTTCGAATCGGAGGGCGGCGTCTTCGCCGACGTCGACCGGGCCATCTCCGAGCGGCGCCGCCTCTGGATCCGCTACTACTCGCCCGCGCGCGACGAGGTCACCGAGCGCGAGATCGACCCCATCCGTCTGGTGAGCGTCGGCCACACCTACGTGGAGGCGTGGTGCCGCCGCTCCGAGGCGCGGCGCACCTTCCGCCTGGACCGGGTCGCCGAGATCAGGATCCTGGACGAGCCGTCCGCGCCGCCCGAGGTCGAACTGCGCGACCTCTCCGAAGGGCTCGTGCAGCCCGCCGCCGAGGACCCCGAGGTCGTCGTCGAGACCGGCCCCGGTGGCCGCTGGGTCGCTGAGTACTACCCCCACGACAGCGCCGAAGAGCTGCCCGACGGCGGCCTGCGGATCACGCTGCGCACCCCCGAGCCCGCCTCGCTGCGCCGTCTCGCGCTGCGGCTCGGCGGAGAGGGGCGGATCGTCTCCCCGGTCCAGCTCGCCGACAGCGCGCGGCAGGCGGCTCGCGAGGCCCTCGAGGCGTACGAGAGGGACTACGACAGTCAGGAGCAAGGGCGTTGAGCACACCGACCATGTCCGGATTGCCGGGAGTGCCGGCGCAGCGGCCCGCGCCGGTCTTCTTCACGGCGTCCTGCCCCGACTGCCGGGCCCGCTTCGAGCTCTCGGCGGGCGCGCTGCGCCTGGCGATCGGCGCCAGCGCGCGCACCACCTTCTACTCCTTCACCTGCCCCGAGTGCGGTGCCGCGGTGCGCAAGCCCGCGGGCGAGCGCATCGTCGAACTGCTCACCGGTGGCGGGGTGCGGACGCTGCGCCTGCACTCGACCGTCTAGGCTCGGCGCATGTTCTGGGCGATGCTCGCGATCGCGGCGGGCTTCTTGGGCCTCGCCGTCCTCGGCGTACTGGCGATCAAGGTCTTTGTGGAGGCGCAGCGCCTCGCACATCAAGTGACCGACACCACACGGAAGATCAACCGGGCGGCGGAGGACCTGGAGAGGGCCGCGGCCACCGTGGCCCGTGCGGGACGAGAGGCTCTTTAGCGTCCGCGACCTGTCAACTCCCGGAGGTGGACGGGTACGCTGCGAATGCGGCCCGGGATCGAGGCGGGGGCCGTACTCGGAGTATGCGCGGGGATTGCCGAGCGTTTACCCCGGGGGGTTACGATCGCTGACAGCGCGGGAGATCGGATGAATGTCCGGTCTGCCGGGCACCAGACTCCTGTCGCCTCGGTGAAGAAGGTATACAGCTATGGGTAGGCTCGGCCCCACCGAGATCGTCCTCATCCTCGTCGTCATCGTCCTGCTGTTCGGAGCCAAGAAGCTGCCGGACATGGCACGCTCGCTCGGCAAGTCGGCCCGCATCCTCAAGAGCGAGGCCAAGGCCATGAAGTCCGACAGCAAGGACGACGCCGCCGCTCCGGCCGACCCGCCGAGCGACCCGGCCGTCCAGAAGCGCACGATCCAGGCCGCCCCCGGCGATGTGACCAGCTCGCGCCCGGTCACCGAGCCGACCGACCGTACGACGCAGCGCTGATCCAAGGCCGGCGACGGTCGGCCTGCCGCACGAGATGAGGACGTGGGTTGCTCAAGTCTGCCCGCAAGAAGGAGAAGGACCCCGAGGGGCGGATGTCCCTCGCGGAGCACCTTCGCGAGCTCCGCAACCGGCTCGCCAAGGGGCTCCTCGCGATCACCATCGTGTCGATCGTGGCAGCGTTCTACAGCCAGGAGCTGATGGAGTTCCTGGCTGATCCCGTGCCGCGCTGCAAGCCCGGCATGGAGGTGACCGGCGGTCACTGCGCGAAGGTGACGTTCAACGACCTGCTGTCGCCCTTCACGACCACGGTGAAGGTCAGCCTCATGGTCGGCATCATCGTGTCCAGCCCGGTCTGGCTGTACCAGCTGTGGGCGTTCGTCGCGCCCGGTCTGCACAAGCACGAGCGGAAGTACACCTACTGGTTCGTCGGTGCCGCCGTGCCGCTCTTCTTCGCGGGAGCCTGGCTGGCCTACACGATCCTCCCGGTCAGCATGCGCGTCCTGCTCGGCATCACGCCGGACGGGGCCGAGAACCTGCTGCCGATGGACACGATCCTGGACTTCACCGTCCGGATGGTCCTCGTCTTCGGTGCGTCCTTCGAGCTTCCCCTGCTCCTGGTGATGCTCAACATGACCGGCATGGTGACCGGCCGCCGCATGATGACCTGGTGGCGCGGCGTGGTCATGGGCGTCTTCATCTTCGGCGCGGTGGCGACTCCGACCACCGACCCCGTCGGCATGATCGCTCTCGCGGGTCCGATCGTCGTCCTGTACTTCATCGCGGTCGGCTTCTCGCTCCTGAACGACAAGCGCCGTCGTCGCAACGACCCCGACGCCGAGCTCGACGACGACGAGGCGTCCGACATCGACCTCACGCCCGGCGCCGTCGACGACGTCGAACCGGTGCGTCCGCCCCGTGCGCTGCCCGAGCAGGCGGGCACCGGACGGACCGATCATCGCGTGAACGGTTTCGACGACGTCACCTGACCTTGTAGGGTCCGGCCGTGACCAGCGAGATCACCCTCTTCGTCAATCCCACCGCGGGCCGCGGCCGGGGCGCTCACGCAGCGCAGCCGGCCGCCTCCGCGTTGCGGGCCCGTGGCTTCTCCGTACGCACCGTCATCGGCGAGGACGCCCCGGACGCGCTGCGCCGGGCCCGCCAGGCCGTCGGCGCCGGAACCGGGGCGCTGATAGCCGTCGGCGGCGACGGCATGGCCAGCCTCGCGCTGCAGGCCGTCGCGGGGACCCGTACCCCGCTCGGCGTGATCGCGGTGGGGACCGGCAACGACTTCGCGCGGGCCCTGGGCCTGCCGGTGCGCGAGCCCGCCGCCGCCGGAGAGGTGGTGGCCGAGGCGCTCAAGGGGGAGCGCACGCGCGACGTCGACCTGGGGAAGGTCGGCGGGACGTGGTTCGGAACCGTGCTCGCCTCGGGCTTCGACTCGCGGGTCAACGACCGGGGCAACCGGATGCGGTGGCCCACGGGGCGCTTCAAGTACGACCTCGCGATGGTCGCCGAGCTCGCGGCCTTCGAGCCCATCCCGTACCGCGTCACGCTGGACGGCGGTGACGTCCACGAGGTCGAGGCCACGCTCGTCGCGGTCGGCAACGGAACCTCGTACGGCGGCGGGATGCGGATCTGCGCGGGGGCCGACATGAGCGACGGACTGTTCGACGTCACCGTGGTGGGGAACTGCAGCCGCACGACGCTGCTCAAGGTCTTCCCACGGGTCTACAGGGGCACGCACCTCGATCATCCGAAGGTCACCGTGCACCGCGCCGCGCGGGTCGAGCTGGCCGCGCCCGGCATCACCGGATACGCCGACGGGGAGCCGCTGGGCGCGCTGCCGCTGACCGCGCGGTGCGTGCCGGGGGCGGTGCGCGTACTGACGGCCTGAGGGCGCAGCCGTGCGCCCCCGGTCCAATAATGATCGTCCGTTGTCAGCGGTGGCCGGTAGTCTCGAAAGCACGATGACAGAGGACCTCTCACCGGCCGAGCGGTACGCGGCGGCGCGCAAGCGCGCTGTCGAGCAGGCCACCGCACTCGCGTCCTTCCGCGAGATGTACGAATTCGGCCTCGACCCCTTCCAGATCGAGGCCTGCCAGGCCCTTGAGGCAGGCAAGGGCGTGCTCGTGGCCGCCCCCACGGGCTCGGGCAAGACGATCGTCGGCGAGTTCGCCGTGCACCTGGCCCTCGGCCAGGGCAAGAAGTGTTTCTACACCACGCCCATCAAGGCGCTCTCCAACCAGAAGTACGCCGACCTCGCCAAGCGGTACGGCGCGGACAAGGTCGGCCTGCTCACCGGCGACAACAGTGTGAACAGCGATGCCCCGGTGGTCGTCATGACCACCGAGGTCCTGCGGAACATGCTGTACTCGGGCTCCCAGTCGCTGCTGAACCTCGGCTATGTGGTCATGGACGAGGTGCACTACCTCTCCGACCGCTTCCGCGGCGCCGTCTGGGAGGAAGTGATCATCCATCTGCAGGAGTCGGTCACGCTGGTGTCCCTCTCGGCCACCGTGTCGAACGCAGAGGAGTTCGGCGACTGGCTCGACACCGTCCGCGGCGACACCGAGGTGATCGTCTCCGAGCACCGGCCCGTGCCGCTCTTCCAGCACGTGCTCGCCGGGCGCCGGATGTACGACCTCTTCGAGGAGGGCGAGGGCCACAAGAAGGCGGTCAACCCCGACCTCACGCGCATGGCGCGGCTGGAGGCCAGCCGTTCGTACAACCCGCGCGACCGCCGCAAGGGCAAGATGGTCCGCGAGGCCGACCGCGAGCGGGAGCGCCGCCAGCGGTCGAGGATCTGGACGCCGGGCCGCCCCGAGGTCATCGAGCGCCTGGACGCCGAAGGGCTGCTCCCCGCCATCACGTTCATCTTCAGCCGCGCGGCCTGCGAGGCCGCCGTGCAGCAGTGTCTCTACGCGGGCCTGCGGCTGAACGACGACGCGGCGCGGATGACGGTCCGCGAGATCGTCGAGGAGCGCACGGCGTCGATCCCGGACGAGGACCTCCACGTCCTCGGTTACTACGAGTGGCTGGAGGGCCTGGAGCGTGGCATCGCGGCGCACCACGCGGGCATGCTGCCCACCTTCAAGGAGGTCGTCGAGGAGCTGTTCGTGCGCGGCCTCGTCAAGGCCGTGTTCGCCACCGAGACCCTCGCCCTGGGCATCAACATGCCCGCGCGCAGTGTGGTGTTGGAGAAGCTCGTCAAGTGGAACGGCGAGCAGCACGCCGACATCACCCCGGGCGAGTACACGCAGTTGACCGGCCGTGCCGGGCGCCGGGGCATCGATGTGGAGGGCCATGCGGTGGTCCTCTGGCAGCGCGCCATGAGCCCCGAGCACCTGGCCGGCCTGGCCGGTACGCGCACGTATCCGCTGCGCTCCAGCTTCAAACCGTCGTACAACATGGCGGTGAACCTGGTCGAGCAGTTCGGCCGGCACCGCTCGCGCGAGCTCCTGGAGACGTCCTTCGCGCAGTTCCAGGCCGACAAGTCGGTCGTCGGGATCTCCCGGCAGGTGCAGAAGAACGAGGAGGGCCTGGAGGGCTACAAGGACTCCATGACCTGCCACCTCGGCGACTTCGAGGAGTACGCGCGGCTGCGCCGCGATCTCAAGGACCGCGAGACCGAGCTGGCCAAGCAGGGCGCGGCCCAGCGCAGGGTCGCCGCCGCCGCGGCCCTGGAGAAGCTGAAGCCGGGCGACATCATCCACGTCCCGACGGGGAAGTTCGCGGGCCTGGCGCTCGTCCTGGACCCGGGCATTCCGGCCGGGCGGGCCAACGGCCATCGCGGTTTCGACCAGGTGGACGGGCCCCGGCCGCTCGTCCTCACCGCCGAACGGCAGGTCAAGCGGCTGGCGTCGATGGACTTCCCGGTGCCCGTCGAGGCCGTGGAGCGGATGCGCATCCCGAAGTCGTTCAACGCCCGCTCGCCGCAGTCGCGCCGTGATCTGGCGTCCGCGCTGCGCACCAAGG
Source organism: Streptomyces sp. NPDC036815 (assembly GCF_055609205.1). NCBI lineage: Bacteria > Bacillati > Actinomycetota > Actinomycetes > Kitasatosporales > Streptomycetaceae > Streptomyces > Streptomyces sp. NPDC036815. The sequence continues at coordinate 72,454 of NZ_JBVJPW010000028.1, read as the reverse complement.
CCGGGCACATCGTGCCCGACCGGCAGCGCAAGGGGCGGGCGGCGGCCGCCGACGACCAGGAGATCGCACGGCTGCGCGCGGAGCTGCGCGCGCACCCCTGCCACGGCTGCGACGAGCGGGAGGACCACGCGCGCTGGGCCGAGCGGTACCACCGCCTCAAGCGCGACACCTCGCAGCTGGAGCGCCGCATCGAGGGGCGGACGAACACCATCGCCCGGACCTTCGACCGCATCGTCGCCCTGCTCACCGAGCTCGACTACCTGCGCGCCGACGAGGTCACCGAGCACGGCAAGCGGCTCGCCCGGTTGTACGGGGAGCTGGACCTGCTGGCCAGCGAGTGCCTGCGGGCCGGGGTGTGGGAAGGGCTGAGCCCGGCCGAACTGGCCGCCTGCGTGTCGGCGCTGGTCTACGAGGCGCGGGTCGGGGACGACGCCCTCGCACCCAAGCTGCCGTCCGGGGCCGCGAAGGCGGCGCTCGCCGAGATGGTGCGGATCTGGGGCCGTCTCGACGGCCTGGAGGAAGATTTCAAGATCAGCCAGACGGAGGGCGTCGGGCAGCGCGAGCCGGACCTCGGCTTCGCCTGGGCGGCGTACATGTGGGCCAACGACAAGGGCCTCGACGAGGTCCTGCGCGAGGCGGAGATGCCCGCCGGTGACTTCGTGCGCTGGTGCAAGCAGGTCATCGACGTGCTCGGGCAGATCGCCGCGGCGGCCCCGCGCGAGGGCAGCACGGTCGCGAAGAACGCCCGCAAGGCCGTCGACCAGCTGCTCCGGGGCGTCGTGGCGTACAGCTCGGTGGGCTGAGCCAGGGCCTCTGTCGCGCGCACGGGCGCGTTCCTCGACCAACTGGGTCGTGGGGCGCGCCCGTTCGGCGTTTTTCCGGGGGTTCGACGCATCACTCCATGTGTTCGAATGATCGCCGCGCGTGCAAAAGGGGAGAGTGTATGCCCGTCGGCCGGGGCTCTGCAGGGGGTTGCCGAATATGACACGGCGGTGATTTCGGCGGACTAAGCTCGCCCGAAGCGCGGCGAGTTGAACGAGTTGCGACAGATTCGCGCGCTTGTTCCCAAAACTTTCGATCGTTCGGTTTGTCACCCCCCGCACCTGTACCGACATCCCCCACAGACGTCATTTCCCCCAAGACGAGTGTTCAGAGGGCATACATGGTGAGTGTTCAATCGCCTCCCGGTGGCCGAGAAGTCCCTTACGCGCGTGTGTTGTTGCTGCCCGCCATGCTGATGGCGGCGGCGACCGGAGCCGCCGTCGCCTCGGTGACGGAACCCGCCAGGCCCGCCGTCGGCTGGTGCGGCGCCGTCGCGACCCTCATGGTCATCGCGGTCGGCGCCGAAGCGGTGCGCCGCGGCCGGACCATCCGGGGGCAGCGCGCGCAGCACGCACAGCGCCTCGCCCTCCTCGAGCGGCGCATCGCCGCCCACGACGACGACACCGCGCGCCTGGGCCGGGAGATCCTGCCCGCGGCGCTCTGGCGGCTGCGCCAGGGCGAAGCGCCCGTCGAAGTGATCCGCAACGTCGTGGACAAGGACGAGGCCTACAGCGAACTCCCCGCCTCGCAGCGTGAGTTGCTCCGCTCCGTCCTCGAAACCCTGGACCGCGAGGAAGCCATGCGCGAGTCCGCGCAGCGCGCCTTCGTCAACATCGCCCGGCGCGTCCAGTCGATCGTCCACCAACAGGCGGCGGAACTGCGCGACATGGAGGAGTTCCACGGGCGCAACCCCGAGGTCTTCGACGACCTGCTGCGCATCGACCACGGCACCGCCCTGATCGGCCGGCTCGCCGACTCCATCGCGGTGCTCGGCGGCGCCCGTCCCGGCCGCCAGTGGCCCAAGCCCGTACCGCTGTTCAGCGTGTTGCGCGGCGCGATGTCCCGCATCCTGGACTACCCGCGCGTGGAACTGCACTCGATCGCCAAGGTCGCGATCCACGGCACCTCCGTCGAGCCGCTCATCCACGCCTGCGCCGAACTCCTCGACAACGCCACCCGGTACTCGCCCCCGCAGACCAAGGTGCACGTCACCGCCGTCGAGGTGCAGACCGGCATCGCCGTCGAGATCGAGGACGGCGGCGTCAGCCTCAGCGAGGAGGCGCGGGCCCGCGCCGAGCGCATGCTGGAGCAGGCGCAGGCGGGCATCGACCTCAACGACCTCGGTGAGACGCCCCGGCTCGGCATGGCCGTCGTCGGCCGCCTCTCGCAGATGTACAACCTCCAGGTCTCCCTGCGGCAGTCCGCCTACGGCGGGGTCCGCGCGGTCCTCATCGTTCCGCGCGAGATGATCACCACCGAGCCCGCGCCCGGCCTCGCCCACGGCATCGGCGCCTCCGCCGTGCCGCGCGTGGACAACGGCGGCCGTCTCATCGAGGAACCCGCCCGCAACATCCGCCGCAAGAAGCCGCGTGTCGTCACCGCGGGTCCGCCCCTGCGCTCCCCGCTCACCGCGACCATGGAGGACGACGTCCCCGAGGTCACCGAGTGGACGCCGGGCGGCCTGCCGCAGCGCCGCAGCCGCGTCAAGATCTCCCTCAGCGAGCGGTACGCCCAGGAGGCGGAGGCCCAGCGGATCGCCGAGGCCCACGCCGCCGCGACCGCGTCGCCCCCGGTGCCCGCCCCGAAGCGGGAGGAGCCCGAACCGGGCCTGTGGATCGAGGCGTTCATGAAGGGCGTCAAGGGCGAGGACCCGGCGGGAAGCGATCCGGTGCCACCGCCCGGAGCTCCCGGCGTCCCCGGAGCTCCCGGATCCTTCGGTTCCCACACCTCCGCCGCATCCGCCGCGGAGGGGGCCGCCCCCGAGGAGCCCCACCCCCCACAGGGACCCACCCGCAACAGCCACGGCAGCGCCGACGAGAGGGACTGGCAGTGATCCAGCAACGCGCCAACTTCGACTGGATGCTGAAGGAGCTCGCCGACGGGGTACCACAGACCCGGCAGATCGTGGTGCTCTCCGCCGACGGCCTGCGCATCGCGCGCTACGGCGGCGACCCGGACGCGGCCGACCGCATCGCCGCGGCCTGCGCGGGACTGCAGAGCCTGGCCGCCGCCGTCGCCACCGAGATCCCGCACAGCGACGGCGGCATGAAGATGGTCATCATCGAGATCAACGGAGGCTACTTCTACCTGATGGCAGCGGGCGCGGGCGCCTATCTCGCCGTGCTCGCCGACGAGACCGTCGACGCGGGCCTCATCGGCACCCGCATGCGCGACCTCGTCGTACGCATCGGGGCGCATCTGACGAGCCCGCCCCGGCGCGACGGGCAGGCCGTATGACTCCTCCGCAAGACTCCCCCCGCGGTTCACAAGAGGGCGACGTCCCGCCCCAGCGCGGCGCGCCCCCCCAGCGGGAGCGCCGCAGCCCCGAGAACCCGGAGCGGCTCTACATCCTCACGGGCGAGGGCTCCGAGCGGGCACCGCTCGACCTCGTCACCCTGGTCGTCGCGCAGGGCGAGGCGTCTCCCACGGCCCAGCCGGAGCACTCGGCGGTCCTGCGGCTGTGCACGACGCCGCTCTCCGTCGCCGAGCTCTCCGCCTACATGGCGCTGCCGTTCAGCGTCGTGACGGTCGTCCTGACGGAGTTACTCACGGCCGAGCTCGTCCAGGCGCGCGCCCCCATCGTCCGCTCCGCGCTCCCCGACCGATCCCTCCTCGAAGCGGTGATGCATGGACTTCAAAAGCTCTGACACGATCACCGGCCCGCGCCGCGAGGACGTCCTGCCGCACACGGCCTCGGCCGCCGTGAAGGTCGTGATCGTGGGCGGGTTCGGTGTCGGCAAGACGACGATGGTCGGCTCGGTCAGCGAGATCCGCCCGCTGACCACCGAGGAGACGATGACCCAGGCGGGCATCGGGGTCGATGACAACTACGGCTCGGAGTCCAAGACGGCCACCACCGTGGCGATGGACTTCGGGCGGATCAGCATCTCCGATGAGCTCGTCCTCTACCTGTTCGGCACCCCAGGCCAGGAGCGCTTCTGGTTCCTGTGGAACGGCCTCTTCGAAGGCGCGCTCGGCGCGGTCGTCCTCATCGACACCCGCCGCCTGGAAGTCAGCTTCGACGTGATCGGCCGCCTGGAGGAGCGCGGCGTGCCGTTCGTCGTCGCCGTCAACGACTTCCCGGACGCGCCCCACCACCCCGTCGAGACCCTGCGCAGGGCCCTCGACCTGGAACCCGCGGTGCCGATCATGGCGTGCGACGCCCGCCGCAGGGAGTCCAGCCGGGACGTCCTCATGACCCTGATGCGCTACCTGCACTCCCTGACGGTGACGCGCGTCTGACCGCGCCCGTACCCCCGTATCCAGCAACCCGGAACCCCTCAGCGAATCCCGGAGCGACGACCGTGACGACTCCTCCCTCCCCTTCCCTGCCCGGCACCGAAGGACCCGCCGCCGCGCCTCCCGGCTGCCCCGCCCACGGCCTCGGCCCCGGTGGCCTGCGCCGCCTCTACGGCCCCGAGGCGGACACCGATCTGGCGGGCCTGTACGAGAAGCTGCGCTCCGAACACGGCGCGGTCGCGCCCGTACTGATCCACAACGACGTGCCGATCTGGGCGGTGCTCGGCCACAGCGAGAACCTGCACATGGTCCGCACCCCCTCCCAGTACACCCGCGACTCGCGCCGCTGGCGGGCCGTGCAGGACGGCAGCGCGGGCCTGGACCACCCGCTCGCGCCCGTCTTCACCTGGCAGCCGATGTGCAGCTTCGTCGAGGGCGACGAGCACCAGCGGCTGCGCGGCGCCGTCACCGGCGCCATGTCGGGCATCGACCACCGCGGCATCCGTCGCTACATCAACCGCTATACGAACCACCTCCTCAACGACATCTGTCAGGAGGGCCGCGCCGATCTCGTCAGCCAGTTCGCCGAGCACCTGCCGATGATGGTGATGTGCCACGTCCTCGGCATGCCGGAGGAGTACAACGAGCGGATGGTGCAGTCAGCCCGCGACATGATCAAGGGCACCGAGACCGCCATCGCCAGCAACGCGTACGTCATGGAGGTCCTGATGGGCCTCGTGGCGCGGCGGCGTGCCAACCCCGAGGAGGACTTCACCAGCAGCCTCATCGCGCACCCGGCGCAGCTCACCGACGACGAGGTGGGCGCGCACCTGCGCCTGGTCCTCATCGCCGCGTACGAGGCCACCGCCAACCTCATCGCCAACGTCCTGCGCATGGTCCTGACCGACCCGCGCTTCCGCGCACAGCTCAGCGGCGGCCAGATGACGGTTCCCGAAGCGGTCGAGCAGTCGCTGTGGGACGAACCGCCGTTCAGCGCGATGGTCGGCTACTTCGCCAAGCAGGACACCCAGCTCGGCGGTCAGCGGATCCGCGCGGGCGACGGTCTGATCCTGGGCATCGCGCCGGGCAACGTGGACCCGGTGGTGCGCCCCGACCTCGCCGCCAACATGCAGGGCAACCGCTCGCACCTGGCGTTCAGCGGCGGACCGCACGAGTGTCCCGGCCAGGACATCGGCCGCGCCATCGCGGACACCGGCGTCGACGCGCTCCTGATGCGCCTGCCGGACGTCGAACTCTCCGTGGACGAGCGGGAGTTGCGCTGGACGTCGTCGATCCTCTCGCGGCACCTGGTGGCGCTGCCCGTCAAGTTCGCGCCGCGCCCGCCGCAGGACGTCATGGCGCGTCCCTCGGCGCAGGTGCCGACGCCGCGCAGGGACTGGCAGGTCTCCTCCCCGCCGCCGCGCCGGCCGGAGCCCGCGGCCCCGGCCCCGCAGTCGTCGGCCGCCCCCGCGGCGCCCGAGGCCGTCGTCCGGCCCAAGGGGGTCTGGCAGCGCTTCCTCGTCTGGTGGCGCGGCTACTGACCGCTACCGCGCCCACGCGTCGTACGCGGCCCAGGCCGTCAGTGTCCTGCCGCTGACGAAGCGGTGGGCGACGCCCGTGACCGGATCCGTGAACTCCAGGACGCGCGCGAGGAGTTGCAGGGGCCGCCGGAAGTCGTCCGGCGCCACGGGTCCGGTCACCACCGGGTAGACCGGGTCGCCGAGGATCGGCAGCCCGAGCGCGTTCATGTGGACGCGGAGCTGGTGGGTGCGGCCGGTGTGCGGGGTGAGCCGGTAGCGCCCGAGCCCGCCCCGGTGCCCGACGAGTTCGATCCGGCTCTCGCTGTTCGGCTCGGCGCCCTCCACCTCGTACGCCGCGATGACCCCGCGGACCTTCTCGATGTGGCTGCGCACGGTCCGCGGGAGCGGTACGTCCGGGTCGTACGGGGCCACCGCCTCGTACTCCTTGTGTACGAGGCGGTCGCGGAACAGGGACTGGTACGCGCCGCGTTCCTCGGGCCGCACGGTGCACAGGAGCAGTCCGGCGGTCAGCCGGTCCAGGCGGTGCGCGGCGCCGAGCGACGGGATGCCGAGCTCCGTGCGCAGCCGGGCGAGGGCGGTCTGCGTCACGTGGCTGCCGCGCGGCATGGTCGCGAGGAAGTGCGGCTTGTCCACGACGACGATGTGCTCGTCGCGGTGGACGACGTCGAGGGCGAACGGCACGGTGACCTCCGCCGGGAGGTCACGGTGGAACCACACGAAGGCGCCGGGGACGTAGGCCGCGTCCGGCGCCACCGGCGCCCCGTCCTCGCCGACGATCCTGCCCTCGCGCAACATCGCGTCGATGGTTCCGGGCCCGGCCGCGAGCCGCTCCACCAGGTGGTCGCGCACGGTCGGCCACGCCCCGTCGAGGGGCAGCCTGACCCGGACGGGGTCGACGCCGTCGCGCTGGGGGAGCGGGGCGGGCGGGATGCGGGGCTTGCGTCTCATCAGGGGGTCAGCGTAAGGGGCGGCGCAGGTCACGGGGGCGCGGGGCGGCGGCGGAGTGTTCGCGGGCGGCGCGGGGCGGGCCGGTGTGCGGGGCGCGCGGGGGCCGGGCCCGCGGACTCGTGTGCGCCCCGGAAAACCACTGCCGCCGGCCGCGTTCCCGCTGGCACGATGCGCCCATGCCCTTCAAGATCTCTGACATCGTCGCGGCCGGTGCCCTCGCCCGCCGTGCGCAGCCGACGCTGCCCGCCCCCGGCGGCCTGGTCCTGCGCCCCTGGACCGCCGCCGACGCACCCGCCGTGTACGAAGCCTTCCAGGACCCGGTGATCCAACGCTGGCACGCGCGGGTGGCCGACTCCGAGAGCGAGGTCCGCGGCTGGATCGAGGGCTGGCGCGAGGCGTGGGGCGAGGAGCGCGACGCCTACTGGGCGATCGCCGACGCGGGCACCGACGCGGTGGTCGGCCGGGTCGCCCTGCGCTGCATGGTGCTCGGTGACGGCCAGGCCGAGATCGCGTACTGGACCATGCCGTCGTCGCGCGGCAAGGGCGTCGCCACGCGCGCGGTCATGGCGCTCTCGGAGTGGGCGTTCGACGAAGTCGGCCTGCACCGCCTTGAGTTGACCCACTCGACGGCGAACGAGCCGTCCTGCCGCGTCGCCCTGAAGGCCGGTTTCACGGCGGAGGGCACCAAGCGCAGCGCGCTGCTGCACGAGGACGGCTGGCACGACATGCACCTGCACGCCCGCATCAAGGGGGAGCGGGCGGCAGGGGATCCGGTCCCGGTGGTGTGAAGGCGCCGATTTGGGCGGGGGACGGCCGTGTGCACGCAGTGCGCCCCACGGCGGCGACATCCTCTGCGCCTCCGACGACCCGTGCGACCTCGACGTGCGGTTCTCCCGCAAGCCCTGACGCGCGGCGCCCGGCGGGCGTCAGGGCCCATGGCGTCAGGCCGCCTTCTCCTGCTCCGCCTCCACCTGCGCGTTCCACTCCCGCTTCGACGCCTGCCAGCCGTCCTCGTTGTGGCCGAGGCGCCAGTAGCCGGAGATGGAGAGCTGCTCACGCGGGATCTCGCGCTCCACGCGCAGATAGCGGCGCAGCTCCTTCACGAAGCCCGCCTCGCCGTGCACGAAGGCCTGGAGGGTGCCCGGGGGGAACTCCAGGGAGCGGACGGCCTCGGTGAGGAGTTCGCCGACCGGGCGGTCGCCGCGGTGGAGCCAGGTGATCTCCGCATCCGTGGCGATCTTCTGCTCTTCGTCCGGGCCCTCGACCTCGACGAAGATGTGCGCGACGGCGCCCCGGGGAAGTGCCTCGGCCGCCGCGGCGATGGCGGGCAGGGCGCTCTCGTCGCCCGCGAGCAGGTGCCAGTCGGCGTCCGCGCCCGGGGCGTACGCGCCGCCCGGACCCTGGAAGCGCACCGTGGCGCCCGCCTCGACGGTCCGTGCCCACGGTCCCGCGAGACCCTCGTCGCCGTGGATCACGAAGTCCAGGGCCAGCTCACGGGTCTCGGCGTCCCACCACCGCACCGTGTACGTGCGGGTCACCGGCCACTGCTCGCGCGGGAGCTCCTCGCGGATGCGCTGGAGGTCGAAGGGCTCCGGGTAGGTGACGCCCTCGGCGTCGAAGAGCAGCTTCACATAGTGATCGGTGCACCCGGCGGTGGTGAACTCGGCGAGGCCCTCGCCGCCGAGGACCACGCGCTGCATGTGCGGGGTCAGCCGCTCCGTGCGCACGACCCGTGCGACATGGGCCTTCGGTGCTTTGCGTGCCGGACGTTCTGCCATGGCGACGGCCTCCCCTGATCCACGATTGCTTAGGCTTGCCTAAGTTACACCTCAGGGGTGCAGGACGGCGAGCAGCCGTTGCAGCGAGCCCCCGAGGCCCCACTGGGCCGCCAGCTCGTCGAGGGTGGCCGGATCGCGGGGTTCGCGGGGCAGCGCGACGTCGACGTCGGGCAGGGGCACGTCGCCCGCCACCCGTACGACCTTCGGCGCCACCGCCACGTACGCGCGGGACTCGTCGAGCCGCTTGCGCTGCGAGGGGGTGAGCTTCGACTTCGGGTCGTCGACGGCGGCCATGATCCCGGCCAGGTCGCCGAAGGCGTCGAGCAGCTTGGCGGCCGTCTTCTCGCCGATGCCGGGCACGCCCGGCAGGCCGTCGCTCGGGTCGCCGCGCAGCAGCGCCAGGTCCACATAGCCCGGCCCGTCCACGCCGTACTTCTCGCGCAGCCACGCCTCGTCCGTCATCTGGAGCGTGCCGACGCCCTTCAGGGGATACAGGACGCGGATGCCGCGCTCGTCGTCGACCAGCTGATAGAGGTCCCGGTCGCCGGTGACGATGTCCACCGGGCCCGTGGCGCGGGCGGCGAAGGTGCCGATCACGTCGTCCGCCTCGTACGCCTCGACGCCCACGCGTGCGATGCCGAGCGCGTCGAGGACGGCCTCGATGATCGGCACCTGCGGCGAGAGCGTGTCCGGGATCTCCTCGGCGTCCGGGCCCGTCCTGGTCTCCTCGGCGACGCGGTGCGCCTTGTAGGAGGGGATGAGCTCGACGCGCCAGTGCGGGCGCCAGTCGGCGTCCATGCACGCGACCAGGTCGTCCGGGCGGTGGTCCAGGACGAGACGGGTGATGAAGTCGAGGAGCCCGCGCACGGCGTTGACCGGAGTGCCGTCCGGGGCCTTCATGGATTCCGGGACCCCGAAGTACGCCCGGAAGTAGAGGGAGGCCGTGTCGAGAAGCATGAGCCGTCGTGTTCGCTGAGTCACATCGGCATCATGCCGCACGGCACCGACCGTGCGAACGTGCTGCGCACGGCGCTTCGGCCGCGGGGCCCGCGGCGGGTGCGCGTTGCGCATGGTGACGAGGCCGGGACGATCACGCAACGGATGTGACCTGGGACACTCCTTGGTTTGGTTCGGGTAAGTGCGGGCAGGGGCGCACCCGGAGCCAACCCGGTCGAGGATTCAACTTTTCGAGCCGGTAAGCGGGCGGACCCCGCGCCGCTCCACGGCCCGCCGGCGGGGGAGGCGGGCCGTCTTGGTTCAACCCGAGAGGTGTATGTGTCCAGGCTGCAGGCCGAACACTTGTACAAAGTGTTCGGCAGACGACCCGATGACGCGGTGGAGAAACTCCGCCACGGAGCCGACCGAGAGGAGCTGCGCGCCGACGGCACCACCGCTGCCGTGATCGATGCCTCCTTCGAGGTCGAGCCGGGCCAGATCTTCGTCGTCATGGGTCTCTCCGGATCCGGCAAGTCCACGTTGCTGCGCATGCTCAACGGGCTGTCGGAGCCGACGGCCGGTCACGTGCGCTTCGACGGTCAGGACCTGACCGAGCTGAGCGCCCGCGAGATGCGGGAGGTGCGCTCCAAGAAGATCAGCATGGTCTTCCAGCACTTCGCGCTCTTCCCGCACCGCAGCGTCCTCGAGAACGCCGGTTACGGCCTCGAGGTGCAGGGCGTGCCGCGCGCCGAGCGCGAGAAGCGCGCCACCGAGGCGCTGGAGCTCGCGGGGCTCAAGGGCTGGGAGAAGTCCTGGCCCGACGAGCTGTCCGGCGGCATGCAGCAGCGCGTGGGCCTGGCCCGCGCGCTGGCCACGGACGCCGACATGCTCCTCATGGACGAGTCGTTCAGCGCGCTCGACCCGCTGATCCGCCGCGACATGCAGGATCAGCTCCTGGTGCTCCAGAAGCGGCTGAAGAAGACCATCGTCTTCATCACCCACGACCTCAACGAGGCCATGCGCCTGGGCGACCAGATCGCCGTCATGCGCGACGGCTGCATCGTCCAGATCGGCACCTCGCAGGACATCCTGGTCACCCCGGCCAACGATTACGTCGCCTCCTTCACGCAGGACGTCGACCGGTCCCGGGTGCTCACCGCGGGCGCGATCATGGCCGAGCCGGACGAGGACTTCGTGCGCGCCGACGCGCCCGCCACGGTCACCGAGGACGCGCCGATCATCGAGCTGTTCACCCCCTGCTCGACGAGCGAGGTGCCGGTCGCCGTGACCGACGCCGACGGCAAGCTCGTCGGTGTCGTGCCGCGGGCCAGGCTGCTCGCGGTGCTCGGCGAGTCGATGCACTCGGAACCGGCGGCGGAGCCGCAGGACGCGACCCCCGCCTCCGTACCCACGGTGGACGAGGACGGCAAGAACGTGGGCAAGGTGAGCAGCGGTGCCTAGGATTCCCTTCGGCGACTGGGTCAACGACGCGGTCGAATGGTCCAGGACGCACATGGACTGGCTGTTCTCGTTCATCAAGACCCTCTTCCAGAACATGTGGGACGGCGTCTACGACGTCCTCTCCGGGCCCGAGCCGCTGCTGATGGCGGGCATACTCGCCGTCGTCGCGTTCTGGCTGCGCGGGCTGCTCGGCGGTGTCCTCGCCTTCGTGGGCTTCGCGTTCATCGTGTCCCTGGAGCTGTGGGACAACGCGATGATGACGTTGTCCCTGGTGCTCGTCTCGACCTTCGTGGCGCTCGTGATCGCCGTGCCCGTGGGCATCTGGGCGGCGCGTTCCAAGACGGTCAGCGGCATAGTCCGGCCCGTCCTGGACTTCATGCAGACGCTGCCCGCGATGATCTACCTCATCCCGGCGCTGCTGTTCTTCCGGATGGGCGCCCCCGCGGGCATCGTCGCCACGATCGTCTTCGCGCTCGCCCCCGGCGTGCGCATGACCGAGCTCGGCATCCGGCAGGTCGACAAGGAACTGGTCGAGGCGGCCGACGCGTTCGGCACCACGCCCCGCAACACCCTCTTCCGCGTCCAGCTGCCCCTCGCGCTGCCGACGATCATGGCCGGCGTCAACCAGGTCATCATGCTCGGCCTCTCCATGGCGGCCCTGACCGGCATGGTCGGCACCCCGGGCCTCGGCGCCGACGTCAACGCGGCCATCGGCCAGCTCGACGTCGGTCTCGGCGCGGAGGCGGGCGTCTCCATCGTCATCCTCGCCATCTACCTGGACCGCGTCACCAGCGGCCTGGGCAGCCAGGTCTCGCCGCTCGGCCGCCGCGCGCTCGCCAAGCTGCGGGCCGCGCGCGGCCTGACCGTGTGGAACTACCGCCCCCGCCCGGTCGTGGCGATGGTCGGCGTCGTCGTCCTCGCGCTCGTCGCGGGCGGCATGGGCATCTTCGGCGGCACCAAGTCCGAGTCGGTGGCCGACAGCGAGAACGTCGGCCAGGGCAAGCAGATCAACATCGGCTACATCAACTGGGACGAGGGCATCGCCTCCACCTTCCTCTGGAAGGAGATCCTGGAGCAGCGCGGCTTCAAGGTGAACGCCAGCCTGCTGGACGCCGGTCCGCTGTACACGTCCGTCGCCCAGGGCGACGTCGACTTCCAGACCGACGCGTGGCTGCCGACGACGCACTCCACGTACTGGAAGAAGTACGGCGACAAGCTGGAGGACATCGGCGCCTGGTACGGCCCGACGTCGCTGGAGCTGACCGTCCCCTCGTACATGAAGGACGTCAACTCGCTCGCGGACCTCAAGGGCAAGGGCGGCACGTTCGGCGGCAAGATCGTCGGCATCGAGCCGAGCGCCGGCGAGATGCAGCTCCTGAAGAGCAAGGTCCTCAAGGCGTACGGCCTCGACAAGGAGTACAAGGTCGTCGACGGCTCCACCACGGCGATGCTGTCGGAGCTGAAGGCCGCGTACGCCAAGAAGGAGCCGATCGTCGTCCCGCTCTGGTCCCCGCACTGGGCGTACAACGACTTCGACCTGAAGAAGCTCAAGGACCCGAAGGGTGCCTGGGGCAAGGGCGACGGCGTGCACACCCTGGCGCGCAAGGGCTTCTCGAAGGAGAACCCCGAGGTCGGCAAGTGGCTGAAGAACTTCAAGATGGACGAGAAGCAGCTCACCAGCCTCGAAGCGGAGATCAACAAGGCCGGCAAGGGCAAGCAGCAGGACGCCGTCCGTGCCTGGCTGAAGAAGAACCCGAAGGTCGTCGACAAGCTGGCCCCGCTGCCCGAGAACTCGGGCGGCGAGGAGAAGAAGCGTCCGCTGAAGGCCGCCTACTTCGCCTGGGACGAGAACGTCGCCGTCACCAACCTGTGGAAGCGCGTCCTGGAGAAGCGCGGCTACAAGATGGAGCTGACGCCGGCGGACGTCGGCCCGGCCTACACCGGCCTCGCGCAGGGTGACATCGACCTGAACCTCGACGCCTGGCTGCCCACGGCGCAGAAGACGTACTGGGACAAGAACAAGGCCAGTCTCAAGGACCTCGGTTCCTGGTACAGCCCGACGTCCCTCGAGGTCGCCGTCCCGGACTACGTCAAGGACGTGAAGTCCCTGGAGGACCTCAAGGGCAAGGGCGACAAGTTCAAGGGCAAGATCATCGGCATCGAGCCGGGCACCGGCGTGATGCAGGCCCTCAAGGACAAGGTCCTGCCGGGGTACGGCCTGGAGGACGAGTACGAGATCGCCGCGGGCTCCACCCCCGCGATGCTCTCCGAGCTGAAGGCCGCGTACGCCAAGAAGGAGCCGATCGCGGTGCTGCTCTGGTCGCCGCACTGGGCGTACAGCGAGTACGGCCTCACCAAGCTGAAGGACCCCAAGGGCGGCTTCGGCAAGGGCAACACGATCCGCTCGCTCTCCAGCAAGGACTTCCCCCACCAGTACCCGCAGCTCACGAAGTGGCTCAAGAACTTCAAGATGAGCGAGAAGGAACTGGCCGGTCTGGAGAACGAGATCAACAAGGCGGGCAAGAACAACGAGCCCAAGGCCGTCGACGCCTGGCTGAAGAAGCACCCGGGCTTCGAGGAGAAGATGACCTCCGCGAAGTAGCTCCGCCGGTCAGCAGCATCCGAGGGGTGGGCCTCGCCTTGTGGCGAAGCCCACCCCTTCCGGCGTTCCCGCGGGGGCCGCGAGTCCCTAACCTCGACGTGGCCCCTCCTCGCCGCCCCTCGCCCCTCCTCGGACCTCCGGCTCGAACACCTGAACGTGAGACCGCACCCGTGACCGCAAGGCACCCCAGGACCGCGCTCCTCGTCGTGGCCCTCGCGACCGCCCTGGCCGCCGCCCTGCTCGTCGCGCAGCTCGCCCGGGCGGACGCCGTCCCCGCCTCCGCGGCCACCGCGCGCCTGGCCGCGCTCGCCGAGGACGTGACCACCGCCGACGGCCACCGCTACGACGCGCGGGACCACACCGGCCGCACCATGGACGCCGCGCAGATCGCGCAGGCCCAGGACGGCACGTACCTCGCCGTCTACCACACGCTCCTGGCCGACGGCCGCTTCCACGCCGCCGTCGCCACCTCCGCCGACCTGCGCCACTGGCACCGCCGCCACGACTTCGGGCCCGGCACCCACCAGGCCTCCCTCGCCCACGACGGCCGCGGCGGCTACGTCCTCGCCTACGAGAAGGACCCCCGCAACCACATCGCCGTACGCGCGTACGCGAACCCGGCCGCGCTGCTCGACGGGCGCGCCCGCCGCGCCTTCGACGCACCCCTGACCCTCTCGCACTGCGCCGAGGGCACCCCGAGCGTCACCGCCGTGCGCGGCGCCACGATCCACCTCACCGGCCACTACCGGGCAGGCTGCGACACCGACCGGCAGCTGCGCGCCACCCTCACCGGCTTCCGGCACTGGCACGCCGAGCCCGACCACCGCCTGGACCGCGCCGTGCAGAGCCGCGGCAACGGCGGCAACATAGGCGACCGGTCACCGGTCACGCTCGGCGGGCAGCGCGTGGTGCTCGTCGAGGGGCAGGGGCGGCCGGACGACTTCGGCAGCTGGGGCACCTACGCGTACGACCCCTCAAGTGGCCGCGCGGACCGCCTCGGCATCCGCACCCACGGCGGCAGCCGCGCCTTCGCCAACCCCTCCGCGACCCTGCTCACCGATCCGCGGGGCCAACCCGCCCTGCTCGTCAGCCTGTTCGTGCCGACCGAGGGTTCCGCCCCCGGGGAGTCAGGACAACTGCTCTACTGGCACAAGCTGTAGCGGGCGGTCGGGGCAACGGGGCAAAACCGTTTGGCGAACATGCGTAGGGTGCAGAGAACCCCTCAGGGTGGAGAGCGGGCCGATCCGCTGAAGGGAGCCGAGGCGATGGACGAGCACAAGGAGACCCTCCGGGTGGGCTCGGCCGTGCGGCGCCGCCGCCGGCAGCTGGAGCTCACCCTGGCCGTCGTCGCCGAGCGCAGCGGTCTCTCCGTGCCGTTCCTCAGCCAGATCGAGAACGAGCGCGCCCGGCCGAGCATGCGCTCCCTGCAGCGCGTCGCCGACGCCCTGTGCACCACCGACGTGGAGCTCCTCGCCGCCGCCGACCCGGCCCGCACCGTCGAGGTGGTGCGCGCCGACGACGCCACCGACCTGGACGGCTCCACCCCCGACGCACGCGTACGCGAACTGGCCCGCGGCCACCACCAGCTGCACGCCCTGGAGTTCATCGGGGACCACGACGAGGGCCGCGAATTCCAGCACCGCAACGACGAGTTGATGTACGTGGTCGAGGGCGCCGTGGAGATGGAGGCCGAGGGCCGGGCCTACCGCCTCGGACGCGGCGACACCCTCTTCCTCACGGGCGGGGTACGGCACCGCTGGCGGGCCACCGTGCCCGACACCCGGGTCCTGGTGGTCGCCGTGGGGGACCACATCGAGGCCGTGGACGACAGGGGGCGCTGACGTGCCGCTCGCCCGCGACCCGCTGCGGGTCGTCTCGCTGGTGCCCTCGCTGACCGAGGCGGTCGCCGTCACCGTGCCGGGCGCGCTGGTCGGGGCGACCGACTGGTGCAGCCACCCGGCGGACCTCGACGTGACCCGGGTGGGCGGCACGAAGAACCCCGACGTGCCCCGCATCGTCGCCCTCGCCCCCGACCTGGTCGTCGCCAACGAGGAGGAGAACCGCGCCGCCGACCTGGCGGCGCTGCGCGCGGCAGGCGTCGAGGTCCTGGTGACCGAGGTGCGGACGCTGCCGCAGGCCTTCCGGGAGCTGACGCGGGTCCTCGCGGCGTGCGGCGCGGGACGGCCCGGGTGGCTGACGGAGGCCGAGGCCGCGTGGCGGGAGCTGCCCGCGCCGAAGGACCGGCTGCGGGCGGCGGTCCCGGTCTGGCGGCGGCCCTGGATGGTCCTCGGCCGCTCCACGTTCGCGGGCGACCTCCTCGCCCGCCTGGGCGTCGACAACGCGTACGCCGCGCACGCCGAGCGGTATCCGCGGGTGCCGGTGGAGGAGCTGTGCGCGGCGGAGCTCGACCTGGTCGTGCTGCCGGACGAGCCGTACCGCTTCACGCGCGACGACGGCCCCGAGGCGTTCCCCGCCCACCTGCCCGCCGCCCTGGTCAGCGGCCGCCACCTCACCTGGTACGGCCCGTCGCTCGCCGAGGCCCCGGCCGTGCTCGGCGCGGCGCTGCGCGCGGCCCGGCCGCGGTGCTGACTCAGCGCAGGGCGATGAGCCCGGCGTCCGTCGGCCGGAAGCCGCAGGCGTCGAAGTAGAAGGGGCGCAGGTGCGCGTCGAAGTCGACGTGCAGCCACTCGCAGCCCGCCGCGCGGGCCCCGCGGACCGCGGCGGCCACGAGTCCGGCGCCGACCCCGGCTCCCTGCAGGTCGCGGGCGACCATCGTGTCCAGGACGAAGGCGTGCACCCCGCCGTCCCAGGCGACGTTGACGAAGCCGGCCAACCGGCCCGCGGAGCGGGCGCAGACCCAGCCGAGGCTGTGCCGGTGCACCTGGGCGTGCCATCCGACGGTCAGCGGGGCGTGCTCGAACGCCTCCGCGTGCAGCGCGTCGACGGCCCGGTCGTCGAAGTCACCGCGCCACTCGTAGGTGATCGTCATGGCCGCAGCGTAGAGGGCGCGGCGGGCGGACTCCACGGGGTATTCAGCGCCGGTACCGGGGCCGGTGCCGCCAGGAGCCTTCCGTCGACGACTCCGCGCAGGGTGTGGGCGAGCGCCACCGTCCAGGCGGTCACGAGGAAGAGGAAGAGGGCGACCGCGAGCCACTCGAACACCGCGAGCCCGGTGTGCTTGCCCAGGCCCTCGGCGCCCGTCACACAGGTGCCGACGGGGAAGGTGAACGCCCACCAGGTCATCGCGAAGCCCATGCCGCGGCGCCGGGCGCGCACCACCATGGCCGCGGCGAGCCCCAGCCACATCAGGGCGAAGCCCATGACGGGGACGCCGAAGAGCACGGCCAGGGCGAGGAAGCCCCGTTCGAGCGGGGCGTGCACGACGCCCGGGGCGAAGTCGGCGAACTTGTTGGCGGCGGTCGTCGACTGGCCGAGCGGGCCGAGGACCAGGAAGAGGGTGGGGGTGAGCGACAGCGGCAGGGGGCCCGCCGTCACCAGGCGGGCGAAGATCGCCGGCAGCATCACCAGGGTGGCGAGCAGGCTCAGGCCGAACATCGCGAAGCAGCCGTAGAGCATCGTCTGCTGGGCCTGGCCGGGGGGCAGATGGGGGATGAGCAGCGGGCCGACGGCCGCCGACACCATGGGGGCCACCACGGGCAGCAGCCACACGGGCGAGGCCTGGTCCGCGGCGATGCGGTGGCGGACCACCATCAGGTACGGGATGGCCACGGCGGCCACCAGGCCGATGGCCGTACCGACGGCGAACAGCACGGTGTCGAGCGCGACGGCGGCGCCCGTGCCGATCCAGTCCCCGCCCACGAGGAGCGTGCCGCCGCCGACCGCGAGCAGCGCCATCGAAAGGCATCCGTAGAACGGCGCCATCGCCGGGTCCAGGAGGTGCGTGCGAGCCTGGTCGCGATGGTGGACCCAGTGCGCGGCGCGGGCGGTGAGCAGGACGGCGAGCAGCACGAAGGACAGCGCCCACACGACGGTGCAGGCCGTGCGCAGGCCCGGGAATCCGTACGGCAGGGTCGCGCCGGCGTTGGCGACGATGGCGGTGCCCATGACGGAGGCGTACCAGTTCGGGCCGAGGTGGCGGACCGCGTCGAGGCGGGTGCCGGCGGTCGTGCGGGGGGCGCCCGCGGAGGCGGTGGGCTGAGCGGTGGTGACCATGGGTCCACCGTCGTACAGAGAGGGGGACCGCCACCAGGGAGCACGCTTCTATGGGGGCATAAGCTGACTTTATGAGCTCGTCCCCTGCGTCTCCCGCCACTCCCGCGTCCCCCGGATCTCCGGGCTCCGCCGCCTACCCCAGCGTCCCCGAGGCCTCGCTCGCCCACCGGGTGCCCGACCTCGGCGCGCTGCAACTTCTGCTCGCGGTGGCCCGGCTCGGCAGCCTCGGGCGGGCCGCCCGCGAGCTGGGCATCACGCAGCCCGCGGCGAGCAGCCGGGTGCGCGCCATGGAGCGGCAGCTCGGCGTCGCCCTCGTCGACCGGTCGCCGCGCGGCTCGCGCCTCACGGACGCGGGCGCCCTCGTCACCGACTGGGCGGGCCGCATCGTGGAGGCGGCCGAGGCCTTCGACGCGGGGGCGCAGGCGCTGCGGGACCGGCGGGACTCGCGGCTGCGGGTCGCGGCGAGCATGACGATCGCCGAGTACCTGCTGCCGGGCTGGCTGATCGCCCTGCGGACCCAGCGGCCGGACACGGCGGTGTCGCTCCTCGCGGGCAACTCGGCCGCCGTCGCCGCCCGTTTGCTGGCCGGTGAGGCGGACCTCGGCTTCGTCGAGGGGCTCACCGTGCCGGGCGGGCTCGACGAGGTGGTCGTCGCGTACGACCGGCTGGTCGTCGTGGCGGCGCCCGGCCACCCGTGGGCGCGGCGCAGGAAGCCGCTCGCGGCCACCGAGCTGGCGGCGACGCCGCTGATCCTGCGCGAGGAGGGCTCGGGCACCCGGCAGGTCCTCGAAGCGGCGCTCGGCGGGCTCGCCCGGCCGCTCATCGAGCTGTCGTCGACGACGGCGGTGAAGGCGTCGGCGGTCAGCGGAGCGGGGCCCTCGGTCCTCAGCGAACTCGCGGTGGGCGAGGAGCTGGCGGCCCGGCGCCTCGTGGAGATCCCGCTGGCGGACGTACGGCTGCGCAGGGAGCTGCGGGCGGTCTGGCCGACGGGGCATCGCCCGGCGGGGCCGGGGCGGGATCTGCTGGCGCTGACGCGGCGTACGTAGGAGCCGGAACGCGGATAAACAAAGTGTTCACAATGAGTCGTTGACAATGATCGGTGCGGCGCCCCATGCTGGGCGTATGGCATCGAACCCGGCATCGACTCCCGGCCGCGCCGCCGCCGCGGACCCCTTCACCCCGCCCCACCCCGACGAGGCGCGCTCCCACCGCGTCTACGCCTCGCTGACCCGCCTCGCCGAGCGGCACGCCGCCGACGACGAACAGCGCCGCAGGCAGGTCCACCCCACCGCGCTCGGTCCGCATGAGGCCGTCAGGCTGGTCTCGTTCCTGCTCAGCGGCGCCGCCAAGGCCGTCGAGGGCGAACCCGAGGTGGACCACGCCGACATCACCGCGGCGCTCACCCTGCTGCCCATGGCCCGAGGGGAGATGGACGAGCTGGAGACCGGACTCCTCCAGATGGCGCGGGGGCGCGGCATGACCTGGCCGGAGATCGCCTTCGGGCTCGGCCTCGGCACCCCGCAGGCGGCCCGGCAGCGGTACGAGCGGCTGGTGGCGCGGACGGCGGGCGAGGGGGAGTAGCGCGTCGTCCGCCGGGGGATGCGGCGGAGATCCTGGCGGAGGAAGCTGCCGGACATCCGGCGCGAAGGTGCTGTCGGACACCCGGCGCGAAGAAAAATGTCTGGCGTCGCCCACGGGCCCGCGCCCACCATGGGCGCATGAACGTGACCGCGCCCCCGGCGACCGGCGTCCGCACCCCGTGGTGGGCGCTTCCCGCGCACGTCCGCGCGGGTCTGGAGGGTGAGCTCGGCGCGGCCGTGGTCGAGGCGGTGACGCAGCGCGGCGGCTTCTCGCCCGGCGTGGCCGCCCGGGTGCGGCTCGCCGACGGCCGACGGGCGTTCGTCAAGGCCGTCAGCGCCGAGGCCAACCCGGGCAGCCCCCGCCTGCACCGCGCCGAGGCCCGCAACTCCGCCGCTCTGCCCGCCGCCGTCCCCGTCCCCCGGTTCCTGGCCTGCTACGACGACGGGACCTGGGTCGCCCTCGCCTTCGAGGACGTGGCAGGACGTCAGCCGCAAGTGCCCTGGCGCGGCGATGAGTTCGCCCGCGTTCTGCGAGCGGTGGACGGCCTCTCGCGGGTCCTCACGCCCGCGCCGGTGGCCGCCCCCACCGCTGTCGAGGCCGTCTCGGGCATCTTCCGGGGGTGGGAGCGGCTGATCGAGCAGGGCGCGGAGGCGGACGAGCGGATCGATCCGTGGATACGCCGCAATCTGCCCGCGCTCGCCGAACTCGCGGCGCCGTGGGCCGAGTTCGCGTCCGGCGACACGCTCGCCCACGGCGACCTGCGCGCCGACAACATGCTGCTCGCGGCCGACGGGGACCGAGTCGTCTTCGTCGACTGGCCGCACGCCCTGCGCGCCGCGCCCTGGTTCGACCTGCTCCTCATGCTGCCGTGCGTGCGGGCCCAGGGCGGCCCGGACCCGGAGGAGGTGTTCACCGCCCAGCGGGTGGGCGGCGCGGCCGACCCGCGGGGCGTGACCGCGACGCTGGCCGGTCTCGCCGGGTACTTCGTGCGGCAGTCGCTGCGGCCCGCACCGGCCGGGCTGCCGACCCTGCGCGCCTTTCAGGCGGCGCAGGGTGCGGCCGCCGTGGCGTGGCTCAGGACGCGGCTCGCGACGCGGCGCGGACCAGCGCTGCCATGACCCGCGTGTCCTCGCCCATCTCGGGATGCCACTGCACGCCGAGCGCCCAGGCGGGGCCGGGCAGTTCGACGGCCTCGACGGTGCCGTCCGTCGCGTACGCCGAGGGCACCAGGTCCCGGCCGAGGCGGTCCACCGCCTGGTGGTGGTAGGTCGGCACGTCCGTGCTCGCGTCCGGCACGATCGACTCGTAGAGCGTGCCGGGTACCGGCTTCACCGCGTGCGTGCCGAACACGCCCACCCGCTCCCGGTGTCCCTCCATGTGCTGGACCAGCGTCCCGCCGAGTGCCACGTTCATCAGCTGCATGCCGCGGCAGATGCCGAGCAGCGGTGTTGCGGACGCCAACGCGGCCTCGATCAGGGCGAGTTCCCAGGCGTCCCGCTCGCGCGCGGGCGGCCCGGTGTGCTCCTCCGGCTCCGCGCCGTACCGCGCGGGCTCGACGTCGGGGCCGCCCGCGACGACCACGCCGTCGAGCCGGTCGACGACAGAGCGCGCGTACCCGGGATCGTCCGGCGGCAGCATCGAGGCGAGACCGCCCGCCGCCTGGACGAGCCGGGGGTAGCCCGCGGGCAGGAGCGCCGCGGGCAGCTCCCACACGCCCCAGCTCGTACGGGACTCCAGATAGGTGCTGACCCCGATCAGTGGCCTGCCGCTCACCGCGTTCTCCCTCACCATGGTGTTCAGTTGCGTTCCAACTCTGCCTCGGCGGCCGCGAGCGCCGCGAACTCCTCCTCCGGCGCGCGCGCCACCAGGTGCTTGCGGCTGTAGAGGCCGAAGTAGCCGATGGCGACCACGTACACCCCGAGCGCGATCAGCGCCGCCGTCACGTCCACCAGGAACGTCGCGACCAGCGCGGCGCAGGCGAGGACCAGCGCCACGGACGAGGTGACGATGCCGCCGGGCGTGCGGTAGGGCCGCTCCAGGGTCGGCTCGCGGCGGCGCAGCACGATGTGTGAGAGCGACATCAGGGCGTACGAGATGGTCGCGCCGAAGACCGCGACGTTCAGCATGCGGGCGCCGTCGCCGGTCGCCGCGGCCAGGCCGAAGCCGATCGCACCCGGGACGAGCAGGCCCAGGTAGGGGGCCTTGCGGCTGCTGGTGAGCGAGAGGAAGCGGGGGAGGTAGCCGGCCCGGGAGAGCGCGAAGAGCTGGCGCGAGCCCGCGTAGATGAGCGAGAAGAAGGAGGCCACCAGGCCCGCTAGGCCCGCGTAGTTGATGACACGGCTGAGCCCCGTCGCCCCGCCGTCCGGCTGGAGGGCCTCGACCAGGGGGTTGCCCGCGCCCTGGATCGCGTTCGCGCCGCGCGCGCCCGCCGACGCGAAGAAGGTGAGGAGCGCGAGGGCGGCGAGGATGGCCATCGACCAGCGGATGGCGCGGGGCAGCGTGCGCGCCGGGTCCTTCGTCTCCTCGGCGGCCAGCGGCACGCCCTCGACCCCGAGGAAGAACCACATGCCGAACGGGAACGCGGCCCAGATGCCCAACAGCCCCATCGGCAGCCAGGAGTTGGCCCCGAACGCGCCGGTGTCCACCGGGATGTCGTTCAGCTTCGACGCGTCGAAGTCCAGGAGCGCGCCGACCGCGAAGACCAGCAGGGCCGCCACCGCGACGCCGGTCACCACGAAGCTGAAGCGCAGCGCCTCGCCGACGCCCCAGAGGTGGATGCCGATGAAGACGACGAAGCAGGCCAGGTAGACCGGCCAGCCCGAGGTGAGGCCGAACAGGCCGAGCGACTCCACGTAGTCGCCGATGAAGATGGAGATGGCGGCGGGCGCGAGGATGTACTCGATGAGGATCGCCGTGCCGGTCAGGAAGCCGCCCCAGGGGCCGAGCGCCCGGCGCGCGAAGCCGTAGCCGCCGCCCGCGGTGGGCAGTACGGAGGAGAGCTCGGCCAGCGAGAAGACCATGCACGCGTACATCACGCCCATCAGCGCCATGGCGATGGCGAGGCCGCCGAAGCCGCCCTCCGCGAGGCCGAAGTTCCAGCCGGAGTAGTCGCCGGAGACGACATAGGCGACGCCGAGTCCGGTGAGCAGGAGCCAGCCCGCGCTGCCCCTGCGGAGCGTTCTGCGCTCCAGATAGTCGTCCGCCGGTTCGGCGGGGCTCGGCTTGGTGGACTCCACGGTCATGGCACGGCTCCTATGTGGCGGCACATGGATCTGCTCGACTGCTGCGGGACACGCAATGGAACGGATCCATACCTTTGCCGTGCCGGGTGGGAGAAATCAAGCCCCCTGCGTTACCCGGCGGTTAACAGCGCCTCACGCGGCGAGGCCCGCGGCTCACGTCAGGAAGCCCCGCAGCAGGGCCGCCGTTCCCGCGCAGTGCTCGCGCATCATCTCCCGCGCGCCGTCCGCGTCCCCGTCGAGCACCGCCTCGACGAGCGCGGTGTGCTGGCGCTGCGAGTGCTCCAGGTTCCGCACCAGGAGCGGGATGCAGTCCAGGAGGTCGTTGACGGTCGCGCGGACCGCCGCGTACTGCGCGGTGAGCGAGGGCGACCCGCACAGCTCGGCGAGCGTGAGGTGGAGGAGCGTGTCCAGCCTGCGGTACTCCGCGAGGGGCGCGTCGTGGGTCCGGTCGAGCGCCGAGCGCAGCCGGTCCGCCTGCTCGCCGGTCAGGCCGTGGGCCGCGCAGAGCCCGGCCGCGCCGACCTCGAGGACCTCGCGGAAGCGCAGCGCGTCCTCGACGTCGACGTCCTTGATGCGGCGGCGCAGCTCGTCCTCGCCGGGCGCCTCGGGGCGCGGCCGTACGAAGGTGCCGCCGTACCGCCCGCGCCGCGACTCGACCAGGCCCTGGTCCTGCAACACCTTCAGGACCTCGCGCAGCGTGACCCGGCTGATGCCGAGGCGGTCGGCCAACTCCCGTTCCGACGGCAGGCGTTCGCCGCCGGGCACCAGGCCGAGGCGGACCACCTGGAGGATCTGCTCCAGGGCCTCCTCGAAGCCGTTGCCCGCCCGCACCGGCCGCAGGACCGGCGTCAGCCGGTCGTCCTCCGTTTCGGGCGGGACACCACCGGTGGTGCCCTCTTCCGTGTGCGACATGCCCGTACCCCCTTCCCAAGCAAAGGTTCTCCGCAATACCTTATGGCTCCCGGCTGACCCAAGGAGGCTTTTCCCGTGGCAGACCGCACACCCCCGCTCGCCGTCGAGGAGCTCACCGCCCTCGTGGCGAGCGGTGAGATCGACACTGTCGTCCTGGCCTTTCCCGACATGCAAGGGCGGCTCCAGGGCAAGCGGTTCGCCGCCCGCTTCTTCCTCGACGAGGTCCTGGAACACGGCACGGAGGGCTGCAACTACCTCCTCGCCGTCGACCCCGAGATGAACACCGTCGACGGCTACGCGATGTCCTCCTGGGACCGCGGCTACGGCGACTTCGCCATGCGCGCCGACCTCTCCACCCTGCGCCGGGTCCCCTGGAACGAGGGCACCGCGATGCTCATCGCGGACCTCGCCTGGAACGACTCCTCGCCGGTGGTCGCGGCCCCCCGCCAGATCCTGCGCCGCCAGCTGGACCGCCTCGCCGAGTTCGGCTTCACCGCGCACGTCGGCACGGAGCTCGAATTCATCGTCTTCAAGGACACCTACGAGCAGGCCTGGGACGCCGGGTACAAGGGCCTCACCCCGGCCAACCAGTACAACATCGACTACTCGGTCCTCGGCACCGGCCGCGTCGAGCCGCTCCTGCGCCGCATCCGCAACGACATGGCGGCCGCCGGGCTGACCGTCGAGTCGGCCAAGGGCGAGTGCAACCCCGGCCAGCACGAGATCGTGTTCAAGTACGACGAGGCCCTGGTCACCTGCGACCAGCACGCCATCTACAAGACCGGCGCCAAGGAGATCGCGTCCCAGGAAGGCGTCTCGCTCACCTTCATGGCGAAGTTCAACGAGCGCGAGGGCAACTCCTGCCACATCCACCTCTCGCTCCAGGACGCCGACGGCACCAACGTCATGGCGGGCTCTGCGGACGACCCGGGCGGCATGTCACCCGTCATGCGGCACTTCCTGGCCGGCCAGCTCGCGGCGCTGCGCGACTTCTCCCTGCTGTACGCGCCCAACATCAACTCCTACAAGCGGTTCCGGCCCGGCTCCTTCGCGCCGACCGCCGCCGCCTGGGGGTACGACAACCGCACCTGCGCACTCCGCGTCGTCGGCCACGGCCGCTCGCTCCGCTTCGAGAACCGGCTGCCGGGCGGCGACGTCAACCCGCATCTCGCGGTCGCGGGACTCGTCGCCGCGGGTCTGTACGGCATGGAACAGAAGCTCGAACTGCCCGAGGAGTGCACCGGCAACGCCTACAGCGGCGATTACGCGCACGTCCCCACCACGCTGCGGGAGGCCGCCGAGCTCTGGGAGAACAGCCCCATCGCCAAGGCCGCCTTCGGTGACGAGGTGGTCGCCCACTACCGCAACATGGCGCGGGTCGAGCTGGACGCCTTCGACTCCGCGGTGACCGACTGGGAGCTCCGCCGCTCCTTCGAACGCATGTGAGGCACCTTTGCTAGAGGTATTGAACCCGGCGACCGAAGAGGTCATCGCGACCGTCCCCGCCGCCACCGCGCAGGACGTCGACGCCGCCGTCACGCGCGCGGCCGCCGCACAGACCACGTGGGCCGCGGCTGCCCCCGCCGACCGTGCCCGCCTGCTGCGCCGCTTCGCGGCGGCCGTCGACGAACACCTCGAAGAACTGGCTCAGTTGGAGGTCCGGGAAGCCGGACACGTCATCGGCAACGCGCGCTGGGAGGCGGGCAACGTCCGCGACCTCCTCGACTTCGCGGCCGGGGGAGTGGAGCGGCTGAGCGGCCGGCAGATCCCGGTGCCGGGCGGCCTGAACGTCACGATCCTCGAACCCCTCGGTGTCGTCGGCGTCATCGCCCCCTGGAACTTCCCGATGCCGATCGCCGCCTGGGGCACCGCCCCCGCCCTCGCGGCCGGCAACGCGGTGCTCCTCAAGCCCGCCGAGACGACCCCGCTCACCGCGCTCCGCCTCGCCGAACTCGCCCTGGAGGCAGGCCTTCCCGAGGGACTCTTCCAGGTCCTGCCGGGCAGGGGCGACGTCGCGGGCGACGCGCTCGTCGAACACCCCGGCGTCGCCAAGATCGTGTTCACCGGCTCCACCCGCGTCGGCAAACAGATCATGGCCAAGTGCGCCGACCGCGTGAAGCGCGTGACCCTCGAACTCGGCGGCAAGAGCCCGAACATCGTCTTCGCGGACGCCGACGTGGAGGCCGCCGCCCTCGCCACCCCCATGTCGTACCTCGACAACTCCGGCCAGGACTGCTGCGCCCGCACCCGCATCCTGGTGCAGCGCTCCGTCTACGACCGCTTCCTCGAGATCGTCCGGCCCGCGATCGAGTCGGTCGTCGTCGGTGACCCGTCCGACGAGAAGACCCAGATGGGCCCACTGATCTCCCGTTCCCAGCTGGAGCGGGTGCGCTCGTACGTACCGGCAGGCGCCGGAATCCACGGCACCGCCCCCGAGGGCCCCGGCTTCTGGTTCCCTCCGACACTCCTCACCGACGCCGCCCCGACATCGCCGGTGGCGAGCGAGGAGGTCTTCGGGCCGGTCGCCGTCGTCCTGCCCTTCGACGACGAGGCCGAGGCGATCCGCCTCGCCAACGCGACCGAGTACGGCCTCTCCGGGTCCATCTGGACCCGGGACGTGGGGCGCGCCCTGCGCGTCTCCGGGGCGGTGGCCGCGGGCAACCTGTCCGTCAACTCGCACTCCAGCGTGCGCTATTGGACCCCCTTCGGGGGCTACAAGCAGTCCGGACTCGGCCGCGAGCTCGGCCCGGACGCGCTCGCCGCATTCACGGAAACCAAGAACGTCTTCATCAGCACGGAGGCCTGACCCATGCCGGACACGTCCGAGAACATCTGCCGCCGCCTCGTCGGCCGCACCGCCGTCATCACCGGCGCCGGCAGCGGCATCGGCCTCGCCACGGCGCGCCGGCTCGCCGCCGAGGGCGCCCACGTCGTCTGCGCAGACATCGACGAGAGGGCGGGCAAGGCCGCGGCCGACGAGGTCGGCGGGACCTTCGTCAAGGTCGACGTCACCGACGCCGAGCAGGTCGAGGCGCTCTTCAGGACCGCGTACGACACCTACGGCTCCGTCGACATCGCGTTCAACAACGCGGGCATCTCGCCGCCCGACGACGACTCGATCCTCGACACCGGCCTCGAGGCCTGGAAGCGCGTGCAGGAGGTCAACCTCACCTCCGTGTACCTGTGCTGCAAGGCGGCCATCCCCTACATGCGGCGCCAGGGCAAGGGCTCGATCATCAACACCGCCTCGTTCGTGGCGAAGATGGGCGCGGCCACGTCGCAGATCTCCTACACCGCGTCCAAGGGCGGCGTCCTCGCCATGTCCCGCGAACTCGGCGTGCAGTTCGCCCGCGAGGGCATCCGCGTCAACGCGCTCTGCCCCGGCCCGGTCAACACCCCGCTCCTCCAGGAGCTGTTCGCCAAGGACCCCGAGCGCGCCGCGCGCCGCCTCGTGCACATCCCGGCGGGCCGCTTCGCCGAGGCCGAGGAGATGGCGTCCGCGGTGGCCTTCCTCGCCAGCGACGACTCCTCGTTCGTGAACGCCACGGACTTCCTCGTCGACGGCGGACTCACAGGGGCGTACGTCACGCCCCTGTAGCCACGCCTCCGTAGTTCATCCTCCGGCCACCACCCCGTCAGCCGGGCGTCGCACGACGCCCGGCTGACCTGCGTAGACACGGGAGTGTGTACATGAACTTCAAGCGCCGCTGCACCGCCGCAGCCGCCGTGCTCGCCGTCGCGGGAACCGGTCTCCTCGGCGTCCAGGCCACCGCCCAAGCCACACAGCACGCGCAGGCCCGGCCGAAGGCCGCCACGTGCCCCACGCCGACGGTCTCCGAAGGCTGGTACGGCGCCAACAGGGCCAGGCTCCAGCGGATGGTGGACCAGTACGGCCGCTGCGGCGAGGGGCGGGGCACCAAGCCCGTCGCGACCTTCGACTGGGACAACACCGTCATCAAGAACGACATCGGCGACGCCACCATGTTCTGGCTGCTGCGCAACGGCAGGATACGAGTGCCCGAGCGCGGTGACTGGCACACCACGAGCCGCTATCTGACGGACCCGGCGGCCAAGGCCCTGGCGACGTCCTGCCCCGCCACCGGCACCACCCTGCCCACGCACCGGAACACCGCCTGCGCCGACGAGATCCTCTCCGTCTACGCCGAGGGCACCACCACCGCGGGCAAGGCGGCCTTCGACGGCTTCGACCACCGCCGCATGGAACCGCAGTACGCCTGGCTCGCCCAGCTCACCCGCGGCTGGACCACCCACCAGGTCAAGCGGTTCGCGGCCGCCGCCCGCAAGGAGAACCTCGCCGCCCCCGTCGGCACGGAGCAGCGGGTCGGCACCCACGAGGTCACCGGCTGGGTCCGCTACTACGACCAGCAGCGCGACCTGATCCGCACCCTCAAGAAGGCCGGCTTCGACGTCCACATCGTCTCCGCGTCGCCCGAGCCGGTCGCCGAGGTGTGGGCCGAGGCCGCGGGTATCGACGCCCGGCACACCCTCGGCATCCGCAACGTCACCGCACACGGCAGGCAGACCGCCCACCTCAAGGGCTGCGGCACCGTCCGGGACGGCGACGACTCGATGATCACGTACATCGACGGCAAGCGCTGCTGGATCAACAAGGAGATCCTCGGCGTGCGCGGCGCCGCGGCCGAGAAGGTCCAACCGGCCGCGAAGCGCCAGGTGTTCGCGGCCGGCGACTCCGACACGGACGTCTCCTTCCTGCGCGACGCCACCGGCCTGCGGCTCGTCCTGAACCGCAACAAGAACGAACTGATGTGCCGCGCCTACGAGGACGGCGACGGCCGCTGGCTGGTGAACCCCATGTTCATCGGACCCAAGGGCAAGAAGGCCGACCCCTACCCCTGCGCCACCACGGGCTACACGCGGCGCGACGGCACCCCGGCCCCGGTGCGCCGTACGGACGGCTCCGTGATCCCCGATCAGAGGGACACGGTGTACGGGGAGTCGGCACCGTCGTCAGCGCGATAGGACTGATGTACGGTCCACTCGCATGCGTAACAGAAACATTTTGGCGCTGACCCTGGCAGCGGCCGCCACCCTGGCGGCCGTGCCGGCAGCTCTCCCCGCGGCCGCCGCCACGCCCGCGAACCCCCGTACGGCCACTGGCCACTGCCCCCAGCTGTCCAAGAAGCTGACCTGGTACGGCGACAACCGCGCCCACCTGCAGCGGATGATCGACGAGCGCGGCAGCTGTTCCCACCCGCACCTCGGACACGGCCAGAAGCGCCCGGTCGCCGCCTTCGACTGGGACAACACCGTCACGAAGAACGACGTCACCGACGCGACCATCGCCTGGTCCCTGCGCCACGACAAGATCCTGCGCCCCAAGAGTTGGAAGTCCACCAGCAAGTGGATGACCGATGAGGCCCACCGCGCGCTCACCGAGGCCTGCGGCACGAAGGTCCCGGTCGGCAAGCCGCTGCGGACCTCCACGAACAAGGCCTGTGTGGACGAGATCTTCGAGGTCCGCGAGGACGGGAGGACGATGAGCGGCGCGGCCGCCTTCGCCGGGAAGTGGGACCACCGCCACACCGTCCCGCAGTACGCCTGGGTGCCGCAGATCTTCGCCGGGCACACCGTCCCCGAGCTGGAGTCGTACGCGGCGAAGGCCCGCAAGGAGGCGCTCGCCGCCCCGATCGGCGCCACGCAGACCGTCGGCACCCACGAGATCCCCGGCTACGTCCGCTACTACGACCAGCAGCGCGACCTGATCCGCACCCTCAAGAAGGCCGGCTTCGACGTCTACATCGTCTCGGCGGGCTCGGAGCCGGTCACCGAGGTCTGGTCGAAGAGCGTCGGCATCGACCGCGGGCACACGGTCGCCATCCGCTCCGTCCTGGACCGCAAGGGCCGCATCACCACCTGGAACCAGGGGTGCGGAGGTGTCCCCGTGAACAAGGGCGAGGCCATCCCGTACATCGACGGCAAGCGCTGCTGGATCAACCAGGAGATCTTCCGCATCAAGGGCAAGAAGGCCTGGGACAAGCAGGACCGGGCCCACCGCATCGCGCTCGGCGGCGGTGACGCCGACACCGACGTGACCTTCGTCGGCGACGCGACCGGCGCGCACCTCGTGCTCAACCGCAACAAGAACGAGGTCATGTGCCGTGCGTACGACGACGCGGACGGCCGTTGGATCGTGAACCCCATGTTCATCGAGCCGCTCAAGCAGAAGCCCGACCTCTACCCCTGCTCGACGAGCGCGTACAACGAGCACAACGGCGACAAGGGCCCCGTCCGGCGCGCGGACGGCTCCGTCGTCGCCGACCAGCGGGACTCGGTGTACTGATCTTCGCGGCACGTCCTAGAGTGCCGGGATGAGCATGACGACCCCTCCCGGCTGGTACCCGGACCCGTCGGCGCCGGCGGTCGAACGCTGGTGGGACGGGACCGCCTGGACCGAGCACCGGCGGACCCCCGAGCACACCCAAGTGCCGCAGGTCCGGCAGGGCTTCGGCCCGGCCGGTGACAGCACCGCCGTGATGGCCCCGGTCGCCCCCGGCGGCGGCCGGGGCAAGGCCGTCGCCCTGGCCGCCGCCGGGATCGTCCTCGTCGGCGCGATCGTCACCGGCGCCGTCGTCCTGACCAAGGACGACGGCGACCCGACGAGCGGTGTGGCGGCGCCGAGCGCGCCGGCCGACAGCAGCGCGGCGCCCACCGCGACGGAATCGGAGTCGGCGTCCCCGTCCTCCGACCCCGACCCGGACACCCTCGTCGACGACCTCAACGGCATCACGCTCCCCGTCCCCGAGGGGTGGGAGAAGAACGACGACTCCCTGGGCGGCGGCGCGACCGTCCAGACCCCGGACATCGTCGACTGCCCGGGCGACTCCGGGCTCTGCCGCGCGGGCACCGTCACGTCCAGCACGGTGACCGGCACGGACGAGACGGACCCCAAGGCGCTCGCCCGGGGCGACATCAAGGACGCGGCGGACGAGGCCTACGACCACGACAAGCTGGACAACGAGCCCTACGGGGGCATCACCGGCCACGAGAAGCTCGCCGAAGGGCAGGTGGCGGTCGCGGGCCGCACCGGCTACTACGTGCGCTGGCGCGTGCACACCGCCAAGGGCTCCGGCGGGTACGTTCAGTCGCTCGCGTTCAAGTCGAGCGTCGGATCGGAGTCGATGGTCATCGTCCGCTTCGCCGTCGGCGCGGGGGACGGCGACCCGAAGGTCGCCGTCATGGACGAGATCACCGACGGCATCCGCTCGGTCGACGACAGCGGGACGGGCGGCGGCGTCGGCGACGACGTCGGCGCGACCCCCTGAGCGACGGGGCGGCGGGGGCGGCGGTCCGAAGGGTCAGAGGAAGGTCTTGCCCTCGCCCCGGTACGTCGGGACGCTCCCCGTCACCCGGTCACCCTCGACCAGGTGCAGCGTCTCGAACCGCTCGCACAGCTCACCCGCCTTGGCGTGCCGGAACCACACCTTGTCGCCGATCAGCAGATCGTCGGCCGGAGGGCCGTGCAGCGGCGTCTGCACCTCGCCCGCACCTTCCTGCGGGTCGTAGCGCAGCCCCTCGGGAAGGTACGGCTCCGGCGAGCGGTCGGCGCCCGCGACGCCCGAGGCCGGATACCCGCCGCCGAGCACCGTCACCGTCCCCGCCCCGGGCCGCCGCACCACGGGCTGCGCGAAGAGCGCCGCCGGACGCCCGCTGAACGACGTGTAGTTGTCGAACAGCCGCGGCACGAAGAGTCCCGACCCCGCGGCGATCTCGGTGACCGCGCGCTCGGCCGCGGTGTGCTGCACGCTGCCGGTCCCCCCGCCGTTCACGAACTCCAGGTCGGGCGCGACCGCCCGCACCGCCGCGATCGTCCGCCCCCGGCGTGCCGCCAGCTCCCTGCGGGCGGCGGCCTGCATCATCCGGATCGCCCGCGAGCGCGCCGGGTGCCCCTCGACCGCGTCGCCCACGCCCGCGACGTGACCCTCGTACGCCATCACGCCCACGAGCCGGAAGCCGGGCCGCCGGACGACGGCGCGGGCCAGCGCGGCGACCTGCACGGGGGAGTGCAGCGGAGAGCGGAGCGCGCCCACGCGGACGCGCCCGGCAAGCACCCTGTATGACGTGTCCAACTCCAGGCAGACCCGCACCTCTTCGGTCCCGCCGTCCCTGGCCTCGTCGATCAGCCGCAGCTGCGCCGGGTCGTCGACCATCACGGTCACCGCGGCCGCGAGCTTCGGATCGGCGGCCAGCCGCGCGAAGGAGGCGCGGTCCGCCGAGGGGTAGGCGAGCAGCACGTCGTCGAAGCCGGACCGGGCGAGCCACAGCGACTCGGCGAGCGTGAACGACATGATCCCCGCGAAGCCGTCGCGGGCCAGGACCCGTTCGAGCAGGGCACGACAGCGCACGGACTTGCTCGCGACCCGGATCGGCTTGCCGGCGGCCCGCTGCACGAGATCGTCCGCGTTCGCGTCGAAGGCGTCCAGATCGACGATCGCGACGGGGGCGTCGAGGTGCGCGGTGGCCCGGTCGTAACGGGCCCGGTCTGCTGCGTTCCGCGACGCGTGACGCCTCGGTGAAGGGCGGTGGCCGGGAGTCGGGTGGGCTGTCATGGCCGAAGCCTGCCAGACACGATTACCGGAGGGTAGGGGGATGATCCGGGCAGATCGCCCGGGGGTGCGGACTGGGTTCCCGTAGGTCCGACGCCAGCCCGTAGAGTGACGCGCACGGAGCCCGACCGAGCGGCGTGCACAGAACCTCGCAGGCCTCGCGCTCCGGCCGGCCGGAGCGCGAGGAAACGGGGGAGCATGAGCACGGAGGCGCCTCGCAGCCCCATCCCCCCACGCCCCACCACGCCTCCTCCTCGCCCCACGTCCCCGCCGGCCCCCACGGTCCGGCCCCGCGCGGAACGTCCTGCCGCGGCCCGGCACTCGGAGGACCAGCCCTCCACGAACGAGCCCTCCGCAGATCAGACCTCCGCAGACCAGCCCTCGGCGGACCCGTCCGACGAGGCGGCCGAGCCGCCGCCCGCGCCGTCCGCTCGCTTCCCCGACGTCCGGCCACCGGTCGACCGGGACTGGGTGCTGGACAGCCCGCGGCCCGCCGCCCGCGACGACGAGGACCCCGACCAGGCGGCCCGCATCCAGGACCTGCTGGCCCCCTTCGAACAGGCCCGCGCCGCCGCCCCGCCGCCCCCGGCCTCCGCCCGCCTGCCCGACACCCCGCCTGCGGTGGCCGACGG
Organism: Streptomyces sp. NPDC036815; assembly: GCF_055609205.1. Taxonomy (NCBI): domain Bacteria; kingdom Bacillati; phylum Actinomycetota; class Actinomycetes; order Kitasatosporales; family Streptomycetaceae; genus Streptomyces; species Streptomyces sp. NPDC036815. The sequence continues at coordinate 39,782 of NZ_JBVJPW010000028.1, read as the reverse complement.
CTCCGCGTCGCCCGAGGGGCGGACTCCGCCCGCGGCGGCCGCGCCCCGGACAACCGCCGCCCGCCGCGCCACCGGTGCCGTCGATCCGACGCCGGGACCCGGCACCGGGCGGCCCTTCGTGTCCTTCGCGCGGCCCGCGATGTACGACGACAGCACCTCCCGGCTGCGCCCCGTCGGCGCCTGGGCGCGCCCGCGCGCGGCCGCCGCCGCGGCCTGTGCCGTCCTCGGGCTCGGGCTCATCGGCGGCGCGGTGACCGGGAGTTGGCTGACGGGGGAGTCCGCCGCGGGCGGCGCGACGCGCAGCGCGTACACCGTCACCGGCGGGCTCTGGCACAGCGTCCCCGTCGACCGGCTCTTCCCGCCCGCGCTGAAGGGCGAGGGCGCGGGTCCCGGCGGCGCCGACCGTGCCTGGACCCGGATCGCCGTCGCCCCCGACAGCAACTGCAAGGACGCCTTCGACCCGCTGCTGAGGAAGGCGCTCGCCCCGGTCGGCTGTCTGCGGCTGCTGCGCGCCACGTACACCGACGCCACCCGCAGCCATGTCACCACCGTGGGCCTGCTGTTCACCAAGGCGGACGCCGACGGCATGCAGACGCTGCGGAACCGTTTCACGGAGGAGGGGCTCGACCGGCGCCCCGACCTCATGCCCCGGCCGTACGCGGCCAGGGGCACCGCGGCCGACGGCTTCGGCGACACCCAACGGGCCTCCTGGACCATGTCCGTGCTCCCGGACGCGCCCGTCGTCGCGTACGCCGTCTCCGGGTTCGCCGACGGCCGCGTCGTCACGGACCCCGAGCCCGCCACCGAGGCCATGGGCACCAACACCACGTCGGCGCCCGCCCAGTCCGGCCTCGGCCACGAGGCGAAGGGCATAGCCGACCGCGTCGAGCGGGGCCTGCGCAAGACCATCGCGGCCGCGGAGAAGGCGTCATGAACATCCGCAGGGCACTCGTCGCCGCCGTGGCCGCCGCCCTCGCGCTGGCCCCGGCCACCACCGCGTACGCCGACGACGGCATCCGCGCCCAGCAGTGGGCCCTCGACGCCATGCACACCAGCCAGGCCTGGCAGACCACCAAGGGCGAGGGCATCACCGTCGCCGTCCTGGACACCGGCATCGACGCCGAGCACCCCGACCTCGCGGGCAGCGTCCTCGACGGCACGGACATGGTCGGCTTCGGCGCGGGCCGCGGCGACCGCCCCTGGGCCCGGCACGGCACCGCCATGGCGGGGATCATCGCGGGGCACGGACACGGCGAGGGCCGCGCCGACGGCGTGCTCGGCATCGCGCCCGAGGCGAAGATCCTGCCGGTCCGCGTGATCCTCGAAGACGGCGACCCCGCCCGCAAGAAGGCCCGCAACACCCGCGGCAACGCCCTCGCCGACGGCATCCGCTGGGCCGCCGACCACGGCGCGGACGTCATCAACCTCTCCCTCGGCGACGACTCCAAGTCCGCCCACCCCGAACCGGCCGAGGACGCCGCCGTGCAGTACGCCCTGAAGAAGGGCGTCGCCGTCGTCGCCTCCGCGGGCAACGGCGGCGAGCGCGGCGACCACGTCTCCTACCCCGCCGCCTACCCCGGAGTGATCGCCGCGACGGCCGTCGACGAGAACGGCGCCCGCGCCTCCTTCTCCACCCGGCGCTGGTACGCCACCGTCGCGGCGCCCGGCGACGACATCGTCATCGCCGACCCGGACCACAAGTACTACGAGGGCTGGGGCACCAGCGCCGCCTCCGCCTTCGTCTCGGGCGCCGTCGCCCTCATCCGCGCCGCCCACCCGGCGCTCACGCCCGCCCAGATCAAGCAGCTCCTGGAGCGCACCGCCCGCGACGTCCCCTCCGGCGGCCGGGACGACTCCCGGGGCTTCGGCCTGATCGACCCCGCGGCCGCACTCGCCCGCGGCGGCAGGCTCAAGCCCGAGCAGCCCCGCACGGCGGCCCACGGCGCGAAGTACTTCGGCATGGGCCCGGACGCGGACCGGGGCGACGACGGCCCGGCGGGCTGGGTGGGCCCGGTCGCGGGCGGCCTCGGCATCGCGCTGCTCGCGGCGGCGGTCCACCTCTGGCGGACCAGGTCGGGAGACCCCCGGGCGCCCGGTCGGGACGCAGGACCCGCTCTGTAGGGTCGACACCGTGGCGAACATGGCGAACAAGAACATTCCCGACCCCGGCTTCTCCGACGACGACGGGACGGCCGACCCCCGGCTGACCGAGGCGCTCACCGCCTGGTCCGCGGACCGCACGGCCCACGGGCCCGTCCTCGAAGCCCTGGCCGGCGCCCGGCTCCTCGTCCCCGTCGTCGCCGTGCTCGGCGAGGTGGAGGAGGACGAGAACGGTCTTCGCCGCGAGAAGACGAGCGACATGGCGGTCCCCACGCTCAAGGCCGGCGACCGCAAGGCGCTGCCCGCCTTCACCTCCATCGAGGCCCTGGCCCTGTGGGACCCGGCGGCCCGCCCCGTGGCCGTACCGCTGCACCAGGCGCTGCAGGCCGCCGCCCACGAACAGGCCGACACCATCGTCCTCGACCTCGCGGGCCCCGTCCCCTACGAGCTCGGCCGCTCCGCCCTGCTCGCCCTCGCCGAGGGCCGCGCCAGCGCGGACCCGCTGGCCGACCCGGCCGTCACCGACGCGGTGCGCGCGGCCGTCGCCGCCGAGCCCGCCGTGCTCCGCGCCCACCTGGGCCCCGGCCAAGCGGACGGCACCCTCGCCCTGGTCCTCGACCCGGCCGCGGACCCCGCGGAGACCGCCCAGCGCGTGGCCCGGCGGATCGCCGCCGACGAAACGCTGAGGGCCCGCCTGGTGCGCGGCCTCGACCTGGCACTCCTGCCGGCCGAGGCGACGCCGCCGGGCGGGCCCCTCTACGTACGTACGGTGTGAGGGCTCAGCCGAAGACCGGGCCCGTGTACTTCTCGCCGGGCCCCTGACCCGGCTCGTCGGCCACCAGCGAGGCCTCGCGGAACGCCAGCTGCAGCGACTTCAGGCCGTCACGCAGCGGCGCCGCGTGGAACGAGCTGATCTCCGTGGCGCCGGCGTCCATGAGGCCGGCGAGGGAGTGGATCAGCTTGCGGGCCTCGTCGAGGTCCTTGTGGCCCTCGCCGCCGTCGGCGAGGCCGAGGTTCACGGCGGCGGCGCTCATCAGGTGGACCGCCACCGTGGTGATCACCTCGACCGCGGGGACGTCCGCGATGTCACGGGTCAGGGTGTCGAAGTCGGGGGAGTCACCGGCGGGGGACTCGGGGGCGGGGGTCGCGTCGCTCATGTCCCACACGATAAGCCGAGCGCCTGCGGGCCCGAGCCGCGGGAGCCGGTGCGCGCGCTGGTTCGCCCCACCCCCGCAGAGCTGCTAACCTTGTGTAACGACCGGCCGGATACCTGTGTGTCAACGCAAGGATCCGGCCCACAAGTGGAGGCTCCGATCTCCCACCTGGCCGCTCCCCGGAGCGGCGGGTCACCGGTCAGGCGGCCGAAGCCCCCGAGGCTTCTGGTCGCCCGATGTGCGCCCCGCGATCACCGCGGAGGTGCTCCGGTAGTACGTGGAGCCCCTTCTGTGATCGGTCGGGGCATTTTTTGTTGCCTCGCTCGGTTGGTCCAGTCAACAGACGTAACGCGGCTGTCCGCCAGACGGTCGCGTGGTGCTACCGAGGAGGATCCATCAGCGCCGAGCCCCGCATCAACGACCGGATTCGCGTTCCCGAGGTGCGACTTGTCGGTCCCAGCGGCGAGCAGGTCGGGATTGTTCCGCTTGCCAAGGCCCTGGAGCTTGCACAGGAGTACGACCTCGACCTGGTCGAGGTGGCCGCGACCGCGCGTCCGCCGGTCTGCAAGCTCATGGACTACGGGAAGTTCAAGTACGAGTCGGCCATGAAGGCCCGTGAGGCGCGCAAGAACCAGGCGCACACGGTCATCAAGGAGATGAAGCTCCGGCCGAAGATCGACCCGCACGACTATGACACCAAGAAGGGTCATGTCGTCCGGTTCCTCAAGCAGGGCGACAAGGTCAAGATCACGATCATGTTCCGTGGTCGTGAGCAGTCCCGCCCCGAGCTGGGCTTCCGGCTGCTGCAGCGTCTCGCTTCGGACGTCGAGGACCTCGGGTTCATCGAGTCGAACCCGAAGCAGGACGGCCGGAACATGATCATGGTTCTCGGTCCGCACAAGAAGAAGACCGAGGCGATGGCCGAGGCCCGTGAGGCCCAGGCGGCTCGCAAGGCGGACGCGAAGGCCAACCCGGGCCGCTCGCAGAACTCCGCCGAGGGAGAGGAGCTCGACGAAGCTCCCGCCGAGGCCCCGGCCGAGGCTCCTGCCGAGGCCTGATCCCCCGGACGCGAGTCCAGGGGATGCCAATCGACACATATGGCTCCCGGATGCCCGGTTCCACGACCGGGCATCGGAGTGCCACTGACGAGGAGAGAACGGCGCTATGCCGAAGAACAAGTCGCACAGCGGTGCCAGCAAGCGCTTCAAGGTCACCGGCTCCGGCAAGGTGCTCCGCGAGCGCGCCGGCAAGCGCCACCTGCTCGAGCACAAGTCGTCCCGTCTGACGCGTCGCCTCACCGGCAACGCCGAGATGGCCCCGGGCGACGCCAAGAAGATCAAGAAGCTTCTCGGCAAGTGAGCTCGGGTGCCGGACACGGCACCTGACCTCTGACCGGGACCCAATCGAAACCGGGCCGTGTGAGTCCAACCACGGCCCCGCTACAAGGAGTTAACAAGTGGCACGCGTCAAGCGGGCAGTAAACGCCCACAAGAAGCGTCGGGCGATTCTCGAAGCGGCCAGCGGCTACCGCGGCCAGCGCTCGCGCCTGTACCGCAAGGCCAAGGAGCAGGTCACCCACTCCCTGGTCTACAACTACAACGACCGCAAGAAGCGCAAGGGCGACTTCCGTCAGCTGTGGATCCAGCGCATCAACGCCGCTGCCCGCCAGAACGGCATGACGTACAACCGCCTCATCCAGGGTCTGAAGGCCGCCAACATCGAGGTGGACCGCAAGATCCTGGCGGAGCTCGCCGTCAACGACGAGAACGCGTTCGCCGCGCTCGTCGAGGTCGCGCAGAAGGCGCTGCCGTCGGACGTCAACGCGCCCAAGGCTGCCTGACGCTTCGCTGAGCTGAGCGTTGTTACGGACCCGCAGGCCCATGGGCCTGCGGGTCCGCTTGTGTTCGGATTCTCGTCTGCCGTCGTCCGTCCGCTGCCGCCCGCGGGCCGTCCTCGGCTGGTCGCGCAGTTCCCCGCGCCCCTGAAGGGCGCTTCCCCCGAGGTGAGTTGAATGGTTGCCGCTCCCGAGTTGATCTCCCCCAAGTCGCCCCGTGTCAGTGCCGCGCGGCGGCTGGCCAAGCGGAACTTCCGGGGGAAGGAGCGGCTGTTCCTCGCCGAGGGGCCGCAGGCCGTGCGGGAGGCCGCCGGGCACGGGGAGACGCTCGTCGAGCTGTTCGCCACCCTCGACGCCGCCGAGCGCCACGCCGACATCGTGGGGGAGGCCCGCGCCGCCGGGGCCCGCGTGCACCTCGCCGACGAGGACGTCATCGCCGACATCTCCACGACCGTCACCCCGCAGGGCCTCGTCGGGGTCTGCCGGTTCCTCGACGTGCCCTTCGAGGAGATCCTCGCCGGACGCCCGAAGCTCGTCGCCGTCCTCGCGCACGTCCGCGACCCCGGCAACGCCGGGACCGTGCTGCGCTGCGCGGACGCCGCGGGCGCCGACGCCGTGATCCTCACCGACGCCTCGGTGGACCTCTACAACCCCAAGTCGGTGCGCGCGTCGGTCGGCTCGCACTTCCATCTGCCCGTCGCCGTCGGGGTCCCCGTCGAGCAGGCCGTACAGGGGCTGAAGGACGCGGGCGTACGCATCCTCGCCGCGGACGGGGCCGGTGAGGACGACCTCGACACCGAACTCGACCGGGGCACCATGGGCACCCCCACCGCCTGGATCTTCGGCAACGAGGCCTGGGGGCTCCCGGAGGAGACCCGCGCACTCGCCGACGCGGTGGTGCGCGTTCCGATCCACGGCAGAGCCGAGAGCCTCAACCTCGCGACGGCCGCGGCCGTGTGCCTCTATGCGTCCGCCCGTGCACAGCGCGCCGGCAGTCCTCGCTGAGGGGGTCCGCTCCGTCACATCGAGCTAGTAGTGTGACGGCCTCGGGGGCGCAGGGAGGCACCCCCACCGACAGTCCGAGAGGTGGGGTACGGGGAATGAGCGTCGGCACGAGCAGAGCGCCGGGAGTACAGGACGTCGTCCGTGCTCGCGCGGACCGCGGCGGTCCCGGTGACCTCGGCGACCTCGGACTCGACCCCGACGAGCTGCCCGACGGGCTCGTCGTCGCCGACGAGTGCGGCCGGGTCATCTGCTTCAACGCGGCCGCGGCCCGGATCACCGCGGTCCCCGCGGCCGACGCCCTCGGCGCCCCCCTGGAGCGCGCGCTTCCGTTAGAGGACCTCGAAGGCCGCCGCTGGTGGCAGCTGACCGACCCCTACGGCGGCCTGGCCATCCGCATCGCCCAGCCCGAGCGCAACCTGCTGCTGCCCGGCGGCCGCGAGGTCCTCGTCTCCGCCCGTTACGTACGCACCTCCCGCACCGGGCCCGTCCGCCGCGTCGTCGTCTCCCTGCGCGACACCGAGGCCCGCCGCCGCACCGAGCGCAGCCACGCCGAGCTGATCGCCACGGTCGCCCACGAGCTCCGCTCGCCGCTCACCTCCGTCAAGGGCTTCACCGCGACGCTGCTCGCCAAGTGGGAGCGGTTCACCGACGACCAGAAGAAACTGATGCTGGAGACCGTCGACGCCGACGCGAACCGCGTCACCCGGCTGATCGCCGAGCTCCTCGACATCTCCCGCATCGACTCCGGACGCCTGGAGCTGCGCCGCCAGCCCGTCGACATAGGTGCCGCCGTCGGCCGGCACATCCAGGCCCACGTCGCCGCGGGGCAGGACGCGGACCGCTTCCTCGCCCGCGTCGAACAGCCGCTGCCCGATCTCTGGGCGGACCCCGACAAGATCGACCAGGTGCTCAGCAACCTGCTGGAAAATGCGGTGCGGCACGGCGAGGGAACGGTCACCATCGAGGTGGCCGCATCCTCCTCGCCGCGCGAGGGGGGCGGCGAGGAGACCGCCGTGACCGTGAGCGACGAAGGTCCCGGCATTCCGGAGGAGTCGATGGGCCGCGTCTTCACCCGCTTCTGGCGGGGCAGCAAGCGCGGCGGGACGGGACTGGGGCTGTACATCGTGAAGGGCATCGTGGAGGTCCACGGCGGGACGATCACCGTCGGCCGCGCACCCGGCGGCGGCGCCCAGTTCCGATTTACGTTGCCCGTGGGGGCCCCGGCGTATCTCCAGTAGGGCGCCGTGAGCAGCCCGCGGGCTCATTCGTTCACCGCACCCCCGTTAGACTCGGTCGTTGGCACTTTGTGTCCCCAATACTGGGACAGCTTGTCTCCGAGTCGTTGACGGGGACCCATCCGCCAGCCAATCGGAAGCACGGGAAGAGATGTCGGCACCGAACAAGTCGTACGACCCTGTTGAGGTCGAGGCACTGAAACCTGAAGAGATCGAGCGCATGCGGGACGAGGCGCTCGCCGCCTTCGCGGCCGCGGACTCCCTCGAGGCGCTCCAGGAGGCCAAGGTCGCGCACACCGGCGGCACCTCGCCCCTGGCGCTCGCCAACCGCGAGATCGGCGCGCTGCCCCCGCAGGCCAAGGCCGAGGCGGGCAAGCGCGTCGGCATGGCGCGCGGCGCCGTGAGCAAGGCCCTGGCCGCCCGCCAGACCGAGCTCGAGGCCGAGCGCGACGCCCGCGTCCTGGTCGAGGAGGCGGTGGACGTCACGCTGCCGTACGACCGCACGCCCGCCGGCGCCCGGCACCCGCTGACCACGATGATGGAGCGCGTCGCCGACGTCTTCGTCTCGATGGGCTACGAGGTCGCCGAGGGCCCCGAGGTCGAGGCGGAGTGGTTCAACTTCGACGCCCTGAACTTCACGCCCGACCACCCGGCCCGGCAGATGCAGGACACCTTCTTCGTCCAGGGCCCGGACGGTGGGTCCGGCGACGAGTCCGGTGTCGTGCTGCGGACGCACACCTCGCCCGTGCAGGCCCGCGCGCTCCTCGAGCGCCGCGAGCCGCCGGTCTACGTGGTCTGCCCCGGCCGCGTGTACCGCACGGACGAGCTCGACGCGACGCACACCCCGGTCTTCCACCAGATCGAGCTGCTCGCCGTCGACGAGGGCCTCACCATGGCCGACCTCAAGGGCACCCTGGACCACATGGTCCAGTCGCTCTTCGGCTCGGACATGAAGACCCGGCTGCGGCCGAACTACTTCCCGTTCACCGAGCCGTCCGCCGAGATGGACATGGTCTGCTACGTCTGCCGCGGCGAGTCCGTCGGCAACCCCGACCGCCCCTGCCGCACCTGCGGCAGCGAGGGCTGGATCGAGCTCGGCGGCTGCGGCATGGTCAACCCCAAGGTGCTCACGGCCTGTGGCGTCGACCCCCAGAAGTACAGCGGATTCGCCTTCGGGTTCGGCATCGAACGGATGCTGATGTTCCGCCACAACGTCGAAGACATGCGAGACATGGTCGAGGGTGACACCCGGTTCACCCGGCCGTTCGGGATGGAGATCTGATGCGGGTCCCGCTTTCCTGGCTGCGGGAGTACGTCGACCTCCCCGCCACCGAGACCGGCCGTGACGTGCAGGCCAAGCTGATCGAGGTCGGCCTCGAGGTCGAGACCGTCGAGCAGCTCGGCGCGGGCCTCAAGGGCCCGCTCGTCGTGGGCAAGGTCCTCACCATCGAGGAGCTGGAGGGCTTCAAGAAGCCCATCCGCTTCTGCACCGTCGACGTCGGCACCGCCAACGGCACCGGCGAGCCGCAGGAGATCGTCTGCGGCGCCCGGAACTTCCAGGTCGGCGACAAGGTCGTCGTGGTCCTGCCCGGCGCCGTCCTGCCCGGCGACTTCGCCATCGCCGCCCGCAAGACGTACGGCAAGACCTCGCACGGCATGATCTGCTCCGGCGACGAGCTCGGCATGGGCGACGACGGCAGCGGCGGCATCATCGTGCTCCCGCCCGAGCACGAGGTGGGAACCGACGCCATCGAGCTCCTGGAGCTGGTGGACGAGGTCCTCGACATCGCCGTCACGCCCGACCGCGGCTACGCGCTCTCGATGCGCGGCGTCGCCCGCGAGGCCGCCATCGCGTACGGCCTGCCGCTGCGCGACCCGGCGCTGCTCGACGTGCCCGCGCCGAACTCCTTCGGCTACCCGGTCAAGATCAGCGAGCCGCGCGGCTGCGACCGCTTCACCGCGCGCACCGTCACGGGCCTGCAGCCCGAGGCCCGCTCCCCGATCTGGCTGCAGCGCCGCCTGCAGAAGGTCGGCATGCGCCCGATCTCGCTCGCCGTCGACATCACGAACTACGTGATGATGGAGCTCGGCCAGCCCCTGCACGCGTACGACCGCTCCCGTGTCCAGGGCACGATCGGCGTGCGCCGGGCCGAGCAGGGCGAGAAGTTCACCACCCTCGACGGTGCCAAGCGCGTCCTGGACGCCGAGGACCTCGTCATCACCGACGACCGCGGCCCCATCGGCATCGCGGGCGTCATGGGCGGTGCCAACACCGAGATCGCCGACTCCGAGACGGACCCGGAGACCGGCGAGGTCCGCGGCACCCGCGAGGTGGTGATCGAGGCCGCGCACTTCGACGCGATCTCCATCGCCCGCACCGCGCGCCGCCACAAGCTGGCCTCCGAGGCGTCCAAGCGCTTCGAGCGCGGCGTCGACCCGCAGGCCGCGGCCGCCGCCGCGCAGCGCACCGTCGACCTGCTCGTGCTCCTCGCGGGCGGCAGCGCCGAGGCCGGCGTCACCGAAGTCATCGCCCCGACCGCGCCGCGCACGATCACCATGCCGGCCGACCACCCGGACCGGGTCGCCGGTGTCGCCTACGGCCGCGAGACCGTCGTGCGCCGCCTCCAGCAGGTCGGCTGCGACGTCTACGGCCAGGACGCCCTGACCGTCACCGTGCCGTCGTGGCGCCCCGACCTCGCCGAGCCGAACGACCTCGCCGAAGAGGTCATCCGCCTGGAGGGGTACGAGAACCTGCCCTCCACGCTGCCCAAGCCCCCGGCAGGCCGCGGCCTGACCGAGCGGCAGCGGCTGCACCGCCGCGTCGGCCGCGCGCTGGCCGGTGCCGGATACGTCGAGGCGCTCAGCTACCCCTTCATCGGCGAGGGTGTCCTCGACCAGCTGGGCCTGGCGGCGGACGACCCCGCCCGCCGCGTCGTGAAGCTGGTCAACCCCCTCTCCGACGAGGAGCCCGCACTCCGTACGACGCTGCTGCCGGGGCTGCTCGCCGCGCTGCGCCGCAACGACGGCCGGGGCTCGCACGACCAGGCCCTGTTCGAGACCGGCCTGGTCTTCCACCCGCGCGAGGAGCTCACGGTCGCGACGCGCCTGCCCGTCGACCGGCGCCCCACCGACGAGGAGATCGCGTCCCTGACCGACGCGCTGCCCGTCCAGCCCCGGCACGCCGCCGTCGTCCTCGCGGGCGCCCGCGAGCAGAGCGGCTGGTGGGGTAAGGGCCGCCCGGCGGACTGGGCCGACGCCGTCGAGTCGGCGCGGACCATCGCCCGGGAGGCAGGCGTCGAGCTCATCGTCGACCAGGGGCAGTACGGCCCGTGGCACCCCGGCCGCTGCGCCGAGCTCAAGGTCGTCGTCGACGGTGAGATCGTCACCGTCGGCCACGCGGGCGAGCTGCACCCGCGCGTCGTGAAGGCGCTCGGCGTGCCCGCGCGCACCTGCGCGATGGAGCTGGACCTGGACCGCCTCGAGTCGGCGCGCGAAGGAGCCGTCCGGGCGCCGCGCATCTCGACCTTCCCGGTCGCCACCCAGGACGTCGCCCTGGTGGTCGACACCGAGGTGCCGGCCGCCGTCGTCGAGTACTTCCTGCGCGGCGGCGCCGGTGAACTCCTGGAGTCCATCCGGCTGTTCGACGTCTTCGAGGGCGAGCAGGTCGGCGAGGGCAAGAAGTCCCTGGCGTACGCGCTGCGCTTCCGCGCCGCTGACCGCACGCTCACCGTCGACGAGGCCTCCGCGGCCCGTGACGCGGCCGTCGCCCTGGCGGCCGAGCGGACGGGTGCGGTGCTGCGCGGAGCGTAACCACCGCGCGTAGTCGGCAACAGGCGCACAAGAGGCGCATGGAGGGGCTCATCCGGACCACCGGATGAGCCCCTCACTCGTTCGGGTGACAAGGGGCGTCACCCTGGCCCGATCGGTCCATACGGTCGTAAGAATCGGTCCGGCCGTAGGGGTCGGCCGCTCGCTGGACAGGGCCGAGGGGGGCCGACAGCATGAGTCGTAGCAGAGCCGGGGCGCCCGGCAGGGGCCTGCTCCGGGCGGGCGCGCGGGACGGACGCCCCCGGCGCGTCGCCCGCATGCTGCCGCGCGCCCTGCCCCGGGTGCTGCGCAGAGTGCGCCCGGTCCGGAGCCGACGCGTGTTCTCGCTGGGGCTGCCCACCGTGTGGGGCGCCGTCGCCGTCACGTACAAGCTGGCCTGTCCGCTCGCCCAGCAGAACGGCATGGGGGCGCGGATCGTCAGCAGCGCCGTGTTCTTCGCCGTCGGGACCGGGCTCGTCCTCCATGTGCGCAGGGCGCTGCTGCGGGAGCTGCGGCAGATCCACGAGGTCGCGGGCGCCGCGCAGGACGTACTGCTGCGGCCGCTGCCGCCCCGCCTCGCAGGGCTCGCGCTCGCCGCCGAGCGGCTCTCCGCGTCGCGCGGCGCCTCCGTCGGGGGCGACCTGTACGAGGTGGCCGCCACCGACCACGGCGTCCGGGTCGTCATGGGCGACGTGCGCGGGCACGGCCTCGCCGCCATCGGGACCGTCGCCGCCGTCCTCGGCAGCTTCCGCGAGGCGGCCCACGAGGAGCCCGAACTGCCGCTGGTGCTGCGGAGGTTGGAGCGCGCCCTCGGGCGGCACCTGCGGGAGCGCTCGTACACCGAGCCGCCCGTCGGCGGCTCGGCGGCGCAGGAGGCCCCGCTCGCCGAGGAGTTCGTGACCGTCCTGCTCCTGGAGATCAGCGAGGACGGCGAGATCTCGGCGCTGAACTGCGGACACCCCTGGCCCCACCTCCTGAGCGGGCAGGCGCGGCCCCTGACGGACCGCGAGCCGCTGCCGCCCCTCGGCTCCTTCCCGCTGCCGGCCGAACTGCCCGTGCTGCACTGCGGTCCGCTGCTGCCCGGCGAGGCGCTCATCCTGCACACGGACGGCATGGAGGACGAGCGGAACGCCGCCGGGGCCTCCTTCCCGCTGCGCAGCGTCCTCACCGAGGCCGCCCGCACGCAGCCGGTCTCGCCGCAGGGCCTCGTTCGCGCGGTCCACGCCCGGCTCGTGCGCCACGCGGGCCGGTTGCCGTCCGACGACGCGGCGCTGCTCGTGCTGCGCAACGACCGGGCCAGGGTCCCCGCACAGCAGCCGGAGCCGGGGCGGCACGCCCGCACCATGAGCTGAGCCCCCCTCGTACGTAGAACAGGGGCGGCGGCATGCGCCATCCGCCCCGCCATGGAGTTGTCGGGCAGACGGCGGGACGAATGGCGCCGATGAGGGCCGCCGTACTGTACGAGGGGGAGCCGGCGGCCCGGCCGGCCTCCTTAACTGATGAGGCATCTCAGTCAAGCGATTCCACACCCCATGCGGCAGTGCGCACACCCCCCGGATCCGAGCACTCCGTTCACACCCCGTGTGAAGGGCCCTCCACTAATCTGAACAGCACCGAGCCACCGGAGGGCCTCCATGCAGCCCAACACCCTGCTCGACGCGATCCTCGACGAAGCGGGCATCTCCCACGCGGGACTCGCCGCACACGTGAACCAGGCGGGCAGATCCAGAGGACTCGCGTTGCGCTACGAACACACCGCCGTCTCCCGCTGGTTGAAGGGCCAGCGCCCGCGCGGTCAGGTCCCCGACCTGATCTGCGAAGTGCTCGCCGCCCGGCTGCAGCGGCCCGTCACGCTCGACGACATCGGCCTCGGCCTGCCCGGGGTCCCCGCCGCCCGGGCCGGCTCGGCGTCCTCCACGCTCTCCGGCTTCGTGGAGCGGGCCACCGCGCTGTGGCGCTCGGACGAACAGCAGCGCCCGCACCTGCTCGGCGCGCCCGCCGTCACCGGCACGCCCGCCGTGATGCCCGTCTGGGAGTGGGAGAATCCGCCCGAGGACGTCGACGTCTCCCGCGGTGGCCGGCACCCCGTCAGCACCGCCGACATCGAGATGATGCGCGCCGCCCGCGCCCACTACGAGCAGATGTACCGCAAGACCGGCGGCATCGCGACCCGCACCCGCATCGTCGGCTTCCTCAACGCCGAGGCCGCGCCGCTGCTGCGCGGCAGCTACACCGACGAGATGGGCCGCCAACTGCACCGCTCCACGGGCGGGTTGGTCGCCATCGCGGGCATCTGCGCGTACGACTCCGACGCGCATGGCCTCGCCCAGCGCTACTTCCACCAGGCGCTGCGGCTGGCCAAGGCGAGCGGCGACCAGGGGCTCGGCGCGTATGTGATCGCGCTGCTCGTCAACCAGTCCCTGTTCATGCGCGAGTACCGCCAGGCCGTGGCCTTCGCCGAGGCCGCGCTGCGCGCCGCCGGGCGCGACCTCACCCCGGCCCTCGCCTCCGACCTCTACGCGATGCAGGCCAAGGCGTACGCGCACCTGGGCGACGGCAGGAGCGCGCTCTCCTGCATCCGGCGTGCGGAGGTGGCGGCCGACCGGATCCTGCGCGGCCGCGAGCCGGACGAGACGGGCTATGTCCAGCCCGGCCTCGTCAACGTGCAAGTGGCGGAGGCGCTGCTCAGCCTGGGTGATCTGGCCAGCGCCCACGAGCACGCCGCGGCGGCCGTGGACACTCCGGCGCACGACCGGGGCCGGGTGCACCGCCTCGCCATGCTCAGTCAGATCGAGCTCCGCCAGGGCAACACCGACGAGGCGGTGGCCTCGGCGGTGAAAATGGCAGAACAGGCGCGGGGCATGGAGTCCCAGCGGCTGCGTGACCGGCTGCGCGCGGTGCGGGAGCACCTGGTCCGCAGCGACTGCGCGGGCACGGCCGAGGCGGCCGCACTGATCGACGGCGCGCTGCGCGTACCGCTGTGACGCGCTAGCGGCGCCGCCGCGCCGCCCTCGCATACGCACAGCTCCGAGCCGCACACACTCTGCTCCGACATTCGACCTGCTGCGATATTGCCATCTACTCGGCGGAAGGTGGCAGAACCGTGCAGTGGACGAAACAGAGCGAACAAACTGTGTACGGAAACCGTTGGTTCACGGTCAATCTCGCAGATGTCGAACTACCCGACGGCCGGCATCTCGATCACTTCCTGATACGGCTGCGGCCCGTCGCCGTGGCCACCGTCGTCAACGACGCCAACGAGGTGCTGCTGCTGTGGCGGCACCGTTTCATCACCGACAGCTGGGGGTGGGAACTCGCGGCCGGCGTCGTCGAGGACGGCGAGGACATCGCGTACGCGGCGGCACGCGAGATGGAGGAGGAGACCGGCTGGCGACCGGGCCCTTTGCGGCACCTCATGAGCGTCGAGCCGTCCAACGGGCTCACCGACGCCCGGCACCACATCTACTGGTCCGACGAGGGGACGTACATCGGCCACCCCGAGGACGACTTCGAGTCGGACCGCCGCGAGTGGGTACCGCTCAAGCTGGTCCCCGACATGGTGGCCCGCGGAGAGGTCCCGGCCGCCAACATGGCCGCGGCGCTCCTCCTCCTGCACCATCTGCGCCTCGGCCAGGACGCGCGCTAGCTAATGGCCGATGGCCTGCCAGACCGCTACGGCGATCGCCGCGACCGCCGCGAGAGCGACGATCGTGGGCAGCGGCCAGCGGGTGTTCTCCAGTGCGGCGACCCGGGCCTCCATGGTCTCCACGTTCTTGGCGGTCTGTTCGTCGTGCTGACTGAGTAACGCGAGCCGTCCGTCGACGCGGGCGAGGCCCACGTCCAAGCTGCGGCGTATCTCAGCGAGTTCTTCCGGGACCACGGCTATCTCGCCGTCGGTGGTCACGAGTCCGCTCCTCTCTGTAGTGGCGCGTCCCCCCTCCTTCCGCACGGAAAGTCAACCCGCGTGGTGGGCAGGGCGGGAGAGTGTGCGATGGGCATATGCGAGCCCCCTGCGCACACGGTGTGTGAACGCCGCGGGCCCGGCACTCGCAGGAGTGCCGGGCCCGTCGGTACGGAACGTGTTCGTACGGGGTGTGCGCCCGTCAGGCGCACGGTGCGTCAGGCGTACGTGTAGAAGCCCGAGCCGGACTTCCGGCCGAGGCGGCCCGCGTCCACCATCCGCTGGAGCAGCGGGGGAGCGGCGTACAGGGGCTCCTTGTACTCGGCGTACATGGAGTCGGCGACCGAGGCGACCGTGTCCAGGCCGATCAGGTCGGAGAGCTTGAGCGGACCCATCGGGTGGGCGCAGCCCATCTCCATGCCGTTGTCGATGTCCTCGCGGCTCGCGATGCCCGACTCGAACATCCGGATGGCGGAGAGCAGGTACGGGATGAGCAGCGCGTTGACCACGAAGCCCGAGCGGTCCTGGGCCCGGATCGCGTGCTTGCCGAGGATCTTCTCCACCACGGCCTGGGCGCGGCTGATGGTGCCCTCGGAGGTGGTCAGCGCGGGGATCAGCTCGACGAGCTGCTGCACCGGCGCCGGGTTGAAGAAGTGGATGCCGATGACCTGGTCCGGGCGCGAGGTCGCGACGGCCAGCTTCACCAGCGGGATGGAGGAGGTGTTGGAGGCGAGGATCGCGTCCTGCCGCGTCACCACCTGGTCGAGAACCTGGAAGATCTCGGTCTTGACCTGCTCGTTCTCCACCACGGCCTCGATGACCAGGTCACGGTCGGCGAACTCGCCGAGGTCGGTGGTGAAGCTGAGGCGGTCGAGCGTCGCGTCGCGTTCCTCGTCGGAGATCTTGCCGCGTTCCGCCGCCTTGGAGAGGGAGTTGTACAGCCGCGTACGGCCGATCTCCAGGGCCTCGCCGGTGGTCTCCGCGACCTTCACGTCCAGTCCGGAGCGGGCGCAGACCTCTGCGATTCCGGCGCCCATCTGGCCACAGCCCACCACTCCGACGCGTGCGATATCGGTCATGGAGTCGGTCACCTCGTGCCTTTCGCTGATCAACGGGGCCGGCAGGTCCCCCGTCCCCCGTATGGATGCGGTGCCTGCCTCGGCCGTGAACGTTACTCCGCAATGAAGGGTCCATGAGGGGCCGGGTCGGGCATGCTGTGCCCAACCGGCAAGGGGTGCCGGACGACTGCTAGCTCAGGGGGCCTGCAGATGAGGCGTATGTCACGTCGGGTTTTCTCGGTGGCGGCCGCGGCCACGGTCGCGGGCCTGGCGACGGCGGGTGACGCGGCCGCCGTCGGCCACCGGCGCCCGAAGAAGGACCGCGAGCTGCGCGGCATGTGGCTGGCGAGCGTCGTCAACCGCGACTGGCCGTCCAAGCCGGGGCTCCCGGCGGCGCAGCAGCGCGACGAGCTCCTCGCCCACCTGGACGCGGCCGTCCGCCGCAGACTCAACGCGGTGGTCTTCCAGGTGCGGCCCACGGCGGACGCGCTGTGGCCCTCGCCGTACGAGCCGTGGTCGGAGTACCTGACCGGCGTCCAGGGCAAGGACCCGGGCTGGGACCCGCTGGGCACCGCCGTGCGCGAGGCCCACCGCAGGGGTCTGGAGCTGCACGCGTGGTTCAACCCGTTCCGGATCGCCAACCACACGGACCCGTCCCGCCTGGTGGCCACCCACCCCGCGCGCGTGCACCCCGACTGGGTGGTGCCCTACGGCGGGAAGCTCTACTACAACCCGGGCCTGCCCGCGGTGCGGCGCTTCGTGCAGGACGCGATGCTCGACGCCGTGCGCCGCTACCCGATCGACGCGGTGCACTGGGACGACTACTTCTACCCCTATCCCGTCGCGGGCCAGGTCTTCGACGACGACGAGGCCTTCGAGCGGTACGGCGGCGGCTTCCCCGACCGGGCCTCCTGGCGGCGGGACAACATCGACCGGCTGGTGCGCGAGATGTCCGGCCGGGTGAAGAAGGCGCGGCCGCGCGCCCACTTCGGCGTCAGCCCCTTCGCGGTCTGGCGCAACATCGCGACGGACCCGACGGGCTCGGACACCCGGGCCGGGGTGCAGACCTACGACGACCTGTACGCGGACACGCGCGGCTGGGTGAAGAAGGGCTGGCTCGACTACATCGTTCCGCAGGTCTACTGGCATATCGGCTTCGCCGCCGCGGACTACGCCAAGCTGATCCCGTGGTGGAGCGACGTGGTGCGCGGCACGGACGTGCGCCTGTACATCGGCGAGGCCCTGTACAAGGCGGGCGACCCGGCGCAGCCCGCCCCCTGGCAGGACCCGGCGGAGCTCTCCCGCCACCTCACGTTCGCCGAGAACCACCCCGAGGTGCGCGGGCACGTCTTCTTCTCGGCGAAGGAGGTCGGCGTCGACAAGATCGGCGCGATGGCCCGGGTGGTCGCCGACCACTACCAGGATCGGGCGAAGCCGCCGCGCTGATCCGCCCCTAGGGGGCCGGGTCCTGGTGCCGTACGACGGTGTCGGGGCCCGGCGACATCAGAGTCTCGTGGCCGTCCTCGAAGCGGACGCGGTACGGCGGCCCGCCGTCCGGGCCCAGCACCTCGACGATCTGCGCGATCCGGTCGTGCTGCCCGACGATCCTGCCGTGCACCACCAGGTCGTCGCCTACGGTTGCACGCATCTCCAGTGCCCCCTCGTCCCGCTCAGCGGTCGCGATCTGTGGCCGCAAGTGTACGACGGGTCGCGGGAGTTGGGGCCCTGTCGGACGTGCGACCGGTCAGCCGCGGGCCCGTTGGGTGACCGCGATGCAGGCGAGGACGGCGACCGCGGTGAGCGGGGCCGCGACGGTGAGGTGCTCGCCGAGCAGGAACACCGACCAGACCAGCGTCAGGAGCGGCTGGGCCAGCTGGAGCTGGCTGGCCTTGGGGACGCCGATCGCCGCCATCCCCCGGTACCAGACGACCAGGCCGAGGAACTGCGAGCCGATCGCGGAGTACAGCAGGCCCGCCGTGCTGTGCCCGGTCAGGTGGAAGGACTCGTGGGGCAGGGCCGCGAGCGCGCCCACGACGTTGAGCGGCAGGCACAGGACGAGGGCCCAGCCGATCACCTGCCAGCCGGGCATCTCACGGGCCAGCCGGCCGCCCTCGGTGTAACCGGCCGCGCAGATCAGCAGGGCGCCGAAGAGGTAGAGGTCGGCGGTGGTCAGGGCGCCGCCGCTCTGCTGCACGGTGAACGCGATCACCGCGGCGGCCCCGGCGAGCGCCGCCGCCCAGAACGTGCGCGAGGGGCGCGCCCCGGTGCGCAGCACCGAGAGGACGGCGGTCGTCAGGGGGAGCAGGCCGACGACGACGGCCGCGTGCGCGGTGGTCGAGGTCTGCAGCGCGAGCGTGGTGAGCAGCGGGAAGCCGACGACCACCCCCGCACCCACCACCGCGAGCCCCGCCCAGTGCCTGCGGTGCGGGAGGGCGACGCGCAGGGCGAGCAGGGCGCTGCCCGCGACGAACGCGGCGAGCACGCCGCGCAGGGTCACGAAGCTCCAGGGGCCGATGCCTTCGAGGCCCCAGGCGGTGGAGGGGAAGGTGAGCGAGAAGGCGGTCACGCCGAGGGCGGCCAGCACGGTGCCGGCGCGGTGCGTGCCCGCGAGGGCGGGGGCAGGGGCGGGGGCCGGGTTCGAGGCCGGGGGCGCGGTCTCGGAGGTCGGGACCGCTATCCGGGTCGGGCGAGTAGCGCTATCCTGTGCTGTCATGCATGACAGTAGCAGTGTGGGTGAACTGGCGAAAAGTCTGCGGGCGGAGCTCGACCGCTACTCTCCGGGTGGAAAGCTGCCGTCGAGCCGGGCCCTGGTCGAGCGGTTCAGGGTGAGCCCGGTGACCGTGTCACGGGCCCTGGCGCAGCTGGCCGCCGAGGGGCTGGTCGTCACCCGCCCCGGCGCGGGCGTCTTCCGCGCCGAGGCGGCCGCGCCCGCCGAGCCCGTCGGCGACACCTCCTGGCAGGAGGTGACGCTGAGCGCCGACGCCGCCGCGGAGCTGGTGCCGCGCTCGGTCGACGCGTCCGGTGTCCTCGCCACCCTCGCCGCGCCGCCGCCGGGCATCATCGAGTTCAACGGCGGCTACCTCGACCCCGCTCTGCAGCCCGAGCGCGCGATGGCGGCGGCCCTCGCGCGGGCGGGGAGGCGGCCCGGGGCCTGGGGGCGTCCGCCGGTCGACGGTCTGCCCGAGCTGCGCGAGTGGTTCGCGCGGGGGATCGGCGGGGCGATCACGGCCGCCGAGGTGCTGATCACGGCGGGCGGCCAGAGCGCGCTCACGACCGCGCTGCGGGCGCTCGCCCCGCCCGGGGCGCCGGTCCTCGTCGAGTCCCCCACGTATCCGGGCATGCTGGCCATCGCCCGGGCGGCGGGGCTGCGCCCGGTGCCGGTGCCCGTGGACACCGACGGGGTGCGCCCGCAGCTCCTGGAGGCCGCCTTCGAGGCGACGGGCGCCCGGGTCTTCGTCTGCCAGCCGCTGTTCCAGAACCCGACCGGCGCGGTGCTGTCCGCCGAGCGCCGTCCGGAGGTCCTGCGGATCGCCCGCGCGGCGGGGGCGTTCGTCGTCGAGGACGACTTCGTGCGCCGCCTCGTCCACGAGGACGCGGGCCCGCTGCCGCGCCCGCTCTCCTCCGACGACCGCGACGGCGTCGTCGTCCACGTCTGCTCGCTCACCAAGGCCACCTCGCCCAGCTTCCGCGTCAGCGCGCTCGCGGCCCGCGGCCCGGTCCTGGAGCGGCTGCGCGCCATCCAGGTCGTCGACCACTTCTTCGTGCCGAGGCCGCTGCAGGAGGCGGCCCTGGAACTGGTCGGGTCCCCGGCCTGGCCCCGCCATCTGCGGGCGGTGGCAGGGGAGTTGAAGGAGCGCAGGGACACGATGACGGCGGCGCTGCGACTGCGCCTGCCGGAGCTGGCGGTGCCGCACGTCCCGGCGGGCGGCTACAACCTGTGGCTGCGGCTTCCCGACGGCGCGGACGAGTCCGCGTTCGCCTCCGCGGCCCTCCGCGCGGGGGTGGCCGTCGCCCCCGGCCGCCCGTACTTCGCGGCCGAACCCCCGGCGGGACACGTCCGCCTGAGCTTCGCGGCGGTCGCCGGAGTGGGGGAGATCACGGAGGGCGTACGGCGGCTGAGGGTGGCCTGCGACGAAGTGCTGGGGTGAGCGATCGCCGCGTCCTGCTTCTCGCGGGTGCCCGTCCCGCCAGGTGAAATCCGTTCGACGCCGTGCGGCGGCCGCTGCCAGGCTCGGGCCCATGAATGACAGTGCCACGCATGACAGCGCCACGTTTCCCGACGGCTACGAGATGTCCGCCGACCCGGCCCGCATCGACGCCGCCCGCGTCCACCACTGGCTCTCCACCGACGCGTACTGGGCGCTCGGGCGTACCCGCGAGAAGCAGGACGCGGCGATCGCCGGATCGCTCAACTTCGGTGTGTACGAAGCGAGTCCGGGCTCGGGGGAGCAGGTCGCGTACGCCCGGGTGGTGACCGACCGGGCCACCTTCGCGTGGCTCTGCGACGTGTACGTCGCCCCCGGAGCGCGCGGCAAGGGGCTCGGCACCGCGCTCGTCGGCGCGATCTGCGACCACCTGGAGCCGTACGGAGTGCGCCGGATGCTGCTCGCCACGGGCGACGCGCACGGCGTCTACGAAAAGCTCGGCTTCAAGGGGCTCGAAGCCCCGGAGAAGTGGATGGCGCGCGGCAACCAGTAGGGGCGCGGTCCGGCCGGTGGTACTCCGTGACGAGCAGCAGGTCCTTGGCCGGGCCGCCGACCCGCCACCGGGTGCGCCAGTGGTCCGCGTCGACCACTTCGAACTCGCCGCGGTAGAGGTCGCGCACGCAGGGGTGCTCCGTCGTCCAGCGGCCCGTGCGCAGGTCGAGGTCGTGGAAGAAGCGTCCGTCGGCGAACTCCACGCGTACGGTGCCCGCCGCCTCGCCGGGCAGGAAGCGCAGCGTGCGCTCGGCGGGGCGGGCGGCGCCGTGCCAGGTGAAGGTGCCGGACTCGTGGTGCAGGAGTCCGCCGGCCGCCGGGGCGGGCAGCGGCGAGAAGAGCGTCGTCCCGGTGAAGCGGCCCTCGGATCCGTCCGCGAGGTCGTACACCGTGCGCTCGACACGCCACTCCCCGGCGAGGTGCTCCAGGGCCCGGGGCACGGGATGTAGGGCCCGGGGCTCGGGCTGAGAGGACATACCCGCAGGTTACGCGGGTCTATCCGTTCACCACCGCCAGGCTGCGCTCGTCGTAGCGGGTGCCCGCGACGCCGTCCGCGGGCGCCGCCGCGTCGATCGCGGCGAGCTCGTCGGCGGACAGCTCGATCGCGACGGCCCCGACGTTCTCCGCCAGGTACTTCTCGCGCCGCGTGCCCGGGATCGGCACCACGTCGTCGCCCCGGTGCTGCACCCAGGCCAGCGCCAGCTGCCCGGCCGTGACGCCCTTCTCGGCGGCGAGCGCGTCCAGGGTCTCCACGATGGACAGGTTCTGCTCCAGGTTGCCGTCCGCGAAGCGGGGCTGGGTGCGGCGCAGGTCGTCCTGCGGGAGCCCGTCGAGCGAGGTGTAGCGGCCGGTGAGGAAGCCGCGCCCGAGCGGCGAGAACGGCACGATGCCGATGCCGAGTTCACGGCAGACCGGCGCGATCTCCGCCTCCAGGTCCCTGGTCCACAGCGACCACTCGCTCTGCAGCGCGGTGACGGGGTGCACGGCGTGCGCCCGCCGGACCGTGCCCGCACTGGCCTCGGAGAGTCCGAGGTGGCGCACCTTGCCGGCCGCGACCAGCTCGGCCATCGCGCCGAAGGTCTCCTCGATCGGTACGGTCCTGTCCACCCGGTGCAGGTAGTACAGGTCGATGTGGTCGACGCCCAGGCGGCGCAGCGAGGCGTCGCAGGCCTCGCGTACGTACGCCGCGTCGCCCCGGATGTGCGGGGGCTCGCCGAGCCGGTTGGCGAAGCCGAACTTCGTGGCGAGGACGGCCTGTTCACGGCGCGCGCCGTCCAGCGCGCGGCCGATGAGCCGCTCGTTGTGGCCGTCGCCGTAGAAGTCGGAGGTGTCGAGCAGGGTGACGCCGAGGTCGAGGGCGCGGTGGATCGTGGCGACCGACTGCGTGTCGTCCGACGTTCCGTAGCCGTGGCTCATCCCCATGCAGCCGAGGCCCTGCGCCGAGACGGTCAGTGCGCCGAGGCGGCGCGTGGGAAGGCTGGTCATGCTGGTACCTCCTGGGATGTTCCGGGCGATCCGGGCTCTTCCCCGTGATCGAGAACGACACTAGGAGTTGGAGAGGACTCCAGGTCAAGGCGTGATGCCGCGCCGACCGCGTGCGGGGTGCGCGTCGCCAGCAGCGTGCCGAGTGCCGCCACTGCGGCCAGGACCGTCAGCGTCGTGGGCAGCGCGGAGAGGAAGGCGTCGTCGGGGCCGTGCGGGCGGCCTCCCGCGGGGGAGGCGGACGCGGTCATCAGGGTCGTCGCCAGGGCGATGCCCAGCGCGGGGCCCACGTTCATCGCCGTCTGCTGGAGTCCGCCCGCCACCCCGGCGTCGGCCACCGGCGCATGGCGTACGACGACGGCCGTGGCCGCGACCATCACCGTCCCGAACCCCGCTCCCAGGAGGACGAACGCGCCTGCGGCCGCCACCGGACCCGACGTCTGGTCCAGCCGGGAGAGGGCCAGGACGCCGAGGGCGAGCACCGCCATGGCGCCGGTGATCGTCCGGCGCGGGCCCGCCCGGCGCAGCAGGACGGCCGAGAGCGGCGCGCCCACCACCATCATGACCGCGAGCGGCAGGGCGGTCAGCGCGCTGTGCAGCGGATCGAGCGCCAGCACGTCCTGCAGGAAGTACGTCGCGACGTAGAGTGCCCCGAACATCGACGCGGACGCCGCGACGAGCACGCCGAGCGCGGGGCCGACCGCGGCCGAGCGGAGCAGGCCGGGCGGCACCAGCGGCCCCGCCGTGCGCCGTTCGTGCCGGACGAACGCGCCGCCCGTGACCACCGCCACCAGCGAACCCGCCGCGGTGGCCGTCGTCCAGCCGCTCTCCGGAACGCCGACCAGCGTGTGGACGAGGCAGGCCAGCGCGACCGCGAGCAGCCCGGCACCGGACAGGTCGAGCGCGGGCGCCGCTCCCTCCCCGCGCGGGTCCGGCACGCGCACCACCAGCGCCAGTACGCCGATCGCGAGCGCGGGCACGACGCTGAGGAAGAACACGGAACGCCAGCCCAGATGGGTGGCGAGCGCCCCGCCCAGTACGGGGCCCGCGGCGGCCGCGAGCCCGATCGCGCTCGTCCGCAGCGCGATCGGCACGCCGAGCCGTTCGGGCGGGAACGCGGCCCGGAGCATGCCGAGCGTCGCGGGCTGCAGCAGCGCCCCGAAGACCCCTTGGGCGACGCGCAGCGCGATCACCGAGCCGACGTCCGGGGCGAGGCCGACGCCCGCGGAGGCGGCCGCGAAACCGAGCGTGCCGACGGCGAAGAGCCGCCGGTGCCCGTAGCGGTCGCCGAGCCGCCCGGCGAAGACGAGCAGGCTCGCCACGGCGATCAGATAACCGGTGCTGGTCCACTGCACCTGCGCGAACGAGGCGTCCAGATCGCGCCGCAGAGCGGGCTGGACGACGGTGAGCACGGTGCCGTCCAGCGCGACGACCATGGCCCCGACGACGCTGCAGGCGAGGGTGAGGTGGCGCGGGGCGGTACTCGGCCGGGTCACGTGCGCTCCGGTCCGAGGTGCGCCTCCAGCG
Source organism: Streptomyces sp. NPDC036815 (assembly GCF_055609205.1). Classification (NCBI taxonomy): domain Bacteria; kingdom Bacillati; phylum Actinomycetota; class Actinomycetes; order Kitasatosporales; family Streptomycetaceae; genus Streptomyces; species Streptomyces sp. NPDC036815. The sequence goes on along the minus strand of NZ_JBVJPW010000028.1, from coordinate 15,982 downwards.
CGGCGTCGAGCAGCGTCTCCACGTCGTCCGCGCCCGAGGCGAGAGGCAGGCTGCCCCAGCCCCACAGCTGCGCGATCCCGTGCAGGTTCGCCCACAGCGCGCCGGCGGCGACCCGCGCCCCCGTGCCGGACGCGGCGGGCCGGGCCTCGGCGACGAGAGCGACCAGGACGTCGAAGAGCGGCAGGCTGGTCTCCCGCAGCCCGAGCTGACCGCTCTCCAGGAGGTCGTGGCGGAACATCAGCTCGAACATGCCGCGGTGCGTCGCGGCGAACCCGAGGTAGGCGCGGCTCAGCGCCCTCAGCCGCGTACGCGCGTCCTGACCGGTTCCGTCCCCCGCGGCCCGTTCCGCCTGGGCGGCCAGCTCGGCGAAGCCGCGCCGGGCGATGGCGGACAGCAGCGCCACGTGCGTGGGGAAGTGGCGCCGGGGCGCTCCGTGCGAGACCCCGGCCCTGCGGGCGATCTCCCGCAGCGTCAGCGCCTGCACCCCCTGCGTCGCAAGGAGCTCCACCCCCACGTCCACGAGCCGCGCCCGCAGCCCGGCCTCCGGTTCGTCCCCGCTCACCGCTTCAGTCATAGACACTGTCTACTACATCGCGTAGACACTGTCTACGAAGATTGGGGGCCCGAGGGCCCTGTCCGGGACGGGGGAGGTAGGAGATATCTTGATGTCGAGCAATGTTGCAGACGCGGAGCGGAGCACCCGGTGACTGACTCGACCATCATCTACACCCACACTGACGAGGCCCCGGCCCTGGCGACCCATTCGTTCTTGCCGGTGATCCAGGCCTACGCCTCGACCGCCGGGGTCAGCGTGGAGACCCGTGACATCTCGCTCGCGGGGCGGATCATCGCGAGCTTCCCGGAGCGTCTGGAGGAGGGCCAGCGCATCAACGACGCCCTCGCCGAGCTCGGCGAGCTCGCCAAGACGCCCGGGGCGAACATCATCAAGCTGCCCAACATCTCGGCCTCGATCCCGCAGCTGAAGGCCGCGGTCGCCGAGCTGCAGGGCCAGGGCTACGCGCTCCCCGACTACCCGGACGACCCGAAGACCGACGAGGAGCGCGACATCCGCGCCCGCTACGACAAGGTCAAGGGCAGCGCCGTCAACCCGGTCCTGCGCGAGGGCAACTCCGACCGCCGCGCCCCCGCGTCGGTCAAGAACTACGCCAAGGCCCACCCGCACCGCATGGGCGCCTGGACGGCCGACTCGAAGACGAACGTCGCCACGATGGGCGAGAACGACTTCCGCTCCACCGAGAAGTCCGCGGTGATCGCCGAGGCCGGTTCGCTGCGCATCGAGCTCACCGGTGACGACGGCTCCACCACGGTCCTGCGCGAGTCCGTACCGGTCCTCGCGGGCGAGGTCGTCGACGCCTCCGTGATGCGCGTCGCCGCCCTGCGCGAGTTCCTCAAGGAGCAGGTCGCCCGCGCCAAGGCCGAGGGCATCCTCTTCTCCGTGCACCTCAAGGCCACGATGATGAAGGTCTCCGACCCGATCGTCTTCGGCCACGTGGTCCGCGCCTTCTTCCCGAAGACCTTCGCCGCCCACGGTGACGTCCTCGCGGCCGCCGGCCTGACCCCGAACGACGGTCTGGGCGGCATCTTCAAGGGCCTCGAGTCGCTCCCCGAGGGCGAGAAGATCAAGGCGTCCTTCGAGGCCGAGCTGGCCGAGGGCCCCGAGCTCGCCATGGTCGACTCCGACAAGGGCATCTCGAACCTGCACGTCCCGAGCGACGTCATCGTCGACGCCTCCATGCCGGCCATGATCCGCACCTCCGGCCACATGTGGGGCCCGGACGGCGGCGAGCACGACACCCTCGCGGTCCTGCCGGACAGCAGCTACTCCGGCGTCTACCAGGTCGTCCTCGACGACTGCCGCGCCAACGGCGCCTTCGACCCGTCGACGATGGGCTCGGTCCCGAACGTCGGCCTGATGGCGCAGAAGGCCGAGGAGTACGGCAGCCACGACAAGACCTTCGAGATCCCGACCACGGGCAACGTCCGGGTCCTCGACGGCGCCGGCAACGTCGTCCTGGAGCAGACCGTCGCCACCGGCGACATCTTCCGCATGTGCCAGACCAAGGACGCGCCGATCCAGGACTGGGTCAAGCTCGCCGTCACGCGCGCCCGCGCCACCGGCAACCCGGCCGTGTTCTGGCTCGACGAGAGCCGCGCCCACGACGCCGTGCTCATCGGCAAGGTCGAGCGCTACCTCGCCGACCACGACACCGACGGCCTGGACATCCGGGTCATGTCGCCGGTCGACGCCACCGCGTTCTCCCTGGAGCGCATCCGCCGCGGCGAGGACACCATCTCCGTCACCGGCAACGTCCTGCGCGACTACCTCACCGACCTGTTCCCGATCCTCGAGCTGGGCACCAGCGCCAAGATGCTGTCGGTCGTCCCGCTGATGAACGGCGGCGGCCTCTTCGAGACGGGCGCCGGCGGCTCCGCCCCGAAGCACGTCCAGCAGCTGGTCAAGGAGAACTACCTGCGCTGGGACAGCCTGGGCGAGTTCCTCGCCCTCGCGGTGAGCTTCGAGCACCTCGCCACCACTACGGGCAACGCCCGCGCGCAGATCCTCGCCGACACCCTGGACCGCGCCACGGCGACGTTCCTGGAGAACGACAAGTCGCCGAGCCGTCGCCTCGGTGGCATCGACAACCGCGGCAGCCACTTCTACCTCGGCCTGTACTGGGCCCAGGAGCTGGCCAAGCAGACCGACGACACGCAGCTCGCGGAGGCGTTCGCGGCCCTGGCCAAGACGCTGACCGAGCAGGAGCAGACCATCGTCGACGAGCTCGTCGCGGTGCAGGGCTCCCCGGCCGACATCGGCGGCTACTACCAGCCGGACGCCGCCAAGGCCTCCGCGGTCATGCGCCCGTCCGCGACGCTCAACCAGGCGCTCTCGATCCTGGGCTGACGCTTCCGGTACACAGCAGACAGAGGGGCCCCCGCCGATGTGGCGGGGGCCCCTCCGTCGTACGACGCCTACGCGTGCGGCGGCTACGGGCGCGGCGCTACGAGCGGCGCCGGGGCTTGCCGCGCTTGGCGGGCTTGGGCCGGGCGGCGGCGCCGCGCTGCGGCTTCCCGGCCGTCCTGCCCCCGGACCTGCTCCCCGACGCGCCCGCCGCGGGCTTCCGCTTCGGCTGGGCCGCCGCCTTGGCCTTGGCCTGGTCCTTGGCCTGGTCCTTCGCCGGGGTCCGGTCGCGGCCCCGCGAGCTGTTGACCGTCCGGCCGCGGACGATCCCGATGAAGTCCTCGACCAGGTCGGTGGTCTCGTCCTCCGGCCACGACAGGGCGACGCGCGACTCCGGGGCGTCCGTCACCGGGCGGTAGGTGAGGTCCTTGCGGTGGTGCAGGCGGGCGAGCGACTGCGGGACCACCAGGAGACCCACGCCCGCCGCGACGAGCTCGACGGCGTCCTCGGTCGTCGTGGGGCGCTCGTGCGCGGGCAGGCCGGGCCGCCGCTCCCACTCCAGCGTCTCGTCGAGCGGGTGGAACACGATGTCGTCGGCCAGGTCCTCGCAGGACACCTCCTCGACCGCGGCCACGACGTGGTCCTTGGGGGCCACGACGACAGTGGTCTCCGTGTAGAGGGGGATCGCGCTGAGGTCCGTACGGTCGAAGGGCAGCCGTACGAAACCGGCGTCGGCGCCGCCCGCGCGCAGCACGCCGGGCGCCTCGTCGGCGGAGACCGGGAGGAGGGTCAGGGGGACGTCGGGCAGCCGCTCGTTCCAGATCCGCACCCATTTGGCGGGCGTCACTCCGGGGACGTAGGCGAGCCGGAACGAAGGGGAGCTTTCCGAGCCTGTCACCTCGCCAGGCTACCCGGCGTGGTCAGGAGTAGCGCACATGCTCGATACCCTTGACCCATGACGTCGCACCAGACCACCCAGACCATGAAGCCCGCGACCGCGGCGAAGAAGCTGGGTGTGTACCTCGAGGCCACGCCCGCCGAGTTCCAGGAGGGCGTCGTCTCGCGCAGCGAGCTGAACGCGCTGCAGACCGACCCGCCCGAGTGGCTGCAGGAGCTGCGGCGCAACGGCCCGCACCCCCGCCCCGTCGTCGCGGCCAAGCTCGGTGTCTCCATCGCGGGCCTCGCCCGCGGCGGCATCACCGAGGCGCTGACCACGGAGCAGATCGACGCCCTGAAGGAGGAGCAGCCCGGCTGGCTGCGCCAGGAGCGCGCCACCCAGGCAGAGGTCCGCAAGGAGACCGTGCGCATCAAGGAGAAGCGCGCCGAGCAGGCGGAGCAGCGCGCGGCGCGCGGCGACGACCCCCGTTCCTGAGACGGGTCAGTCGCGCGTACGCAGCGTGCGGAAGAACCTGCGTACGTCGGCCACCAGCAGGTCGGGCTGCTCCATCGCCGCGAAGTGACCGCCCCGGTCGTACGTCGTCCACTGCACGATGTTGTTGGTGCGGTCCGCGATGTGGCGCAGCGGGATGAAGTTGTCGCGGGGGAAGTCGGCCAGCGCGGTCGGCGTCGGTGACGGCTCGGGCGGGTTGCCGGTATAGGCGGCCCGCGCCCGCTCGTAGTAGATCCGGGCGGACGAACCCGCCGTGCCGGTCAGCCAGTACAGCATCACGTTCGTGAGCATCCGGTCCCGGTCGACGGCGTCCTCCGGGCGGTCCCCGGAGTCGGTCCACTCCTTGAACTTCTCGACGATCCACGCCAGTTGACCCACGGGCGAGTCCGTCAGGCCGTACGCGAGGGTCTGCGGGCGGGTCGTCTGGATGTCGGCGTACCCCTGCCGGTCCCGGCTCCACGCCCGCATCCGCTCCCAGGAGGCCAGCGTCCGCTCGCGCTCCGGAGCGTCAAGCGCGGCGAGCTCCCGCTCGTCCGGCTCGTGGGTCTGTGCCGAGTTCGGCAGCAGGTTCAGATGGACGCCGATGACGTGCTCCGGCCGCAGCCTGCCGTGCTCGCGGGAGATTCCGGCACCCCAGTCGCCGCCCTGCACCCCGTACCGCTCGTAGCCGAGCCGTGCCATGAGTTCGGCCCAGGCGAGGGCGACCCGCCGGAACTCCCAGCCGGTCTCCCGGGTCGGCCCGGAGAGGCCGAAACCGGGAATGCCGGGGAGCACCAGGTGGAAGGCGTCGGCCGGATCGCCTCCGTGCGCCCGCGGGTCGGTGAGCGGGCCGACGACGTCGGCGAACTCGACGATCGAGCCGGGCCAGCCATGCGTCATGAGGAGCGGTGTCGCGTCCGGCTCGGGGGACCGGATGTGGGCGAAGTGGATGTGCGCCCCGTCGATCGTGGTCGTGAACTGCGGCCACTCGTTCAGCGCGGCTTCGGCGGCCCGCCAGTCGTACGTGTGCCGCCAGTGGTGCACGAGCTCCTTGAGGTAGTCGCGCGGAATGCCGTACGCCCAGCCGACTCCGGGCAGTTCGTCGGGCCAGCGCGTACGGTCGAGCCGGGCGTGGAGGTCGTCCAGATCCGCCTGGGGTATGTCGAGGCGGTAGGGCCGGAGGGTGCTGTCGTTCAAGGTCGTCATCGCTGCGCATGCTACGTCGGGCGCCCTCCGGCAGGGACCGGTTGCTTTCGTGCCGCAGAATGATCGCCTCCAATCCTGTCTCTCGCTGAATGGGCGTTGTGATGATTGACGTGATCGTGGTCGGTGGCGGACCGACCGGCTTGATGCTCGCCGGCGAACTGCGTCTGCACGGTGTCCACGTGGTCGTGCTGGAGAAGCTGACCGAGCAGACACAGGAGTCCCGCGGGCAGGGGCTGCACGTGCGCAGCGTCGAGCTGATGGACCAGCGCGGCCTCCTCGGCCGGTTCCTCGCGGTGAGCGAGAAGTTCCAGGCCGGCGGCTTCTTCGGCGGCATCATGAAGCCGTGGCCCGACCGGCTCGACACGGCGCACCCGTACGGGGTCGCCACCCCGCAGCCCCTCACCGAGCGGCTGCTCAACGAGCACGCCCTCGAAGTCGGCGCGGAGATCCGGCGCGGCTGCGAAGTGGTCGCGGTGTCCCAGGACGAGGACGCGGTGACGGTCGGCCTGGCGGACGGCACGCAGCTGCGTTCGCGCTACCTCGTCGGGTGCGACGGCGGGCGCAGCGTGGTGCGCAAGCAGCTCGGCGTCGACTTCCCCGGCGAACCCGCCACGGTCGAGACGCTCCTCGGCGAGGTGGCCCTGACCGAGGACCCGGCGACGATCGCCGCCGTCGTCGAGGAGGTCCGCAGGACCCAACTGCGGTTCGGGGCGACGCCGGTCGGGGAGGGGGTGTACCGCGTCGTCGTGCCCGCCGAGGGGGTGGCCGAGGACCGTACGACCGCGCCGGTCATCGAGGAGTTCGCGGCGCGGCTGAGGGCGGTCGCGGGCACCGACTTCGGCGCGCACTCGCCGCGCTGGCTGTCCCGCTTCGGCGACGCCACCCGACAGGCCGAGCGCTACCGGGTCGGCCGGGTGCTGCTCGCCGGAGACGCGGCGCACATCCACCCGCCGACCGGCGGCCAGGGTCTCAACCTCGGCCTCCAGGACGCGTTCAACCTCGGCTGGAAGCTGGCCGCCGCCGTCGACGGCTGGGCGCCGGACGGGCTCCTGGACAGCTACCACGCCGAACGGCACCCGGTGGGCGCCGCCGTACTGCAGAACACCCGCGCGCAGATCACGCTCCTCGGCGACGGCGCGGGCCCGACCGCGCTGCGCGAACTGTTCTCGAAACTCATGGACTTCGAGGAGGTCAACCGGTACGTGACCGGGATGGTCACCGCCGTGGACGTCCGGTACGACTTCGGCGAGGGCCACGAACTGCTCGGGCGACGGCTGCGCGACGTGCAGCTGGAGCGGAGCGGCCGCCTCTACGAGCTGACGCGCGCGGGCCGCGGCCTGCTCCTCGACCGGACGGGGCGGCTCTCGGTGGAGGGCTGGGCGGACCGGGTCGACCACGTCGTCGACGCCGGCGAGGAACTCGACGTCCCCGCGGTGCTGCTGCGCCCGGACGGGCACGTGGCATGGGCCGGTGAGGACCAGGGCGAGCTGCTCGCCCGGTTGCCCACGTGGTTCGGAGAGGCTGCGAGGTGAGGCCACCGGAGGCCGCGTGCGAGGCGCCACCGAATTTTCCGCCCCGGGTGCAACGTGGTGAGCACGACCTCGACCGTGGGTTTCCTCTCCACCGGGTGCATGCCCACGGGAATGCCGCGACCGGCCCTACAGAACTTCAGACGTCGTCCTCCGCGGCCCGTGTCATCCCGGCGAGCGCGGTCCGCACCGCCGCGTTGAAGCGGTCGGGGAGCTCCTGGTGCGGCATGTGACCGGCGCCGTCGAGCACGTCGAGCGTGGCGCCGGGGGTGAGGGCGGCGCAGGTGCGGGCCACCTCCACGGGGATCGCGGTGTCCAGCTCGCCGTGGACGTAGTGGACCGGCACCCGCAGTCCCGGCAGCAGGGGGCGCGGGTCGTAGCGGTGGGCGGTGGCCTGGTGTTCGTCGATGTGGACGCCGGATGCCAGGATCTGGCGGACGGTTCGGTCGACGAGGGCGGGCGCGGTGCCCGGCGCGAACCACGTGGGGACCCAGTCGGCGACCGTGCGGGCCCGGTCGCGGCGCAGGGCGGCGACGAGTTCCGCCTGGGCCCCCTTCGACGGCCAGTACCCGGGCGCTCCCACCGGAACGACGCCCGCGATCAGCTCGGGCCGCCGTACCCCCAGTTCGACGGCGAAGGTCCCGCCGATCGACGAGCCGACGACCACGGGCCGCTCCAGCCGCAGCGCCTCCATCAGCGCCACCAGGTCGTCGACCACGTCCGTGACGGTGTTGCCGCGGGCCGGGTGGGCCGACCGCCCGCAGCCCCGCCAGTCGACGGTGACCACCCTGTGGTCCCGGGCGAACTCGGGCACCTGGGCGTCCCAGGCCCGCCCACTGGTGCCCCACCCGTGCAGGAACAGCAGCGCGGGGCCGGTCCCCTCGTCCTCGTAGTGCAGGGTCGTGTCGTTGACGTCCAGGCTGGGCACGTTTCTCCTCGGCCTCGTGGGCCCGGTCGGGCCGCGCGGTGGGGTGAGGTCCTCAGCCAATCGCGGTCGCCTCCACCGACCAAGAGGCACGTCGCGCGTGCAGCGATCATGAAGGGTGATCGTGCTCTGCGTGTGACCGAGATTCTTAGTTGGCACTTCTCGGTCCGAGCTGTGCAGGTCAGGGCGGCTTGGAGAATTCTTGTTGGCACATCTTGAGCGAGATAGTTGGCACCTCAAACGGGTGCCGGTGCGGCGGGGCGGTCGGCCGCAGCGGCCTGTGCTCGGGTGATCTCGCGGGCCTGGGCGACGCGCCGCTTCTTTCCGGCCTTCTTCTTGGCCTGGCTGGGCCACTGGTCAACGGGGGTGACCGAGCCGAGGATCCCCAGCAGGTGCTCCAGGAGCTCGCTCTCGGAGTGGATCCTGATGTTGTTCGCCTTCACGTGCGCCAGAAGGTCGCCTGCGGTCTTGTCCGAGGAGGCGGGGATCTCGCCGTCGGGAGGCAGCCCTCGCCAGCGCAGGATGTGCCAGGTCTCATGGTCGGCGTCGTCCTGGAGGAACACCTGTCGGCGGTCCCTTCGGTCGCTGCGGACCACCCACCGCCAGGAAGTCCGGGATATGCCATGCCTGTCCGCCCGTATGCTCGAAGTCCAGCCGGAACGGCTGCGACAGCACCTCCGATGCCTTCAAGAAGTCCAGCGTGACGAGCAAGCGCATCTCTTCCAGCGACTCGAAGCCGTGTTGCCTGCCTGTTGAGGCCATCAACTCCAGGCCGGGGCGATGCCGTTGCTTCGCCCGCCATGTGAACCCCCGCATCGGACGTGATGACAGCACCGGCACGTGCGCCATGTCTCGGATTGGTCAACAGACTTCGCCAGCACCCACCCGCCATGACGAACTCCACCGACGAGGCCAGTCGTCATCGAGCCGTAGCCGATCCCGCTCGGTGACATCCCCGTCATACTCAATGGCCAACTGATCAAGGTGACTTGACTCCGATGGGATCACTGCCCTCGTTGCACCGCCCATCTATCCACGGCAGCACCCTCTGCCCGGCGATGGCGACCTTTCTTCGAAATTGACCACAATATGGCGTGGAGCATCGAAGATTTGCGAACCAATGTGCTTACGTTCTTCACTTGTCCGATCGCGAAATGATATAGAGCGGCGCCAGGGAGTGCCCTGCAGCCATCGCAAAGGGCCTTGATCCAGGTGCCGTGTTGGTCGCCGTGGAAGCGGGCGCGTCCGGGCTCACCACAGGCTTCGCAGGTCTTCCCCGCTTCGAGTTCCGCGGCTTCGGCGAGGCGGCCGGCAGTGTCGGGCCAGGTGTCGTCGAACTCGCCATCGTCGCACCGGTCCGCGACGTTCTCCTCACCAGTGCCTTTTTCGAAACTCGGCCCCTTCAGACCCTTCGACCCCTCGCAGGTCTCAGGCGGCAGGCCCGTGACCAGGTGGTTTCCCGGTCCGGTCCTGCCGCGCAAGAGGTGGGATCAGGGGCGGCTATCTGGCCGGGGATGGTTCAGCGCAGGGCTGCGGTGATGCGGGATCGCAGTTGAGAGTCGGTGATCTCGTCGGCATTGCGCCAGGCGGCCTCGGAGACCTCTTCGGTCTGCAAGTCGCCGATGTCTGCGGTAGTGCGGAACAGGAACCGGAAGTCGAAGTGCTGGTGGGCGGGCTCGCCCTTGGCGGGGCTGGCGTCGATGGGGTGGACATCGATGTGCAGCGGGACTTCGCTGTGCGGGGAGACCACGTGGGGCGGGATGCCGGTCTCCTCGGCCAGTTCACGGCCGGCGGCCTGCAGGAGCGTGTTGTCCGAAGCCTCCAGATGGCCCCCAGGCAGCAGCCACTTCTGGGTCGCGTTATGAAGAATGTGCAGGATGCGGCCGTCGGGGCCGACGAGGATCGCCCCGGCGGTGACGTGCCCGGGCAGCGTGGTGCGGTGGGTGAGGTCGTCGCCATCGTCCAGGAAGCCGAGGACGACGCCGAGTTCGCGCTTGTCGTCGGGATGTTGGTCGAGGTAGGCGGCGATGGTGGTGCGGATGTGGTCGGCTGTGATGGTCATGGTGATCACCTGTTGAAGTAGGAGAGCCAGGTCGCTGCGATGGCTTCGCGGTCGGGTGCGGGGACCTCATGGATACCGGGGGCGAGGTCTTCGCGGGTGAGCATCCTGATCGCGGCGAGGATCTCGGCCTGGACCAGGAAGATGAATGGCCCAACGCTGGCGCCGTGGATGAAGTTGACGGCGTTGCCGCCGTTCGCCAGATAGAAGTAGTGGCCGGTGGTCCGGTAGCGGGTGACGTGCTCGCCGACGATCGTGCGGGTGTAGACGTCGGGGAGTCCGGCGAGGTCGAGTTCGTCCTCGCTGCTGGTGACGGTGGCAACGTAGGCGCCATTGCGGAGATGCCCGAAGTCCTCGCCGCGCAGGGAGATCGCGCCGGTTGCGCAGAGGACCAGGCCGGCACCGGTCAGGGCGGTCTCGCGGTCGCGGGCGACGGTGAAGCCCTGGGAGAGGGCCTGGGTGCGGCGGACGGGGTCGATGTCGAAGACGGTGACCTGCACTCCCTTGGCCTGCAGGAGCCGGGCGATCGAACTGCCGAGCTTCCCGAAGCCGATCACGAGGGCGGGGCGGCCGTGGAGGATGTCCCCGCGGCCGCGCATGACGGCCTCAGTGGAGAAGACCACGGACTGTCCGACGAGGAAGTCCTCGGGGTCCTTCAAGGGAGAGCGGGCGACGGAGATGACGGGGCAGGGCAGTTTGTCGAGGTCCGCGTAGCGGCGGTGCCCGTTCTCGGTGTCCTCGATCACCCCGGCGATCCGTCCGGTGAACCGGCTGTGGACCTCGGCGAGGGTGGGGGCGAAGTAGCCACCGACGTCCAGCAGGCAGGCCGTCTCGCCTGCGGCCCGGGATTCGAGGTAGTCCAGGGCGTCATCGGGCTCGGTGAACATCTCGCGGGTGAGGATGTCGACGGGGACGGTCTGCTCGACCTCGCGCTTGGCGGCCGGGTGGATGGACTTCGGCTTGGGCAGCACCGCGGTGAGCCGGGTCATCGCGGCGACGGCCTGGACGAACGCGGGCCGCTCCGGCAGCAGGTGCGTGATCAGGAACGATGCGGTCTGCTCGTCCAGGGCGAACTGGGTGGCGATCCGGGCGAAGTAGGCGTCCAGGCGGGCGCGTTCGAAGGTTTCCATGGCAGTTCCCTCTCATCCGTTCGGTCCGGGGGCCGTGCGGAAAGTCCGGGGTTCAGCGGGTGCGGGCGCGTCCGAACAGCAGCCGCCCGGCCGCGAGGGCGGTATCCAGGTAGGCATCGAGCCGGGCGGCGTCGGCACTCTGCGGCAGTGGGTCCAGCCCGAGCAGGAGGACGGCGTCACCGTTGTGGGCGACCAGTTCGGTCCAGGCCCGGCGGGTGGGCAGCCGCAGCCGGCGAGAGGCGCCGGGGATGTGCACCAGCACCTGGTCGCCGACGATCTGCAGGCACCGCTCGATCTCCGGAACGACCTCCCGGGGGCCGGCCAGAGAGCCAAGGCTGTCCGACAGCCGCCGCATCCGGGTCTCGACAGTGTCGGGAGTGGCCAGGGCCGGGGTATGGGTGATCAGGATGTGCGCGACCTCGTGGCCGTCCGGCCCGGTGCCCGGCCAGGTCCAGGACGCGAGGGAGACCAGCAGTCGAAGTTCCGGATCTGGCGGGGTGAGGATGACGGTCATGACGCCGCCCCTCCCGCAGCCTTGAAGCAGGACCAGACGACCTTTCCGGACGGGGTGTGGTCCTGGACTCCCCAGCCGTCGGCGAGCACGCTCACCAGCGTCAGGCCGCGTCCGGAGGTGTCCGTGTCGGCGGCCTTGCGGGCCTTGGGGTGCTGGCGGCGGCTGTCGTGGACTTCCAGGCGTACGACTTCCTCGTCGGCATCGAGCTTGACCAGGAAGCCGTGGCCGTCGACGGCTGCGTGGACGAGGGCATTGGTGGCGAGCTCGGAGACACAAAGCCGGATGTCCTCGGCACGGCCCTCAAGGCCCCACTCGGCCAGGGCGTCCGTCGTGAACTGCCGTGCCTGGCCGATCGATTCGGGTCGGGGCTCGAAGAACCACTGGGTCGTTTCGGTCATCGTGGCCCTCACGACTCGGCGTCCAGGACGCGGGTGGATCCCGGACTGCGGCGACGGACCGAGCCGCCGCGGGAGACGGACGGGTGTGCGGGGCGGGGCCCGCGGACCAGCAGCAGCCGGGAGCCGGCCGCCTCGATCCGCCGGCCGCGTTCGGCAGCTATGGCCTTCGGCCCCAGGTGCGACATGGCCGGGGAGATCACTCCATAGACGTCCGGCAGGGCCAGCACGTCCAGCAGCCCGGTGAACGCCGCCGAGTCGGGTCCGGAACTCACGTCGCGGTCGGTGAACAGTCCGGACAGCTGCAGTTCGTGGTTGCGGCAGTACTCGGCAAGAGAGGCGGCCAGCGCCGCCTTCCGGGCGGCGGAGACCCGCACCAGTCGCAGAAAGCCGTAAACGACCGGGCCGTTGACCGGGCGATTCTCCGTGAGGGGTTCCATGCTGAAGACCGTCCAAAAGGCTCGACAAGAGGTGACGTCTTGAGCGTGGATGCTGGCCAACTCCCGGCCAATCACCGCCTGTTCTACTTGCGTTCCACTTTCGTCCCACCGACTGCACGCACCGTGCTTCGATGACTGGCGGAAGGGAGTGACGCGTGGCGACCGTGCACCACTGGACGGGCCTGGAGGCCAGGGCCCTGCGTCTCGCCCTGCGTCTGAGCGTGCGGGCCTTCGCTCAGCAGCTCGGCCTGGCGGTTGCGACCGTGTCCAAGTGGGAGTCCAAGCTCGCGGCCACCGAGCCCAGACCCGACACCCAGGCCATCCTCGACACCGCGCTCGGCCGTGCGGACGCCGCCGTTCACCTGCGCTTCGAGACACTCCTGTCCGAGACGTCCAACGCCGCGACCGCTGCCCGGCGCCGCGTCACCGCCTCAGGTCCCCGGGCCTGGGAGTACGAATCGTGGGCCGACGATCTGGACCGTGTCGTGGTCGCCCTGTCCCGGCAGAACTTCGCCTTCGCCGACAGCTTGCTCAGCCGGTGGCTCACGCGCTTCACGGCCCTTGAGCTCGACGACAAGGGCCTGTATCTCTTCGCCCGCTCGACGGCTTTGCTCGGCGACCTCAAGCGTGACCAGGGCGTCGTTCTCGGCCCGCTCTCCGCCCAGCACTCCTATGCCGGCGCCCGCTCCGTCTTCACCCAGCTCGACATTCCCCGCCGCGTCGCCCAGCTCGATCTGTCACTCGCGGTCGTGACCGAGATGTCCGGGAAGCTGGAGATCGCCGCCCGCAACTACGAGACCCTCGCCGTCGACGACCGGCTCTCCCGTCGCGACCGTGCCAGGGCCCGGCTGTGGGTGGGGACCGCGCTGAGCAAGGACGGCAACCACGACTATGCGACCCGCGTCATGCAGGCCGCGACCCGCGACTTCGAAGACCTCCAGGAACCCGACGACTGGTCGGTGGCCCATCAGAAACTCGCCCTCGCCCGCCGCGGCGCCGGCGACCTCACCCAGGCCCTGCACTTCATCGACATCGCCCGCAACAGCGGGACCACCGAATCACCGATGCAACGCGTGCGACTGGATACCGCTCATGGCCACATCCTGCTCTCCGACGCAGCGACCCGGGATGATGGACACCTCGTCCTCGACCAGGCCGCCAAGGTAGCCGCGCAGTACGGACTCGTGCACCAGCTGCGCAGTATCGAGGGCATCAAGGCCATGAGCGAGGGGCCGACCGGCCCCCGGCAACGGTGACCAGGGAGACAAGACGCGTGAGCGACAACCAGCAGGCCATCACCGAGGACCAGTGGCGCCAGGCCAAGCTGATCTGGGACTACCACCAGATGAACCACGAGCTGCGGCCCGTCGACGTGGCGATCGGGCTGGGCAGCCACGACCTCGGCGTCGCCGCCCACTCCGCCGAGCTGTATCAGGCCGGGCTCTTCAAGACCCTGGTGTTCACCGGCGGCAACAGCCCCACCACCGCCAAGGTCTTCCCGCGCGGCGAGGCCGTCCACTTCCGCGAGCACGCCATCGACCTCGGTGTCCCCGCCGAGGCGATCCTGCTGGAGCCCAACGCCGGGAACACCGGGCAGAACATCACCCTCTCGCGTGAGGTCCTCACCGGCGCCGGAATCCACCCGACCACGGTGCTGCTGGTGTCCAAGCCCTATATGGAGAGGCGATCGTTCGCGACCGCCCGCAAGCTGTGGCCCGACGTCGAGATCCTGTGCGCGTCGGAGCCGCTGGAGTTCGACGACTACTTGAAGTCCATCGGCGACGAGAAGCTCGTCCTGGACATGCTCGTCGGTGATCTCCAGCGGGTGATCGAGTATCCGAAGCTCGGGTTCGCCATCGAGCAGGAGGTCCCGGAGGACGTGCATGCCGCGTACGAATCCCTCATCGCCGACGGCTTCACCAGCCGCCTCATCATCTCGTGACCTGCCCGCCCCGGGCGGGCTGTGCGCGATTCATCAGCCCAATGTGTTCCCGAGACTGACGACGCTGGCCAAGCTGTTCGCGGCGGACTACTGGATCGTCTTGGACGACGTGCAGTTCACCCGCCGCGACTACCAGCACCGAGCCCGTCTCGCCGACCTCGACGACCCGGCCCGTCAGCAGTGGCTCACCATCCCCACCCACCTCCCCAATGGGCGGCCCACCCTCATCCGGGACGCCTGGATCGACGACCCTGCCTTGGCCTGCCGTCGAACCGCCGGGATGCTGCGGCAGCACTACGGCTCCAGCCCCCACTGGCCCGCCCTCGCGAAGGCCCTGGGCCCGGTGCTGGACGCCTTCACCACCGGCCGGACCGCGACGGTCGCCGAGATCTCCACTCGCGTCCTGCTGGACCTGCTCGGCTGGAAGGGCCAGATCCTCACCAGCAGCCAACTCCCGTCCCGGCCGGGCCGATCCGTCCGGCTCGCGGACCTCTCCGCCGCGACCGGCGCCCGCGCGTATCTGTGCGGGACCGGCGGCATGATCTATCTCGACCCCGCGCCCTTCGCCGCCCGGAACATCGCCGTGGCGCCGTTCCGGCCGCCGTTGATCAATATCTGCTCCTCCGGCTGCCAGCTCAGTGCCCTGTGGGCCCTTGCGGCTCTCGGCCCGGATGCCGTGGCCGACCGGCTCCAGGCCCTCGCCGCCGTCCACACCGTCCTACAGCCCGCCGCCTGACGCAGCCGTCCCCCTCCTCGAGGAGGGGGACGTACCACTGAACGTCCCCAGTCGCGTACGACTCCGTCCTGCACCATCGCGTACGGGATGCACCTAGGTCACATGCCTTCTTAGCTCCGGGCCGGGAGCCAAGGCAGGCCCGCACGCGGGTGCGGCGCCCAGGAGAACAGGCAGCCAGAGATTCCGCTTAGGGCCGTACGCGGAGTCGCAGAGACGTGTCGGCTTCCCGCGCGGTCGCCGCCAGCCCGGCGGCTAACGCGACGACGCTCTCGCCCATGTGACGAACACCACATCACCTCCGGCGCGTCCGAAGCGGCTGCTGGGCGTGGTGCGGGGCGGTCCGATGTGGAACCGTGCACCCCTCCTCACCAGGGCTTCGGCTGCTTTGCCCAGTCCGTGACTGTGGCGGAGCCCTGCCGGAGTGCCCTCCGTTGGGCGACGAGCGGCTGGCACGAATCGCCAGGGAAGGCTCCTCCCGCACTGAGCTCCTGCCGGGTGGGCAGCCGACACTCCGGCATCTGCTCACGGCCCCAGGCGCCAGGAGAGCACCAAGGAGAGTCCCTCCGAATGCCCTCGCCTCGGGGCCTTGGGCTGCACCTCGCCCAGTGGGACACTCCACCGCGGAACAGGCCAGCCGCACCTGGGATCAATCTCGTTGGGAATTCCGACGCCCAACTCTGCGCGTGTCTCGCCGTGCCGGCCCGCGCAACCGCGCATTCCTGTGTGGTGTTTCGAGGGCACGGTCATCGGCTTCGGGGGCGTCCCCGTTCGCTTCGGGAGCACGCTGCCGGGCTTCGAGGCCAGCCACTCTCGCGAG
>NZ_JBVJPW010000027.1:0-105410 GCF_055609205.1 Streptomyces sp. NPDC036815 | reverse complement strand
ACGGACCCAGAACCTGAATCTTCATGGGTTTCCTCCGTACGTCGTCGAAATCCTCAACCTGACTGCAGCCCGCCACGGGCCCCTGCACTACAACCGCAAAAACACCCTCCCTTCCACACCACAACCCCGAACCCAGCCCCCCACCCACCCCCGACAGCAACCCCCCACCAACCCCCGGAAAGACACACCAGAAACAACACATGAGACGAAAGAAACGAGGACAAAAGACTGAAGACCCAAGGGCGAAGGGCGAGAGTGAGAGCGAGGGACAGGGAGTAAGGGAACGAGGGGCGAGCGATGCGAGGTTGCGGGTGAGGGGGTGTCAGGCGGCGTGCCCCGCCCGCACATTAAGCGCCCCAGACCAGGCACACATGAGCTGAAGTGAAACCCACACAACAGACAGGAGAACGTTGTCCCCACCCCCCACCGCCCGCCACCACCCCCACCCACGAACCGGCCGCACCGCACCGGACCCGCAGACCATCCCCGGAGGCGCCGCACCGGGGGGCGCCGTACGGAGGCGCCGTACCCGGGGGCGCCGTACCGGGGCGGAGGGGGGCGGCCGGGCCGGGGAGGAAACCCGGCGGCCCCACCCCACGCACCCCGAGGGGCGACAGCCCACCAGCCGCAGGCCGGGAACACACGGACGCACCGGCTAACCGGTCGCCGCCAGATGCCCCCCGCCCCCGGACGACGGCGCCGCAACCTCCTGCCCCGCACTCAAAATAGACCGCTGCAAACGCCGCAACCGCGCCGAAGGCTCCAGCCCCAGATCCCGCACCAACGTCGCCCGAAGCCGCTGATACACCGCCAACGCCTCCCCCCGCCGCCCCGAACGATGCAACGCCAGCATGAACTGCGCATGCAAACTCTCATGCGTGCGATACCCGTTCACCAGCACCGTCAACTCCGACAACAACTCCCGATGCCGGCCCAACCGCAGATCCGCCTCAATCCGCCGGTCCAACGCACACAACCGGCTCTCATCCAACCGCTTGATCTCCATCTGCAACTGCGGCCCCGCCTGCACATCAGCAAACGCCGTCCCCGACCACAAACCCAACGCCTCACGCAACTGCCGCGCCGCCCCCACCCAATCCCCCCCATCCATCGCCCGATACCCCGCCCCCGCCAACCCCTCAAACACCCGCACATCACTCAACCCCGCACCCGCCACCAACAAATACCCACCCGGCATCGTCACCAGCACATCCTTCGCCCGCACCCGCCCACCCACCCCACCAGCCACCGAAGCAGAAACACAGGCAGAAGCCGGGACGGACACAGAGGCGGACACAGAAGCAGAAGCGGAAGCCGAGACCGAGGCCGAGACAGAAGCGGGAGCAGAAGCGGAGGCAGAGACGGAGGGAGCGAAGGAGGAGGCAGAAGCGGCAGCAGAGGCAGAGACGGAAGCGGAAGGGGCGGCAGGAGCGGAAACAGAGAGGGAAGCGGCAGCAGCAGAGGCGGCCGCAGCAGAGGCGGAGGCGGCACCGACAACATCAGGAAGGACGCCACCCACAGGCACCACGCCAGGAACAACACCAACAGCGGTCCCGACACCGGGGACAGCACCAGCAGGAGCGGCGGGAACGGGGACACCGGCGGCCCCCGCACCGGGGACAGTAACGGCGGGACCAGCGGGGACGGCGCCAGGGACAGCCGCACCGGAGACGGCTCCAGCGCCAGGGGCACCCTGATCCAGCGCCGCAGCAATCAACTCACGCAACTGCAGCACATACGTCTGCAACGTCGTACGCGCACTCCGCGGCGGCGCACCCCCCCACAACTCCTCCGTCAACACCGACACCGGCACCATCCGCCCCGCATGCAACGCCAGCAACGCCAACACCTGCCGCGGCTTCGGCGCCGTCGGCGTGATCGAACGACCATTCACCCGCACCGCCAACGCACCCAGCACCTCGATGTCCACAGCGCCCCCCCGAAACATGGTTGATGCCGCTCACCCGGGGGACACCCCCCTACCGCACCCCGATTCAAATAGATTCCCCCCACCCTGTCAATAGAAAACCGCGTAGCTGGTTTCTACCGCACCCCCACCCACCCACCACCCACCCTCCAACCCCCCACCCACCACCCCTCAAGCCACCCTCAAGACACCACCACCCCCACCACACACCCCCAGCCCACCACCCCCACGCCAGATCAACCGAACCAATGGCCAACCGACCAAGCCAGCCCGCCCCGGCCACCCGCACCTAGCGCCAAACCGCCTCAGCGGTTTCGTAGAAGCATCGGCATACCCCGCATACCCGGTATACGGCGCCGATTTGTGGTGTCGGGTGCCCGCCAACCGGATCCTGCCCCTGGAGCGGATGGCGGGACGGATCCCGGCTCTCGCCCATCCACGCCCACACCACCACGCCCACCGCACGCACCGTGATCCAGTCACGGTGCGTGCGGTGGCCCATCAGCTACACGGCAGCACAACAGCACAGCCCCAGCCGCGAAGGCGAGGGTCACGGACCGAGGCACTCCTCCAAGAAGCCGCGGCTCACCGGGTGCTGGGGCTCGGTGTCGAAGACCTGGCCGCCGACGACGGCCAGCATGTGCCGCATGGCGTCGTACTGGCTCTCGTAGTCCTTGTCCCGCCCGGCGGCACGGGTCTCCGTGGCCAAGTCCTTGGCCACGTCCTCAGGGTGCTTGTCCCAGTCGGCGAACAGGTAGCGCTGCCAGGCCGACCCCTTGGAGGGTGCCGTGCCCAGAAGGCGGCGTAGTCGCCGCCCGGCAGCAGTGTGACATCAGCCTTCGCGCGGGTCATCGCGTCGAGCAGGGGGCGGGGGACGGGCCCGGTGTGCGGGGACTTCACCACGAACACCCGCAGGCGCCGCCCCGCGCGGGCCGCCGCGGCGGCGGCCCGGAGCAGGCCGTCGCGATGACGGTCGATCCGGCCGTCGTCGACCGAGATCACCCGGACGAGGCTCTCGCCATTGTTCTCCACGGTCCTGGTGACAGCGTCCCCGCCACGGCTGTAGCCCGCGATCCAGAGCAGCGGGTCCACCCGCAGCGGCACGGAGGAGCCGCCGTGGAACGCGATGGGTGCGAGTCCGCGCACGGACAGCGGCTGTCCGCGTCCGCCGAGCGCCCCGGTCGACCAGAGCAGCGCCACTGCCTGGGCGATGTGCGGCGCGAGTCCCGCGCGCATCGTGTGGTTGTAGGCGCCGTCGACGCCGCCCGCGGCGGGCCAGGGCATCAGCAGCACCCGCTGCTCGAGGTTGTCCGCCTCCTTCAGCCGGGCCGCGGAGCGTGCCAACTGGTGCTCCAGGGCGACGAGCAGATTCAGCATGTGCTTGCTCGGGAAGGTCTGCGGTCCGCCCTCTTCCTCCTCGTCCTCGGACCTACGGAAGTGGTCCAGGAGCCAGATGTCGTACGGGGAGTAATAGCCGATGCCCTAGGCCTGTGACCGGTTACGCCCCTGGAGCAGATACCGAGCGAGCTGTTCCATGCCCAACAGGCCCTGTACGGGGGAGGTCAGACCCTTTTCGCTGTCCGACGGGTAGGGGTAGGCACTGATGACGGGGCGGTAGAAGACCGCGCCGCCGATCCGGGTCTGCGCGGGGAGCGGGCCCATCGCGATGGGCGGCAGAGCCGCGAACCAGACCAGTGGCACGCCCCAGGTGCTGGCCAGCACGCGCAGCCGGGTGGACTGCCCGGCGCAGTCCGGATCGAGGTACCAGGAGTTGAAGTGCCACTGGCGGTAGGCGGCCGGGGAGCCCAGCACTCCCTTGCGGAGCGTCGGCTTGTGGTGCAGCTCCCACCACAGACCGGTGATGTCGAGGAAGTCGGCGGCAACGCGCAGGTCGAGTCGCATCGGCGTCTTGGCAGGGACGTCGAAGACCGCGCCGGTGCCGTCCTGCGAGATCGGTTCCACGGACCGGCCTGTGCCGCTCTGCCACCAGTCGGGGAAGGGCGGGTCCAGGTGGATCTGCGCCACCGCCCCCTGGAGCAGGAAGCAGCCAGCTCCTCGTCAGTCCGCTGCCCTCCTGCTACACGCTCGGATCGCGGCCGAGAGATATAGACCGTGTCCTGTGTGGTGAGGCGGGGTAGACCCCCAACATCGGCCAGGGGACGTGGAGTTGGATTGTTTCGGACGGGCTGCGGGAGACTCGAGGAATGGCTCCAACTTGCCTGACCGGACCCACATTTGACGCGCTCAATGTCTTCCTGCTGACGTGCGTGCTGTTTATGCAGTCCGGCCTCGGCTTCACGCCCGGGCAGTTCGCCCCGGCGTCCGTCGCCATCTCCCTCGGCGGTGTGGCCGGCGCCATGCTGGCCTCCAAGTGGGCGGGCCACCACCTGCGGCGCGTGCCGCAGGTCGGAGCCGTACCGATCGCTCTCACGCTCGCGGGCTACCAGCTGCTGGTCTCCGCCCAGCAGACCGAGACGCCGTTCGTGGCCGCTGTCGCTCCGATGATCCTCGTCGCGGCTGGTTTCGGCATGGTCGGCGCGGGTCTCGCCGGGCTCACCCTCAGCCAGGTCGGCCACGAGGACGCAGGGTCACGCAGCGGGGCTGTTCACCACCGCCATGCAGCTCGGCACCGCACTCGGTATCGCGACGCCCTCCGTGGTGTTCTTCAACCACGCCCCCGCGGGCAGCCACGGCACCACCGTGACCAGTGCCTTCGCGGGCAGCGTCTGGTACGTCATCGCCGCGGTCGCGGTGATGTGGACGCTGATGTTCCGGCTCCCCAAGCCGGTCAAGGCCGCCTGGCCCGCCGCCGGGCCCGCCCTCGCCGGGCGGGCCCGGTTCCCTTTTCCGTACCTTCGCCTCCGCCAACGGAGCCCGCGTGGATCTCGGCGGACGTCGCCGAGATCTTCCGTGACCTGAAGAACCTCAAGATGGCCCTTGCCTGGAACGAGCAGGCCGCCGCAATGCCGACCGGGGTGTTCACCCGCTCCGTCGGCATGCACCTCGCCATCGTCGGAACCGCACACCTACGTCCGCCTCTTCCCGGTTCCCTTCCGGCTCCTCGAGCAGGAAAGCCAGTTCGCCAAATACGCGATCATCGAGGTCGACGTACGCCGTTACCACCACGAACGCCGACCCGAGATCCTGCGCCCGAACCCGGACACCCTCAAGGTCATCAACAGGATCGGCACGGGCGACGGCGGCATGAACGCTACTCGATCATCCGTCCGCTGATCGCCCCGTCGCTGTGCGCCATCAAGCAGGAGCAGGAGAAGCACGGAACGTCCCTCGGACTCTTTTGCCCAGCGGCGGCCACCATCGACTTCAGCCTTGTGCCCGCCGAGCTCTGGCCCCCTTCCAAAGCGGTCCTGGCCGACCGGATGGATCTCCTCGACCGGGAACTGCGCCAACTGGAGTGGGTGCCGCTGGAGTTCCGCTACCGCTTCCGCCTGGGTCGGCATGCGGGGCTGCCTGCGTCGGCTGGAAGAATCCTGAGACTCAGCAGCGGTCAACGCGCATAGGGCGCATTGGTCTCGCCCGCGATGGCGTCGAAGGCGCGCAGGGCGGGCTCGGACATCTCCTCACGCCAGCGCAGGTCCAGCACGATCGCCGGTGGGTGGCCGAGGTAGTAGGCGCGCTCGGTGCGCTTCAGATTGACGGGCTGGCCCGTGGCCCGTGCGGCGCGTTCCCGCGCCACGATGTACTGAGTGCCCGCGTTGCCGCCCAACGGATGCTGGACGCTGAGCCAAGGGTCGAGTATCGCGGGAAGGAAGGAGAAGCCCAGTGTCGCGCTCAAGTGGGACAGGACGTCTTCGGGGTGGGTGGCGACGTCCTCGTAGTGCACCCGGCTGACGACGCCGGGCCAGCGGGCCGCAAGATCCTCTGTCCGGCGCATCTGGGCGACCCACTCCGCAGCCAGCTCCGCGGGGCGGGCGTCGGGGTACTTGCGCAGGAGGGAGTTGACCACCGCCCGGCCATCGCGGGCCAGCACCACCAGATGACGGTGGACGGCGCCGGGCAGCAGCGCCGTCTGCTGATCGATCCAGCCGCCCGCTTTTGTGGAGTCCACGACGAAGGGGCGGCCGCAGCGCCGGGCCAGCACCTCGTAGAGGTCGGGGCCGGTGCTCGGCAGCGGGTCGCCCCACACGGGACAACCGTCGGTGCAGAAGTTGCAGCCGACGGTCCGCCCCTGTGCGTCGGTGGTGCCGAGGCGGGTGCTGTTCCACGCCTCGCCGACGAAGCAGACCGCCGGATGCGCACCCAGCATCAGCCCGAGCAGCGTGGTGCCGGAGTGCCCGGCCCCCATGATGAAGATCACCGTCTTGTTGCGCCGCTCACTGTTCATCACTTCACTGTTCGTCACTTCAGAGCACCTCCGTCGCCGGGGTCGAGG
The DNA here is from genome assembly GCF_055609205.1 of Streptomyces sp. NPDC036815. Lineage (NCBI taxonomy): Bacteria > Bacillati > Actinomycetota > Actinomycetes > Kitasatosporales > Streptomycetaceae > Streptomyces > Streptomyces sp. NPDC036815. Next base: position 99,090 of record NZ_JBVJPW010000027.1, on the reverse strand, counting down.
AACCGGTCACCGATCTTGTGACAGCTTGTGGAGTTCCGCGAACAACTCGCCTCGCTCGAGGAGTGCATCGAAGGTCCCCTCCTCTGCGATGCTCCCCCCGGCCAGCACGATGATGCGGTCGGCGACGCGGGTGTTGGTGAGGTTGTGCGTGACGAACACGGCGGTCCGGCCTTCGGCCAGCGTCTTGAAGCGGCTGATCACCCGGTGTTCGGCACGCGGATCCATCGCGGAAGTGGGCTCGTCGAGGACCAGGACGCCGGCCTCTCGGTAGCAGGCGCGGGCGACGGCGAGGCGCTGCCACTGACCGCCCGAGAGATCATGCCCGCCCCAGAACGACTTGGCCAGCAGTGTGTCGAGACCGTTCGGTAGTCCGGCCAGCACGCTGTCCGCGCCGGCCTCGCGGGCGGCAGCGTGCACGAGGCCGTCCCCTCCGCGGGCCTGACCGAGCGTGATGTTCTCCCTCGCGGCCATCGGCCACTTGGTGTAGTCCTGGGGCACCAGACCGACACGCGACCAGACCGAGTGCGGATCTGCCTGGGCCAGATCGATGCCGTCCCAGCTGACCGTGCCGTGTGTGGGCAGGTAGAGGCCGGTGAGGAGGTGGGCGAGAGTCGTCTTGCCGGAACCGTTCTCACCCACCAGGGCGACGACTTCACCGCTGCGCAGGGTCAGGCTGATGTCGTGAACCGCAAAGGCGTTCACCGGGCTGCCGGGGTGACGGTAGGACACTCGGTGGGCGCGGATCTCCCGGGGACCGGCCGAGTCGATCGCCAGCGGTCCACGCGTGGCGCGCAGGGTGTCGGCGAGAGCCAGGAAGTCCCGCCAGTCCTGGAGGTGGAGCGAGGTACGGAACAGCCGGGCGCTCGCCACCACCAGGGAGTTGAGCGCGCCGGTGGAAGAGCGGACGGCGACCACGGCCGTGACGGCGACCGCGAGCGCGATGGTGCCGTTCATCGTCAACAGCCCGACGGTGAGCCAGGTGAGGGTGAGCATGATGCCGGTCCCGGCCGCTCCGCCGAGTGTCACCAGCAGCACTCTGGGTGCGGCCGCCCGGTGCCTGGTCCTGATCCGCGTCGCGACTTGGGCATACCACTGGCGCAGGAACGCGGCCATGGTGCCGGCCCTGACCTCGGCGGCCGTCCGACGGTCCGTGCTGTGCTGGCGCAGGATGTAGCGCAGTCGGTTGTCGGCGAGGCTGGTGTGAGCGGTGCGGTGGGCGATACGGGCCGCGCCCAGAGCGGCCGCTCCCTTGGGAAGCATCGCGAGAACCAGCAGCGGCAGCAGCAGGGGGTTCAGCAGCGTGAGGACGGTCGCCGCGGCCGTCAACTGCGCCACCGCGGACATCAGTTGCTGCGCGTCGGCGATCAGATCCTGGGTGGCCATCGCCCCCAGCCCGGCGGCCTGGAGCGAGTCGTTGAACTCCGGCTGGTCGTACGCGGTCAGCTCGACCTCCGGGGTCTTGGCGAGGATACGTTCCTCGGCGAGGGCGGTCACCTCCGGTCCCAGTTTCACGGCCGCGTACTGGGAGACCGCGTCCGACGCCGCCCGGGTCGCGGCCGCCCCCGCCGCGATGAGCAGAGCCGGCACCGCGGCGTGCAGCCGCTCGGTGGCCTGGCCCTGCCCGACAAGGGCTCCGATCACCTGGGCGGTCGCGGCCAGGACCACCGCGGCGGAGGCAGCCGCGAGCAGCTGCGCCACCAGCAGTTGGAGGGCCGCCCACCGGTCGGCGGCCCAGCTCAACCGGGCGGCGGCCGCGATGGTGGCGGGCAGACGAGCCGCCATCTGCACCAGACCCGCCGCCGCGACGTGGTCGTGATGCGGGTCGTCCCAGCCCAGGCGCAGTTCGGGCTGTTGAGCGGAGGTCGAGGGAGCATCGGGCACCCGGGTCATCCTGCCGTCACTCCCGGTGCCGCACGGGGACACCGCTCCGGGCCGCACCTCTCCGGGCGCGGAAACCCCACGTGCGGATGACAGTGCGGATGACAGTGCGGTGGAGGATTTCACACTCTCGGGAACGGTCCAGGTGGAATCGGCTGGCCGAGAAAGGGGGCCAGCTTCTCCCAGCCCTCGCCCGCGCAGATGTCCAGTGTCAGCAGATCCCCGGGGCGTCGAGCGAAGTGACGCTGTACGCGGACGAGTTGTTCCTGGTAGACCCGAGCCAATCGGGCCGGGTCGAAGGTCTCCCCGCCACAGATCCGCGTACGGAACAGATACGCCGCCTCTCTGTGGGCGGCCCGCACGGCCGCGGGCGCCTTCGTCGGCCAGCCGGTGTCCCAGAGCCGCTCCACCGCACGCAACCAGCTCTCCGTCTCCCGTACGGTGACGACGAACCGAGCCCGCGGATGCCGCGCGTCCAGTGCCGTCAGGGACGCGAGTGCGAAGACGCTCGTCAGGCCGTCGTAGTGCCGCAGCGCCGGAAAGTCACCGTCCCCGCGGCGCAGGGCCGCCTGGTCCGCCGCGCCCAGCGGGTAGTGGGCGAGGTCGAAACCGAGCAGGTGGAGGGCCTCGACCAGGCTCCGGGTCGCTGTACCGGGCAGGCCGAGGGAAAATACCTTGGGCCGGTCGGCGGCGGGGCCAAGGGTCTGCGGGGCGCGGGCCACGGCCTTCCGGACCTTGGCCATGGTCAGCCGAGGACGGCTGGGCAAGCGCAGCTCTCCGACCACGCGGGCCGCCAGTTCGGGCAGGCCGTCGAGGTACTGGCCCAGCGCGTGCGGGGTGACATCGGCGGGTACCACCGAGCGGCTGTACCGTACCGCCCTTCTGGCGACCACGAAGTCCAGGTCGTCCCCCCAGCGCAGCAGGGCCGACTGCAGCACCGCGTGTGCGCTTTCGGTACGGCTGCGCACCTCGCGCAGAGCGTACTTGGCGAAGACGTCGTGATAGTGCTGGAAGTGGTCGTGCAGGATGTGGAAGCCCTTCAGCTGCACATCGGGCTGGAGATGACGTCGGGCGAGGTGCCGCCGGAACGCCTCGGGCCGCAGCATCGGCCCGCGCCCCGCCGCTGGTGCCTCCGCCTCGACATCCACCTCCCGCATCGCCCGCACCAGGTCGGTTCGGGTGATGTGCACCCCGCAGTGGACCCGGCCGCGGAACCGGTCGTGCACAAAGCAGTCGACGTATGCCAGGTCGTTGGCGTCGAGAAAGGGCCTCATGTCCTCGAGGATCAGGCAGTCGGCGTCGACGTGGACGACGTGCGAGGCGTCGCCGTGGTCGATGTGCACCTGGCGGTCCACGGCACGGGCGAGCGGCCGGATGTTCTCCGCGATGTGAACCCGGCGTGGGCGGATGTGCCGGATCGCGAGGCCGAGAGCGAGGTGGGTGGTGCGCTCACCGACCGTGCGGAGTACCAGGTCGACCGCACGGCCGACGGGCGGTGACCAGTCGCCGGGGAGGGTGCGGATCTCGCCGCTCACGGCCGGTCCTGGGCGGAAGAGGGCCGGTTGACGTTCGGGAAGGGGCCATCGGGGACCTCCTTGCCCAGGAAGGGGGCCAGCCGTTCATAGCCCTCGCCCCCTGCGATGTCGAGAACGAGCAGGTCGTCGTCCCGGCCCGCGAAGTGGTGCAGCACCTGCTCGACGTGGCGGCGGTGAACGCGGGCGAACCGTTCCGGGTTGAATTCGAGACACCCGTAGACGGCAGCACGCAGGAAGCGCTGCATGTCCCGATATCCCTCGCCAAGGTCGGTTTTGCTGTCCACCGGTCGTGCCCAGTGCGTCGCGCACGAGCGCAGCCAGGCCTGCTCCTCCCGGACCGTCAGGATGAATTTGGCTCCGGGCCAGTCGAGATCGAGTTCCTCGTAGTACGGAACCACGCTGATGTCGGTGATCCCGTCATGGTCCGCCAGCACCGGAAAGCGCCCGGTGCCCGCGACCAGGGCCCGGTAGGTGGCGGAGTCGGAGGGGTAGTGCACGGTGTCGAAACCCAGGGTGCGCAGCGCGGCGGTCAGCGAGCGGGTGCCGGTGCGCGAAAGGCCGATACCGAAGACCTTGGGACGAGGCCGGGAGCGGTGCGGTGCCGCACCGGGAATACCACCGGTCACGTGACACCCCTCCGCAGGTCTCGCGGGCCGGTGCTTCCGGACTCGGGCCGACGCGCCAGATCGATGGCGGCCTGGTCGGCCATCGCCGCCAGGCCCTCGTCCAGCTCCGTGCGGGGCCGATATCCGAACGCCCGCGCCGCCAGGGCGATGTCGGCCGCGGTGTGCCGGGCCTCGCCACGGCTGCCGGGCCGTGGATCGAGGTTCACCGGGCCGACGAGACGCTCGACGGCCGCGATCGCCTGCTTCATGGACACCGGGGCGTCACCGCCGAGGTTGGCCACTCCGGCGAAAGAGGAATCGGCCGCGTCCCGCATCGCCGTGACGACATCGTGCACGTAGGTGAAGTCGCGGATCTGCTCGCCGTTCCCGTAGAGCGGGAAGGGGCCGCCGGTCACGGCCGCTTCGATCAGCCTGGCCAGGGCCATGTCGGGCCTCTGCCGTGGGCCGTACACGCTGAACAGGCGTAGTGACACCGCGGGCAGGCCATAGGTGATCCGATAGATCTCGCACAGATGTTCCGCCGACAGCTTGGTCACGCCGTACGGGGTGAGCGGCCGGGGGCACACCGACTCGTCCGTGGGGATGACCGGGGCGTCGCCGTACACGGAGGAACTGGAGGCGTAGACGAACTTGCGCACCGGTCGGTCCCGCACTGCTTCCAGGAGTCTTTGCGAGGCGAGCACATTGCGACGGGCATACAGCTCGAAGTCTTTTCCCCATGAGGGCCGTACGCCTGGTTGACCGGCCAGGTGGTAGACGACGTCCGCTCCGTCGAGGAGGGATTCGAGAGCGGCTTCCAGCAGGTCCACGCGGTGGAAGGTGAAGGACGGGTGCGGGATCAGGTCGCGCAGGTTTCGTTCCTTCAGTGCCGGGTCGTAGTAGTCGGTGAGCACGTCGATACCGAGGACGCTGTCACCGGCCGCGAGCAGGTGAGCGCAGAGGTGGGAGCCGATGAAGCCAGCGGCGCCGGTCACCACGGCCCGCGTCAAGGCCGCGACCTGGTTGTGTCGCCGAGCCCTGCCAGCACCCGGTCGGCCCGGATCCGCCAGGTGTGCCGGTCGTGGAGCTGCCGTCGTGCCTCACCGCCCAGGGTGGCGCGCAGATGTACATCACCGACGAGCCTCTTGACCGCGGCCGCCCAGGCTTCGGCGGATTCCGGCGGGCAGAGCAGGCAGTTGACTCCGTCGGTCAGAATCTCCCGGAGTACCGGCAGATCCGAGGCAATGACTGCCTTGCCGTAGGACATGTACTCGAACAGCTTCATCGGGGATACCCAACGGCTGATCTCGCCCACGCCTCCGGCACAGTACGTCCTGCGCTGGTAAGGCGCCAGGACGATGTCGAACGCACGCTGGTAGGGGGCCAGCTCGGCAGGCGGGAGATGCCCGTGGAAGTAGACGTTGGAGCGTGTGCAGCGGCTCTGCCAGTGGGCACGGTCGGCCGCGGTGCCGCCGACCAGGTGGAAGTCGGCCTCGGGTACGCGGGCGGCGAGTTCGAGAATGACGTCGGTGCCCCGCCCCGGGTACAGATGACCGACGTAGCCGATCTTCGGTACCTCCGGACGGCCCGGCAGGTCTGCCACCGGCCCGTCGGACGGGGCCGGGTCGGCACAGTCATGAGCCGTCACCAGATCCGCCCACCGCGACGAGTCGAGCTCCGGAAAGACACGACGGTAGTCGTCGGCGAGCGCCTGGGACACAAAAACCACGCGGCGCAGGTTCCTTCTGCGGAACAGGACGTCTTCGATCCTCCGGACGATCCGCCGCGACCACATCAGATGGGTCTCGTACACCAGAGGGGCCAGGCCCGACGAGACGAGCAGGGCGCGCAGGTCTCGTCCGTACAGCAGGTCGGGGGTGCCCCGTCGGCGCAGGTCGACGCGGATCCGCCAGGCACGGATCCATATGCCCGCGCCCGGCAGCGCGGGCTGGGCGATACTCCGCACCTCGAAACGATTGCGGGTGCCGTAGTAGCGGTGCAGGTCACCGGCGGGCACGGTTCCCGGCAGTGCGTAGAGGACGACCTCGTGCCCCGCGTCGGTGAAGGCATCGCACATCCGCATGACGTGGACGCCGTTCGCGTAGACGGAGGGGATGCTGCCGGAGTGCAGGTAGGCGATCCGCATGGCTGGATGGGCCTCCGGGATGCTGGTGAGGGACGTCCATGCTGCGCAGCACGGCCTCGTCGGCACAATGCCCGCCCACCGGGCGCCGTGGCACGCGGGGGCGCACAGCAGCGCACGGGCAGGCAGGGCCTCGCCCTTGCCAGCCAGATTTGACGGTCCGACAGAGTGCCTGCCGCCTCACGCGTCACCCGCGCATCGACAAGGCCGGTCACCGGAACGCTGTTCGCCTGTTCCCGGCAATTGCGGGCGGGCCGGAGCACGGAAACCCGGGGCTGTCCGGTTCCCGCACTGGCCGTGCCTCTGCCGATGGTGTGCCGTCCCGCCCTGCGGTACTTCTGATCAGGGCGTCATCCGACGCTGCCGGGCCCGAGCACAGCCGTGGAGGACATCGTGGAGAACGAAGACATCGAGCAGGTCACCGAGGAGCTTCCCGAGTACGCGCTCATGATCGACATTCCGGACCAGGACTGAGCGGTCCGGACAGGTCGCACCCGCCCGTCGTGCCGGTGCTCCTGCAAGGCGAGCTTCGTTCCGTCGGAGCCCCGCGCGCTCACCGCACCGGCCCACGGCCCGGCGATTTCACCGTGCGGGTTGCCGGCCGCCCGGCGCGCGGGGCGCTGTCCCCCGAAGGGCCGGCCTTGTCGGCCACGACACCAGCCCTCACCCGGGCAAGGAGTGAACGCGTGGAGGTGAGCAGTTGCTGCGAGTAGCACCCGACACGCGCGAGGCGGTGCGAGATGAGGGAGCGGTCCATCGCGTGGTCTGTTCCGTCCTGACGGCGGCGGGACTCCCCGCGCCACCGCAGGCGCATCCCGCCGTGGTGGCCGCCGCGTTCACCCTTCAGACGGAGCCAGGACTCGCTCCTTCGGCGATCTTGCGCAGCATGCGTGACACCAAGGCCCGCGAGAGCCTGGCGCCCGCCGAGCCGTCCCCCCACCTCATCCGCTCGGTGACCCGCGCACTGTCCGCTCTGCCGACCGGAGCCCACGCCCCCGGGGGCTCCCGCGTGGCGTCCTGGCAGCGACCGGACCGGGCCGTGCTCGACGAGAGCGTCGCGCAGCTGGCGGCCGCCTGGCCGCTGATGCTGAGCGAACTGCGCGTCGGTGTCGCGCAAGTGGCTCTCCTGGAGGGCCCGGCGATCGACGGCTTCACCGACTTCGCCACTCATGGCGCGATCTACGTCAACCGGTCGCGGCTGCGCACCAGTCCCCGGGGGCTGCCCGGTCCGGTGCGGTGCGCGGAGGCACTGGTGCACGAAGGCACCCACACCCGCTGCAACGCCGCCCAGCTGAGCGCTCCCTTCCTCACCCCGGCCGCGGGCTCCGCGCATCCCGTCCGCACCCCCCTGCGCGCCGATCCCCGGCCTGTGGCTGGGCTGTTCCAGCAAATGGTCGTCCTGGCCCGGAGCAGCGCGCTCTACGCGCTGCTTCTCGGCGGCGACACCACGGCCGCGGACGCGCTGGACGCCCGCCGGGCCCTGCTGACGAAGAGGGCGCGGCAGGCGATCGGCACCCTGCGAGACCGTACCTCACTGCTCACCGGACACGGGCTGACCGTGCTGGAGGAGTGTGCCGCCCTGCTGAGGACCGTCGCCGTCTGACCCGACACCCCGGAGCCACGCCGATGCCACAGCCCGCAGCTCCCTCCTCACCCACCGCGTGGGAGCCCCAGGTCTTCGTACCGTTCCCCATCGAACCCGCGGTGTTCTTCGGGCGGGTCGCCGCCCGCAGCGCGCTGTTCGCCTCCACGGACAGCGCCGGGGGCGACCACGTCCTGATCGGCAGCGCTTCGGGGGCACACCCCGACGACGTCGCCGTACGGGCCCGCGGCGAGCTGCTGGAGCGCCTGGGCAACGTGCTGGCGGCCCGCGCCGCCGAGGAGTCCTGCGCTCTCCTCGCCGATCACGCCGAGCTGGTCCGTCGAGGCGCTCCCGCTCTGGACCCCGCGCCCTGGTCCGGGCCGGCCACCCGAAGCGTGCGCCAGCAGTGGGTCACCGGGCGCTCCCTGCTCTCCGGTTCGGAAGTACTGGTTCCGGCAGGTCTGGCCTACCTGCAGCACCGTCCGCCCACGGGTTGCGCGGCACCCGACCGGGCCGGCTCCACGGGCCTCGCGGCCCACCCCGACCCGGGCACCGCCGTCGAGCATGCCGCCTGGGAGACACTCGAACGCGATCTGCTCCGCCTGAGCTGGCAGGATCCGGCACGGCATCCGCCCCGCCACCGACCCGTACACGACGAACTGCCCCTCCCCCTGCGCCGCATATGCGAGCACCTCGGACTGCGGGCGACCGCCTTCACCCTGCCCGCGCCCGGCTCCCACGCCGTCGCGGTCTGTCTGCACACGCCCGAGCACCGCGAGCAGACGTTCGGTGCTCGTTGCGGCCCTCCAGGGCAGGGTGCGGAGCTCATCGCCCGCGCGGCCCACGAGGCGCTCATGGTGCGCTGGAGCATGAGCACGTCGGCGGCCCGACGGGTCCGTGGGCGGTCCCTACCCGGCGACAGACCGGTCTCCGCGGTCGAGCACGCGGTGTGGACGTATCTCGGCTGCCAGGACGCGATGGCGCGTTGGCTGCCGCACACCACGGCAGACCGGTGCCCGAGAAGGCAGGGGCCGGTGGACCCTGTGCGCCTGCTCTCCGAGCACACCGGCCAGGACGTGATCGCGGTCGACACGACCCCCACCGCGTTCGCCGCCTCCGGTACGGCCGTCGTCCGGCTGATCGCCCCCGGCGCCCTGCCGCTGCCGTCCGTCTCTCCCACCGGCTCGCGCGTTCCGCCGCACCCCTTCGGCTGAACCACTCACAGAGGAGCAGCATGCCCCCGAGTCCCGATTACGCCGTGGACCTGGCCGACCACTACGACGACTGGTTCACCCCACCGACGGCCACCACCGACGCGACGGTGTCCCTGCTCGACCGGCTGGCGTCGACCGCACCGGAGGGGCCATTCCTCGAACTGGGCATCGGCACAGGGCGGGTAGCCCTTCCGCTCGCCGCGCTCGGGCACGACCTCCACGGTATCGATGCCGCGCAGGCCATGGTCGAACAACTCCGCGCCAAGTCCGGGGGAGCCGAAATCGCCATCAGCATCGGCGACTTCTCCGATGTGGACCACGACGGCCGGTTCGGGGTGATCTACGTGGTCAACGGCACGTTCTCCGAGCTGACCTCCCAGGAAGCGCAGATCCACTGCCTGTCCCGGGCCGCGGCGCGGTTGCTCCCGGGCGGGCTCTTCGTCCTGGACGCGCATCTTCCGGAGGCCCTGGCTGCCGGAGCCGGGGCCGATGCCCAGCCCATCCGGGCGGCCAGCGGCGACCCGGTCACGCGTAGCCGCCGGATTCACCCGGCGACCCAGCGCTACACCTCCGACTACAAGGTCGTCCACAACGGCGAGGTCCGCCACATTCAAGTGGCCTTTCGCTACGCCTCCCCCGGCGAACTCGACCTGATGGCCGGGATGGCCGGCCTGCGACTGCGCCAACGGTTCGGCGGCTGGTCCGGGGGCCCGTTCACCGACAGCAGCAACTACCACGTCAGCGTGTACGAGCTGCCCGTATGAGCGCGCCTGACGTGCCCCATGGGGCTCGTGACCCAGAGGCGTACCTGCGCAACAATCGCGAACTGTGGCGCCTGTGGACGCCATTGAAGGCCGCGTCGACCCAGTACGACCTGGCCGGTTTCCGGGTCGGCGGCTCACGCATGCGCGCACTTGAACGTGCTGAGGTCGGCGAGGTCCGCGGCCGCTCGCTGCTGCACCTGCAGTGCCATGTCGGCATCGACACACTCTCCTGGGCGCGGCTGGGTGCTCAGGTGACCGGTGTCGACTTCGCCGCCGAGGGCGTGGCGACGGCGCGCTCCCTGGCCGCCGACATCGACCCGTCGGCGGTCTTCGTGGAGGCGGATGTCCTGGCGCTGCCCGACCATTTGGACGGCCATTTCGACATCGTCTACACCTCCCACGGTGTGCTGGGCTGGCTGCCCGATCTGCGCCGCTGGGCCGAGGTCGTGTCCCACTTCATCGCACCGGGCGGCTTCGTCTACGTCTTCGAGTCCCATCCCGCGGCCTGGATGCTCGACAACCGCCTCGACACAGCCGAACTACGCCTCCGCTACTCGTATTTCGGTGAGCCGGAGCCTCTTTCCTTCGAGTACCGCAGTCCAACAGCTGTACCGGACCGGGTGGTGCCGGGAGTCGAATACGCCTGGGGACACTCACTCGGCGAGATCGTCAGCACCCTGGCGTCCGCGGGACTGACCATCGAATTCCTTCACGAATGGCCCCTCGTGGCTTGGCGAATGCTCCCCTGCATGGTGGAGCACGACGACTACTGGTGGCGGCTGCCGGATGGTCTGCCGTCCATGCCTCTTTCCTTCTCTCTCCGCGCTTCCAAGCCGTCCGCCCGACATCAGGTCTGAGACAGGGAGAAGCAGCTTGCCCGCCGTGACCTCACACCGCTCACTCGACGAGCTCGATCTCCGCCACGTCCTCGACGGCGGGATCGTGGTGGTCCGGGACGGTCTCGCACAGCTCACCTCCACAGGGTCATGGACCCGGGCCGCACTGGGGGCCATCGCCTCCGTCGTCTCGCCGGAGGCCGCCGAGCAGGTGGCGGAGCGAGGGTTGGAGCACATCCACACCGTCGCCGACATCGATCAGTTGCGCGCCATCCGCGACGACCTTGACCGTCGGCTCAGGCCCGCCGCACGTCACCTGCTGCTGCGCTTCACCGACCTGCTCCCGCCGCAGAGCCGCAAGGTGTACGTCAGCGACCACTTGGGTGTGCGGATCATGCCCCCAAGGACCACTGTCCACGGCCGGGAAGAAGAACTGGGTGGGTACACCGGCTTCATGATCCCGACCGGCGCCCACGTGGACTCGTGGTTCAACACAGCCGTCAATTCCGTCAACCTCTGGATGGGCCTCAGCCGGGTCCGTCGGGACAACGGCCTGCTCATCTGGCCCGGGGCATATCGGCGCTCGCTGCTCCACGAGGGGGTACGGCTGCTCCCCGGCCAAGCGGTCGGCGAACCGGTGGAAGTCCAGCTCAACCCAGGTGACTTACTGCTCTTCGCAGGCGACCATCTTCATGCCACTCGTCCCAACAGTGGGCCGGAGACCCGGTGGGTGGTCACCAAGCGCATCTGCCTCGGCCCGCCCCGCTACCACCCGCGCGCCACCGGCTGGGTTCCGTACCTCGACCCGCGACTGCTCGGCACACCGCTTCGCCCCCTGGCACCGCTGCGGTCGGTTCTGACCACTGGACGCGCCCGCCAACTCGTTCGTCAGACCCGCCGCCGTCTCAACTCGCGCGATGCTTGAGCACCGGCGCAGCAGCCCGAGCGCAGGCAGATGACCTTCCCAAGTCAGCTGCCCCAGAAGAGGGCGTTCATCGCTACGCGGGCGGGACCGTGCCGGCCCGGTCATTCCTGGGCCGTTCGGGCACTTTCCGATACCAGGGCGGGTAGAACCGGTGGTTATCTCGTTGCGATTTTCGTGCGTCCAGCCCTCGGTGGCGCCGGTTTCGGAGGACCACACTCGGTGGTCCGCCGACAGCCCCCTCGCGGACAGACCTACTTTCCACTCGGCCGCCGCTCCGACGACGGTCCGGTCGGTTCCCTGATCGGACTGCGGGTTTACACCCGTCCAGTCGAGGAGGTCGGATCCCAGCCTCATCTCCCGACACTGGGTGGGCTCTCACGGATCGACGGCCTCAACCGGCAGAAGTGGAAACGTCGGTCCTGCGGAGCGGGAGCCCACGGTCAGCGGATCTATGACTGGGCCCGCATCGAGGTGCGACCCTGGAACCGCCCCGACCGCCGCCGCTGGGTGATCGCCCACCGCAGCCTCAGCCGAGCCCACGAGATTTCCTACCACATTGCCTACTGCCCCGCCGAGACCACGCTCGACCAGCTCATTCATGTCGCGGGCAGCCGGTGGGCCATCGAGGAATGCTTCCAAGCCGCCAAGCAGGAATACGGCCTGGACGACTACCAGGTCCGCCGCTACCCCGGCTGGCACCGCCACATGACCCTGGCCATGGCTGCCCACGCCTGCCTCACCGTCCTGCGAGCCCGCCAGCTGGACACAGACAAAGCAGAAACGGGTCCCCCCGGCACATCCACCTCAGCCTCGCCGAAATCAGACGTCTGATCACGCGGTTGGCCAACCCAAGACCCGTGACCGTCGAGCACATCCTGCACTGGTCAACCTGGCGTCGAGGACGCCAACACCAAGCCCGCATCAGCCACTACAAGCGACGCGGACACAGCCCCTGACCTGGCCAACAGTCACGGCAAACACCGTTGCAGCACTAAAGCCTGTTGCGGCAGGCTGTGAGCTGGGCATCTTCTGAGTATGGCTGTGGTGTTGAGGGCTGAGCGGGTGCTGTTGGTTGCCGCGTAGCACCGCACGAACCTCATCATGCGGTAGTTGGCGCCGCTGTTCGGGGTCTCGTCGGCCACCAGGAGCAACCGTCGCCAGGGCCCGGGCTCACGGGCGCCGAGCACAGGGAGGTCCCCGCCTCGCACAGCGGCGAAAAAACTCGAACAGCGGCTCGGGCCGCTTGTCGATGTGTGCCGCGGCCTCAAGGAGCACGGGGTCGGCGACCGAGACGGGCCATCTCCACGCCCGGCAGCTGGAAGCGCGCGACGGGCCCGTACTCCTGGTGCAGCCACAGCTGGTAGGTGTGCAGCCCCCGGCCTCCGCGATGGCCCCCACCCCGCCGTCCGCCCTCGGTTCGGGTCCAGGAATGCGCATGGCGTGCTCCCTCTGTGCGTGATGCGGCGGATGTCTACGACGCGGCTCCCTTGGCGTCCACCACGCCGCCGATGACCAGCAGGATGACGGGGAAGACGATCAGCAGGAAAGCCATGGTCCAGCCCATCTTCGCCGTTGTCTTGATCGCGACCTTCCTGCAGAGCAGGGCCACGGGCACCAGGTAGAGGAACGCGGCGAAGAAGGCCAAGTACAGAAAGCCCATGAGGATTTCTCCCTAGACGTACGGAGGGGGACGGGCCGGCCGGTGCGGGCCTGTCCGTCCCCCTCTTCGTGCATCGGATCAGTCGGCGGTCATGCGCTCACTCACCCACTCCGGGTCACCGGGTGAGGTTTTCGGTGAATTTGTTCGCCGGCTCGTCACAGTGCACCACACTGCCGGGACGGTTCCCCGGCCCGTCCCCGAGGAACGGAACGGGGGCGTCCACGCCCCACGGATTGCCGCCGCTGCCCCGGTGGTAGGCGGAGCAGGAGGCGTAGGCGTTGCCGTTCGGCGCGGTGGCGGGGAAGTTGGAGAAGTTCCGCCAGTCGCCGCCGCTGATGCGGTGGTTCGACTTCCGGCCGAGGTTGTCGGTCAGCCGGTCGTCCACGTACAGATAGAGGTCCGGCATGTACGACTGGAAGACGATGCCGTCGGACGGGTTGGCGTCCTTGTTCTTCTGCAGGTGCGTCGGCTTCACGGAGCCGTCGGCGCAGAAGGCGGCGGCGACGTCCTGCCAGATCGGCGGGGCGTTGCCGATCATGGAGCCGAACATGTTGTTGTTCCACTTCCCGGTGTTCTTGAAGAACATCGAGTAGACGTCCCCGGCGAACCGCCGCACGGTATGGTTGGCCGTTACCACTTGCGTCCCATGGCGTGGGCGACCGCGTGCCCGGGCAGGTCCAGGGAGCCGCGCTACAGGTTCGTGCCGCAGGACGACATCGTGCACCGCGCGCTGCCGTTGCGCGTCGTCCGGGACTACGCGGCCCGCCTCGCGGCACCGGCCTCCGATCAGAGGCGCCCAAGCGCATCGGCCCCTGATCCACTCCACACACCTCGGGCCCACGGCACAGCCTGCCTTCATTGTCATCTAAGCTGCACGGCGGCTCGTGGGGGCGGTGGATCCGCGCGCGCGTGGACAGACGACCCCGGGGAGAAGCGAGGGATGCCGGTGATCTGCGTCGGAGGCATGATCGGGATCGGTAAGACCAGTGTCGCCGAGCTGATCGCCAAGGATCTGGGCAGCCAGGTCTTCTACGAGAGCGTCGAGGACAACCCGATCCTGCCGCTCTTCTACACGGCGACGCCCGAGGAGATCCAGGCCAAGCGTTACCCCTTCCTTCTGCAGCTCTACTTCCTGCAGACGCGGTTCGCCGCGATCAAGGAGGCGTACAAGCAGGGTGACAGCGTTCTCGACCGCTCCATCTACGAGGACTGGTACTTCGCCAAGGTCAACCACGACCTGGGCCGCATCAGCTCCCTCGAGATGCAGGTGTACGAGGGTCTGCTCGACGAGATGATGCGCGAGATCGACGGCCTGCCCTACCGCAAGGCGCCGGACCTCATGATCTACCTGCAGGCGGACTTCGAGACCGTGCTGCACCGGATCGGCCTGCGGGGCCGCGCCTTCGAACAGGACGAGCATCTCGTCGAGTACTACCGGATCCTCTGGTCCGGCTACGACGACTGGGTTCACAAGCATTACTCGGCCAGCGAGGTTCTCGTCATCGACATGAACAACACCGACGTGGTGAATAACCCCGAGCACGCGGCCCGCGAGGTCAGGGATGCCCTGGCGCAGGCCGGACGCCCGGTGGTGTGATCTGCCGCGTGCGCGGGTGCGGCTTCCCACAGGGCGGCCACCACAACAGAGTGGCCGCAGCCGGATTGCTGCTGTCCGGCTGCGGCCACTCGATAAGCTGTCAGAGGGTGAGCATCACGGTGCCGCCGTCGAAGTAATTGCCCATATTCTTACGGATGGACACAGTGCCGTCGTTGATCACGTAGGCGAACAGGTCGGCCTTCTTGTCGCCGTTGGCATCGGCGAACCGCAGGACACCCATGTCCTTGCCGTCGACGAAGCGTCCCCAACCACTCGTCCACTCGGTGCCGCCGTCGAAGTACGTGCCCATGTTCTTACGGACGACAACCTTGCCGTCACGGCGATGCTCGACCAGATCAGCCTTGCCATCACCCGTCACGTCCGAGAAATACAGACGGCCCAGGTCCTTGCCGTCGACGAAGCGTCCCCAACCACTCGTCCACTCGGTGCCGCCGTCGAAGTGCGTACCCATGTTCTTACGGACGACGACCTTGCCGTCACGGCCGTGGACGACGAGGTCGGCCTTGCCGTCACCGGTGACGTCCGAGAAATACAGACGGCCCAGGTCCTTGCCGTCGACGAAGCGTCCCCAACCACTCGTCCACTCGGTGCCGCCGTCGAAGTACGTGCCCATGTTCTTACGGACGACAACCTTGCCGTCACGGCGATGCTCGACCAGATCAGCCTTGCCATCACCCGTCACGTCCGAGAAATACAGACGGCCCAGGTCCTTGCCGTCGACAAAGCGTCCCCAACCGGAGGACATGACCGTGCCGGGCGCGAAACGGCTGCCCAGGTTGCGGTGGTAGACCACATCACCGTTGGTGCGGTGGACGAGGAGGTCGGCCTTGCCGTCGCCGTCGATGTCGGCGGGATGGATCTGGTCACGGTGGCTGACGTCCTTGACCCAACCGGCCAGGTCGTCGACCCGTGCGTCCACCGCTTCGGTGCGTGTGGCCTGCGAACCGAGGCACCCGCCCTGCCAGGAACGACTGTGCAGCGAGACCAGTTCGGACTTGCCGCCCTTGACGCGGAGCAGGGGCCCACCGGCATCGCCCGCGCAGACCGACGCACCGTCCAGGCCGGTCAGGGCGGTGGTGGTGCTGTCCGTGGAATCCACCCGGAAGGACCCGGTGTGCAGCGCGTCCGGTACCCAGGTGGTCTTGGTGCGGCCGAACCCGGCGCCGGTCAGGGTCTCCCCCGCGGCGGGGGCTTCGCCGGCCACGGGCACCGGGGCGACGTCGGCGACGGGCTGCGCCAAGCGGACCATGGCGACGTCGCGGTCGTCACGCGGGACCACCTCGATGATGTCGATGCTCTGCTTGCCCACCGTGGCCGTGGACTTCAGAGCTGGTTTCCCGGCCGGAACGTCGGCGCCGGGAGTGGTCGCGAAGCAACTCGTCGCGGTGAGCAGCCACTGCTTGTTCACCACCGCGCCGGAGCAGCCGCGGAGGGGGTCCTTCCCGCCTATGTGGAGCTGCGCGGTGAAGGAGTGGTCGCCGGCCGGGGCCCGGTCGCCTGTCAGAGCGTGGGCGGCGGGTGCCGTGGCGAGCATCGCGATGGCCGGGGCACAGATGGTTGAGGCGAGAGCCGCCGCCAGGAGACGGGGCGCCCGCGCCGAGCGGGTCTTGCTGCCGGACACGTGTTTCGTTCCCTTGTTCGTGGACTGGTGAAGTGCTGCAGGGCGCGTCGAAGGCGTCGTGGAACTGCGGAGTGCCGCGTGCCCGCTGTGCGCGTGATGTCGGGCGGGGGCTACTTGGACGTGCGGATCTCCAGGAGGACGTGCTCACGCCCGCCCGGGTCGACGGTCTCGCCGACCGGCTTGAAGGTGTTCTTGTCGACCGCGACCGTCGACTGCTTGCCTTCGGCGCTCAACTTGAGATCGGCGTCCATGGCACTGGTCTTCACACCGTAAACGGCGGGGATCTCCATGGTGAGGTAGCCGGACGTGCCGGTGGTGCGGAAGCAGATGCTGTCGTTCCGCCGCGAGTAGACCTCCATCAGGCCGCTGGCGGAGCCGCACTCGGCGAGGGTGATGTGTCCGTCGCCGCGCTTGAGGACGATGCCCTTGTCCTTCAGGATCCGGTCGGCGTCGGGGTAGTTGAAGTCCTCGACCGCGTAGCCGGGCTGGCTGTCGGCGGCCGCGACCGCCTTGCTGCCGCCCGCCCGGGGCTGAGCCACGGCGTCGCGCGAGCCGGTCGAGGGGAACAGGGCGACGATCGCGACGGCACCGGCTGCCGCGGCAGCGCCGATGACGCAGATCCGCCGTATGGGATTCATCAAGTGATGTCCTCTTCATAAACGAGAAAGGGAAAGGGAAAGGGGAAGTCCGGTGGGATCTCTGCGTGCCCAGGAAAGTGGGAAGGGAAATTCTTGTGCATTCTCCGCCGGAAGCGATGTCAACACAATCATTCCCCTCGCAGAAAGTCCAGCCGGAGATGGCGGGGAAAGGCATGGGTCCCGCATGATCGGATGTGGAACCCATCACGCGGGGCGGGGCGTCACCCGATGAGGTATTTCCTGACCAGGAAAGCGAGCACGGCAGCAATTCCCAGGGATACGAAGACCACCGTCATATAGAGACCCGACGGCTGCTCCATCTCCTTGCCCGCAGCCTGAAGTTCTTCGTTCCTCTTGATCTGGGGACGGCCGAGGACGATGAGCAGTGCCAGGCCTGCCATGCACCAGGCGTACATCTCGAGGGACTCCGCCGCGCCGTAACCACGGGCTGCAGCGCTCCCCCAGATGCCGAGCGCTCCGATGCCGGCGGGAACGACGAAGAAGAGAGGCACCAGTGCCTTCTTCTTCGCTTTCCGGATGTACGGCAGCATGGCGAGGCCGGGGAGAAATGAAGACGCAGCCGCGAGCACCATCCACTGGCCGACGGAAAGGCCGGAACCGAACATGAAGAACTCTTTCGGACGGGAGGGGCGAATGGACGGGTGACGGTCGGGTACCGCCACCCGTCTCTTTTAGTTTTCTTGTGCTCGCGCGAGGCGGAAGTCCGCTACCAGGTGAGCCATCCAATGGTCGTGGTGACGATCCCTCCGGCCGCGTCACTGATGGCCGAGCCCACGTTCTTCACGCCCTTCTTGGCGATCTCGAAGCCGTAGCCGAGCTTGCTGGCGATCGCTCCCTTGCCCATGAAGATGCCGCCGAGCGCGAACATGCCCAGGGACTCCTTGAACTGCGCGCTCCACCAGCCGCGTCCTATGCGGTCGTCGAAGCCGTGCGCGAGGACGTTGAATCCCTGCGCCACCCACGACGCGCCTCCCAGGATGGCCCCGGCGCCGAACAGGAACGGCGCGGCCGGGGCGCCGATCCCGGTGGCGAGTGCGAGGCCGCCCAGACCCATGGCTCCCAGGCTCAGCGTTCCCAGGACGGTGCTGGCCTGTGCGGTCGCGTCCTGCCACTCCTGGGCGTTGTGCCCGAGCCAGGTCCCTGGCTGCTCGACCTTGCACTGGTCGTTGGCCGACGTGTCGGCAGGGTTCTTGTTGTTCGCCTTGGCTTCCTTGGCCTTACGGACGGCTTCCCTGGCTGCTGCGGCGGCCTCGGCCTTCCGTTTGGCGATGGCGATGCTGCGGGCCTCACCTGCGGCGACCGCCGCGGCCTTGGCGTCCTTGCCCGCCTGGACAGCGGCCGCCTTCGCCTTGGCCGCGGAGGCCTGCGCCGAGTTGGCCGAGGCGACCGCGCTGCCGGCGGAGTCGTAGGCCTGGTTGGCCGCGTAGTTCGCCGTGCGGGCAGCGGTGCGGGCGGTGGTGGCGGCCTTCTTCGCGCTCTGCGCGGAGGTCCGGGCCTTCTCCGCGGACGCGTCGGCCGCCGCTGCGTTCTTGCGTGCCTCGCCGGCCGACTTCGAGGCGTCGTCCGCGTAGTTCTTCGCCTTGCTCGCCCAGTCGGACGCCTCCTTGGCCGCCTTCCTGGCCTCCGCGGCCGCCTTGGAGGCGTGCGCGGCGTCCTGGAGCGCCTCGGCGGCCACCTTCGCGGCATGCGCGATCGACGCGCGGATCGCCGAGATGTGGCTGGCGGCGTCGTGGTCGACCTGCGCGATGTGGTGGTGGTCGCGTGCGACGAAGAACCGCCGCATCCGCGCCGGGCCCTCCAGGACGACCTGGCAGGCGGACTTCAGGTTCGGGCCGCCGTCGTTCAGCAGCCGGAAGACCTCGACCTTGTCGTCCTCCTGAAGCGCCTCGCCGAGTCCCGAGGTCAGGAACCGGTCCAGTGCCTCGGCACTGCCGTCCGAGAGAGCGGCCTCCGCCGCCTCCTTGACGGCCTTGCCGGGCTCCAGCCCGAGGATCTTGAAGACCGCGACGCGGTTGTCGGTCAAGGAAGCCTTGATCCGGCCGGTCTCCAGGAACTCGGTGGCGGCGTCCGGATCATCGCTGTCGATGGCCTTCTGCGCGGCCTCGGCCACGGCCGCCGGGGCGACCTCGGCGAGAACGAGGACACTTTCGCGGTCGTCCTGCCGCTGGGCGGCGACCCGGTCGACGTCGATCCAGTTCAGGACGTCCGCATCGGTTCCGGCGAGTGCGAACTCGGCGGCTGCCCTGGTCCAGGTGCCGTGGCTGTCCAGCAGTCTCGCGGTGGCCTTGCGTCCCGCCACGGTGGCCTTGGCCCGGTCACCCGCTTCGAGGGCCTGCTCGGCCCCGGCGATGAGGTCCTTGGTCGTCTTGTCGGCCTGATCGGCCAAGTCCCGCTGGCGCGCGATGCGTTCGAGGGTCTCGGCCTCCTGCTTCGCCTGTTCGCGGGCGAGTGCGATGCCTGCCTGCGTGTCTTCCTCGATCCGCTTCGTCTCGGCTTCGCGGGCCGCCTTCTCGACCTCCTGGGCCTCCTTGACCGCGTCCATGGCGGTGTTGGCGGCCTTGACGGCTTGTTCGGCGTACGCGGTGGAGCGCTTGGCGTACTCGACGGCCTTGCCCGCGTTCTTCGCGGCGTCCTCGGCGGCGTCGGCGGCCTTGTCCGCGTGGTCGGCCGCGGAGTTGGCGGCGCGATGCGCGGCCGCGGCCGCGGCGGACGCCCTGTTGGCCAGGGACCGCGAGGTGGCGGCGGCGCGCGTGGCACGAGCAGCCGCGGAGTTCGCTTCGCCCGCGGCCTGGCGTGCCTCACGGGCCTGGGAGGTGGCGACTCCGGCGGCGTCGGCGGCGTCGGCCGATGCGGTCGCTGCTGCAGCGGCGTTCCGGGCCGCGGAGGCGGCGGAACCGCCCGCCGCGGAAGCCTGCTTCGAGGCGGTCGATGCGGCGTCGGCGGCCTTGGCCGCGGTGCGCGCCTTCTTCGCGGCGTCCCTGGCGCCCTCGGCGGCCAGGCGCGCGGCGCGGGCCTGGGAGGCGTCCTTGGAAGCGGCGATGGCGGCGCCGTAGGCACGCGAGGCGGCCCGGCCCGCGGTGGCGGCCGCGGCGGCCGCGGCCTGCGCGGCGCGGGTGGCACGGGCGGATGCGGCCTGCGCGGTCCGCGAAGCGTAGATCGCGGTCGTCGCCGCAGCGGCCGCACCGCGGGCGGCGCCCGCGGCCTTGTTGGCGGCACTGGCCGCCTTGTCCACGTCCTGCTTGGCGGCCTTGGCCTCCTCGGCCGCCGTCAGGGCGGCCTGCTTGGCCTTCTCCGCGGCGGCCTTGGCCTGGTCGGATGCGGCGACGGCGCGCTCCGTGGTCGCCTTGGCCTGCCGGCCCTCGCGTTCGACGATGGCGACGAGCTGATCGATCGTCGCCTTCTCCTCGTCGCGGGCACGGGCGATGTGCTGGCCGGTGACGAGGAACCAGTGGATCGCCTCCGGAGTCCCGTCGGCGAGTGCTCGCTCGGCGTACTTCTTCACCTCGGGCGACGCACCGTTGAGAAGGGTGAAGACCTCGACCTTCTCGTCCTCGGCGTGGGCCGTGTACTGAGTGTCGGTCAGAAACGTGTCCAGGGCCTTGCGGCTTCCCTCGGCCAACGCCTTGGACGCTTCACGCTGGACGGCCTTGCCGCCACC
Source organism: Streptomyces sp. NPDC036815 (assembly GCF_055609205.1). Classification (NCBI taxonomy): domain Bacteria; kingdom Bacillati; phylum Actinomycetota; class Actinomycetes; order Kitasatosporales; family Streptomycetaceae; genus Streptomyces; species Streptomyces sp. NPDC036815. Next base: position 78,392 of record NZ_JBVJPW010000027.1, on the reverse strand, counting down.
GCTCATGACGGTGAACGTCTCGACGCGCAGGTCGGTCACCAGAGGCTTCTGCCAGCCGTCCGACAGATACGTGTCGATGGCCTTGTCGCCACCCGAGAGTGCGGTGGAGACACTGTCGCTGACCGACTTCCCGGCGTAGGCGAGGGACTCGAACAGGGTGAACCTGTTGTCCTCGGCGCGGGCCCGGTCGAAGCCGGTCGCCAGGAAGGCGCTCACGGAACCGGTCGTCAGGGCGGCGGCAGCGGCCTCCTTCACCGCCTTGCCGCCGAGCTTGTACGCCCAGACGGCCTTGCCCCGGTCGGTGTCGGGCAGACCCGCGTCATCGGGAATGTCGGGCAGACCGGCAGCGTGGGCGCGACCACTGCCGATGGTGGGGACAGCGGCAACGGCCGCTCCGGCGGCAATGCTCACGAGGAGCGCCCGTCGGCTTAGGAAGGTGGCAGTCAAGAAGACAACTCTTTCTCGAGAATTCAGAACCGGCGTTCTACCTGTTGATTGTTTTCATGCTGCCGACTCGCATTTGCAATCACCCCAGCGGGCAACAGGAAAACCCCCAGGAATACCGGACGGATGAACGCCGCACTCGAGCGAACCGGGCAGACGCCAGGATCACTACAGCTGAATCAACCCCCACTCGAAATGCAATGAATCGCCACAAAGAGCCACACATCCCCAATTGGGCAGCGGAAAGCCCCCCGGCTCAAATCCCCTCTTGAGCGGCTAGTTCATTAGAACAGCCCAACAATCCCCCAAAGTGGACATTTAGGGATCAAGTACTCGATTACAAGATCGTAACGAGAGGGACTCACCACGGGGGCTTCGCGCAAGCCGGAGGAGGTCACACATCGCCCCGGTCGCCAAGTCGCTTTACCTCCACATTGCCCAACTCTTGCGCAGTGGGAGGGAATTGCAAAGATGGCTCAGCGCAGGCGAGCGAAACATCTTTTTCTTAAGGGTTCCTGCGTAATCTGGGCGGGACTTTCGCCCTATGGAGAATTTCGTAGAAAGCTACGACGTCCGCGGGGGTTCGTCCCGGGGCTGTGAGACTCGATGCGGCAGCGCGGGCGGTTCCTCACGTCTTCACGCGGCTGCGTCTGCCGCCCCTCAGACCCGCTCCACTGACCTTCAAAGCGGTGTCGTCTTGGTGGCTCGTGCCGGAGGCCGTGCTGGCAAGGCGGCCGTCGAGGACGTCCGGGCGGTGTTGGAGCTGGCGTAGACCGCGCCGGGCCACGGTGAGCCACTCGCGGCGGATGATGTACCGGCGCATCCCGACTGCCAGGTGGGTGTTGAGGTTGTCCCGGATCAGCACGATCGGCCTGTCGAACTGCTGATGGGCGGTCCGGATCAAGTCACGGTAGTCCTGCCAGCAGAAGCTCTTGTGCCCGTTCGGGCAGACGTCGGGGCAGGGCCCGTAGTTCAGCCGGGAGCGTTCGCCGAGTTTGAGCAGACCAGCGCGGCGACGGACAACCCGGCGCCGGGAGCGGCCCCGGACCCGGATGACGGGGTGTCACCGCGGCGCGACCAGGTGCGGATGGGTGGGCGGCGCCATCGCGAACCCGGCCTCGTCCTCGCACACGAGCCTGGCCCCGAGCGCCACCGCGGTCATTCCACGGCCAGGTCTCCTTCGCCCAGCCTGCCACCCGCCGCCTCGTCTCTCTCGCCGGTCCGAGGGGCGGGAACCCGGCAGCTCCAGCTGTGAGGTTCACTCCAGTGCGCTACTTGGTGGCATGGATCGGCACTCGCAGCAACACGCCCGTGCGAGCTTCTCCGCAAGGACATCTAGAGCTCGGCGGAGTCAGCCTGCCTGGGGGCAAGGGCGTCTGGGTGGGCCGCACATCAGCGACCTGGTGGCAGCGCGGCTCGTCCGTTCCGGGAACGGGCCGGCGGTGGGGTCAGTAGGGAGACGCCGCGTTCTGCTCCGCCCAGTTCTTCTCGGCGGCGGAGCCTCCTGGGGGCGGCACGATTCCGTTGATCATCCAGAGGTCCTCGCTGGTTTCGTCGATGTGGAATTCCCAGTGCAGCCCCGCGTGTTGTTCGAGGCAGGGCTGCAGCATTCCCTTGATCCACTGGGCGGTCCGGCGGCGGGTCTCCTGGTCGGGGTTGCGCCGTGCGATGTGGTCGATGGCGATGCGGACCCCGGCCGGGGTGGGCTCCCCGCCGACATGGAAATCCTCGGGTCGGATTTCGTGGAACAGCGTGACCACGTAGAACCGGGGCAGCCCGACCTTCTCGTAGTGGTCGGCGATGCGGGAGGCGAGTTGGTGTTTGTCGTCGTCGGTGAAGATTCCGGGGGTGTGATGAATGGACCACAGTGGCATGGCGGTTCAGTACTCCTCGGGTGATGGGACGGAGATGTCAGCCGGCGGATGAGAAGGTCAGGCGCTCCACGGGGCCGGAAAGCGCTGCTTTGACGGCGACGGTCACGTCGTCGGCGAGCACTTCCGTATCCCCGGCCTCAAGGCCGTCGACGATCCGCGCGGCGATCTCGGCGGGCGTGGCCTTCGGCCGTTCGATGGCGGAGACCATGTCGGTGTCGATGAATCCAGCGTGCACGCCGACGACCTGGGTGTTCTGGGACGCCAGTTCGAGTCGGAGCGAGTTCGTGACAGACCACGCCGCAGCTTTGGATGCCCCGTAGGCGCCGCTGCCGGCCAGCCAGGACAGCACGGAGTGCATGTTGACGAGTGCGCCCCCGCCGTTGGCGGCCAGGATCGGCGCGAACGCCCGCGCCATCCGCAGCGGCCCGAAGACGTTGACGTCGAAGGTCTCGGTGGCGTTCTCCACGTCGCCTGTCAGCAGTGCGGCCGGCAGCAGGACGCCGGCGTTGTTGAACACGATCTCGGCGTCGGCAGCGACCTCCGCGAAGGCGGCGACCGACTTCGCCGAGCGGACCTCGAGTTCGGCGGTGACCACCCCTGGGCGGTCGTCGATGTACGCCGCGCGCGCGGTGGAGTACACCTTTCGCGCCCCGCGCGCCAGCAGCTCGTTCACCAGCGCCGCGCCGAGCCCCCGCCGGCCGCCGGTCACTACGGCCACCCTGTCCGTTACTGCAACCACAGCACCCTCCATCTGGATAACGATATCGTTAGCCAGATGGAATCACGCTCTACTGGGTAACGCAAGCGTTAGTTACAATGGCGGGATGGCGATGGAGTTCGAGAAGAGGCTGCGCGACCGGGACACCTGGTCGATCGGCGACGGGTGCTCGGCGGAGCGGGTGCTGGACCTGCTGAGCACCAAGACGGTGTTCCTGGTGGTCCGCGAATGCTTCTACGGCACAACCAGGTTCGAGGACTTCGTGGTGCGGGTCGGGAGCTCCGCCCCCGCGGTGTCACGGGCGCTCAAACAGTTGGAGTCCGCAGAGGTCGTCGCGCGCGTTCCCTATCGTGAACCGGGCAGGCGAGCCCGGGACGAGTACCGGCTGACCGAGGCCGGCGAGGACCTGCTGCCGGTGTTCCTGTCGCTGATGCAGTGGGGTGACAAGCACCTTCAGGAGGGGCGCCCGCCCCTGTCGTTCGTCGAGACCGGCACCGGCCGCGCGATGAAGGTCCGCGTGACCGCCGAGCCGGCACCGGAGGCGACGTCCAACGACATCGAGATCCGACTGAACCCCGCCTGGCAGCGCGGCTAGGCTCCGCGGTCGAACTCCCGCCTGCCTCGCGGCGTCCGGCACGCACGCGCGCTGCGTCTCTGGCCCCAGCACAGATCCCTCATGTCGCCGACGAGGGGTCCGGAATCTGTCTTCGGACCGGACCCCTCACTGCGTGCTAATCCTTGCTAGTCGGCTTGGCCCGCCGGCAGGAAGTTGATGCGTTCCCTGATGACGGGGAAGCCGGCCTTGGCGAAGTTCGCGGCCATGGGGAAGTTGCCCCGGTCCGTCGCTCCGCTGACGAACTCCGCACCCTGCTCGACGAGAAGGCGGGTGCACTCCGCGAGGAGGTCGTAGGCGTAGCCGCGACCGCGCTGTTCCGGGACGACTCCGATGAAGCCGATGGTCGGGCCGGAGGGGTTGTGGGCTGGAATGTGAATGCCGGCCAGGTCGCCCTCCGACGTGCGCGCGATCTGCCACCACTCCCGTGGGGAGGGGCACCAGCGGAAGAAGTCGAGTTCCTGCTGGGCGGCCTGGTCGAGGCCGCCCTGCCCGATGGCCCTGAGCGCGTGGGCGTCCAGGGTGACGGAGTGGATGCGGCGCAACGCGTCGAAGAACACGGTGTCGTCGGGTTCGGCGCTGAAGCGCAGACGCCCGGGCCGCTCCGGCAGGCCTCGCTCCGGCGTCCAGCGGTACAGGAAGCGTTCCACCAGGAGTTCGTACCCTGCGGCTCGCGCGGCGGCGAAGCGCGACTCGGCGCCGGCACGCAGGTCGGTCCTTTCCCGCCAGTCGCCTGGCAGGTTGATCTCGAGTTCGACCTGCCACGGAGCGGAGCGCAGGAGCTCGGCCCCGGCCTCCTCCTCGCCCTCGGCCACGTCGAACCAGTTGATGTTCACGGGCTCCGCGTCGTTGGGGCCGCCCCACCATGCGCCGCGCGCGACGACCTCGCCGTCGCGCAGAGCGACGCGCTTCCAGTGGGGGCGGAACTGGGTACGCCGGTGGCCTTCACGGGCACCCAGGGGATCGGGGAGTGCGTCGAAGAGATGAGCGTCGCTCGCGGAGAGCGCGCGGATGACCGCATCGGTCATGGATTCCTCCGGGATACAGGCTGCTTGGAGCGCTCCCGGTCAGAACTCACGAACCACGCCGGGACAGCGGAAGGGGGAGCGCTGGAAAGGTGTGAACCACACGGCACTCGCCTCCTTCCATCCATCTCAGGGCGTGGGGCCACACACTAAGTGGTCTGCTGAGGGCCCGTCCACGGATTTCCTTCACCGCCACGGTCCTTCCATGCTCGACCAGGCCTCCTTCATCCAGCCCACCACGATCTCGTCCTGCTCGATCGCCCACCGAGCCGGGACCCGGCAACTCCAGCCGTGCCGCTCCGACTCGACCGGTTGCGACAAGTGAAGCAAAACCTTCGCGGTCGCCAAGTCATCGACGGCGCCGACCGTCTCCCGCTGCGCGCCTGTCCACCGCCGAACCGCACCGCGGGGTGTGCGGATCCATGTGCGCGCCCCGCGGTGCGGCCCTTGAGCGAGCGGCAGCGCCCGCGGCTTCCTCTGCGAGGCGACCCGGCGCTCCTCTGATCTGCGCGACCAATCCCCCAACGGGCCCTCGTGCGTTGCGGCATGGTGGCGCAGTCACGCCCGCGTCCGTCACCCTTGACCAACGCCTCGGGGCGACACACCCCCTCCGCGGCCATCGTGCGGCGTCCCAGTCCCGCTCGGAAGGAACGCCATGAACGCTCCAGTGCTCTCCCGCCGCTCCGTCGGCCTCGTAGTCGGGGCCGTCCTCGTCATTGTGGGCGCCGCCCTCGCTTCGATCGCCGTGTTGGGGGGCAGCGCCACGCCCGGCCCTGAGCCGTCCCGTCCGCCCTCGGCCCAGCCGGCCAAACCCGCCGCCGGCAAGCCGGAGGACGGGCAGATCGCCGGGCAGAGCGCCGACCCGACGGCGGAGGCGAGTTGCCTGCTGTACGACTTCGAGTGCCAGGCCGAAGGAGGCTCCGCCGTCGTACCTCAGGAGTCGCCGGTGTTGCCCGGCGGCACAGGCGGCACAGGCGGAGGCGAGTACGGCACCCCCTTCGGCGGCACTGGCTGACCACTCTCATGGCTTGCGGTCGTACGCCGCTGAGCACCGCTTCCGAGAAACAGGAGCCTGCGTCGAGGTCCAGTACGCCGAGGGGCAGACGTACCGGCTCACCCCTGGACGGCGTGCGCGCCGCGGTCGTTGGAGCGGCCCGATGAAGCCCGGGGCTGCGGAATTCGCCGACTACGGCCGGCGGACGGCCGGCACCTGGACCAGCGAGACGCCCGGCATCTGCTTCCCGGTCGGCGGTCTGCGTCGACACGCAAGGAAACCGGGGAGGCAGGCAGGCGCGGCGGACGAACCGCCATCCGAACTCTCCAGGGCCGCGGCCAGGTCGAGGCCCGAGCACCTGGCCCAAAGCTCAACCGCCCCCGACAGCGCCGAGGCCGGGCCCTACTGAGGGCCGGAACCCGACGCGCGAACGGCGCACGCACGCAGGACAAGCAAGCGATCACAACCGGCAAATCAAACCATGCGCGCGGTTTCTTTAGGTTACGATTCAACCACCCCCCTGTGGCAAGTTCCGCTACCACCCCACACGTCGGCACCTAAGCGGAGCCCCCACCTTCCAGCCAACACGCCAGCACAGAAACAAAGTTGAAGGCAGGGCCAGCCGCCGAGGTGACCCACCCCGCCAGCCCCGGACCCGAACAAACGGAACACGCCACGCTCGGCCTCCCGGGCAACCCGACCCACCCTCCCCCTGGTTATCAAACCGCCAAGTTGGTTTCATATGCTGACCGGAAACCATCCTCGACGGGAGTCACCAGTGAGCAAGCAGGAACGGGCCATCCGGACCCGCACCGCACTCATCCGCTCCGCCGCACAACTTTTCGAACGCCACGGCTACACAAGAACCAGCCTCGACGACATCAGCACCGGCGCCGGAGTCAGCCGCGGTGCCCTTCACTTCCATTTCGAGAACAAAGCCGCCCTCGCCCACGCCGTTCAACACACCGCCGCCGAGACCCTGCACCAAACAACCGACGCCATCCCCATCGAGCACACCAATGCCCTCCAAAACCTCATCAATCTCACTCACCACATAGCTCATCTCCTCCACCACGACCCCATCGTCCGCGCCGGATTCCGCCTCAACACCGACACCCACACCCCCGCTCCCCACAACCTCCGCCACCAGTGGCACACCTGTATCCACCACTACGTCACGCAAGCCGTCCACCAACACACGCTCGCCCCCCACATCACCCCCGAAGCCCTCACCAACACCATCCTCGCTACCACCACCGGCCTCGAAATCCTCAGCCGAACCAACCCCACCTATCTCACCCCCACCCCTCTCACCCACTTCTGGCAGCTCCTCCTCCCCACCATCACCAGCCCGGAGGCCACAGCCGAAGCCACACCTACGCCCACACCCTGAGACCACCTCTACCGACGCTCGCAGGCCCAGCGCCAGATGCGGTAGTGCAGTGGCGAGGCGGCGTGGGACAGGGCAGGGCAATGCTCGGCAAGGCAACACGCGACACACGTTGCAGAGAACCAAGGCCAGTCAGCACGCTCGCGCCCGTGTCGGACGCTCCCCACAGACGACCTCCCCCGGCACGGCAGCAGCAGACACCAGGACGCCGTCCCGACGCACCACGACACGCCCAGACCGCTCCGCTCACCACGCAACTCGAAGAAGAAGAGACCGGGAGAAGCCGAGGCCGAGGGGCGAAGGGGCCTCAAAGATCTGGAAGGCGACCCCTGTCATCGAACATGCACGCTAAGCTACTGGGGTGGTCGCGGTCCGCCGGGCGGGAGCGGCCAGCTGCGGCATGCGCCGCGTGGGACAACGGGGGAAGCAGACAGGATGACGCAGGCTCAGGGTTCACTCGCGGGCAAGGTCGCCCTCATCACCGGTGCGAGCAGCGGAATCGGCGCGGCGGCGGCGCGGGTGTTCACCCGCGAGGGTGCACAAGTGGTTCTGGTCGCCCGGCGCGATGACCGCCTGGCGCTGCTGGTCAAGGAACTGCGGGCCGAAGGCGCGCAGGCCTCCTACTGCACCGCGGACGTTCAAATCGCCGCCGACATGCGCCGGGCAGTCGCCCACGCTGTGGACACCTACGGACGCCTGGATGTGGCGTTCAACAACGCGGGCGCCGCCGTGGAGAAGACCCCCCTGCACCTGATGGACGACTCCGCCTACGACCTGATCATGGACACCAACGTCCGCGGGGTATGGAACTGCCTACGCCCCGAGATCAGCGTCATGATCGAAAACGGCGGCGGAGCGATCGTGAACACAAGCAGTGTGGCCGGCTTGGTCGCCACCTCCGTGGCGGCCCCCTACATCGCCGCAAAACACGCCGTGGTCGGTCTTACCAAGGTCGCCGCGGTCGAATACGCGCCCCACCACATCCGCGTCAACGCCATCGCCCCCGGGCTGGCCCGCTCGGAGATGGTCGAGGACTGGTTCGCCCGCTTTCCCGGCCAGGAAGCCAAGAGCAAAGCTTCCTCCCCGCAGAACCGCATGGCCGAACCCGAGGAGATCGCCGAGGCCGCCGCCTGGCTGTGCAGCGACCGCGCCTCCTTCGTCACCGGTGCCACCATGCCCGTGGACGGCGGCGCCACTACCTGGTGAATCCACCATTCCGCCCCGGGCCGCCCGGTTCAGCAGTGCCACCGGGCATGCCAGCGGCGGGCGTTCAGCCCGAGGCGCGCCCAGAAAGAACCGCGGGCGGGGTCTCAGCCGGAGCAGGCGAAACGGCCGTGACCTGCTCATACAGTCGTGCTCCCCGATCCGGGGCCAGGTCCAGACGCGCCAGCACCGCCGGCACCGTGATCGCCGGTATCACGTGCTCGTAGAGCACCGTGACCCGCCGCTCGACATCGGCCAGCCCGCACTCCAGCTGCGAAAACAGCTGCACCCCGTGGAAAGCACTCACGATCAGTTCCGCGGTCTGCCGCGGCACCACATGCGCAAGGATCTCACCACGCTCCTTGGCTTCGGCAAGGATCCCTGCGGAAAAGTCGATCAACGCCGGCCACGCACTTCCGTAGTGCTCCCTGCCCTGCGGGTCGGAGGAGAGCACTGCCCCTGCCCGCACCATCGGGTCCCGCGGCAGTCGATGCGCCAGCAGCAAACCCCCGTCCACCCATTCCTGGACCTTCAGCTCCTGAGGTGACGCCGCATAGGCGATCTGCGCCTGCAATACCCCCCGCGCCAAGGCCTCCTTGGAATCGAAGTGGAAGTACAGAGCCCCCTTGGTCACCCCGGCCCTCTGAAGGATGTCCGACACCGTGGCCGCCGCATACCCGTTCTCGGCAAAGACCGTCGCAGCCGCATCCAACACCGCTCGGCGGGTTCGAACAGCACGCTCTTGCTGCGCCACGTGACCTCCCCTGCACTCCGTGCCCATATCGGATAGGCAGCGGACCCGAATAAGAAACCGTCTCGGACGTACCTTACCCACAACACCCCGTAAGGATCCCGCCGAAGATCTTGACAAGCCCTCGCCTCAGCGTCCCCACGCCCGACAAATCCCGACCCTCGTCCTTTTCCCTCCTCCCTCTCCACTCCCGGGGACCAAGGGCAGCGCGGCACAGTCGCGGTGCGCAGTGAACTGGCAGTCTGGGGCGCCGAGACAGACCCGACCTCCCAGCGCTCCCGCATCCGGCTGGACCGGACATCTATGCAGCATCAGGGGTAAAGCCGACCGGGGGTTCACGGTTACAGACCGGTGCACCGGCAACGAAGCACCCCCGTCCTCGGACCAGCGACAAGAGCACGAATCGACCCATGAGCAACCTGCCACACACTGACCGCGCCGCCAAGAAGGCCGGAGTAGCGGACGTATGGGGACGCCGGGGATATCGGGCCACTAGCCCCTCCTACGGGGCCAGCCGCCGCAGGACGCAACAGCCCAGCGGCCCAGCCACGACAGGCGCGCCCCACTCGCACCGACTTGGCACACCAGCAGCAGTCGGCCAACTTCCGGCCCTCAGCACTCACTTGCCGCAAACGCCCGGTACCCCCGCTACGGGGCGGCACGCTGAACACGTCGCCCCGGGCCGACATCCTCCGGCTGGAGAACCGTCACTTGCTCTGCAGGCGATCACGCCCACCGAGGAGGAGGCCAACTACCGCAACATGGACCCTCTGTGACAGCACTCCGTTCCCAGGCCGCGCGTCTCGGCCAGCCGCCGAGGCCGCGGCACACCCCTAGGCCCTGTCGACACACCCTTCTCAAAGAGCAGCGGTGGCCGACGAGTTCGCACGGTGCTCACAACTCAGCCCCCAGCCGCGAAAGGAGACCCGGCCCATTGCTCCTCAACAGATCCCGGGACCATGCGCAGGCCAGTTGGCCCCGACGGCCGTCTCCGCATCCACCGTCCGCAGCAGCTCCTCATCGATCTCACCGAGCGAGCGCACCACGTGCCGGGCTCCGGCCCGCTCCATCAACGGCCGCTGGAACCCGTTCGCGTAGTCACTGGGGTGCCCCACGAAGGCCGCCCCAAGCTCCCTAGCCGCTTCCGCTACCCGCGCCACATCATCAATGAAGAGCACCTGGTCAAACCGCAAACCGAACATTTCCGTGATCTCCCGGATACCAGGACGGAAATCATTGGTGCACACATAAACCGGCTCGTCGAAATACCCCGCCAAAGAACTCAGATACTGATCGAAGTGCGTACGCTCCAGCCCTCCATAACACACCACACGCACCTCCAGCGCACGCAGCCTTTCCAACAGCTCGCGCGCCCCGTCAAGCATCCGTACCGGATGGTCGCGCACATATCGGTCCCGCTCCTCGAAGTACGCCGCAAGCAGGTCCCGCGCACTTCCTCCCAGAACATTCGCCGCCGCCTGCGCCGCCACCATTTGCGGCTGCGACAGCAACGCCTGCTCCAACTCCGCCCCGTAGACCCCGCCTCGCGACTCGACCAGACGCCGGATTACGGGACCGAAACTGTCATTGAGCAGCACCCCATCGATATTCACCGCCACTAGGCTCAGGTGCTCCAACCCCTGCCCGCGTCCTTCCGGGTGACCCACCAATCCGCCACCAGCCAACCCCTCACGGGCCTGCCCATCGCCGGACACCACTCCCCCACTGGTCACACTGGCCCCATCCTTGCTTGAACTCGCACCGCTCGAATCTACCTGAACCGCCATGAAACTCCCCACCCACCACTACCGTCATCGGCGCCCAACGCCTGCCCAACCGTCGCCCCATCACGCGACACCCTGCCATCATCGGCGAACACCACGCTGCATCAGAAACGGAGCCCGCATTGCGCACCGCCCGCGACGAAGCACGAACTCCGCGATGCGGCCACCAACAGGCCAGTGAGCCGAAATCCCGATAAGAAACCGGCATCCCGGTTTCTCTTCGATAAGCGGACGGAATAATTCCCCTTAACCTCGAACCCCCAACCCGAGACCACCGCGCAGGCAACTACCCAGCGTTACGAATTTTTGATGCCAGCAGCCCACCCCTATTCCCCCCGAACTGGTCGCATGCATTCACCACCGATACTTGAAAAGAAAACCGGTGAGTATGTATGTTATGGACTTACTTTCATTCACCTCCAGGGGGAGAGGTTCATGAACAATCTGGTCCTGACTCACTCGCAAGACACCCAGAACAACCAGAACCCGAACAACCCGCCGGGTACTCAGGTCGTCACCGCCACCTTGAGCAGGCAGACCGAGTCGGCCGCCCCGCACGGGCAGGCGCCGCAAGCCGCCACAGCCACCCAAGTCCCGCAAAAACCGCAGGCCGTCCAGCACGGGCGGAACGCACTCAGTCCGCCCCGGTCTCAGGACATACCCCGCGCCGGACGACAGTCCGCCGCGCTACCCCGGCTCACCACCACCGTGCCCCGCGAGTACGTCCACCGCACCGCCCACGCCGAGGTCTTCCTCACCGGACACGCGAAGACCGGTGAGAACACCTACGCCCTCACCGGCCAATGGCCTCGCGCCCACACCTTCTTCACCACCGCCGACGGTCTCGGCCACGACCATCTCCAGGTGTGCGAGACCTTCCGCCAGATCGGCATCTACCTCGCGCACACCGAACACGACGTCCCGCTGGACCACCACTTCGTGATGCAAGACATGACCGTGGTCACTCATCCCGAACACCTGGGCATCCAGGACAGCCCCACCAACCTCACCATCAACACCACCTTCGTCCGCTCCTCCCGCGGCTCCAACTTCAGCGCCGACTTCACCATCGTCGACAACCACCGCGTCATCGCCACCGGCCGCGGACGCTTCACCTGCATCTCTCCCGCCGCTTACCGGCGTATACGCACCGGCTCTCACCCCGCACCCACCCTCAAGGACCTCTACTACGGCCCCACTGACCAAGACCCCGCCACGTTCGGCCGCACGCACGCCCGCGACCTCGTACTGGCCCCCACCCACCAACCCCACGCCTGGCGCCTCAACGCCGACCCCCGCCACCCCGTGCTCTTCGACCACGACTGCGACCACATCCCCGGCATGGTCCTGATCGAGGCCGCCCGCCAAAGCGCCCACGCTCAGCTCCCTCGCGACACCCTCCTCACCCACTCCCACACCGAGTGGCACCGCTACGTCGAACTCACCGCTCCCTGCTACATCACTGCCACCCTGCAACCCGCCACCCGCCCCGGCACTCACACCGTCCACGTCGCCGGCCACCAGAACGACCAGGTCACCTTCACCGCACGCCTCACCGCCACGACCCGTAGCGAACGACAGCCACACGCCGTTGACGGACCCGGCTGGAGCGGGACCATCACGGAAGACGGACAGGTCCCCACGGACGGCGAGCCGCTCGGTTCCCGGCTCCTGGCAGCGGGATGACAGTCGGCGATGCCCTCTTGGGGTGCATGAGGTGCAGGACTGCCTGCCCTGCACCATCTCCCAGTCGAACGTCAGCTCCCCTCCCGGCCCGGCCGGAGTGAACTTCGCTCCAGCCATCCAGGCATCCGGGCCGCCGGAAAGCCCCGCGTGCAGCCGCCGCTCCTCGACTCTCACCCGTGGCAGTCCAGCAGGAGTAGCGACCACCCGTGACCGTGACGCCAAGTGGGCCGTTGACCCAATATGACTACGCGCCAAGCCACTGCTGCCCCAGAAGTCACTGTGCCGAAGACACGCTCGGGCGACTGGCGGCCCTCCGAGGGGCGGTTGGCCTTGACGGCCGCGCAGCTCGGCATGTGGTTCGCGCAGGAGATGGAGCCGGACAATCCCGCCTTCCGGGCTGCGGAGTTCGTGGAGATTCGGGGTCGGATCCAGCCAGAGCTGTTGGAGCGGGCGCTGCGCCAAGTGGTCGCCGAGACACAGATGCTGCGGGTCCGGTTCGAGACCGATGGCGAGCAGCGTGTGTGGCAGGTGGTCGAGCCGTGCTCACAATGGCCTCTGTCGGTGGTGGACCTGCGGGGGGAGGCGGACCCGGAGGCGGCCGCGCAGCGGTGGATGTGGGCCGACCTGCGCAGGACGGTGGATCTGCGCCGCTCTCCGTCCTTCTCCTTCGCGGTGCTGCGCACCGGTACGGACCGGTTCCTGCTCTACCTGGCCGTCCACCACATCATGATGGACGGCTGGAGCATGGGCTTGTTCCTGGGCCGGCTGACGCAGGTCTACAGCGCGCTGGACGCGCGGATTCCGGTGCCGGCCTCCGACCTCGAGCCGCTGGCGCGCGCCGTGTCGGACAACGCCGAGTACCACGCCTCGCCCGTGCTGGCCCGGGACCGGGACTACTGGGCGGGCCAGTTGGCCGACTGGCCGCGCGCCGCCCACTCCTCCCAGCGGTGGCTCATGCCGGCGCGGACCTTCGAGCGGGTGACCGGGTACGTGGGCCCGGAGGCGGCGGTGGGGTTGCGTGCGCTGGCACGCAGCTGCCGCACGAACCTGGCCGGTGCGGCGATGGCCGCCCTGGCGCTCTACGTGCAGCGGCTGGGCCGTCGGCGGGAAGCGGTCCTGGATGTGACGGTGACCGGGCGCGGTCCCGCGACGCGTCGGGTGCCGAGCATGCTCGCCAACGTACTCCCCCTGCGCGTTCCTCTGGACGGCGCCGAGACGGTGGCCGATCTGATGGGTGCCACGTCGGGAGCGGCCAAGGGGCTCGTGCGGCATCAGCGTTATCCGTTCTGGTACCTGGTACGGGAGCTGGGGGCGGGGCGGCGGCTGGAAGGGTGCCTGGACGACTGGGGCATCAACGTCATGACGTACGACCCGCAGCTGTCCTTCGGCCCGCACCCGGCCGTCGTCCACAATCTGTCCAACGGCCCGGTCACCGGCATGAGCGTGAACGTCTATGACCGCCCCTCCGACGGTTCGCTGCGCATCGACCTCCAGGCCGATCCGGCGCTCTACCCGCGTGAAGAGATCGCCGCCCACCACCGCCGGTTCACGCATCTGCTGCGGCTCCTCGCCGAGTCCGGCCCCGAGCAGCGCCTCGAGGACATCGACCTGTTGACCGACGCCGAGCGGGCTCAGCTCCTTGCGGCCGGCCGGGGGCGTACCCGGGCGGTGGCTGGCGGCTGGCTGCACACGCGCTTCGAGCAGCAGGCGCGGCGGGCGCCGCAGGCGAGCGCACTCGTCTGTCGCGGCGTACGGCTATCGCGAGGGGAGGTCAACGGGCGGGCCAATCAGCTGGCCCGGCTGCTGACGGAGGCGGCGGGTGCCGGGCCCGAGCGGCGCGTCGCCCTCGCGCTGCCCCGCAGCGCCGACTTCATGATCGCGTTGCTGGCTGTGCTCAAGTCGGGCGCGGCCTGCGTGCCGCTGGACACCGGCTCCCCCACCGTGCGTAATCACGCGCTCCTGGCGGACGCCCGCCCGGTGGTGGCGCTGGCGATCGGGGAGACGGCCGCACACGTGCCCGACGGCATCCCGGTGCTGTGCCTGGACGACCCCGCCGTCACCGGGGAGTTGGCGGGCCGGTCGGCTGAGGACGTGGCGGACCGGGAGCGGGTACGTGCGGTGCGTGCGCGGGACGCGGCCTACCTGGCCTTCACCTCGGGCACCACCGGCCGGCCCAAGGCCGTGGTGGTCGAACACAGCCAGTTGGCCAACCTCTTCACCGACCATCTCCAGGAGCTGATCCTGCCCGCCGCACGGCGGATCGGGCACCGGCTGCGCGCGGCGCTGACCGCGTCCTTCAGCTTCGACACCTTCTGGGAGGGGCCGATCTTCCTGGCAGCCGGTCAGGAGGTGCACGTGATCGACGACCAGGTCCGCCACGATCCGGCGGCGCTGGTGGCCCACATCGTCGCCGAGCGCCTGGACTTCCTCGATCTCACCCCCACCCTCCTGCGGCGGCTCATGACCGCCGGCCTCTTCGACGCCGGGCTGCCCCACCGACCGTCGACGGTGATGGTCGGCGGGGAAGCCCTGGACAGCGACCTCTGGCGGCAGTTGCGCCGCCAGCGGGCCACGACGTTCTACAACTATTACGGTCCCACCGAGTCCGCCGTGGACGCCATCTACTGCCGTCTGGACCAGCGCGGCGAGCGGCCGGTCCTCGGGCGCCCCGGGTACAACGTGACCGCGTACGTCCTGGACCCCGCCGGCAAGCTCCTGCCCGCCCAGGCCACCGGCGAGCTCTTCCTCGGCGGCGCACAGATCGCCCGCGGCTACCTCGACCAGCCGGAGCAGACGGCGCGCGCCTTCCTGCCGGACCCCTTCGGCCCGCCGGGCGCCCGCCTCTACCGCACCGGCGACCTCGTCCGCTGGACCAGCACCGGCGACCTGGAGTACCTCGGCCGGGTCGACGACCAGCTCAACCTGCACGGCGTGCGCATCGAGCGAGGTGAGATCGAGGCCGCCCTGGCCCGGCATCCGGCGGTGAGCCGCTGTGCCGTCACCGTCCACCACGGTGCCGAAGGGCCTCAGCTCGCCGCCCACATGCTGCCCGCCCACCGGTCCGGGAGCGGCGCGTGGCCGAGCTCCGGCGAACTCCGCGCCTTCATCGCCGGCAGGCTTCCGGCGGCCTTCGTGCCCGCCAGTTTCAGCTTCCACGAGACGCTGCCCGTGACCGCGCACGGAAAGCTCGACTACGCGGCCCTTCCCGCCCCCACCGCCGCCGTGCGATCGGGTCGCGGCGCGCGGACCGGTCCGGAGAAGGAGTTGTGTGCCCTGTTCGCACTGGTCCTCGGTGTGGACGAGGTCGGTATCGACGACGACTTCTTCGATCTGGGCGGCCACTCCTTGCCTGCCGCCAAGCTCATCACGCACATCCGCGAGCAGCTGGGCGCCACCCTCTCATTGGGCGCGCTCTATCAGGCGCCGACCGTCGCCGCCCTGAGCGAACTCCTCACCCTCGACTCCCCGTCGACGGCCGCCCAGGAGATGCTGCTTCCACTGCGCCCCACCGGCGACCAGCCGCCCCTGTTCTGTGTCCACCCAGCGGGTGGGCTGGGCTGGTGTTACGCCCCGCTGCCGCGTCATCTGCCGGCCGGTCTGCCCGTGTACGCGCTGCAGGCCCCCGATCCCCGCCATGACGGCGTTCCGGTGACCACCTTCGATGAGCTGATCACCCGCTACGTCCACACCCTGCGTACCGTGCAGCCCAGCGGCCCCTACCGTCTGTTGGGCTGGTCCCTGGGCGGTGCGCTGGCTCAGGCCATCGCCGTGCGGCTCACGGCCGACGGGGAAGACGTGCAGCTGCTCGCCATGCTCGACTCGGCCCCGATCCAGCACACGCCCCCGCTGCCGGAGCACCCGGACGACGACCTCATCCGCCAGCTGTTGCATGAGGCCCTCGGTCTGCCGCAGCCCGCACTCGCCTCCCCCACTGATCCGTCCTGCGCCGGTCCGTCCTCCACCCGCGAGGGTCTGCCCGAAGGCCTCTCGGGCGTACTGCACGAGGAGCAGATCGCCACCGCCAAGGCCCTCCTGGCGCACTACACCGCTCTCCTGCCCACCCACACGCCGCGCCCCTTCGACGGCGACCTGGTCTACTTCCAGGCCTCCCGCAACAGGCCGTCGCACGCTCCTACGAGCGAGACGTGGCGGCCCTGGGTCACCGGCCGGATCACGCACCACAGCCTCGACTGCACCCACCACGCCATGGCCGCACCGGACCACCTCAAGACCGTCGCGGACATCCTGGCCCCGCACCTGACGGACACGCGCTGAGGAACCTTCGGGGCAGCGGTCAACGCGGCGCGCCTGCTGCCGCCGGGTTCGTCTCATGATCCGTCGGCTCATCTGGCCAAACGGTTGGTAGATACGACAGGATATCGTTTGCAGCTGTCGACCAACTGGCCCTTTCCATGCGCTAGTTGGCTGAAATGCATGCTGTCGTAAGTCTGCTGTGACCGAGGGGAAGCCAGGAAGTGCTGATGAGTACGGTGAGACAGGCCGGGTCCTCGAGGGAGCCTCGACGCGCCCACCGGATCTGCCCGGCCGCCGTGTCTCCCCTCCGGCCGGCTTTCGGGTTCACGCGTCAACCCGCGCGGTTCCTCGCGTAGTTGGGATGTGTTCCGAACGCGCCGTCCCTCCGGGCCGGCCGTTTCCGCCCCGGCGTGTGCCGGGCCCCGACAGCCCCGGGAATTCCGTGATCGGCTTCCGCTTCGAGCCTCAGCCGGGCGGTGCGCTCGCTCCGTCCCGCGGGTCGGTGACGCGTGTCGTGGCCGATTTTGAGCGATGGATTCCGCTTCGGAGCGGACGAACCGTTTCCTCGCCCCCCTTTGACACCTGTAGAGGACGTGATGACAGACCTGATGCAGGCCACCACTGTGGTGCCCTCAGTTCTGGCCCTGGCCGCCGGTAGCGCGGCCTGGCGGTTCTGGGACCAGTACCGAGGTGAGCGCCGTACGAGCGACCGCCTCCGCGGCCGGGCCGAGGAGATCGCCCTGCGCCAGCGCGCCACCGAGGAGGTGCTGGCGCAGCTCGCCGACGGGGCGATCCCCCGGCTGGGGGCCGAGGCGGAGCGTCTGGGCACCGGTCACGGTGTCGACATCGAACTGCCCGAGGCGCTCGTCAACACCACGCTGGCGCAGCGCCTCACGGGGCTGGCCGACTCCGCCGCCCACACGGTGCGCAAGGTGCAGTACGACGCCCAGACCAGTACGAGCGTGCAGATATCCGAGGCCCGGAAGAACGCACAGGACGAGGTGGCCCGGGCGCGGGAGAGCGCCGAGGAGTCCAGCCGGGCGGCGGTACGGGCCGTATCGTCCGCGATGGTGGGCATGGCGTCGAAGCTGAGCCAGCGGGTCAGCCAGGGCGTGCGGCGGCACGAGGGCGACGAGGCGTACGAGACGCTGGTGGGCATCGACCACCCCACGCAGCAGATGCTGCTCGTGGCCCAGAACTACGTGGTGCTGTCCGGGGGCAAGTTGTCCCGCCGCTGGCCGGCCACCCCGATGACCGACGTGGTGCGGGCGGCCATGGGCAGCATCGAGGAGTACGAGCGCGTCGAGCATCAGGAGCTCGCCGTCACGGTCACCAGCCGGGCGGTCGGTCCCGTCGTGCACGCGTTGGCGGTGCTCCTGGACAACGCGGTGCGCTATTCGCCGTCTTCCGCGCGGGTGCACGTGTCCTTCCAGGAGGGGCACCACGGGGTGTCGGTCATCGTGGACGACGCCGGACTGCGCATGAACGACGAGCAGTTGACGTGGGCCAGGGCGATCCTGACGGGTGCTCGGCGCGACGACATCAACCAGCTCGGCGCCCACCCGCAGACCGGCCTGCGGGCCGCGGCCGCCCTCGCCGGGGACTACGGGTTCCGTATCGACCTGGAGGCCCCGAACCCGTTCGGCGGGACGCGCGTCTACATGTTCATTCCCAAGAGCCTGTTGACCACGTCCGCCGCTCCCCCGCCCGCCCCGCAGCCGCGCGCCGAGCCGGCTCCCGCCAAGCGCACCACCGCCAGTGGGCTGACCGTCCGTTCGCGGACGACCGCCCCCGCGGCCGGACGGGCGGCCCCGTCCGGCGGCCACGCGGCGCCGGGCCGCCCCGCCATCGCCGCCGCCTGGGCGAAGGGGACGCGCAGCGCGCGCACGGAAGACTCGACCACCACGCATGAAGGAGCCTGAACGTGACCACCGGCAATGAACTCGGCTGGCTCCTGGACCGGTCACTGGGGTCCCTCGAAGGTGTCAGGCACGCGGTCCTGATGAGCTCCGACGGGCTGCTGCACTCCAGGACGGCCGGCATCGAGCAGGACGACGCGGAGAAGTTCGCCGCGATCACCGCGGCCGTGCGCGCGGCCGCGCTCGCGTACGACGAGGAGACCGGCGGTGGCGGCACCCGGCAGGCCCTGATCGAGCTGACCAACCACGTGGGCCTGATCACCCAGGCCGGGGGCAACACGATGTTGTCGGTGCAGACGACCGGCCCCGACGCCGACATCGGCCTGATCACCCATCACATGCTGGAGCTGGCCCAGCGTGTCGGCCACGAGATGAAGGTCGCCCCGCGGGGGCCTGTCGAAGGCCTGCCGACGACGTGAGCGGACCGCGGCGAGACCCGGACCTGGTCAGACCCTATGTCCGTACCGACGGGCGGGTCCGTGCCGATCCGGCTGTGCGCCTGGAGACCGTGCTGCTCGCCGCGAGCGGCTCGTCCGAGGCCCTGAGCGCCGACGCCCGTCGGGTGATGGGTCTGTTCACCCACGCGGGGGGCGGCGGCCTGGCGGTCGCGGACATCGCGGCCGCCCTGGAGTTCCCGCCCTCCACGGTGCGCATCCTGGTCTCCTCCCTCATCGACGAGGGCCTGTTGACCCGTCCGGTCGCCGCCGACGACGACCAACCCCAAACCGATCTGCTCCAGGAGGTACTGCGTGGTCTCCGCGCCCTCGTCTGACGGCCTCATCTACGTGCCTCCCGGGGTGACCAGGTCAGCGAAGATCGTGATCTCGGGGAGCTTCGGCGTCGGCAAGACGACGTTCGTGGGCAGCGTCTCCCAGGTGCCGCCGCTGCGCATGGAGGAGCGGATCACGCAGGCCAGCGCCGGGGTGGACGATCTGGCACGGACGCCGCGGAAGACCACCACGACCGTCGGCATGGACTTCGGGCGGCTGCATCTCAGCGAGGCCCTGGTGCTGTATCTGTTCGGCACTCCCGGTCAGGGCCGTTTCCGGCCCATGTGGGCGGGGCTCACCGAGGGTGCTCTCGGCGCCCTCGTGCTGGTCGACACCCGCAATCTGGAGGCCTCCTTCGAGATCCTCGCGCTGCACGAGGAGCAGGGCACGCCGTACGCCGTGGCGATCAACCTCTTCGACGGCGCCCCGCTCTACCACCTGGACGAGATCCGTCAGGCACTCCAACTGGACGCGCACACGCCGCTGACGACGTGTGACGCGCGTGACGGCACTTCCAGCGTCATGGCCCTGATCACCCTCTGCGAGTACCTGTCCGACCTGCACGCACCCGTTTTGGAGCCCCGCCCGTGACCAGCCTGACCTCGACCGACGCGGCCCTGGAGCGCCGGATCGCCCTGTACGGAGCCGAGTTCGCGGCCGATCCGCACGCCGCCTACGCGCGGATGCGGGCCGAGTTCGGGCCGTTCGTCCCGGTCGATCTCGTCCCCGGGGTCCCCGCGACCCTCGTCATCGGCTACGCCCAGGCCCGGCGCATCCTCAACGACCCGCTGCGGTTCCCGGCCGATCCAGGGGTGTGGGAGCAGTCCATCCCGGAGACCTGTCCGGTCCGCCCGATGATGGAGAGCCGCCCCAACGCGCTGCGTTCGACCGGGCCGGCGCACACCCGCTACCGGTCGGCGAACAGCGACGCGATCAACGCCGTCGACCAGCACGAGCTGCGCAAGGTCGTCGAGCGGGTCGCCGACGCCACCATCGCCGAGTTCCGGGACTCCGAAGGCGCCGATCTGCTGAGCCAGTACGCCTGGCCCATCGCCTTCCGCGTCCTCAGCGCGCTGCTCGGCTGCCCGGATGAGACGGGCCGCCGCATCGCGGACGGCATGGCCAAGATCTTCGAGGGCGTGGACGCCGCGAGCGGCAACCAGATCCTCTCCGAGGCCGTCGCCGACCTGGTGGCGCTGCGCCAGCGGCAGCCCGGCGACGACATCACCTCCCGGCTCCTGGCGCACTCCGCGTCCCTCGACGGCGTCGAGATGGCGCACCAGCTCGTCACTCTCTACGGCGCCGGCATCGAGCCGCTGACCAACCTCATCGCCAACACGGTCCTCAGGATCCTCACCGACGACCAGTTCTCCGGGGACCTGCACGCGGGGGGCTCGTCGGTCCGTGAGGCGCTCGACACCGTGCTGTACACCGACCCGCCGCTGGCGAACTACTGCATCAGCTATCCGCCGCATCCGGTCGACGTCGAAGGGTTCCTGCTCCCGGCGCACCAGCCGGTCGTCATCTCGATGGCCGCCTGCAACAACGACCCCGCCCTCGGGGACCAGCGCATCGCCAGCAATCGCGCGCACCTGTCGTGGAGCACCGGGCCGCACGCCTGCCCGGCGCGTCCGCACGCCTATCTCATCGCCGAGACGGCCATCACGCACCTGCTCGACGCGCTGCCCGAGATGGATCTCGCGACCGCCCCCGGCGAGCTGGTCTGGCGCCCCGGGCCCTTCCACCGGGCGCTCGCCGCTCTGCCCGTCCTGTTCCCCGCCGTCGCATCCGTCTGAAGGGACCACACCATGACCCTGTCCACGAAGCCGATCGTCCTCGACCCCACCGGGGCCCGCGCCCACGACGAGCACCGGCAGTTGCGCGCTCACGGCCGGGCGGCCCGCGTCGACATCCTCGGTGTGACCGCCTGGTCGGTCACCGACCCGGCGCTGCTCAAGGAGCTGCTGACCAGTCCGAGCGTCTCCAAGGACGCCCGCGCGCACTGGCCGGAGTACGACGACGCGATCCAGCGGTGGCCGCTCGCGCTGTGGGTCGCGGTGGAGAACATGTTCACCGCCTACGGGTCGGACCACCGGCGTCTTCGGCGCATCGTCGCCCCCGCGTTCAGCCACCGCCGCGTCACCGCGCTGCGGGAGAACATAGACGCGGTCGTCACCGGCATCCTCGACGACCTCGACGCCCTCCCGCCCGGCGAGGTCGTCGACCTGCGCGAGCGCCTCGCGTACCCGCTGCCGATCGCGGTCATCAGCCGGCTCATGGGCGTGCCGGCCGAGCAGCAGGACTCCTTCCGCCGGGTCGTCGACGGCGTCTTCGACACCACGCTGACGGCCGAGCAGTCCGAGGCCAACACCAGGGCGCTGTACGAGGCCCTGCATCTGCTCATCGCCGCCAAGCGGGCCGAGCCCGGCGACGACATGACCTCTCTCCTGATCACCTCGCGCGACGACGACGCGGAGGGCGGCCTTTCCGAGGACGAGCTGCGCGACACGCTCCTGCTGATGATCAGCGCCGGTTACGAGACCACCGTCAACGTCATCGACCAGGCGATCACCCAGCTGCTCGCCCACCCCGACCAGCTCGCGCTCCTGCAGGCGGGGAAGGCCCACTGGGACGACGCCGTCGAGGAGACCCTGCGGCTCGAACCGGCGGTCAGGCACCTGCCGCTGCGGTTCGCGGTGACCGACATCGAACTGCCCGACGGGCAGACCATCGCCCGGGGCGAGGCGATCCTCGCCTCCTACGCGGCGGCCAACCGCCACCCCGACTGGCACGGCGAGAGCGCGGACGCCTTCGACATCACCCGCACGCTCAAGGAGCACCTGGCCTTCGGCCACGGCGTCCACTTCTGCCTGGGGGCCCCGCTCGCCCGTCTCGAGGTCAGCACGGCCCTGCGGCTGCTCTTCGAGCGCTTCCCGAAGCTCGAACTCGCCGTGCCTGCCGAGGAGTTGTGTCCGCTCGGCTCCCTGCTCAGCAACGGCCACCAGACCCTGCCCGTCCGCCTGCGGAACGCCGCGGGCTGACCGCGGCGAGACGCGCCGCACTCCTGGTCGCGCACGTCCGCGCGGCCGGGGTGCGGCCCGCCTCACACCGTGGCGGCGGGCGGCGTCCACCGGTGGCTGCGGGTCACCGCGTGGGAGACGCCGTACTCCGTCTTGAGCTGTTCGGGAATGGCGTAGTGCATGACGCGTCCGCGGGTGAGCGAGGACAGTTCGAAGACGCTGGTGAGGTGGCCCAGGCGGTCCAGTGCCCAGGCGCCGAGCGGGGAGCGGTCCTCGATGCTCTCCAGGACGCCGAGGAGGTGAGGCACGGCCTTGACGACGGTGTCCCACGGAGTGCGGGGCACCGCGAGCCAGTCGGCGCAGGTGTCTCCGACGAGGTGGCGGATGAGGGCGGCGACGATGGGGTCGAGCAGAGTCCCGGGCACCACCTCCTCGTAGAGGTCGATGAGCTGCCGGGTCAGGTGCGCGCCCTCCTCGGAGGGACCCATGTGCCGGACCATGTACAGATCGAGGAAGTGGCGGGCCTCGTCGAGGGTCTTGGGCACGGCGTCCTGGTCGACGCCGAGCATCGCACCGACCACGCGCCACGCGTAGTAATAGGCTTCCGCACCCTCCGTCGACATGTGGATGCCCAGGCGGTGCAAGCTGTCCAGGACGAGCATCGAGAAGAACATCTGCCCGCCGATCAGGTCCTCCTGACAGATCGGCGTGCCGAGCGCGTCGATGTCCCACCGGTTCTCGCGTACGAGGTGGTGGCGGATGGAGGCGTGCAGGAGGCGTACCTTCTGGGCGGCGGGGATGAAGCGGCTGCCGCTCTCGAAGGCGTCGGGCCGCATCAGGTAGACGGTGAACTGCCCGGTCTCCGCCATCCGTTTGGAGGGGTACTTCAGTCCGTGGGTGGCCGAAAGGAGCTTCGCCACGCGCGGGACGACGTAACAGGCGGGCATGGAGGCGAAGGACAGCGCGGTGGAGATGTGCACGTTGTTGTCGATGAAGAACAGGCGGGCCTTCTCCATCTCGCCCCAGTCCACCCACGCCGGTGGGACACGGGTGGCCTCGAGGTATTCACGCGCGACGTCGGGGAGCCCGTCCGGCAAGGGGGCTCCGACGGTGGAGACGTACCGCATCAGGGTGTTGAACGTGCCCACCTGACCGCGTTCGAAGAGCGCGGCGACGGTGGCGTCGGCGAGCTCGTCACCGGCCTGTCGCAGGGTGTTCATCGATGCCTCGGTGCAGGTCATGGCAGGTTCCTCGGCTTCCGTGGAGCGGCGGGGTCAGGGGAGACGGGGCGGCCGTCTCAGGAGAGGCGGAGCGCCGCCGAACCGGCCAACGCGGTGAGGGCTGCGGTGGCGTGCGACGGCACGTCCCACTCGTGCAGGGCGTCGAGCGCTTCCGCGACGCGTGCGCTGATCATGTCTTCGATGCGGGCGGGCGCCCCGAGCCCGAGCATGAGCTCGCGCACCGCCCGCAGCCCCTCACCGCTCCGGTCGCGTCGGCCGAGGAGAGCACGGAGCCGCTCCCGCTCGTCGTCACCGGCCAGGCGCCAGGTCTCCGCCAGCAGGGCCGTCGGCCGGTGGCCGTGCACGTCGTCGGCGTTGGCCTTGCCCGTCACGTCCGGGTCACCGAACAGACCGAGCAGATCGTCCCGCAGCTGGAACGCCTCCCCCAGCGGCAGCCCGTACGCGCGATACCCCTCGCGCAGCCGCGCCCCCGCCCCGGCCAGGGTCCCGCCGATGAGCAGGGGCTGCTCGACGGTGTACTTCGCCGTCTTGTAGCGGATCACCTTCAGCGACGCCGTGGTGTCCGGTTCGGCGCCGGTACGGAGGATCTCCAGGCACTCGCCCGCGATCAGCTCACGGGCCATCACCGACCACAGCGGGCGGGCCCGGGCCAGATACGCGGCGGGCAGACCGCTGGTGGCGAAGAGCTGTCCGGCCAGCGCCATCAGCAGGTCTCCCACCAGCATCGCCAGTGACCTGGCCGCGGCGTCGGCGCGCGGGCGTCCGCGTACGGCGGCGCGCAGCGCCCTGTGGGCGGTGGGCCGCCCGTGCCGCAGCGGACTGTCGTCGATGAGGTCGTCGTGCACGACCGCGGCAGCGTGGACGAGCTCCATGGAGGCCGCGGCCCGTACGAGCGCGTCGCTGTCCGGCTGCCCCACCGCGCGCCAGCCCCAGTAGCAGAACGCCGACCGCAGCCGTTTCCCGTCCGCGACCGCCGCCTCCAACTGCCCGGCCACCGGGCCCAGGAGCGGGTCGACCTCCGCAAGCCGGTCCGCCTCTTCGGCGACGAAGCGGTGCAGTACGTCGTCGACGCGGGTCTTCAGCGCGTCCGGCCCCCACCGGTCACTCGTCATCGGCGGCCTGTCGGGCGAGGGCGCGCCGGGCGAGGATCTCCAGATGGGCCGGGGGCGCGGCCGCGTACCGGTCCAGCGCCAGCCGCCCGCGCGCCAGGAGGTCGCGCTCGGCATCCGCCGCCAGCTCGGCGGCGTCGGAGCGGTGCAGTGCTCCCCGCACCGCACCCAGGGCCGAACCCACCGTGCTCACCGCCAGATCGGCCAGTCCGGCCACCAGCAGTACGGCTCGCCCGTCCAGGCCCGGATCCCGCTGTTCCTCAGGTTCTTGTGGCATGCCATGTCCCCCACCCTGTGCGCGCTCACGCGACGCCGTTCACCGCCGACCCTTTGAGCATCGCGTCCATCCCCGCCCAGGAGCGGAAGAACTCACGATCGGGCGATCACATCGCTCGGCCGTACGGATCACGGTTCCGCGAGCGGACCCGGTCGAGGACCACGCGCCGAGGCCCACCAGCACGGCAGCCCCGGCCGCGTAGACCGGCAGCCATAGGGGTGTGGTCGCGGCCAGGCAGTCGAGGTCGGCGGCGTGGCTGCGGGCGTGCTGCGCATGGACCAGAGCGACCTCGCCGCGCCCCGCCAGGTTCCCGAGTTCGGCCTCCGCCCGGATGCTGTCGTACGTGCCGAGCGCGGGGCACCTGCCCCTCGGCCCGCTGGGACCTCAAGAACCAGGCGTTTCTCGTCGAGATGCTGTTCCTGGGCACCAAGTGGCTGGTGTCCTTTGCCTGTTTCCTCATCGCCTGGTCGTTGTCGTTCAAGCTCGCCGGGCTTCTCCTCAAACCGGCACTGATCGTCTCCGACGCCCTGTACGCGATCGTGATGGTGCAGGTCGGCGTGCCAGGGGTGACCTATGCCGGGTTCATCGCCGGATGGCACCTGATGTTCGGTCAGCGGGCCCGCGGCTGGGGTGAGGCCGGTGCCGCGCTGGTCATCTCCGCGCTCGCGGTGACCACGCTGGCCGCCCCGCCGCCGCAGATGCTGCTGTCCGAACAGGACGGGGTGGTGGCCACCACCCGTGCCCTGGCCGTCGAGGTGGCCGCCCTGGTCCTGGACAACCAGGATTTGAAGAACGACAAGCCGACCACGCTGGCCAACTCCGGCAAGGGCGGCGGTGGCTGGGAATCGAAGGAATCGCACCAGCTGTCCCGGCCCCTCACCGACGCGCTCGCCGACGCCTTCGTCGTGCGGCCGACGATGCTCCTCTCCTACGGGCAGACTTTCGAGGGCGCATGCGCCAAGAAGTTCCAGGAGTCGCGGATCGAGCAGGCCGTCGTCGACCAGTACGTCGATGAGCTGCTGGATCTGCCCGAGGACAAGGTGCGGGAGAAGGTCCCCTGGGTCGGCGGCGTCATGGGCGACATGATGGAGAGCTTCACCACCCTGCCCGACGAGGTCGTTAAGGAGAAGCTGCAGGCCAAGGGCCCGGTCGCGAAGTTCGAGAAAGCCTGCGTGTAGGGCGAGGCCACCGCGTCGCTGAAGAAGGCGTCGATGGACAAGGTCGGCGGCGCGTTCTTCATGCTCCTGGCCGCATTCCTCACCTGCCTGTTCATCACCGTCCTGGACGGCAGCTTCCTGTACGCGCAGTTCTGCATCGCCAAGGAAGCGATGATCGCCAAGGTCGCCCTCGTGGTCGGGGTGGTGCCCGGGCCGGGACGCTCCTGGCTGGGCTCCCGCGTCACGTCCATCCTGCGCTCACTGGCGCTGATGGTCGTCGCCGTCGTGGCCCTGGCCGTGCTGATCGTCGTCATCACCGCGATCATCAACGCCCCCGAGAAGGACCTGCCCGGCGGCGTCACCGTCCGCTTCATCGTCATCGACATCATCTGCATCAGCGCGTTCATCTACCGCAAGCGCCTGGTGCGAGCCACCGAGAACGCCACCGTGCGCGCGCTCCCGCCTCCAGCATCTTCGGCGCCAGCCAGAGCGCAGAGCCCCTCCAGCAGGCACCGCAGCGCGGTGTCGGGCGCAAGCTGCTGGTCGGCTCGATGATGCTCGGCGCGCTGGCCGCCAGCGGCGGCGCGGCCGGGGCCGCCTTTGGCCAGGCGCGGGGCTCCACCGCGCTGGCCGCCCGGCTGACGCGCGGTACCGGACGGCTGATCGGCGGGTCCGCCAAGGCCACCGGCGCCGTGGCGCGGGGCGCGGCCCGCGGCGGTGTCGCAGCGACCAAGGCAGGGCTCAAGTCCACGCTCGGCCTGCCGGTCTACGGGCCCCGGGCGGCGCGCCGCACCGCTGCGGCTGCGGCTGCGGTTCCCGGCCAGGTCTCCGGCGGCGTCCAGCATTTGGGCCAGCGCCTGGCGCAGGTGCAGCAGCAGTACGTGCCGCCCGTGCAGAACTTCGGCGCCGAGTACTGGCACAACCTGCGCTCCGTGGGCCGCATCGCCACCGGCCGTCGGCCGCTGGGCCGCTACGCCCCGCCCCGCACTCCTGCACCTGCCGGCGGTGGTGCGGGTCCGGGCAGGCGTCGGCCTGCCCCGCCCGCTCGTCCGGCGCGACCGCCGCGTCCCGTGCCGGTGGCGGTCCGGCCAGCCGCCCCCACCCCGGCTCCGGCTCCGGCGGCGCCACAGCGGCGTCCCGCGCCGCCGCGTATCGTGCAGCCCCCGCTCAGTCCTGCCCGGGCCGCGCTCCAGCGGCGCCTGCACCGCATCCAGCAGGGCTCCCTGCGGCCTCGTCCGGCCACGCCGCCCGCGCCGCCCCGGCCTCGGAGGCATCCGTGACCGGGGCGAAAGAGGCCATCCTCGCCTCGGGCCTGCTGCTCAGCCCGTTCGCGTTCCTGCTCGGCCTGTGCATCTTGTTCGTCGCCGCGGTCGCTGGCGGCGCCGCCGAGCACGAGGACGAGACCGGCGGGGCCCCGGGCCCGGGGCAAGGTGTCCCGACCAGGGTGGCCGGGGTGAACCCGGTGATGCTCGCCGCCTACGGCATCGCAGCCGAGCGCATCCGCACGTTGCGCCCCAAGTGCCGAGGGATGCGCTGGCCGGTGATCGCCGGGATCGGGAAGGTCGAATCCAACCACGCGGGCGGCAGGCAGATCGCGCCCGACGGAAACATCACCCCGCGCATCCTGGGCCCGCGCCTGGACGGCAGCGGCGTCGGAGGCAACACCACCCCTTTCCGCGACACCGACGGCGGCCGCTGGGACGGCGATGCCGACTCCGAACGCGCCGTGGGACCCATGCAGTTCCTTCCCTCCACCTGGAAGGGCGCCTCCGGCCAGGACAGCAACAACGACGGCATCAAGGATCCGCACAACGCCTTCGACGCCGCGCTCGGCACCGCCGCATACCTCTGCGGGTTCGGCAGCAACGACCTCAGCAACGACGCCCAGCTGCGTCGGGCGATCCTGCGCTACAACCACTCTGCCACTTACGCCGACGACGTCACCGGCTTCATTCGCCAGTACGACCAGCTCGCCCCCGCCACCGGCGACAACCAGGCGGTCGGCGGACGCGTCGGCGACGTCGTCCAGAGCGCGCACGCCCAGCAGGGCACCCCCTACGTGTGGGGCGGCGGCAATCCCCGCGACGGCTTCGACTGCTCGGGCCTGCTCATCTACGCCTTCTACAAGGGGGCGCACATCACCCTGCCGCGCACCTCCCAGGCAATGCGCGGCCTGCCCGGATCCGTCTCACGCTCCGGCCTGAAGCCCGGCGACATCGGCGTCATCAACAACGACGGCAACTGGGGCCATGTCGGCCTCTACGTCGGCGGCGGCAATATGGACACGCACCGCGCCCCGGCAAGACCGTCGAAACCGTGCCCCTCACCAAGGGGTATTGGACCCATTTCGGCTGGGCCGTCCGCCGCGTCCTGTGAACTTGTAGGGCCACTTTAGAACTGTCGGATTCTCAGCGATCTGTCGTCAACTTGTCGTCTGCGACAGATCGCTGAGAATCGCTCCGTAGAGTGACTCTCGGCCACTCACAGCATGAGGTGCCGCCATCTTGAAGCGGCAGGCCAGGAACCCGCCGGGATGCTGTAGTCGAACTGGCTTGACCTTGACGCTGGGTCAACCCTCCATCCTTCCGGCAGGAGCTTCCTCACAGCCGACTGGAGAGCTCCGCGAAGGAGGCAGATGACCATGGTGACCCAATCAATCGCCGGTCCGGCGATTCGCGTGCAGGGTCTGGAGAAGTCGTACGGGAAGCTCGAAGTGCTGCGCGGCGTGGACTTCGACGTGGCGCGGGGCAGCATCTTCGCCCTGCTCGGCTCCAACGGGGCGGGTAAGACCACGACCGTGAGGATCCTCGCCACGCTCCTGAAGCCCGAGGCGGGGACAGCCACCGTCCATGGCTTCGACGTCGCCATGCAACCGGCGAATGTGCGGGAGTCCATCAGCCTCACCGGACAGTTCGCGGCCGTCGACGAGATCCTCAGCGGTCGGGAGAACCTCGTACTCGTCGCCAGGCTGCGCCACCTCAAGGACCCGGGCGCCATCGCGGATGACCTGCTGAAGCGTTTCTCCCTGACCGACGCCGGCACTCGGAAGGTGTCCACGTATTCGGGTGGGATGCGCCGTCGGTTGGACATCGCGATGAGCCTCATCGGGAGTCCGTCGGTGATCTTCCTGGACGAGCCGACGGCCGGCCTCGATCCCGAGGCGCGCATTGAGGTGTGGGACGCGATCAAGGAGCTCGCCGACCATGGAACGACCGTGCTGCTCACCACGCAGTATCTGGACGAGGCCGAGCAGCTGGCCGACCGGATCGCGATCCTCCACCAGGGACGGATCATCGTGAACGGCACCCTCGCCGAGCTCAAACAGCTCTTCCCGCCGGCCAAGGTCGAGTACGTCGAGAAGCAACCGACGCTGGAGGAGATCTTCCTCGCCGTCACCGGCGGCGGCGACAAGAGCGACGCCACCGGCACGACAACTGGGGGACAACGATGACCGCATACTTCTTCAGCGACACCGCCGCCCTCACGGGGCGGACCCTGCGCCACGTCACACGCAGTATGGACACCATCATCACGACCGCCATCACACCGGTCGCCATGATGCTGATGTTCGTCTACGTGTTCGGCGGCGCCATTGATACCGGGTCGGTTTCGTACGTGAACTACATGCTGCCCGGCATCCTTCTCATGACCATCGCATCGGGCATCTCCTACACGGCATACCGGCTGTTCACCGATGTGAAGAGCGGGATCTTCGAGCGATTTCAGTCCATGCCGATCGCGCGGTCGGGTGTGCTGTGGGCCCATGTCGTCACCTCGCTGGTTGCCAACCTGATCGCGCTCGTGCTCGTCGTGGGCGTCGCTCTGCTCATGGGCTTCCGATCGGGGACAGGAGTGTCGGCTTGGCTCGCTGTCGCCGGCATCCTGCTCTTGTTCACCCTGGCGCTGACCTGGCTCGCTGTGATCCCCGGGCTCTCCGCGTCGTCGGTCGAGGGAGCGGGCGCGTTCGCCTACCCGCTCATCTTCCTCCCCTTCGTCAGCTCGGCGTTCGTGCCCACAAAGACGATGCCCGGCCCGGTGCGCTGGTTCGCCGAGAACCAGCCGGTGACGTCGATCGTCAACACGATCCGCAGCCTGTTCGCCCAGCGGCCGGTCGGCGACGACATCTGGACCGCGCTCGCGTGGTGTGTGGGCATCCTCGTCGTGGCGTACGTCTTCGCGATGGCCGCCTATCGCCGGAAGATCGCCTGAGGCAGTCTGAGACCTATGCTCACCATCAGCCAGCTTGCGGCCTACGCCGGGGTGACGGTGCGGGCGGTACGCCATTACCACAAGGTTGGGCTGCTGCCCGAGCCCGAGCGCGACCGGTCCGGGTACCGGAACTACGATGCCGCCGCGGTCGTGCGACTGATCCGGATCCGCACCGTGGCTGATGCAGGCGTGCCGCTGGCCCGGGTGCAGGAACTCCTCGACGCCGGCCCGGAGGAGTTCGCCGGCGGCGTCCAAGAGATCGACAAGGATCTGCGCGCCGAGATCCGGCGGCTGCAGAACACCCGCAGCCGACTCGCCCGGCTCGCCGCCGGAGAACACCTGGCGCTTCCGCAGAGCGTCGTGGGCTACCTCGACCGGCTGCGCGGTCTCGGCGTCGGGGAGCGGTACATCGAGCTGGAGCGGGATGCCTGGATCATGATCGCCGCGCAGGTTCCCGACCTGATCGACTCCGTGATTGCCAAGAAGCACGAGGAGCTGGACGACCCCGACATGGTGAGGCTCTACAACTTCTTCACCGGGGAGCCCGACTGGCTGGCCGGCGATCCACGGATCATCGAGGTCGCCGACATCCTGGAGCGCCTGATGATTCGCGCCGTGGAGGCTGGCGAGGTGGGTGCCGACGGCTTCGACGACCAGTTCGTCGCCCTGATGGACTCAACCCTGCTTGAGTCCGCACCGGGCGCCGAACTGGTGCTGGCGATTCTGAAGGAGCGTGGCTGAAGTGGCTGGACCCGCATCGAGCGAGTGCCCACCGGCAGGCTCAACACCGCCAGGGACCGGACACGGTAATGAGAAACCCGCGTGGACAGATCAATGAGAAGTGAGGACGAACGCCCAGCTCACGAGTGCCCGACCCGACAAGAGCGCTGAGAACCTGATATGTAGACCGTTTTGTCAAGTGGGCAGGGGCCGTTGGACTCGCTTGCGCGGGCCTGGGGGTGGTGCTGTGGGACCGGCGGGAGGCCGGTGTGCGTGTCGTGCGTCGACGCGCGGTCAGCCTGATATCCGCGGGTTGGTTACCGCATGACCGGATGTTCGTCGGGGACGGAGCCGCCGGTCTACAACCGAGCGTGGCCCACCAGGGGCTGCTCCTAGGGTCCTCGGGCATCGTCCCTCGCGCTGGCACGTCCGGCCTCGCGCTGGCACGTCCGGCCTCCCGCCGGCCGTTCTGTGGACCCCGCAGGGTCAGTCCGGCATTATCGCCAGGCTCCAGCACCAGCCCGCCAGTTCACGGGCCACCGCCACGCAGGCGACGTTCGTGTTCTTCTTGCGGGCCAGGAAGTTCTCCCCGCGTCGGAGAAGGCGGCAGCAGTGCACCCAGGCGTTCCATCCGTCCCTGCAGGGCGCGCAGGCGCAAGTCCTGGCCCGCCGTCGCCAACAGATCGAAGACCATGAAGACCACGGACGCCCAGCCCCGTCGGTCGCGGCCGCGCCGGGAGGCGAGGGCGGCGAATTCCATCCGTCCCTCCATCACCGCGCAGAGCTCACCGTCCAGCACCGTGCCCACTGGGCAGTGGCGCAGCGCCTCCAAGATTTCTGGAAAGTACGGCGCCAAGTCGGTGCTCTGCCGGGAGAGGAGCACCGGGCGGTGCTCCTCGAGGACGGCACCGATGGCCCGCCATCCGTCGTTCTCCAGACTTCGGCATGTCTCATGAGACAGCGCTGCTGGTCTGGCTTGCGGCTGGGGAGCCGGAGGCGGGCTTGCCGACGTGTGGTGAGGAGCCGGGCAGACTGGACTGCAACCGCTGACTTCCCAGCCTGGTCTTCAGCTTCATGACAGCCAACCGGAAGCCCCGGTCTGCCCAGAATGATCGGGAGTTGCGGCTGTGGAGGGTCGGCTGGGCGCTGGGCCTTGCCTTCGCCGCTGCGGTCCTGGTCACGGGCGGCATCTTCTACGGTCTGGTGGTGCTGCTCGACTTCGAGGAGATCGACAGCACAGCGAAGCTCGACGCTAAGACGCTCTTCGACCTGGTGAAGCTCTCCTTCGGGGTGGTCGCCGGGGCAGGCGCGCTCGTCGCCCTGGTCGTCTCCTACCGGCGCCAGCGCGTCGACGAAGCCGGCGCCCACCGCGAAGCCACCCGCCTCCACACCGAACGCTTCTCCCAGGCCGTCGACAAACTCGGCTCCGACTCCCCAGCCGTCCGCCTCGGCGGCGTCCACGCCCTCGCAGGCCTCGCCGACGACGCCCCCGACGACAGCCTGCGCCAGACCTGCATCGACGTCCTATGCGCCTACCTCCGTCTGCCCTTCCCCCTCGACCCGGGTGACCCTCCCGGCGGCACCTCCTCCGAAGAACAGCGCGAGGCCCACCAGGGGAAGAACGACCGGTATCGCGCACTACGCGAGGTCCGGCATACGATCCTGCGACTTATCGGAGACCACTACCGCGTTCCCCAGGGCGCTCACCGTTCGTGGCAAGGCTGCTCGCTTGATCTCACCGAGGTCGCCATCGACGGCGATCTGGACTTCGGCGGCGCGACGTTCTCCAGCAGCCACGTGTACTTCGAGAACGCGACGTTCTCCGGCAGCCACGTGTCCTTTTACCAGGTGACATTCTCCGGAGGTGTGGTGTCCTTCGACAACGCGACGTTCTCCGGCGGCAAGGTGTCCTTCAGTGGTACGACGTTCTCCGGCAGCGTGGTGCCTTTCGACAACGCGACGTTCTCCGGCGGCAAGGTGTACTTCCGCGGCGCGACGTTCTCCGGCGGCAAGGCGTACTTCCGCAGTGCGGAATTCTCTGGCAGTCATGTGTACTTCGACAATGCGACGTTCTCCGGCGGAGTGGCGTCCTTCGACGGTGCGACGATCTCCGGCGGCCTCGTGTCATTCAATGGCGCGTCGGGGGCGGTTCCTTCTATCCAATGACCCAGGGAGGCGTAATCGGTCCGCCGCTGCAGAGGGGAAGAAGCAGGCCCCCTCCGCGCGGGTGGAGCTGAGTGCTGGCCCGGCTGGTTCAGTCCTCGTCGTTTCGGATGATGCCGCCTGGCACGTGCGGGTCGAATCGGCCGACGCGCATGGCCTCGATGCACTGCAGGACATGGGCGAAGGACACCAGCCCGTACGTGATGTATCGCGTAGGCGCGTCCCCGGAGGAGACACTTTCACGCTCGATGGGAACGCCGCCCATTATTGCCCGGTACGTGTCAGGCACCTCGTGCTCGGGGTGAGCCGCTATCCACGCCTTCTCGACGTCCGACGCGAACTCATGGGCGCACGTGCAGGTGTACTGGTTCCATCCCTCGACGGGCTGGGTCGGGTCGAACGCGGCGATCGTGCGTACCTGCTCAATGCAGCGCTCGTAGATGCGGGACAGCTCGGCGTCCAGACGTTGGCTCATCAGCTTTCTCCCCTTCTCGCGCCGGACCGGTCCGGCGACCGGTGAACCCTGCCCCGAAGCCGCGGGGAACAGTCGCGTCGCCTCATACGAGATCCAGTGGCCCGAGGGGGCGGAATCGGTCATCTACTCCCCCTCTGGCCGGTTCGATGGCCCGAGGGGGTCGCCGGGGCCGAAGTCGGTGGCCGACCGCTTGTGCTTGCAGGGCATCCTGTACGTCCTGCACCAGGATGTCGCCTGTCAACTCCTGCCTCTGGAGCTGGGATTCGGATCCGGACAGACCTGCTGGCGGCGCCTGGACCGCTGGCAACAGGGCCGGGTCTTCGAGCAGTTGCACCGCATCCTGCTCGCGAAGCTGAACGCGGCCGGCGAACTCGACCGGACCCGCGCGTACGTGGACGACTCCCACATCCGCGCGAAAAGGGAGGTGTCGCAACCGGTCCGTCGCCGGTCGACCGGCGGAAAACAGGCAGCAAACACCACTTGATCTGCGACGGGCGCGGCACTCCGCTGCACGTCCTCACCACCGCCGCCAACGTCAACGACATCACCCAGACCCTCAACCTCGTCGACGGCATCCCGCCCGTCACCGGACGGCCCGGCCGACCTCGACGGCGGCCCGAAGCCGTCCTGGGCGACAAGGCGTACGACTCCCGGGCCGTCCGTCATGAACTGCACAAACGCCGGATCATGCCGGTGATCTCCCGCAAGGGCGCCCCGAACATCAAGGGCCTGGGCAAGCTCCGCTACGTCGTCGAGCAGACCTTCGCCCTGCTCCACCAGTTCAAACGCCTCGCCGTCCGACGGGAACGCCGCCTCGAACTCCACGACGCCTTCATCTCGTTGGCCTGCAGCCTGATCTGCTGCAGACGCCTCAAGTAGGACCACTCATGATCCTCTTACGAGCTCTCAAGGCGCCGTCTCGGCCTGTATCGGAATCCGTGAGCCGATGTTCTTGCCTTTGGCCAGGAGCCAGATCATGAAGATGAGTTCGCCTACACCGGTGAATACGGCAGCCTCGGCCGAGTATCCGGAGGAGAGGAAGGCGCCGAGGCTGTCCACGAAATAGCCGAGTCCCGCGAGGGCCAGCAGGACGCCCAGCACCCGGGGTACGTAGCCCGACCTGAAAGCGAGGAACCCCAGCAGCAGGTGGCCGCCGAAGAAGATGAGCCCGGCGTCCCAGATGTCGTGGAAGGCATCGATGCGCATGATTGCTTCGGCGTCCAGTTGGTCCGCGCTGTACGCCCCCAGGGACTCCGCGTGCTTGACCGGAGGCAGCGCCCCGACGAGTTGGGCGACGGCGACGAGGAGCACTGCGGCGTAGGCGAGCCTGAACCAGGCCGCGAGCGTCGCGATTCCATCGTGCGCCGGTTGGAAGAAGACCCTCAGCGCCCAGGCCACCACCACATCCAGCACGGCGACCAGGAACAGGGCGACGGCGCCGAAGCGGAACAGTGCCTCGGAACCGCGGATGTCCTGGGCGGTTCGTGCCGCGTCGTTCTCGGTGACAAGGTTCTCCAGCACGCCGAAATTGGCGAAGACCGCCAACGGGGCCATGGCCAGGATTCCCGTTCCCGCCACCAGAGCGGCCTTGCGCACCGTCAGCGACGTCCCACCGGACGGGATCATCCGCAGGCCCCCTTGGGCATCGGCCGCTCGCCACGATCGTCCGCGCCGGGCGCCGGCACGACGAGGCGGAACCCCTTGAAGATCAGCAGCAGCGGAAGCACCACTTCGAACAGACCACCAGGAACGTAGAACGCCCTCCCGGCACCGGTGTTGAAATCCACGAGCCCCAACAGGTCACACGCCACTCCCGCCAACAGAACGGCGTAGCCCACGAGACCGAGTACCGAAAGCCACCGTGCGACCAGCCCCGAACGCAGCAGGAGGCAGGACAGGACCAGACCACCGGCGCCGGAGAACGCGTAGACCAGAAGTTCGTAGTCCGCCAACTCGTTCTTGCTCACGAGGAAATAGCACCCGACCGCGATGATCGCAGCGCATTCCGCGCACCTGAGAATCAGATACCCGACCGTGAGGTGCCTTCCGTGCGGCTTCAGCACGGGGAACAGCGCGACGCCGATCCCGGCGACCGCAAGACCCGTGTAACCCTCCAGCAGCACACCCGCAAGGTGCCCTCCCTCTCCTGAGTCCGCCCCGGAGAAATAGTCCCCCAGGAGCGAGCTGCCGACGGCGAAGGTGAGCGTCGAGGAGAGGAACAGCAACCCCACCAGCACAGCAGTCTTCCTGTACGGCATGCATCCGCTCCTTCCGCCCCGGCCCGCCGGGGGCCTGGAACCTGAGCCTTGCTGCGCCCAGGCCACGAGTAGGCCGCCGCCGAGCCATCGAGCGATGGCCCCCTACCCGAGGAGTGTGCTTCTGGGCCCCAACTATCCCCCCTTTGCGGGCATACGCACCGCCCGCGCGCGAGGAATCACCCCGGGCCCACAGATGGCACGCCAACGGGGCCGGCCGATGCACGGCCCCCAGCCACCTCATCCCGTGAAGTGAACGCTTTCCAACCTCGACGAGATGTTGAACGCGAGTTGGATGCTCCTGCGTAACGGCGAAGCTCCTGGTAGGCGGGTTCCCGACTAAGATCACCGTGCCCGCCAGGAGCTTCCGCCGGTCGACCGGCGACAGACCGGTCGCGGCTCCCCCTTTTTGTCGCGTGGATGTGGGAGCCGTCCATGCAGGCGCGAGTCCCGTCGAGTTCGTCGGCCGCGTGCAGTTCGACGAGCAGGAAGCGGCGTGGCTGGTCGAAGACACCGGCCAGCTGCCAGCGATCCAGACGTCGCCAGCAGGTACGCGCGGAGCCGAACCTCAGCTCCAGCGGCAGGAGTTGCCACGCGATCTCGTTGAACAGGACGTACAAGATGCCCTGCAGGCACAGCCGGTCGTCCACCGGGCCGCGGCCCCGGTGAATGCTCGGGCCAGTGAGGCGGCACCGGGTTGACACGGGCCCACAAGTCGGCGTCCACCATCCACGGCCGAGTCGTCACGCACCACGAACGGCCGAATCGTCACGTCGGTCACGCCTGGCCAGGCCCAAGAACCAAGATCCTGTTACGAGCTCTAAAGCAAGAATCACTGCTCCGCCTCAGAAAGCGGCACGAGCGCCGTTGCACGTGATGCGTCATGGCGTCGGCAATCAGGCCCGTTCGAGGCAGCTGACCGGAATCTGTCCGCCTCGTACCAGCCTCCGGTGAGTCCCGTTCTTTCCGCACTTGCGGTACGTGGGGCTGCCGCCCCGGTTGAACATGGTCATACAGGACCTCACGCGGTCGCCGCGGTGCACGTAGTGATCCACCGGGTCGCTCGTCGTCGCCGAGGACTGCCCCCTCGGCGGCCGCCTGACCGCCACCTTCTTCCCCGTAACGCGGTACACCCGACACGGCCTGACAGCCACCGCCGCGTGAGAACCCGCCGCCTGAACTGTGGTCGCGGCCACGGAGGTTGCCGATGCCTGGGGAGCAGGGCGCCGGCCACCGCGGCGGCCGCCATCGCAAAAAGCGTGATCATCTTTCGCATACCGCCTCAACCGCCCGCCCTGCCCACCCGGACACGGCCCCCGCCCACCGATCACCCCTACGCGCGATGGCCACGTCACTCTCCCCAGTGAGACCCGGCCCCCACCTCCACACCCCCCGCGACCGCGTACACCACGATGATGACCATGCCCCGCCGCCTGATCACCGCCCTCCTCGCCGTCCTGCTCAGCAGCGGCTGAACGTCCGTCACCCCCCCACCCCGCCGCATACCAATCCGACCTGCCCCCCCGCCTCCACCGCACCCAGCCCCACCCCCACCCGGCCGACCGAGCCACCCGCACGCGAAGCCCTCATCAAGATCGGCCACGAAGCCAACCACCCTGCCCGCACCACGCCCAAGAAGAAGGCCGCTCCCGCCGCGCGCAGCACCCGCCCCCAGCCGGAGGCCGGGCCCGGGACGGCCGCACCGCGCCCCGCCCCGGCCTCAGCCCGTGGTGCGGCAGCCCGCACCGCACCACGCCGCCGCACCACGGCGACCGGCCCCCGCCCGACGGCCCGCACCCGCCGCCCGCGGCTACGACATGCGCGACGTGTGCACCACCGCCGCGCACAGCGGCATTGATCCGGCCTACGCCGCCCTGTGCCGCAACGCCTACGGCCGATGAGGCGACCGTGCGGCTGCGTCAGCCCGGCCGACTGATCTGGTACTGGAGCCAGGCGCGGGTTTGCCGGGGATTTCGGAGCCGCAGGACCTGAACGCCGAGGGCAGCGGTTTCTTCGGCTTGGCGCAGGTAGCGCGGCTGGTTGGTCCGGTGTTTTCGGATGGCGTTGCGCAGGACGGATCGGCGGGCGGTGAAGGTGGAACGGAAGGTCAGGCGGTTGGGGTTGGCCTCGATCCCTGCGGCCTGGCGTGCCCAGCGCCTGAGGATCCTCCAGGCGATGACGGACAGCGGGTAGTCGAGCCAGAGAAGGGTGTCGGCCCGGTGCCAGACGACGTCGGCGAGTTTGGAGAAGTTCCCTTCAACGATCCAGGCAGGACCATCGGTGACGTGGGCGGCCGCGGCCCGGAACTCCTTCAGCGGCAGCGCCCCGCAGTCGGTGAAGAGGAGTGAATCCAGACTGGTGGCAGGGATGTGGGTGCGGGCGGCGAGGTCCTGGGCCAGGGTGGTTTTGCCGGTGCCGGGGAGTCCGAAGACGGCGATCTTCTTCACGAGCGTCCTTCGTCTGGGGGCGGGAACAGGGCGAATCCGGCGAGCGGGTGGCGGCGCAGGTGGTCGAGGTACTGGCGCTGGAATGATGCCCGGACGTCGGTCTCGTCGGGGCGCATTGTCCCGACCCCTTTTCGGATCTTGACGATGGTGCCGTCGATGACGGTCACTCCGGCGCCGCCGAGGTCGCTGAAGATGTTGGTGCGGATGTAGGCGTGCACGGCGCTGTGGTGCTCGGTGATGGTGACCGCGTAGGCGGGCCCGGCCAGAGGGTAGAGGTGGGTGAGGCGGTCACGGGGTGTTGTGGAGGGGCGCTGCGGCAGGCGGTCGGGGCGCAGTGCGGTCAGGTAGTGGGTGAGTGCCTCGCGGGAGCGGGCGGACAGGGGCAGGTGGACTTGGTCCACGTGCTCGGCGGCGAGGGCGGGCCGTTGCCACATTCCGCTGGTGCCGCTGAGGCAGGCTCGGGCGGTTTCTGTGTATATCCGGTTGATCTTGCGGTGGATGTAGATCATGTCTTCCCACAGGTGGGGAGCGGTGAGGGCGGCCCATCCGCCTTGGATGCGGTAGGCGGCGGCGCAGGTGGCAGCGGGCGTGGACAGGGCGGGGAGGGGCTGCAGGATGTGCAGGGCGTCGGCGTCGACGCAGTCCGCGGCGAGCAGGGCCCCCAGCACGGAGGCCTCCTCGACGATGCGGCGTCGCCGTGTCGTCGATAGGCGTCCGGCGGGCAGGGACTGCCGGGCCACGGCGGCGTGGTCGGCGGCGGTGCGGCCAATCAGGTGGGCGTGGAAGCGTTTCTCGCCCTGGATCGAGGGGCGGTCCAGGGTCATCGGGTCGTAGCTCCATGACACGGCCGGGGAGAGGTCGCCGGCCGTGCAGTGGGTGGCGAAGGCATCGGTGAGGACGCCCAGGGCGCGGCAGAAGGCGAAGGAGTGGTCGTGCAGACCCGGGCGGCTGGTCCGCCCTGCGGACATCATCATGAGTTCGTGCACGGCGTGCGGACTCGCCTTGTCGGTGAGCGCGTATCCCTCGTCGGGGGCGAAGCCGATGTGCGCCAGGACTCCGGCGCGCTCGTAGATGTGCTGGACAGTGCGCAGACGCCGTACCGCGCTGCTACCTTGTGGGAGGCCTTTGACCTGCAGGGAGTCGACGACGGGAACGCGGTTCCGCAGCGCCTCCAGGTCGGGCGGCAGCAGTTGGACAGGCGTGCGGCTCGCTGGGCGGGCGAGAGAGGTACTCACGGTCACCGGACTCCTCGGGGCGCTGGAAGGTGAGCGGCCCCCGAGGCACCGGCCTTGGAGGCCAGCAGCTGGAGGGCTCAGGGTCTGCTGGTCCGCGAGGGGCGCGGACCAGCAGGGGGCTTCAGGTGCGGTGTCCGCAGGCGACTCGAGGCGGCTTCGTCAGCCGCACAGGGGGTTTCAGGGCATGAGGTCCACGGGTCTCACGCTGTAGAGCGCCGGTCCGGCGGGCAGGCGGAGTGCTCCTGCGCTGGTGGGCAGACTCTGCACAGCCTCGATGAGACCGGGCTCTTCCAGGTCGCCGCGGCTGTCCAGGATCTGATGCGTGAGCGTGAGGACGCCGAGGGTGAGGCGGCTCCCGTCCAGGGCGATGATGACGGCCCGCCGGGAGCCGGGGTATTCGGTGGCTGCCCTGCAGAGCCTGCTCGCCTGGACGCCGCACTGATCGGTGTCCGGCAGGCTGACACCCCAATCGATCAGTTCCTGCCGCACGATCAGACACGCCCGCTGAGGCAGCTCGGGGGCGTCGGCGGGCATGGTCCAGATCCCCTGCTGCAAAGGGCGTACCGTGCGGAGGCGGCCGTGGGGTGGCACCCTGACCAGATCGGGCGGCCAGGGGCGCTCACAGCGGGGGTTCATCTCCTCATACATGGCGCGGGCCCGGCCATGGGTGTGCTCAGGGGGCATCACAGGTGTCCTCGCTGAGGGGGCCGGCGGGCCTGCACTGCTGTGCCGGGCAGGGTGATGGCTGCCTCGACGGTCGTGCCGCCGCCGTCGGCCTCGTGCTGCGTCCAGCGGCTCGCCAGAGCATCGACGAGCAGCAGGCCCCGGCCGTGCTCGTCCCCGGAGCCGGCCTTCCCGCGCCGGAGCTGACGGTATGAGCCCTGGTCGGTGACCCTGACGGCCGCCTCATGGTGGGTGAGGGTGAGCTCGACGGTGATCCACGGACTTTGGGTGTGTTCCACGGAGTTGGTCGTCAGCTCACTGACGATCAACTTCAGGCAGTCGCGTACCTCGTCGGCGACGCCCCAGTCCGCGAGCATGATGCCGACGTGCTCCCGCATTTCTCCAGGAGTGCGCCGTGACGTTCCGGATACATCACGCCGGTCGTACAGCGTCGGAGAGGGCTGAGTC
The DNA here is from genome assembly GCF_055609205.1 of Streptomyces sp. NPDC036815. Classification (NCBI taxonomy): domain Bacteria; kingdom Bacillati; phylum Actinomycetota; class Actinomycetes; order Kitasatosporales; family Streptomycetaceae; genus Streptomyces; species Streptomyces sp. NPDC036815. The sequence continues at coordinate 37,528 of NZ_JBVJPW010000027.1, read as the reverse complement.
GCGTAGGCAGCTGGGTGCGCCTTGGGGACCGGCCAGTGAGCGCTCATCGCATACCCCCCGCAGCGCCAGAGGCGCCGTGGTCGTACCGACCGGCCCGGTGGTAGACAGCGAACGGGGTGAAGGGCGCTGCTTTCGCATTGGTTGCTGTGTCCTGGCTGTGGACCATGGTCACTTCTCTCGCATGCGGTGGTGGGGCAGGGTGTGTCGGACGAGTGCCACGGTCACGACCTCGGCGAGCACATCGGGGTCTGTCGTCTCGCGACCGGTGCCCGGTGGGGTGGCCCAGGTGCGCCCGTCCATCCCGCGGCCGTTCTCGCTCGTTACGAAGGGAGCTGGGCAGCGGAGGATGGCATCGCGCGAGCAGACCGTGCCGGGCAGCGGGGGCCAGGTCTGAGCGGTGCCAGTCGGCACCAGAAACTCCACACACTGGCGGCGTATGTTCACCAGCACCGGCCCACAGCGCACGTGCCGCTTGCGCAGTTCGCCAAGCGCGTCCGCGCCGATCGTGCTGCACACGCGCAGCACGTCGACGCCCATGAGGCGTGCGGTGCCAGCATGACCTTGGCACCAGGCCATCTGCAGGAGCGGCCCTGGCTGATCACCTGGCTTCCAGACCTCGGGAACCTCCTCCACCGCGCACCCCCCGGGTAGTTGAGGGCGCCGCTATGAGCGGAAGCTCGGCGAAAACGGTTTTGCCGATGACTTCGGTGTGGCACCCCCAGCGCTGGCATAAACCGTCGACCAGGCGTAGCCCGTGACCGTGCTCCGCTGTCTCAGTGATGTCGCTGGTATCTGCCGAAGGCCGCAGTGTGGGCAGTTCGGAAGACGGGTCACGGACTTCTATCCGCAGCACGCTGTCCAGGAGCCGGAGCGTCAGCCCGACCTCGCGCCCCCGAGGCGTGGGGGCGTGCTTCACCGCGTTGGTGACGAGTTCTCCCACCACCGTGACCACGTCCGCGACGGTGTCCTCGTCGATGTCCCACTCGCGAGCGACGCGTTCCGCGCGTCTTCGGGCGTTCTTGACCTGCGCAGGGCGCGAGGGATAGCGGGAGCGATCCGTGTTCTTTTCGGCCATGTCACGTCCTCCACGGCGCGCCCTACTGGAGAAGACAGCGGCGCATAGTGATCAACCCCGCACACAGAGTTGCCGAAGTCCCCACTATCCTGCTGCAACACCCCAAGGTGCAAGTGCCCACTTTGAGTTGAGAACATCGTGGTTGTCGCGAACAGTCGCGAGCGGCAGACTGGCAGCAGCCCAAGGGGAGGACGCTCGCTGTGGCCGTGAACAGGAATCCCACCGTTCGTCAGCGGCGGCTCGGCCGTGTACTCAAGGAGTTTCGTCTCGCAGCTGGCAAGACCCTCGTGCAGGCAGCCGAGGAACTGCAGTGCGCCGAGTCCAAGATGAGCCGGATCGAGAGTGCACAGAGCGGTATCCGCCCACTCGATCTTCGCGTCCTGCTGGACTTTTACGGCGTCAGCGACCAGTCCGTACGCGCCCGTCTCCAAGAACTCGCCCGCAACGGCCGGGAGCGCGGCTGGTGGTCGCAGTACGAGGGCGGCGCCCTCAACTCCCAGTACGCCGACTACATCGCGCTGGAGTGGGACGCCTCCGACCTGTACGTCGTGGAGACCTCACTTATTCCCGGCCTGTTGCAGACCCCGGCCTATACCGAGGCCGTCATCCGTATGCAGAGCCCGCATCAGGCCGATGACGTGGACTTCGTACAGGAACAGATCAAAGTCCGCGGACAGCGGCGCCAGGTCTTCGCCCGCAGCGCCCCGTTGCGATTGTGGGTGATCATCGCGGAATCGGCCCTCCACCATCTCCTCGGCGGCCACGAAGTGATGGGCGAACAGCTCCAGGAGCTCGTCCGGCACGCGGCTGGCGAGACCAACATCCAGATCCAAGTACTACCTACCAGCGCTCCGATCAACAGCGCGCTCTATGGCCCCTTCGGCATCCTCGCCTTCCCCGAGCCCGCGGAGACCGACGTGGTCTACGCCGACAGCCTCATGAGCACCGTCTACTACGAACAACCCGACCAGGTGGAGTTCTTCACCACCCTCTTCCGCCGTCTCAACTCCGAAGCGCTCCCGGCCGAGGAGTCCCTGGCGCGCATCCGCGCCGCGATAAAGGAAATGGACTAAGCACATGACCGCCCAGCACCCGCACTCCGAAACAGGCCAGGTCGACTGGTTCAAGTCGTCCTACTCCAGCGGAAACAACAACTGCCTGGAGACGGCAACCAACGTCATCGGAACTGTCCCCGTCCGTGACAGCAAGACGCCCCAGGGGCCGATGCTGACCTTCTCCGCATCAACGTGGTCGTCCTTCGTCGACGGCCTCAAGGGCAGCGAACTTCGATAGGGCACACACGAGCTGGAGGGGGCGGCGGAACGGCCCCCCTCCAGCTCGTGCGTCGACTGCTCCTCGGCGGGGCATCCGCCCCTGTGGCCCTACTCAGAGATCATCGGGCCTGGTTGGGCCAAGCGGGAGTCCAGGGGCCGATGTGTGAGATCGCACGGCAAGTCGAGCAGGGAGATCCACCACCTCGAAAAGTGATCACTGGACTGACGTGCCTCTGCTCATGTACGTGGGGTCAATGAGGACCGCCCTCAGGAGCGGTCCTCATTGACCCCACGTACATGAGCAGAGGTTCTTGGAATCGAACAGGTTGCCCGGCGCAGGGGAACGACGACGTCCTCGCCCGTGGTCTTGGGGCTGAGACGGTAGTAGCTGATGTGGGCGAGCCGCTCGGATTCGTCGAGCCAGCCGGCCTCGACCGCCTGGCGCTGGTTGGCCGTCATGCCCGAGGTGCGGTGGAAGACGTCCAGCAGTTTCTGCTTGTCGTCGTTGTTCAAAGAGCTCGACCACACATCTTCAGAAGCTGTGTCATATCTCGGGGCTGGTGACTCGCAGTGAGGATGACGGGCGAAGAGCATGTCGAACGCCCCCGGCACTTGTGGAGGTCCTACCGCGTTTAGCGGTTATGAGAGAGCTGGTGTACCTGTCCCAGGCGAAGCTGGACGCATTCCACCTGCCACCGCGATGGTTTTCCGGGCTGAGCGGCGAGATGGAGTTCTCGGTCCCCGGCGCGCGGCTCCGTTTCGCGGGGCCGGAGGGCGCCTGCCCGACGCCGGACGCGGCCGCCAAGCTGCCGCAGGTGGCCAAGCGCCTCCGGAAGGAAGCTAAGGAATCGACTGATCCATCCCTCGCCTCCGGCGACTGGTTATTCTTCGACGAAGAACTCCTCTTCGGTACAGGCAGGGTCGGGCACGAGATCGTCGTCTTCTACCGCTACCGCCTGTTCACCGGTGGCTTGGTGCTCTGCGGCTCCGCGCACCACCTGACTGTCGAAGCCCGTGACGTCGGCTTTTGCGGATCCAGCCTTGTTTGGCTGTACCGCGCGGTTGAGGCGGAAGACCAGGACGGTCAACCAGGCGGCGGTCATCTGCCTGTTGATCCCGACAAGATCAGTCGAGGGCTTGAGAGCGCAGTAGAGGAAATCGTCCCTACGGTGGCGCCCATGAGGCTCAGCGGCCTGGCCAGGGTCCTGTGCATGTGCCCACCGCAGGTGGAATGGCGGAATCGATACCCGGACAGGACAGTGCTTGCCACGCCCCTCTACGTCGAGAACGGCCCCTGGAACCCCAAGTGGTAGAAGGCCAGCGTCAGAAGCTGTGTAGTAGCCGGGGGCTGGGGACGCGCTGTGAATCGGTCAGCCGCTTGAAGCTCTACATCACCCTCGCCCGAGAACCCGAGCCGAGCGAAGCCGGTGAAACTCAGTGGCTCTGCGGCTCCAACTCTGCATACGTTCGGCCGCATGGCTGACGACTGCTTCGGGCATCCACGACTCGCCGCAATCTACGATCCGCTCGACCCCGACCGCAGCGATCTCGATGCCTACCTCCGGATGGCGGAAGAGTTCGGGGCGCGCCGAGTTCTGGACATCGGCTGCGGCACCGGGGTGTTCGCACTTCTCCTGGCTGACCGCGGGATCGACGTCGTCGGCATCGATCCCGCCCAGGCATCCGTCGACGTCGCCCGGGCCAAGCCGGGCAGTGAGCGAGTGCACTGGATCTGCGGTGACGCCACAGCCCTCCCGTCACTGCAGGTCGACCTCGCGACGATGACAGCGAACGTCGCCCAGGCCATCGTTGATCCGGACACCTGGCAGAAGACTCTGCAGGGAGCCTACGAGGCCCTACGGCCCGGCGGGCACCTGGTCTTCGAGACCCGTGATCCGGCCAGACGCGCCTGGGAAGAGTGGACCCGCGAGAACTCCTACCGCGTGACGGAGATCCCGGGCGTCGGCTCCGTCGAGAGCTGGGTCGACCTGATCGAGGTGAGCTGGCCTCTGGTGACGTTCCGCTGGACCTACGTCTTCGCAGCGGACGGACAGGTGCTGACCTCGGATTCGACGCTGCGCTTCCGAGAGCGCAACGAGGTCGAGACGGACCTGGTCGCCCATGGCTACATGGTGCAAGACGTGCGCGACGCGCCTGACCGGCCGGGCAGAGAGTTCGTCTTCCTCGCACGACGTCCCTGATCCACAGTGATCCACGCCACTAAGACTTCGATGGCACACGCTCAAACTTCGATGGCACAGGACACCTGGTTCACAGCTCACAGGCTCCGCGTGCTGTCCCGTCTCAGGAGACGTGGTCCCAGTCTCAAATGATCTGGTCTGGTTCGCCGGGCGTCTCAGATGATCTGGCCCGTCAGGACACCTGTGCCCCGCTTCACTTAGCCTGGCCGCTGCAACGCGTCTTAGGCGGTGGTCGGGACTCTCGGGGGCGAGACGTCGACGTCGGACTGTGCGCTTGTCCCGCGTCCGTCCTGGATCGTCAGGTCCCGGCCGCCGTGGGCTTCTGGTCCGGCGTGCGCTCGTGAGTGTTCCGGGCGGTTCTTGCCGCCCGGAACACTCACGACGCCAGAGCAGCGGCAACTGGCTTACCTGGCGAGTTCGATCGGTTTGTTCAGCCGTGTCAGCTTCTGCGGGTTTCTCACCAGGTAAACCCGGGTGACCTGCCCGTTCTCCACCACGAGGCTCAGTGCCGTGGCCGACTCGCCGTCGATTTTGATCTGGCCCGCAGGCGCGCCGTTGAGCCACACGGCCGTCGCTTCGAGCGCGGCCGCTTCCACCCGGTTCGCGCGCGCGAGCACCTTCGCCACCAGTTCGACCCCGTGGACCGGAGCCAGAGCGGCGGCCGCAAACCCGCCGCCATCGGCGATCAGGACCACGTCCGGCGCCATGACCTCCACCAACTCCTGCAACTGCCCGGTTCGCAACGCGGCCAGGAACCGCTCCACCACGGCCTGCTGCTCCGACCTGCTCACCTGCACTCGCGGCCGCCGAGCCGCCACATGCTCGCGTGCCCGCCGCGCGATCTGCCGCACCGTGGCCGCGGACTTCCCGACGGCCTCGGCGATCTCGCCGTACGGCATCTCGAAGACCTCGCGGAGCACGAACACCGCCCGCTCCGTCGGCCCGAGCGTTTCCAGCAGGGTGAGCATCGCGATCGAGACGCTCTCCGCGAGTTCGACATCCTCGGCGACATCAGGGCTGGTCAGCAGCGGTTCCGGCAGCCACTCGCCAACGTATTCCTCGCGACTGCGCGACAACGATCGCAGGCGGTTGAGCGCTTGCCGTGTGACGACCCGGACAAGGTATGCCCGCGGGTCACGTACCTGCGAGTGGTCGACGTCGGCCCACCGCAGCCAGGACTCCTGCACCACGTCCTCCGCATCGGCCGCCGACCCGAGCATCTCGTAGGCGATCGTGAACAGCAGGCTGCGATGGGCGACGAAGGCGCTCTCGGCCATGCCGGCGACACTACGCAAGACGTGAATGCGTGGCCAGCGGAATCTCGCACGCACCGGAGAAGCCCTGCGAGCTGACCCCGTTCGCGTTGTTGTTCCTGGTCGCCATGTTGACGAAGGCGATGTACGCGGTGATCTCGACCATCGCCGCCGGGCCGAGCCGGTCGAGCAGGCACGCGTACAGCTCGTCGGTGACGGTCGGCGGCGTGTTCGTCATAGCCTCGGCGTACTCGAGGACGTCACGCTCCAGCGGGGTGAACACCTCCGACTCCCGCCACCTCGGCACCTGGCTCGCCTTGGCCAGGTCCAGTTTCTGGTTCTGCGCCTGGAAGTAGCCGACGTCGAGGCACCAGCTGCAACCGACCTGAGCCGCGACCGCCATGTGCGCGAACGACTTGAGGCTCGCGTCGGCCTCGTCCCACTCGGCCAGCTTGGCCGAGAACTCCAGGTTGGACGTGGCGACCTTGGGGCTGTGCCACACCACCTCGACGGGCTCGGCCACAGCACCGAGCTGCTTGATCATGTTTTCGCTGAGTCCGGTGGGGAGCTCCGCCTTCGGAACGCGCAGTGCCATGGTGTCCTCCTTGGACGTTCACCTGTCTGGCATGAAGACACCGCCGGGCCCACGATCGTGACAACCACCGTCGCCACCACGCACGGAGATCGTCAGCGCGCACATGCCCGCGCCCGCTCTCGGACGACAGCGGCCGGAAGGTCGCTCGCCGCAGGGCGCGTCCGGGTCAGCGGCAGCCTCGCCCCCTGGAAGCGGTCAAACCCAACGGCGGAGCCGGACCAGATCAACTGAGACAACACCCGCCACCCCTCCTCCCGGGAGCAGGCCACCCGAGATTCCCGGCAACCCGGCGTCTCAACTGATCTGGTCGCGGCAGGTCACAGCACCGTCAACGGACCAGATCATTTGAGACGGGACACGTGCGACGCGTTCACCTGGGGAACCGCGGTGTGAGGCTCATAGAAGGCAGACTGTGTCGTCTGCTACTGGATGTCAGTGGTTCTGCCACGAGGTGTGTCAGTAGGTGCTGACGTCGTCGGCGTCGGTGAGGCGGAGGCTGTACCGAACGTCGTTGTCCCGTCTCGCGAGACCTTGCCTCCGTCCGCCTCGGTCCCGCTGAGGGCTTCGTCCGTTCCGACCTGGTTCCCATGGCTGTTCACCCCCAGGCAGAGCGCCGCCTACAGTTCCGCGCACGGTGATGCGGACGTCTTCGTGCTGGCCTTCGGCTGGGGCGCCTTCTTCTACGCCGGGGTGGTCGTCCTGTACCTTCTCGCCCGCGCCTTGTGGTCTACCGATGACGAGAACAACGAGGCCGTGCTCAGCGAGAGGATCGCGTTGCGCGAGGCGAAGGCCAGCGCTTGAGCTATGCCTAGTCCGCGGCTCGACGATCGTCGTCCAGGTGCCTCATGGCGTCGCGCTCCTCCGGATGTCGGGCCAGGCGAGCCATTACCCACGCGGTCCGAGCGTCCATCCCCTCGCCGAAGTCGGCAGCCAGACGCCGGGCCTGCCATGTTGTACGCGGGGCGAGGACCCACCACACGAGCGAGAAACGGACGCAGCCGGTGCCGACTACCGCCCGCTCTGCCCCGTCGGGAAGCCCCTCGCAAGCTGCCACGGAATGCCCGTAGATCACGCGGCATTTCCCCCGAACGCTCGTGCTACACGGGATGGAACTAGCCCCTCCCCTTAGGAGTGGAAATGGTGCCGAAAACCGCATACTCCGTTCACTTCGCGCTGCCGTTGCACTACGTGCACCCGGAGACATCCACAAGGTGACCGGATAGTTGTGGTCCGATCCCCGGGTCCCTGCGCCGGACGCCAACTCGTCGACGGCGCGTCCGCTTCCCGATCGCCCCAGCAGTATCCCGTTTCCTGATAACCGCACGCTTGGCTGCAGAACGCTCGCACGTTGGCTGGGCGTGTGCCCGATCTCGCCCTGCCAGGGAGTCGAAATCCGGAGTCGGATGGTCGCCTGTGAGCTTGTCGTATGTGGGGTGCGACGATTGTGCGGTGAAGGGTCCTGATGCGTCGTTCCGCCGACGCCTGCTGATGCAGGCGCTGACCGTGCTGGCAGCTGATGCCGAGACCCAGGTGGCCTGGATAGTCAGGCATGCGGTGATGACGGATGAGATTGCCCTGGACTTCGATCACGCCTTCCGCGCGGCCGCCGAGGCTCTGGTGGCCGAAGGACAGCTCGCCCGCGGAGTCATGGCTGACCTGCAGGAAATCGATGTGCTTCTCAGCGGGATGAGCGGCGGTGAGAACGCTGATCGTTGGACCAACGGTGCGCTGTTCACTGATGAGGGATGGGCTCTGGCCCGGCGGCTTGCCCGCCGGGTTCTCGTTGCGGAAGTGGGTGAGTGGCGGCATCCCCTTCCTGGCATCTCTGTCATCCGGTGAAGGCCTCCGCTTCCCATGCTGGCCAGGCCGTGACTGTCCGCCTTGCTGCCCGGGCCACCCGGTGGTGCTGACCCGGGGGCTGGGGGACCTGCCGTGGCCTTCAGCCCCGACAGCCGCACGCCGGCCACTGCCGACGCCGCTGCCTCTGTCCACCTGTGGCACGTCTGCGACCGCCACCTGCTGGCCGTGCTGTCCGGTCACAACCGACAAGTACGGACCCTGGCCTTCAGCCCTGATGGCCGGACCCTGGCCATCGGTGGTGGGGACGGCACGGTGCTGCTGTGAAACACGAACGCCGCGCACGGCCCGTCAGCTGTCCAGGGCGGTCGCACGCGACCTCACCCGCCGGGAATGGTCCAACTTGCCCCGCCCCGACACTGCGTACCGCCGGATGTGCTCCTTGCTGCCGGCCCGCACGGCGTCCTCACCAGCGCCCAGCAGTGCTGGGACGGATCGCACGATGGTGTGGTGAGGACGCAGTGCTGGACAGGAGTCAGGACACGCACCCGCGGTTCACCAGGTGCGCAAAGCCCCGGTCGCTGGCATCACCAGGACCACGCAGAGCACAGGAGCGGGTTAGTCCACCCCGTCATGTCACCGACGCAGGTCCGGAACGTCAAATTTCTCGTCGGGTAGTTCGACCGATAGTAGGGCGAGACGTCCTGGTCTTCGTCCGGGCTGCAGTCGATGGCAGGGGCGCGCGATGCACCTTTCCAGGTACCGTTGATCTTGACGTCGTAGGCGATCACCGTGACCGCACACTGGCCCTGGCCGCCCGCCAGCAACTTGGCCCCCGCGTGGACTTCGACCGTGTCCCCGTCCCAGTCGACCCGCCCCCAGCCCTCCACCCGCCGGTCGCGGTCATACATGTAGCCAGTCGCCTGATGGTAGGGCAGGCCCGTGCGGTCGGGGATCTGGTGCCAGTCGTCGGAAGCTATCCGGGCGTCCGGTCGGGCAGAAGCTTCCGGTGTATGCGCGTGCGCTGCCGGAGTCAGCGCTAAGGCACCCATCGCGAGAAATGCTGACAGCACGGTCGAGACGGTTCGCTTGCGCAATGTTTCCATACGGTTCTCCTCTGAGATCTGACCGGATCACCCAACGGTTACGGGTGAAGTCGCTGTGGGGCGTGGTGACAGCTGACACCCACTTGGGGTGCCTACGGCGCAGCTCGGGCTTGTCAGCATCCGCAGCCCGCTGACCACAGATTTCACCCAAGCACCGTTGTTCAGCAGCTCATTCACGGGGACTAAACAATCCCTCTCCGGGCGAATGCGTGCGCTGGCCTGGCCCGCGAGCGCGAGGCCGACCGAGATGAGCGTGGATCGCAGCCGTTCCGCCCGCGGGCAGAACCGGCGTGGGAGCCCCCCGCGCCCGCTCGGCGAAGGTCCTGCGCGGACAGGGACCCGCCTTCGCAGACGCAGCGACGCACACGCACGACGAACTTGCCAATCAGCGACCGGTTCCGCGGGGAAATCGCAGCCGCGTGCGTCGCGCTCACTCCAGCTAATCGAAGTCCTGGATGAACGACGTCCTCGCCTGCCACCCCTGATGCCTCGAGCTCTCCCCTCCTCACACGGTCCTGCCCAGCGATACCTACGCGGTCGGCGCCGCCGCCCCGGCCTCCCTCGCCGCGCCCCGCACGGGCCCAGCTCAGGGCCATGGCGTGAGAGCCTGTCTTTAAACCCCCTGCCTACGCCCTGACGCACGCTTGCCGCGCCCCGGCCGTTACTGCTCCCGCGCTCCTGCGAGCGACGAGGGTTCAAGTACAGGCTCTTTAGCGCGCCGGTGGGAGCCATGCGGGGGGGCAGCTCCAACCCCGGTGGCAACGGCTCTCCGGGAGGAGGGACCAGACCATGCGGCGCGGCACCAGTCGCCCCGAGGAAGTCGGCCGCGCCGCCTCAACGGCCTTGTCCAGGCAGCCACAGCGGTGGTTGCGTGCGCAGCGCGGCAGACAGATGACGCAGCCGCGCAAGCATCGGCATGCTCTGGTCGGCAGCCAGCACGCCGCTGGTAGATCCGGACCGTCCCGCGGGCCGGAGCGGGCTGAGCCGTGCCGCTGTGGACGCGGCGGATCAGAGGTCGAGGACGGCGCGGAGTGCCTGGTCGACGCGGGACATTACGGACGGGTCGACGTCGCCGCGCCGGGTGGCGTCGGTGAAGCGCGTGGTGCGCAGCTGCTGCAGGTTCACCGCGACGGCCGTGCAGGCGAGCGGGGTGTCCATGACGACGGACATCGCGGTGTCGGGGTAGCGGCCGGGCGGGTGCAGCACGATCGCGAGGACGGCGCCGTACGCCTCGTCGAGGCCGGTGAGGGAGACGACCAGGACGTCGCGCCCGTCGGGCAGTGACCAGATCTCCCCGCGCTTGATCTCCGAGGTCACAGAGTGTCGCCCTCGCCCGCGAGGTCCTGGCCCAGGCCGAGTGCAGCGAGCTGCTGTGCGGCGTCCAGGGTCGCGGCGCGGCGGGCGGCACGGACGACGTACGCGTTCACGCTCAGCCCGGCGGCCTTCGCGGCCTGCTTGATCGAGGGGGCCAGTTCTTCGGGGACACGGAGCGTCATCGTGGTAATCGACATGACACCAGAATAGACACCGAAATGTGGTGGCGTCAGGTGGTGGCGGAATGGCCGCCGGGTATCAGGCATCGCCGCACCCCGCCCCGACTGCGCTCCTCCAGATCTTGGTTCGGCTGGTTCCTCGTCGTCGCGGCACAGGAATCGCCTGGTCGCCGTCCCGCGTCGTCGGCGTAGGGCAGTGGTCGGTGTCTGGAATTGCTCTGCTGTCGGCCGTCTCATCGTGACGGCTTGCCAGTGGCGAGTGGTGTTCTCACCTCAACGCGCCGTCGGCGCGCCTGAGTTGAGACAATGGAGCTGGCCAATGCCCTGGGTGGAAGAGCACGAGCGTGGCGGCACGAAAGGGCGCCGGTACTGCCGGTGGGCGCCGGGAGCGAAGCGGGATCTGTCGATTCTGGTCGTGCTGGGGCTCGCAGCCGTGGGTTACGGCGGGACGGCCGGATCGGCCGGCGGTGACGGTTCGGGCTCTGCGCCCCGGCCGACGTCGACGGCCACGTACCCGGTGCACTTCGAGGAGTGGGACGACCCGACGCCGGCGCCGCGGCCGACGGTCTCCTACCCAATCCGGTTCGATCACTGATGAGTGCGACAGCGTCCCGGAGGGGGGCGGCGAGGCCCTCTTGCCGGGGCCGGTCAGGGCTTTCACACTGCGGATCACGGGAGCGGGGAGCGGGGGAGTGATGGCTGCACGACGACGGCGCCGGCGGATGAGGAAGCGCACGCGCAGGCAGTTACAGGGCTGGGGCGCTGTGGCGGCGATGGCCGCCGCGGTGTGGACGGCGGGCAACTGGGCGATCGTGTGGCCCATCCTGGTGACCATGCTCGCCGCCGCCGTGCTGGGCACTGCCGGATGGGCCCTGGCGCGCGCGCACCGCCGCGCGGTCGACGGCGACCGCACCTGGCGGGCGCAGGAGGAGGCGAAGGCGCGGGAGCTGTCGATGGCCGAGGTCGACGCGCTCTCGTGGCAGGACTTCGAGAAGTACGTCGCCGACCTGTGCCGGCGCGACGGCTGCACCAGGGTCGTCGTCAGCGGCAAGAGCGGCGATCTGGGCGCCGACGTCGTCGGCTACCTCGCCGACGGCCGCAAACTCGTGATCCAAGCAAAGAAGTACGCTCCCGAGCGCAGCGTCTCCTCCCCGGACATGCAGAAGTTCGTCGGCACCGCCCGCCCCGAACACGGCGCGGACGTCGCCCTCTACGTCACCACCTGCCGCGCCTTCACCCGGGCCGCCCTCGACTTGGCGGTCCGCCAGAACATCGTGGCCCTCCACCGCGACCTGCTGGGGTCCTGGGTCAAGGGCGCCCACCTGGAGACCCTGATTCCGCTGAACGGAAGCGGCGGCGGCGCGCCGCCCGCCCGCCTGACCGGCGGCTGCCCCGTGAGTCTCGCAAGGCGTTTTCGCAGGTAGAAGGGGCGCGGTGAGCGTGTGAGCTGTGAGGTTCTGGCAGGGTGAGCGCGGCGGGCCCGAGGACCGGGGACCGCCGCACTCGGTGCCGGCGTGCTGTCCGGCGGCCGCGGCCACCACGGCCCGCACCGCCCTGACCTGGATCACCGGCTTAACCCTGCTCGCCACGTTCGTCGCCGTGCCGGTGCTCGCGGCGACCGGGAACAGCGGATACCTCGCGCCCGTCATCGCCATCGGCACCGGCGCCATCGCCGCCGGAGGCACCGTGCACGTCCGGAATCACATCCGGCGCTGATCGCGGCGATCTCGTCTTGCTCCGTCATGGCTGCCTGCCTTCCGCGAGCGGGTCGGCGTGCCCGGCGGGCGGCTTGGGGCGTTCGGGAAAGTGGGTGTCGGCTCTGCCGACGTACCACTCGATGTAGCGGCGCAGTTCGGCGGAGCGGTCGGTGTTCTTGCGTGCGGTGGCGGTCTCGAAGTCCTCCCACAGCTGGTCGTCGATGCCGCGTATGCCGCGCAGTTTCTCCTTGTGCTGATTGGCCATGAGGGAATCTTTCACGGGTGGTTGACCACCCGTCAAGGATGGGTCACATTGAAGGGTGGTCAACCACCCAGGATCAGGGAGGACTGATGGCGCAGCAGTGGTGGACCGAGGGTAAGCAGTACATGAACGAGGTTGCCGGGAAGAACGGCCGCACCCTCACCTGGAAGCGGCTGCCGCGCGAGTCGAAGGACCGCGCCCTCATCTTCGAGGGAACCTGCGCCGACTGCGGTGCGACGGTCTGCATCGACCGCTACGCCTCCAGCGCCACCGGCATCCGCGACGCCCGCAACGAGGCCTGCTCCGGGCCCGGCACCGCCGTCCTCACCGACATCGAGCAGGAGCGCGCCAGCGAACTGTTCGCCGACGCCGTCGGCGAGTACGCCCAGGCCCTCGCCGACGCCGGCGTCACCTTCACCCGCCCGAAGGCGCCGTTCCGCAACCCGCTCGCCCCGGCGGGCGAGTGCGGCCTGATGAGCCGGGACGGCTACACCTGCAACCGCCGCCTCAACAAGGGCTGTACCCACAACCTCAACGAGTGGAGCGGTCCCGGCCACGTCGGCACCCACCCCGACGATGACTTCACGATGCCGTTCAGCGACGACGGACCTGCTGCTGGCCTGACCCCGCCCGGCCCTCCGGGGCCGGGCCCTGCAGCACACCTCGCTCCGTGCCCACAGCGGTGCTCGGGCAGCAGCGTCAGGTCCACCGGGGACTTCACCGCACCGTCCGCACACAGCACCGAGTCCCCCAGCTCGAACAACTCGTCGCGCCGGGCGGTCGGACACTCGTAGAACGCGCTCCGCATGCGTGATGCTTTCGCGAACGTTCACTCCGGACAGCATCAGGCAGCACGGCCTTCGTCGTGGTCACGTGCACCTTGGTCGGAGCACATGATCGCCCGCCGGGTCCGTCGAGGCGGATGACGGCATGGAGGTGGATGGCGCCGCGCTTTTGGAATTCGCGACCTTGGTTTGGGCACTTGGACCCGATCAGATCCAGTCGTCGCCCGGGGCGATGGCGAAGTACGTGCCGGTGTTGATACGGGCTGCGATCTGTCCGTCAGCGCCATGGACGACCAGGTCAGCCTTCTTGTCGCCGTTGATGTCGGCGAAGTAGAGGCGGCCCTTGCCAGGCTGGCCGAGGTAATTGCCCCAGCCCGCACTCCATTCGGTGCCGCCGTCGAAGTACGTCCCCTTGTTCAGGCGCGCTGCGATCTTCCCGTCGGTTCCGTGGACGATCAAGTCGGCTCTGTTGTCGCCGTTGATGTCGGCAAAGTAGAGGCGGCCCTTGCCAGGCTGGCCGAGGTAATTGCCCCAGCCCGCACTCCATTCGGTGCCGCCGTCGAAGTACGTCCCCTTGTTCAGGCGCGCTGCGATCTTCCCGTCGGTTCCGTGGACGATCAAGTCGGCTCTGTTGTCGCCGTTGATGTCGGCAAAGTAGAGGCGGCCCTCGCCGGGCTGGCCGAGGTAATTGCCCCAGCCCGCACTCCATTCGGTGCCGCCGTCGAAGTACGTCCCCTTGTTCAGGCGCGCTGCGATCTTCCCGTCGGTTCCGTGGACGATCAGGTCAGCTCTGTTGTCGCCGTTGATGTCGGCAAAGTAGAGGCGGCCCTTGCCAGGCTGGCCGAGGTAGTTGCCCCAGCCCGCACTCCAGTGGACCGCAGGAGTGAAGCGGTGGGCGGGCTTGCCCGGCTGTGGCGAGAAGTTCTTGACGGCGGTCCGCACCGTGATGTTGCCGTCTACCCCCAGGATGATCAGGTCGTCCGCGCCGTCACCGTTGACGTCGGCCATGGCCACAACCTCACGCAACCGCTCCTGCGCTTCCTTGGCCCAGTCCTGGACGGCGGCGTCGTCGACGAGGGACGACAGGGCGCCGGTACGAGTTTCGGCCGGGTCCTGGCCGAAGCAGCCTCCTTGCCAGGAACGGCTGTTGATGCCCACCAGCTCAACTGTGCCGTCATTCTCCCGTACCAGGGGCCCGCCGGTATCGCCCGCGCACACGGCGACACCGTCCTGTCCGGTGATGGCCACCTGGCCGTCCCCGGCAGAATCCACGGAGAAGGTCCCCGCGTGCACGGCAAGGGGAGACCACTCGGTGCGGGTGCGGCCGTATCCGGTGACCTTGAGGGACTCGCCGGCGGCGGGCACGGTGGTGGCGAAGGAGATCGGGGAGATCCCTGCGATGCCGGTGGTCGGTTGCTCCAGGCGGGCCAGGACCAGATCCCGGCCCTGGTACGGAACCAGTTCCACGACTGTAGTGACCAGGCCCGTGCTGGTGGTCAGGTCACCGCGGCCGATGGTGACGAGGGTCTTCTTCGCCGGGGCGCCGGCCGGGGGCGTGGCACCGGGGGCGGGGTTGTCGACAAAGCAGGACGCGGCGGTGAGCACCCAGCGCGCGTCCACGAGGGCGCCGGAGCAGGCGCGTTCGCCATCGCCGATGGCGAGGTGCGCGGTGTAGGAGGAGGCGGCGGGCGTGTGAGCACCGGACACAGCAGGGGCGGGCACGGTGGCCAGCGCGAGCGGGACGGCGCTGAGAGCTGCCGCGGCGGCGGTGCCGCGCCATTGTCTGATGGAGGGCATGGCCAAGGTTCCCTTGGTGAGAAGTCCGCGTTCAGTGGTCACCGGAATGAGGTGGTCCTGGACGCGGCACGGCTGGTGATGGGTGCTGGACGGGGCTATTTCTTGGTTCTGATCTCCACGAGCATGTGTTCGCGCCCCTGCTCGTCCGCGCTCTCGCCGACCGCGGTCCAGGTGTTCTTGTTGATGTCGAACGTCTTCTCCTCGGCGCCAACGGTCATGCCGACCCGGGCCGCGTAGTCGTTGCCCTTGACGGCGAAGACCGAGGGGATCTCCATGGCCAGGTAGCCACTGTTGCCGGTGGATCGGAAGCAGACCTTGTCGTTCTTGCGCGTCCAGACTTCGAGCAGATCGGTCGCGCTCGCGCACTCAGCGAGGATGACATGACCGTCCCCGCGCTTGAGGGTGATCTTCTTCTCCTCGAGGATCTTGTCGGCCCCCGGGTAGTTGAAGTCCTCGATGGCGTAACCGGGGGCCTCTTCCGCGACGGCCTCGACGTGGGCGTCGCGGCCGGGCGGACCCGGGTGACCGCCCGTCGCTATGAGCCATGCCAGTGCGGTTGCGGCCGTGGCGGCACCCAGAATGGGCGCTAGTGACCTGCGTACCTTCATCACTGTCCTAGTCGTCGCTTTCGAAGGAAATCTGAACCAACGGGAAACGCGGCAACCGACGAGTTCGGTATGCGACGCCAGGAATCCCCGGGCGCCACTCGCCAAGGCCGTTGCCTTCACCAGGGAATGGGAAGGCAGTGGAAACAGCGAGGGCATCTACCCGCACTCTCTCACCTCGTATCCAAACCCCCGCCCCGTCTCGCGTCCATCACCAAAATGCCTCACTCCCGGACAACTCGGCGGGCCGGGGGGTGAGTTGCATCACGTCCGTGAAAGGTTGTACGGGCCGCCGTAAAGAATCGACACGAAATTGATCTTGGAGTGATATCGCATCGCTTCTCAGGTGGCTCGATATTCGGCCACCCGCCACTGTTTTCCGTCGCTTTCGCTCCCGCACGGGCCCGCGAGACGTTTTTGTTTGCATAGTTCGCCAGACACGACATTCCGTCTGGCGATGTGCCGCACTCGCACGCCCCGCCGGGCGCCGACCCCGAAGGACCACTGTGGAGACCACTCTCTGGAGCAGACGTCGCGTTCTGGCGGCCGTCGCGGCCACCACGGTCGTCGCGGCCACCTCGAGCCTCGTTCTGACCCCCACGGCGGCCAGAGCCGACACCCCGCCGGACGACAGTGACGACGGTGACCCGTTCCAACTGCCCGACACCGACCGGGCAAAAGTCATTAAGGCGTGGCTGCTGGGCGGCAAGGCCGCCCGCGCCGCTGCGGAAGCCGCACTGACCGGCACCGACGCCGACATCCAGACCTTCCTGACCGCCGAACTCCCCCAAGCCACGGCGGAGGACAACCGGGTCGCCGTCATCACCGCCCTGGCCGCGGGCGGTAAGGGCACCCGGCGCGAGGCAACCGCAGCGATCGAGGGCGGCGACGCAGCCATCACCGACTTCCTCGGTGGCGGCTTCAAGGCGGCCATCGTGGAGGACCTGCGCGTGGCCACCACGACCGTGATGGCCAATGGCGACAAGGCCGTGAACCGGGACGGTAACGCCGCTTTGGACGCGGGTACCCAAGCCGCGTTGGAGACGTTCCTGACAGAAGGCCAGTACACCGCTCGAGCCGAGGACATGCGGTTTCAGGCGTCCAAACTCATGGTGGACGCGGGACCGGAGGTGCAGAAGTACGCCTCCCGGGCGCTGTCCGGCAGTGCCGAGGACGTTGAGTGGTTCCTCGACACCGGCCAGCACATCGCCCGCGCCCGCGATCAGGAATCGGCGAAGATCGAGGAACTCGTCGCGGTCGTCGAACGCGAGGGCAAGAAGGCCGACGCGAAGACGAAGCAGGCCGAGGAAGCCGCCGCCCGCGCCGTGGCGGCTGCCTCGAAGGCCAGGGAAGCGGCGGAGAAGGCCGCGGCCGAGGCCCAGGCGGCCCAGGACGATGTGCTCAAGTCCGGAAGGGCGGCCCGCAAGGCGGCCGAGTCCGCGAAAGGCGCGGCCAATGCGGCCCGCGTCGCCATCCGCGCCTCCCACGCCGCCATCCAGGCTTCCCGCCGCGCCGCCTACGCCGCGACCGCCGCGAGCCAGGCCGCGGCCACCGCCGGCTCGGCCGCGGCCAAGGCGTACGGTGCCGCCATAGCCGCCTCCAAGGACGCCTCCAAGGCATCCATCGCCAAGGACGCCGCCATCGCCGCCCGCAACGCCGCGGCCAGAGCCCGCACCGCGGCAAAGGCCGCCGGCTTCGCGGCCGCGGCCTCGGCCCAGGCATCCAGCGCCGGAAGCTCCGCCGCCTCGGCGGCCCGTAACGCCGCCGCTGCCGCGAACGCCTCCGCCACGGCCGCTTCCGCCGCGGGCAAGGCGCAGGCCGAGGCGGCGGAGGCCCGGCGGCAGGCGCAAATAGCCAGCGCCAACGCCTCGCTCGCCACCAACGCCGCCGGCTCGGCACAGGCGCTGGCGGACACCTCGGCGAAGGCGGCCCGTACCGCGCGTGATGCGGCGAACAGCGCGGCCGACCACGCCGAGAAATCCGCCGAGGCTGCCGAGTGGGCCGCCAAGTACGCGGGCCAGGCCGTCGAGTACGCAAAGAAGTCCACCGAGTTCGCCAACGAGGCCACCAAGGCCGCGAACCTCGCCACCGACGCCGTCAACCAGGCGGTCGAGGTGGAGAAGCAGGCGCGGGAAGCTGAATGGCAGCGCCTGGACGAGGACATGAAGCAGGCGATCGAGGAGTGTCGGCTGCTCGCGCAGATCGAGGACCAGGAGCGCGCGGAGATCGCCGAGAAGCGCACCCAGGTCCAGCAGGCCCAGCAGGCCACCAAGGATCTCATCGCGCAGGCCGAGTCGGCGCTCAAGGCAGGGGACAAGGATGGCGCCGCCGCCGTGGGGCGCAAGGCGGCCATCGCCCTGATGAACTCTCACGGCACCTGGTCGCGTGAGGCCGCCAGGTTTGCCCTGTGCGGCGCGGACGCCGACATACACACCTGGATCGACACCGACCGGCAGCTCGCGCAGAACCAGGACGACCGGGAGACCACTCTCTACCTGGCCCGGATCTCGGCCCCAGACGTCGCCGATGCGGCGACCAAGGCGTTGGAGAGCGACACCCCGGGTGCCGCCGCGGCGTTCCTCGGCGTCGGCGCCATCGAGGCCGCGGCCACCGACAACCGTGTCGTGCTCTCGCGCATCCTGGCCGACAACCCCACCGGCAGCGCGGTGTCGAAGGCCGCGAACGAGGCGATGAACGCCGGAACCGCCCAGGCCCTGCACCAATTCCTGAGCGTCACGTACGAGACGGCGCAGCGGGAGGACGACGCGGTCGCCACGGCCGCCGTCATCGCCAAGATGGGCCCATACACCAAGGCCCACGCCCAGGCGGCGATGGAGGGCCCGGCGTGGATACGCCGCAACTTCCTCGCCTCCGTGCAATACAAGACGGCGCAGCTCGACTACGACTCGGCCACCCACATCGCCGCCGTACAGGGTGCCATCGCCGCCACCGGGAAGATCGCGCACAAGGCTCAAGAGGACGCCGCGCGTGCGCAGGAGGCGGCGGCGAAGGCCCGCAACGCCGCGGCGGAGGCTCTGCAATGGGCGGACAAGGCGAGGAAGTCGGCAGAGAAGGCCGCCAGCTACGCGAGGCAGGCGGATGCGAACGCGGACGCCGCAGAGAAATCAGCGAAGGACGCGCAGGCCTCGGCCGACCAGGCCAAG
Organism: Streptomyces sp. NPDC036815; assembly: GCF_055609205.1. NCBI lineage: Bacteria > Bacillati > Actinomycetota > Actinomycetes > Kitasatosporales > Streptomycetaceae > Streptomyces > Streptomyces sp. NPDC036815. The sequence goes on along the minus strand of NZ_JBVJPW010000027.1, from coordinate 18,424 downwards.
AAGGCGGCCGCCACCGCCCGCACGGCCGCCCGCTCGGCGAACTATTCCGCCAACCGCGCTATGGAGTCCGCCGCCCGCGCGGTGGCCTCCGCCAACTCGGCTCAGGCGTCGGCTGCTTCGGCCCGGGCCTCGGCCGTCCAGGCGGGCAAGGACGCGAAGACGGCGGCAGCGGCAGCGAGCCAAGCACACCAGATCGCCACAGCCAAGCGGCAGGCCGAGATCGCAGAGGCCGCCAGGCGGGCAGCCGAGGAGGCACGCAGAGCGCGGGAGAGCGGAAAGAACCCGGCTGACACACCCGACAACGATGACTTCCGCGACCTCATCCCCCAGTGGAAGCTTGAGGCGCGACGGCTGGCGGACGCCACGAATACGCTCAGCGTCATCGCCGGTTTCGCTTCCGCCGGTTGCGGTCTTCTCAGCTTGTCGCCCCTCGCGCCGGTCACGGTGCCGCTCGCGGGAGGCTTCGCGATCGCCTCCCTCATCTTCACGGGGTTCAACGTCCTCTTCAGCGGGATCGGCTACGGATGGACGAGCGGCGAGCTCTTTTCGTCCCTCGCGAGCGCCGGTCTGTCCGTGCTCACCTACGGTCAGTCCAAGTGGATCGGTGCTCTGGGCGGAGGCAAGTACGCTACGAAGCTCTCACAGTTCGGGCACGACCTCGTCTCCCCGATCGGCGGCCTTCTCGGGTTCTAAGCGATCTCACCCCCTGGCGGCCTTGATCCCCATGCGGGTCTTGTGAAACGCGCGCTCTGGACAGCACGCAGGATCACGCCAAGGCCGCCCCCACGTCCGCCGAACTCTCTCCTGAGCGTTCAAGTTCGGGACGCAATTCAAGCCCGGAAGAAAAAGATCAAGCTGAGAGACGTCTGCCTGGCGGCGGCGCTCGGTGCGGGCCTGCTCGATCGGGGCCGGCTGTTCGCCGGCCACCTGCTCCGGTTGAGCCGATCCACCGCCTCCGTGATCGACGGGTCGACGCGGCTCGGGGCACAACGGCCTGGCGCGCGGCGAGCGCCTCATGGAAGTCGGCCGATCCCATCTCGCGCGGCTTCACCCGCACCTGCGTACGGACACCGGCGAGTCGTTCGACTCACGCGGCCTGAAGAAGCGCGCCCGCAAGGCCACTCGTCCCGTGCCTATCCCGCCCGTCCTGGTCGGCATAGTCCGCGAGCACATCAAGGAGTTCGGCGTCTCCGAAGACGGCCGCCTGTTCCGGGCGGTCCGGGGCGGACACCTCCTGTCCAAGGAGTACGGAGAGCTCTGGAAAACAGCTCGGCTCGCTGTGCTGTCGGAGTCCGAAGCAGCCTCGCCCCTGGTAGGGGTGCCCTACTCGCTGCGGCATGCGGGCGTCTCACTCTGGCTGGAGTCGGGCGTCTCCCCGGCAGAGGTCGCCCGTCGCGCGGGCCGCAGCATCGCCGTCCTCTTCCGCTTCTACGCGAAGGCCATCCACCGCAGTCAGGAACGGTCGAATCGCCAGATCGAGCGGGCTCTGGAGGCAGCAGAGAAAGAAGACTGACGCCGGTCCCACGCCCTCCGGTAGGCGCCGTCCTTCGCCCACCTTGGGCAGGGCGGCGCTTATGCGTCGTTGGCCAGTTTCCCTGTACCAGCGGAACTTGGCCCATTGCCATCAATATCTGACCCGCTGGGGCCCTACCAAGTGAGCCGTAACCCATCGGGGCACAGTCATAGCTGCTAGAGAGTCGCTACCTTGCGGTGGGCCGGTTCAGCTCCCACTGTTGAAAGCCATTACGCACCGCGCCGGTGAAGGCGTCGCCCCACTCTGGATCGCCATGGATGCGCCAGAGGTCAGAGTCCCGTTGCAAGCGGTGCAAGAGCAGCTTTGCGTCATCTGCCGCATGGAACAACCGCTTCTTTTGGGCAGCCACTGGGAGGACCTGAGTCACGGTGTCGAAGGGGATGACGGTGGGTCCGGCTGCCGTGAAGAAGACGAGACGGTTGAACGTCAGCACCAGCACGCCGTGTACCCATCCCCTACCCGACGCGTGCGCGATGCAGATGATGTACTCGTCGGCCGGTAGCTGCTGCTCGACTTGGCCGACAAGTTGGGCGTAGGGCTCCTGCCGTAGCTCCTGGGCATCTTGGGCAGGCATCTGCGCCAGAAGCTCTTCGAGGTCTTTTCTCACGTTTCCCCCTCGTGCGACAGCTGGTGCACACCTCCACCTCATCGTGGCAGGAAGCACGCGATACGCCTCCTTTGAGACATGCGTAAATCTCCTGGTCGCAACCAGCTCGCCCAGCGCCTGCGCAGCCATGAGCCTTGTCAGCGGGACGCCTCTCTCACTGAAGTGGTGAAATCCGTGCGGCAGCCGATCGCGCATCCCCCGGGCTCCGCCAGCACTCCGGGGGGTGGGTCGCCCTCAGCATGGGGCCTCTCTCACATTGGCCGCTACCTGGATGTGCTCCTCACCCCCAATGAGCGTGGCGGCATCGCGTGAAAGCTCATGTCTCAGAGAGCCCCTCGTACGCGGAAAGGGGTTGTCGGCATACTGGCCGGTGGCCCACCACTGGCCCAAAGTCCCAGGTGAAACGCCCCGTTCAGGCTCCATCGCGGTCCACGCCTGGTCCACACACACTGATCAACGGCGTGACAGACCCGGATCAGGGTGAGACACACCGCCACGAAAAAGGGTGCCCCTCAACGAGAGACACCCTTTTGACCAGCCCATACGCTGACCTGCTGCGGTGGGTGTGGGATTTGAACCCACGGTGACATCGCTGCCTCGACGGTTTACGGCAACGTTCCCGATCACGGTCACGGCGGATCACCATCCACCGGCGGGACGAAGGTGCGGCACCTCGCCGACGACACGGACTCCGTCCCGCCACTACCAGCACGGTCCGCCCCACCCAGCCCAGATCACCAGCAAAGACCGGCGTGCATCGATCCGAACGCATGATCTGCCCACTGCCCAGAGAGAACGGTCCGTACCCGAGCCTCCAATGACCGAAACAGAACGCCCTCTCAACTTCCGTCACTCACGGTAGATGTGACACGGCTTCTCACGCGGGCGGGAGGCGTCCTGATTCTGGACCTGTTGAGGATTCCGCATGCTTGTGTGTCACATTCCGCTGATCGCGGTTCCCCTTCCCTGAGTGCAGGCGGCATCCGGCCGCCACACAACAAAGGGAGACATCCACATGATCAACGATGTAGTGCCGCAAGGGCTGGATGCGGGAGCGGGCTTCGGGTTCGTGATGGACGCAGCGGCCACGCATGCCGGGTGGATCGCTTCAACCGGCGCGGTGGCGCTGTTGTGCTGGATGTGTTCTGTCGCCTGGTGGCGAGGGCGTTCGGTGCGCGAGCTTGCCCGCCGGCGGCGGTTTGTCATGGTGCCGGCGGCGACGTTCGATCCGCAGCTCGCCGACGTCGGCCAGGCCGCGGCGCGGCTGAGTGAGGCACGAGCTGCTGCAGGCCCGGTCCCCGAGCGGGCGGCAGCGACCCGGATCTGGGTGACGGCTGAGCCGGAGCGACAGCTGGGCTACAGCTGGGCTACAGCTGGGAGGGCCCAGAGCGTGCGGCGAGCGTACTGCGGCTTCCCGGGTTTCAGCAGGTCGAAGTGCTGGACGCCGGCGCTACCCAGGACCGGTCCATGCGGGTCCGGCTCGAGGGCATTGCCCCGCTCGCACAGGACGGTGGCCAGTGAGCCTGTCCACCCTCACCAAGAGCGTGCCGAGTCCGCCGCCCGATGCCGGCAAGGAACCTGGGGCGAAGCCGTATGTGGCGCGGGCCGAGCTGGTGCTGGCCCGCGCCGACCACCGGCCGCTGGGCAAGGCGTTCTTGGATCCCGATCCACTGGAACAGCTCGCGGCCGCGTGCGCCGAGGTAGGCACCGATGACGGTGAGGAAGCAGCTCTGGCCATGGACCTGTTGCCGGTGCCCGGGCGCGCTGTAGCCCGGCACCGGCGGCGCCTGGTGGCACGCGCGGCGCGGCCGCACGGCGTTCGGGAAGCAGCTGGACTCCGGCGGCCGGCGCGGCGGCTGGGCAGAGGTCTGGGGCGTGCTCAATGGCACGGATCTGCAGTCGGGAGCGAGGCCGCGGACGCCCCGGCAGTCCGATCTTGCCGAAGGCGTCGGGAAGTTCGTGCCGGGCGCCGAGGTGTATGCGCTGCAGGTGCTGGTGCGGTGTTCAGCTCGGCACCCCGCCAGGGCACGGGCGCGTCTGCATCAGGTGATGGCCGCGCTGCAGGCGCTGCAGGGAGAGAACCACTTCGTTGCTGTGGGGCCGAGGGTGGGGTGGTGGCAGCCGTACTCCAACGCGTGGTGGCTGCTGCGCGGGTTCGACCGCAGATTCACCCGCGGTGACTTCGCCCCATCGAGGCGCAGTTGGGTGGCCTGGCAGGAGATCGCCGGGCTGCTGAAGCCGCCGTCGGTGCACTGCACCGCGCAGGACGTGCTCCGCACCGGCGGGGTGGTGGCTCCCGCCCCTGCCACGCTACCGACCTGGACCGGGCAGCCGGACGTGCTGCCGCTGGGTGTCGTCACGGGTGCGGACGGCGCCCGGCGGATGGCAGGTGCGTGGACGGCGGAGGTGCTCTTCGGCGCCTCGTTCGGCAAGTCCGGCTACGGCAAGACCGAGCTGGCGCTCGTGCAGTGCGCCGCGCGCGCCTATGCCGGGGACGGTGTCTGGTTCCTGGATCCGCACCGCCTGGCAGCGCATCAAGCCCTACCTCGCGCATCCCGCGCTCGCCGGCCGGGTGTGGGAGATCGATCTGTCCCGCTCCCGGGATGAGGACCTGATGGCGTCCTGGACCTGCTGTCCATGGAAGGGCGGCGCCCCGATGAAATGCAGGAGGTCGTCGGCGCAGTGGTGGGGGCGGTCGCCTCCGCGCTCAGCTGGGGTGAGCGCGCCACCCGGGCCCGCACCATTCTCTCGAACGCGGTGCATACCCTCGCCGAGCTCTCGCACCTGATGGTGACCGAGGGCCACCCCGAACTGCAGCCGACCATTTTCCAGGTCTCCACGCTGCTGGAGGACGGGGACTGGCGCGAGCAGGTTCTGGCCCATCTCCCCGCCTCGTCCGGGAAGTACTGGCGGCGCTCGTTTCCCCATGTGGAACCGGCGGCGCTGAACGTGGTCACCAATCTGCTGTACCGGCTGGGCACTTCGCGGCCCCTGAAGGCCTTCCTCGGCTCGCCACGCTCGGGCTATGACCTGCGCGGGGCGATGGCCACCTCGGCGATTGTGGGCGTGTGCCCCGGGGAGACGGGTGAGAGCGACGAGCTGATCTGCGCGCTGCTGCAGTTCGACCTGTTCCGCGAGGGCATGGCCCGTGCCAAACTCGCCGCCGACCAGCGACCCGTCTGCTGGGCGTTCGTGGACGAACTCACCGCGGTCGACGGCTCCTCCCACGGCTACATCGCCAAGATCCTGGAGCAGCTGCGCAAGTACGGCGTGAAGTTCATGGGGATGACACAGATGGCCATGCGGCTGTCCGACACCACCCGCCAGGCGCTGCTGCAGAACCAGTCCTGGCTCTCAGTGACCGGCGCCGACTTCGACGAGGCGGCCTTCCTCGCCAAACGGATGCCGGGCCTGGACAGCCAGACCGTCCAGAAGGTTCCGCGCTACCACTACATCCAGTGGCTCGCCATCGGACAGCAGCTGGCCCAGCTTCGCGAGCGCCTTGGCCTCCCGCCCGGCGAGCAGGCCGCCGGCCCGGACGACGAGTACCAGGAGCAGCCCGTGGTGCCGACGACGCCGCGCCCAGCGCGGGGTTCAGCGCGACCGGCCGCGCGCCGATACCCGGAGGGGATGGACGTGACCCAGGTGCTGCGCATGGGCCCTATGGCGGGTCTGTCCCTGCCGCACACAGCCTGGTGCGCAATGTCGGGTTCGAGATGAGAGCCCGTCTCGGAATGCTCTCAGATGGCTCTAGGGCGGTCTCTCAGGAACGGCTAGAAGCCCCCTGAGTTCCATTTTGCAGCTGTATGGCTGAAGGGGAACCCTATCGCGTTGAAGGTAATTCCGATGCTGAATTGTGAGCTGCTTCACGGTGCGTCCGCCGGGCCCGTGATCAAGTAACTCTGAAGAGCGTGAAAGCGGCGAATTTCTGTCAAAAGTTGCGGCCGCTCCACGTTGCGCGAAAAGACGTAAGGAGAAGTTACGTGAAGCGTAATATCCTGCGAGTAAGTGCGGCCACCGCGATGGCCGCAGTCGCCTTTGGTGTCGCGGCGCCGGCCGCTTCGGCTGTTGAACATCACCGCACTGGGAACCTCGTCGCCGCCGCGGAGGCCGGGGCTGAGTTCGGAGCCGCCGAAGCCCGAACCCTGCTGAATGAGCCCAAGCTCCGCGCCGAACTCACCCCCGAAGCCGAGACCGCCCTGCATGCCGTGGCCGACGGCAGCGCTACGCAGGAAGAGCGTATCGCCGCCCGTGCGTCCGCCGTCAGCACGTTCTGGAATCTGCTCAAGAAGGCTGGCCCGTCCGTCGTCAAGGCGGCAAAGAAGGCAGCCGGCAAGTTCGCCACCTTCCGGAACTGGGTCAACGGCCTGTCCTGGTACAACCCGATTAAGCTGGCCTGGCAGGCTGCGGGTGCTGAAACTCAGTACCAGATATGGAAGTACGTCCACGACCACATCTGACGCATAAGCCGTAGGGGCCGAATACGCTCCCGAATTCGGCCCCTCGGTTGCTCATCTGTTCATCGCCGCCGGCTGCGGAAAGGACTCGACCTATGAAATCCTCGCGCCCTTCTCATTCCGATATTGCGGTCGGTTCGTCGCCCGGAAACCGCACTGAGACCGTGATCGGCACCCTTCTGCTCATGGCTTTCGTCGGCTTCCTATGCCTGTTCGTCGAGGACGTCCGGCACAATGACGCTCTTGCCGCTACCGGCCGTGTCCTGCACTGGGCGGCGGGAGCGGGCATCATCGTCACCATCATCATCACCCGTACCGTGTTGCGGCGCTGGAAGTCGGGGTTCGACTGGCTTTTTGCCGCGATGTGGGCCCTCCTCACGATCCTGACCTGGATGAACGGGGGCCTTTGATCCAGCAGAGCCGATTTCACTGAGCGCTCGCCCTGTGAGGTGTGTTTGGTCCGGGGGTCAGGTGCCGTGCCGGTTCGGGGTGGCTTGGCCGGTGATGCGACGGGGGCACCACAACTCATCCCCTGTCAGGCTGGAGCACGGCGTCCGCAGCCGTGAAGAGGAACCCCGACCCGCCCGGTACCGGCAGAATCCGCCCGCCAACCCGCCCCGCAAAGGCGTACCGACACGGTGCGCGGAGCACCCGAAAGCTCTCCGTAAGACCCGCTGCCGGGCTGCTGCGAACGGAGAGCTCTGTGTGTATCGAGCCCTCCCCCGTGGCGCGTGTACGAGATCAACAGGGGTTCAAAGATGGCCTCTGAGCCTCTACGCCTACACGCTGCCGAACGGCGGGCCGGGCCGGCCCTTCGTCCGGCTCGCGGAGGACGACACCGAGGGCGACACCTTCGACACCCACCAGCTGCCGGAGCTGGAGGCCTACCGGGACGCGCTCATCACGTCCCTGGCCGGGCTGACGGACTTCCTGCAGAAGATCCACGCCTGGGACTGGAAGGCGACTGTTACCGCTCGGACTTGGGACGAACAAGCCCGGCGGCTCCGGTCCTGCCAATCCAGGGCGGGCCGGGAGGATCAGTGCGCCGTATGTGATCCTGCTGCAGACACGACGGCCGAGCGCTGGTTTATCGAGCTGCTGAACTCCGTGGAGCCGTCAGGGCGCACGGGCCGGCGCTTTTCAGACGCCTGAAGGCGGAAGCTAGTGCTCACGCAGGCGTACGAACCGCATGGTCCGGTGCCGGGTCGTCCCCACCACGACCGCGGCGATCACCTCGGTGGTCACGCTGTGTCGGCCGCCCGGCAGCGGCTCTCCCAACGAGCCGGCGAGGGCTCGGCCCACCGAAGGGCGCTGGGTGGCGGGGAGTTGGCTGGTCTCGGCCTTCGTGCCATCCGCCAGTCGGACCGTGACGTGCGTGGGCCGGGCCGCGGGGCCCGCGATGGCGACCACTGCGGCGTCGACGGTCTCGGTGTGATGCGACTTGGCCCACCCAGCCCGACCACCTGCTGACACGTATAGAGTGCCCAGCCCTTTCGCGACGAGACCCTCAACGCCATTGGGCCGGAGCGCCTCGTACCAGGACAGGGCCTCATGCCGGCCGGTCGTGGCCAGGACGGGCTGCAGAGGCGTCGGAGAAGGCGGCGGCAGTGCACCCAGGCGTTCCATCCGTCCCTCCACCACCGCACAGCGCTCACCGTCCAAGACCGTGCCCACTGGGCAGTGCGTCTTTTCCAACCTCAGGTTGAGGCGTGACGAAGGGCGGGGATGGTCTTCACGGTGGCGCTGACTCGGTTGGTGCTGCAGCGGAGTTCCCGGGGGTGGCACCAGCCCTTCAGGGCGGCCATGGCTTGCTCGCCGAGGCAGCTGATCCTGGCGTGGGTCTGTTATGCCGACGTTGCTGCAGCTTGAGATGCAGGCTGCGGAAGGGCCCCGGGGTGATGCTGTCGCCGCCTTGATACGCCTTGTCCGCCCAGCACTTCACCTCCGCGTCGCGGGGGCTTGGTCGTCGGCAGTCTCCATGTCGTGGCGAGCGAGCGCCGGGAACGGTGGGTGAGGCCCACAGCAGTCGACCTGCCGCATCGGCGATCACCTGCCACTCGAGCCGGGCTCGTCGGACATGGCGGTGCCGACCGGGCTGAGAGCTACCGCGGAGTTGCGCACCGACCGGTGATCGGTCGGTGCGGACCCGGTCTACCGGTTCGCGGTTTCGCGAGAGGCGATCGGGTTCGTGCGACCGACCGCGCGGCCCACCGCGTTGCGCACCGCGAGGCCCGGCCGGGTGCGGGGCACCATGAGCCTGGAGAGCAGACCGACGCGTCGCTGCCGCGGGCCTACCTCACGACGGAGCCGCGACTCGTAGGCGGCGAAGGCGCGGGCGTGATCACCGGGGTGGGCGGCGAGCTCTTCTGCGAGGGCGTACGCGCCCGCCATCGCCATGCTGGACCCATCACCCAGCAGGGCCGTCGCCGCCGCCGCGTCCCCGAGCAGTACGACCCGTCCGCGGGACCACGAGGGCACCCTGACGGTGGTCAAGGGGTCGAAGAACGGAGCCGGGTGGTCGAGGAACGCCGCCACGAGTTCCGGTGCCCGCCACCGCACGTCGGCGTAGGCGTCGGCCACGGTCTGCTTGTGAAGGGCGATGTTCTTGCGGTCGTGGGGCGTCGGCCGTGCGGCCCGGAAGGTGAAGATCGCGAGCGGGGTGGTCCGCGAGGGATGGACAACCAGCATCCGGTTCGGCACGGTCAGCATCGTCATCTCGGTCGGGTCCTCGACGGCGTCGGGTTCCAGGGGGACGGTCGCGCCGTACAGGCCCAGGTCGCTGGCGAACTGCCGCTCGGGCCCGAATACCAGGCGCCGTACGGTGGAGTGCATCCCGTCGGCACCGACAACCAAGTCGAAGCGCCGCGGCGCGGACCGCCGGAAGGTGACGTCCACCCCGCCTTCATCCTGGTCGAGAGCGGTGACCGTGTCGTCGAACAAGAACTCGGCCTCGGTCTGCGCCGATCGGTGGAGCACCTCGGACAGGTCGGCTCGGGTCACCTCGACCGTCGGCGCCTTGTCCGAGGTGAGCGGGAGTTGCAGGATTCGCTTGCCGTCGGGGTCGAGCAGGGTCAGCGACCGATTGCGGGTGGCGAGTTCGCGGAGCTGCGGGAGGATGCCCATGCGCTCGGCGACCGGGATCGCGGGCCCCTTCACGACGATCGCGCTGCCACCGGAGCGCAGCTGCCGGGCGTGTTCGACGACCGTCGGCCGGTAGCCGTTCCGGGAGAGCCAGTACGCGAGTGCGGGCCCTGCGATTCCGGCACCGACTATCAGCACCTCGGGCTTCTTCATGACGATGACCTCTCGGAGTGTCGATGACCAGGTCCCCGGCGAGTGCCGGGCCGGGTCTGGGGGCGCGGCGGCACGGGGCGGTGCAACCGGATCCAGGTACGAATAATTTCGTACCTCATCAGGGAAGCACGCTCTTCAGGTACGATGCAAGTCGTACCTGAAGGAGGTGCCGCATGGCCGGGAGGAACCTGGACGGCCCGGAGGCCGATGCGCTCGATCTGGGTGCGGTCTTCCGTGCCCTCGCCGACGAGCACCGTCGTTCGGTGATGACGGAGTTGGCCACCGACCGCAGCGACAGCGAGCGGGGCTGCAACTCGTTCGATCTTCCGATCTCGAAGCAGACCCAGACCCACCACTTCCGGGTCCTGCGCGAGGCAGGTCTCATTGACGAGATCGACTACGGCAACCGAAAGGGTGTCCGACTACGACGCGCGGACATCGAGAAGAGATTCCCCGGGCTCCTCGCGCTCCTGGGAGCAGGGCCCCCGGCCGATACCGCTCCTCGCTGAGCACACCCGAGGGGCGTCCGATTCGGCCCTGAGCCGCGAGTTCGACCGAGTCCAGCTCGTGCCCGGCTCGCAGGGAGCCGGGCACGACGCGGCCACGAAGGGGATCGGTGTCGCTTCGATCACCGTCCCGCGCTCGTGATCGGCGCCTAACACTCCCGCGCGCGCTCCCTCACGCCACCACCCACTGAGGTTTCCTCAACCTGCGTGCGGAGCGGGGCCACTGGGGATGAAGGCGGGGGTCCGGGCGTAGAGAAGCTCCTGGTAGATGGGTGCGTGTCGAGTCCACGCCATCCTGCCGGGAGCTTCCGCATGCTCATCTACCCAGCCGGGGTCGATCTGTCCACCTCCGCTCTGCGCTTCCTCGCTCGTGAACTGACCGCACGTCGTCTTGCGCAAGGGACACGATCGCGCCGGCTGGCCGCCGGACGGCAGGCGCTGCTCGTGCTGGCCCATCTAAGACGCGGCCATACCTACGCCCAGCTCGCAGCCGGATTCGGCGTGGGCACCACCATCGCCTACCGTTACATCGCCGAGCCGTCGACATCCGGGCCGCTGTGGCTCCAACCCTCGCCGAGGCGGTGGGGGCAGCCTCCGGTAAGGCGTTCCTGATCCTGGACGGTACGTTGCTGCCGATCGACCGGATCGCCGCCGACCGACCCTTCTACTCCGGGAAACACACGAAGCACGGCATGAACGTGCAGGTGATCGCGGACCCGGCGGGACGGTTGCTGTGCGCCTCGCCCGCGCTGCCCGGATCTGTCCACGACATCAAGGCCGCGCGAGAGAACCGGGCGGTACTCCTCGATGACGGCGCCGATGGCCCGCCATCCGTCCGCCTTGATATATGCGTTGTTGAGCTGTCCACGGACTATCGTCCAGCGTCACATCAATCAGGGGTTGGCGGGTGTACTTCACCCGTGGGGACCCGGTGTGGCCGGGGATAGCGACACCGTTCATACGGGAATTCAGCGCCCTGTTCTCCGGTCTCGACCAGCGGTTGGACGACCTGGGTTGGCCCTGATGGGCAGCCGTTTCTGATCAGTCCGGCAGGCCAGTACGCGTGGCGCTGAACCGCTACTTCCCGGTGTGGTTGGCATCATCTCCGTGGAACACCCAGGCCACCCATGCCCGTGACCTGAGACCGGCCCCGTTGATCTGGACATGAGAGCCGAGGTGGTCGTCAGCTCCGACGACGATCCGCAGGGAACCGCAGGTCGGCGACCAGGCGGACTCCGCGGTGGAGGGTCTCGATGCTGGACATCGGCGTTGCAGAAGTTTCCCCCTGGACACCTGAGTCTTCTCGCTAAGGCCGGCGGTCTTGAGGTCGGGGTGCTTGTGGAGACGGTAGCGGGATAGCCAGGCCGGTCTTGATGGTGTCGAAGGCCACCAGGGTCTCGTAACGCCTGATGTTGTCATCGGCCTTGAACAGGCGGTCGCCGAGGCGGCCACAGTCGCGCATGCTGCGCGCTGCCAGGACGATCACGTAGTCCCATGGCCCCGCGACGCGATAGCACTGCTGGACCTGTGGTTCGGCGCGCATCCGGTCGGCGAACACGCGGTGGTGTTCGAACGATTCCTGGTTCAGGGTCACCAGGACCGTCGCCAGGACGGTGGGGCCGAAGCGGTGCGGGTCGAGGACGGCGACCTGCCCGGCGATGAGGCCGTCCTTGCGGTAGCGGGCGATCCTCCGCTGGACGGCGCTCGGTGAGAGCCCGACCCGTTCGCCGAGCTCGTGCAACGTGCGTCCGGCGTCGTACTGGAGCAGGTCTAGCAGCACGGCGTCTATCTCGTCCAGGCGTGGTGGCGGCGATTCAGGCATGCAAAATTATTGCGTCTCGACGCGATAATTCTCAATCGCTTCGATCAAGCGTTCGGTTAGCGTCGGTCACGTCCGCAGGCTCCACGGAAGCCGAAGGGGAGGCGCATGGACCTGGATGTGGCGCGCATCGAGAACGCCGTGCAGGTGATCGATCCGGTATTCCTCAATACCCCGCAGTACCTCGACGAGCAGCTGTGCAGGGCGTTGGGCGACCGCGCGGTGACGGTGAAGGTGGAAACGGCCAATCCGGTGCGCAGTTTCAAGGGCCGGGGCGCCGATCTGATGCTGAGCACACTGGCTCCCGGAACGCCGGTGGTGTGCGCGAGTTCGGGCAATTTCGGGCAGGCCGTCGCCTACGCGGGACGCGCCCGCGCGATGCCGGTCGTGGTGTTCGTGCCAGAGACGGTCAATCCTGCCAAGCGCGAGCGGATGGAGACCTTCGGCGCCCGCGTCATCGCGGCGGGGGCGGACGGCCTGTCGGCGCGCAGCGCCGCGGCCGTCCACGCCGAACGTCATCCTGACCACCTCTATTTGCAGGATGGCCTTCAGGCGGCCATCGCTGAGGGCGCCGGGACGATCGGGGTCGAGCTGACCCGTGGTGCGCCGGGCCGCCCTGGCTTCGACGCCGTCGTGCTCCCGGTCGGCGATGGCGCGCTGATCAACGGAGTGGCGTGCTGGCTGAAGAAGCACGCACCCGGCACCCGGATCGTGGGGGTGAACGCGGAAGGCGCCCCCTCGATGCGTGAAAGCCTGCGCACTGGTCGCGCGGTCCGCCTCGAACACGTCCGCACATTCGCCGACGGCATCGCGGTGCGCACCCCGCTGGAGGCCTCGGTGCGGCGGGCCCGCGCGCTGGTGGACGAGATCGTCCTGGTGTCCGACCACGCCATCGCCGCCGCCATGGAGCTGGCGGCGCGCACGCTGGGGATCGTCCTGGAACCGGCAGGGGCGGCGGGCCTGGCGGCGATCGCCGAGGGCGCGGTCGCCGGCGGCCGGTTGGCGACGGTGCTGACCGGTGCCAACCCACGCCCCGAACAGCTCCGCGAACTGGCCGCCCGGCTCACCGGCCCCGCATAGGCGCCGAGTTGCGCTGACGCACGACCTTCTTGAGAACAAGGGAGAAGACATGGATGAGACCACTGCTGCCAAGCGGCCACCGCAGCCGGATTTCTCGGCGATCACGACGGAAGAACTGATCGCCTTCCGTGCTGCGGAGAACGGCTGGCGGGCGTCCGGCGCGGCACGGGCGCTCCTTGGCTCACCCGATCCCGGCGCCGCGATCGAGTGGCAGGACGTCGCGCTGCCGGGCCGCTCCCTGCCGGTCCGGGTGTACCGGCCGCTGCCGACGGGCGACGGTGAGGCCGCCACCCACCGCGACCTGCCTCTCGTGATCCATGTCCACGGAGGCGGATGTGTGGGCACGGCGGCGCAATGCGACTGGACCAATAGCCGGCTCGCGGCCAGGCTGCCCGCGCTCGTGGTCTCGGTCGAACACCGCCTGCTCGCCCCGGGAACTCCGCTGTCGGCAGCGGCCGACGACGGCTGGGACGTGCTCCGGCATGTGCTGCGGCACGCCGCACAGTGGGGTATCGACCCGACCCGCACGGCTGTCTTCGGGGAGAGCTGCGGCGCACTGATCAGCGCGCTGACGGCCATCCGGGCCCGGGCCGCCGGCCTGGAACTCACGGCGCAGGTGCTGGTCAACCCCGTGGTCGACGTGACCGCGACGATGTTCGACCATCCCTCGATCGCCGAGTACGCATTCAGCCCGACTCCTGCCCTGCCGCTACTGCGGCTTTTTCAGCAGCTCGCCGTCCCGCCGGGCCACGACGCCGACGCGGTCTCGCCGCTGTCCGCGGACGACCTGAGCGGGCTCGCCCCGGCGCTCGTGATCGTGCCCACCCGGGACGCGGTCGCCGACCACGGCCGCCGCTATGCCGAGCGGCTGGGCGAGGCAGAGACCTCCGTACAGCTCTCCGAATACCCGGAAGCACAGCACGCGTTCCTCACATTGCCCGGCGTGGAGCCGCAGGCCGAGGCCGCCCGGGCAGAGATCCTCGCGTTCCTCCGCGCAGCCCTGGCAAGGTGACGGAGGAACGACGCGCCCCGCCCTCGGGCCCGACTGCCCGGTGGACTCCCGACTCGGCCTCAGCTGTATGAACAGGCCCGGAACCTACGGTCCTTCCGACCCGCACGAGGCCGCGGCCACTGTGCTGGAGCCCCTCGATTCGGGCGTCACCGTGTTCGGCACCGGCGACATCTGCAGCGACGGAGCAGACGAGGAACTTCTCGTGCCCAGCCTCGCACCGCGACCCCACCGCGCCGGCCACCAGGGCCGGAGACCACCGCATCGCCTGGGGCCTGATCCCAGCCGGTTCGCCCAACGATCTGCGGCGTGCCCGCGAAGCGTCGTTGCGCCAGCTGCGCATCGACCACATCGACCTGTACTACCTCGCCCGCTTCCACCCGGTGAAGAGAGAAGGATCCTGATGACGAAACCAGCCCATACCCGAGGAGTGCTCGGAGCGATGTCCGCGGGCCTTGCGCTCACTGTCCTCGTGACGACCGCCTCGTACGTAGACCGCGACACCACCCATCTGCTGGCCGACCACATCCACGCCGGCTATCCCAGCTACTCCCGGGCACGGATCGACTCGGCCGTCACCGATTACCTGGTCGTCCTGTCCGTCATCGGAGCACTCGGCGTCCTCGCCTGGCTCACGGCGGCCTGGGCCGTCAGAACAGGCAAACGGTGGTCCCGCCCCGCCGCGACCGTCCTGTTCATGCTCGGTGCCGGCACCGGACTGGCCGGGCTGCTGACGAAGGACACCTCCGGCGCGACCGGACTGCCGCCGGAGCTGGGTTGGGCCGGGATGATTCCCAGCCTGGCGGGCGTCGTCGCGGTCATATTGCTGTGGAGAAGATCGCGACCGACGTGACGTCGGCTTCGTTCGAGTCCGCACGTGAGGAGCCGACGGCAATCATCACGACGGTACGGATCCGCATCAGCACAGGTCACGACTACCGAGCGCCGTGGAGGAAGGCCGCTACACCATTCGGCGGGACGCCATCCTTACCCGTGCTGTGCTTCCCGAGCGTCATGGGAAGGGTTCGGCTCTTCCTGAGTGAGATCGCGGTCAGGCCATGAAACTGTATTGGTTGCTGGTCAGCTGAATAGAGACGCTGATGTTCGGCGGCGAGACGCTGCTCCCGGTAAGCGTTCGGCGGAGACCTTTGAATTTACAGACGGACGTATTCAGGTATCGCCAAGTTAAGAGTGCATGTACAGAACATCCATCGATGCATGTGGAGCAATGAGCACTCCTCCCCTCCACGCGTCTGGTCGTCCTTAGGGAATTTTTGTCGTGAATTGTGGTGAAGAGTGAAGCCGGCGCGGGTACTGCGGGACCTGACGCTGTTCGATGGGGAACGTGTAGCCGGCAGTCACGCGGGCTGCGCCGACATAGACACCTGGATCGCCCAGAACGGCTCGACGATCACTGCGGGCGTCGGAGTAGACGCGGCGCTGAGCCACGGCTAGGGCACGCTGGTCCGTGCGGACAGGCTGATGGCGGAGGAACGACTACCCGGCCGCGCCCGCATCGCTCAGGAGGCCAGCACCCGGCTTCATACGCGCCGCTGTGATGCCGAAATCAGCCATTGCGTCAACGAAGTCGAGAACGAGTACAGGGCGACACTAAAAGAGATCAAGGGTCTGGTCTCAGGTGCCGCTCCTATGCGTAGGATGTGCGCGTCGCATTCCCCTGTCCCGGAAAAGGAATTCTTGTGACGTTTCCTCGACACGCAATATCGGCGGCTTCGCCGCGAGGCCCCTTAGCCGGTCGTGTTCTGCGCACGATCGGTTCGGCCGTCGCCCTGACCGCGGCTCTCGTCTCCGTGACGTTCGGCGCATCACCGGCCGTGGCCGCCTCGAACGCGGCACCGGGAGCTCCCACCGGCGCGACCGGCACGGTGCTGAGCAGCAAGGGCAGCGATGGCCACTGGTATGCGAGCCAGACGCCGACCCTGCGCGCGGCCGTTCCCGACGCCGACAGCGCCACGTTGCGGCTGGACTTCGAGCTGTCGAAGCGCTCCGACTTCGAGGGCGGGGGTGTGGTGTGGACCGGCTCGCTCACTGATATTGCCGCCGGACAGAGCGCGAACATCATCGTTCCCGCCGGAACGCTCCAGGACAACGGTCGCTATCGCTGGCGCGTACGCGGTTTCGACGGCACGTCCTACGGCGCCTGGTCGATCGGCTACGAGCTGACCATCGACGGGAGCGCTCCCGCCGCGCCGAGCGTGAGCTGCCCCGGCTACCCGACGAACGTGTGGACCCCCCGTATCAGCGGCGGAACACCGTGCACCTTCGACACGGTCTCAGGTGACGGCGTCGGGTATTTCTGGGGACTGGACGACCCCGACCCCACCAAACTGGTCAAGGACCAAGCGGGCGAGGGCGGCAACCCGCTCAGCGCCACCATCGTCCCTAACTACGGCCGACACACCCTCTTCGTGGCGGCGGTCGACCGGGGCGGGAACATCTCCGCCGTTACGGAATATCCCTTCAACGTCGGGTACGGAAGCCTGAACAGCCCGGCGGACGGTGACTCCATCGTCAAGCCGGTCGACAGCGACACCACCACCCGCGCGGTCACCCTCGCAAGCGAGGCGCCGTCGGACAAGTACGGCGTCACCTACCGCTACAAGGCGATCGACACCGACGCCTGGACGGCCGTACCCGTCAGTGATGTCACCACGAGCACCGGCGGCAATCTCGCAGCCTGGCCGCTGAAGCGGACGGACCCGAGCGTTTCATTCGTTTCGCTCGACTGGAACGCGAACAAGACCATTAAGGACGCGGGCCTCACCTCGACCGCGTTCCAGGTCGTCGCCTGCTTCACCGACAAGGTCGCCGGGAATGAGCAGTGCTCCGGCATGTCAACCATCACCGTGAAGGACCCGAGCCTGCCTGAGGACAGCGACTGGTCACCGCTGCCTGCCGAGACCTGCCAGGAACTCGCGGCGTCGGGCGCCGGTGACTTCGACGAGGACTGCGGCGTCGGCTCCGATATCAGCATGGGCTCGGAACTGGACGCCTCCCAGGCTGTCCCGGACGGGCGCGTAGCGGCTGCGGCGGCTCCTCGTTGGAAGTACCGCGACGTATCCGCCTACGTATGCGCCTTCAAGTCGAAAGCGAAGTGGGGCAAACCGTCGGGCACCAGGTGTGCCACGGCCAACGCGCAGTTGAAGGGCACGTTCAAGTACAACGGCTCACGCGTGTACGCGCACTGGTACGGCTGCGCCGACAATGACACCAAGGGATTCAAAGTCAACATCAGCTGGTGCGGTACCTGGAACAACGGAGCCAGCTCGCGCGCGGACTCGCGCAGCAACTTCATGAACATCGGCATGAACGGCACGTACACGCTGGGCGGCATCAAGAAGGTGAACTTCTGGGTCCGGATCGACGCCTGGCCGGGTGGCGGGGTCAGCCTGCGGAACGGTCGTTGATCCAGAAAACGTCAGCGCACAGGCGACAGCCTGCCCCCATCGCCCGGTCGGCTCCGGTGACCGGGCGATGCGGCTACGTCCTCTCCTGGCACCCCTCGGCCGTCCAAAGGTGGCCAATGCGTGTTGTGATCCCCGGCGTTGTGTACCGAGTCCGGAGCCGTGCTTGGTGTCACGTCGGCGATCAGTGACTGCATGCCCAGGTCCCGCGACCGGTCGGCTGACCCAGACCGCGCAGGGCGGTCTGTACGTCGGACCGGCGACACCCGCGTCGACACGTACCGCCTCCTCGCCGCCCAGGACCAGGACCCGCGCGACACCGACACCGACATCGACCCCGCCAAGTGCGCGGCCTACTACGAGCATTCGTCGTGTATCTCGTTGAGCACAGCGGTCGTCAGTCGCAGCAGGGCGTCCGGGTTCGGGAAGACCTGCACCACGTCGGTGCGGCGCTTGAGCTCGCGGTTGCTCCGTTCCAGCGGGTTCGTCGACTGGATCTTCTTCCAGTGCTGAGCAGGGAAGACAGCGAATGCTGTGAGGCCGTCCTTCGCCTCCAGGTGCATCTCTTTGGCCTTGGAAAACAACAGGCCGAAACGACCTCTGAGAGGTCGTTTTCACCTGGGGTATGCGGATATCTAGCTGTTTGCGGAGGGCGATGGTCTGGTGTCGATGGGGCTGACAGGCCGACTGCGA
>NZ_JBVJPW010000026.1:0-107295 GCF_055609205.1 Streptomyces sp. NPDC036815 | reverse complement strand
CTCGCGAGAGTGGCTGGCCTCGAAGCCCGGCAGCGTGCTCCCGAAGCGAACGGGGACGCCCCCGAAGCCGATGACCGTGCCCTCGAAACACCACAGGATGAGGAAATGAAGTCATACGGCAGGGGCGAATCGAAAGAATGAAATGCCAACATTCGCGAGAACTGGAGGACCCCGAGATTCGACAGTTTCCCGATTCAGGAATCGGGATCCGGAATTCATTGGGTTCCACAAATAGGAAAAGGGATGTATGCTGGCAGCTGATCGCCAGTTCCGGGAAGCCGGACAGATCACTCGGTCCACAAATGAGTCGGGCCCCACGCCTCTGTTGCACGAGATCGTGGGGCCCCCGGTTCCGGACCTGGGATGGGCTCGGCCGTGGCATCGGCCGGGCCCATCGTTGCTGCTAGTTCAGCTGCCAGAGCTTGTACACCCAGTACGCGGCCTGGCTGGCACGCGCGATCAGGATGCATATCTGGACGGCTGATTGCCGCTTGGTCCGGTCCGGCTTGGTTCCCTCGTCGGGGTTCCTGCCGGACACCGAATCACCTCCTCCCGGTAGACCAGCTGAAATCCACCGGAATTCTTGGAGGGGTGTCTCGACAGTAGCAGAATCACGCCTACTGAAAAGCGGCTCCCTGAATGCGGCACCCATGCGAAGCGGCTAATGGTGAGAGCCGTCCGGCGGCGCCGAGGCGTGGGTAATAGCTGGCTCGCGCTCCGGGCAAGTCTCGGCGTGGTTCCGGTTACGGTCTCGGCGCCGAGCCGGTGATCTTGGTTAGATTCCGAGCGAGGAGGGCCGGGCGCTCCAATCGGCCACGGCGTTGGTCATGGGTTGCTGTCGATCCAGACCGTACGGCGCTCGGTGTTGAATACGTGCCAGATGCAGTCGCCGGTGGTCATCTCGATCTGCTGGCGGACGAGCCGCTTGCCCCGGTGGACGCTGCAAGCTAGATCGCCCTTGAGCCGGTTGTGGCGCTCGGGGTGCGCGTGGCCGGGGCCGGTACGGTCCGCATCACGAGCCGGGAAGATCCGCTCGCGCGTATCTGTGCGGGAGCGGCGGCATGGGCTATCGCGACTCCGCCCTGTTCGCCGCCCAGTACGTCGCAGTGATCCCGTTCAGGCTGCAGACCACTAGCATCTGGCCCTCCGGTCGCCAGGTCAGTGACGTGTGGGCCCCGGTCTCATTCGGCCGCAGCCCATTTTCAGGCCCTGTCGGTCGGCGCCGTGCCGACGCCGCGGACACCGATCAACGCGCAACTTGAAGACACTGCCGGCCTCCGTGGGCGGCCGGGAGTGGAGCCGTGGTGGCCCGGGGCGGACCGGGAGTCCGGCTCCACGTATCGGTGGCCTGGGGTGTACCGCCGATCGTCCCCAATTGCGTACGACGCTGTCGCGCACCACCGCGTACGACCTCCTCGCGCAAGGCTCTCCGGCTGCACAGCTGCTCTGGCTACACAGCGCTACGTGACCAAGGTGTGCCAACTAGCACTCTCCATGTGCCAACAAAAATTCTCGGTCACACTGCGCGGGGGGCTCCACCAGGCAGCACATTGCATAAAACTGCGGCGAAACGTATAGTCATGCCATCCAAGAGGAGGGTTCCATGAGGGTACGCGCAGCGGTGGCAGGGGCGAGTGGGTACGCGGGCGGCGAGCTGCTGCGTCTGCTGCTCGGGCACCCCGGGGTCGAGATCGGCGCCCTCACCGGCAACTCCAACGCGGGGCAGCGCCTCGGCGCGCTGCAGCCGCATCTGCTTCCGCTCGCCGACCGGGTTCTGGAGCCGACCACCACCGAGGTCCTCGCCGGGCACGACGTCGTCTTCCTCGCGCTGCCCCACGGGCAGTCCGCCGCCGTCGCCGAGCAGCTCGGGCCCGACGTCCTCGTCGTCGACATGGGCGCGGACTTCCGGCTGACGGACGCGGGGGAGTGGGAGAAGTTCTACGGGAGCCCGCACGCCGGGACCTGGCCCTACGGCCTGCCCGAACTGCCGGGCGGCCGCGCCGCCCTGGAGGGGGTCAAGCGCATCGCGGTGCCCGGCTGCTACCCCACCGCGGTCTCCCTCGCGCTCTTTCCCGCGTACGCGGCGGACCTCGTCGAGCCCGAAGCGGTGATCGTCGCGGCGTCCGGCACCTCCGGCGCGGGCAAGGCGGCCAAGCCGCACCTCCTCGGCTCCGAGGTCATGGGGAGCATGTCCCCGTACGGCGTCGGGGGAGGGCACCGGCACACGCCCGAGATCATCCAGAACCTCTCCGCCGCCGCGGGCACCCCCGTCACCGTCTCCTTCACGCCGACCCTGGCCCCGATGCCCCGCGGCATCCTCGCCACGTGCAGTGCGAAGGCGAAGGCGGGCGTGACCGCGGAGACCGTGCGGGCCGTCTACGCGAAGGCGTTCGCCGACGAGCCGTTCGTGCGGCTGCTTCCCGAGGGGCAGTGGCCCGCCACCGCGGCCGTGTACGGCTCGAACGCCGTGCAGGTCCAGGTCGCGTACGACGAGGCGGCCGGGCGCGTGATCGTGATCGGCGCCATCGACAACCTGACCAAGGGCACCGCGGGCGGCGCCCTGCAGAGCATGAACATCGCCCTCGGCCTCGACGAGGCCACCGGGCTCACTACGATCGGAGTCGCGCCGTGAGTGTGACGGCAGCCAAGGGATTCACGGCGGCGGGCATCGCCGCGGGCATCAAGGAGAACGGCAACCCGGACCTCGCCCTCGTGGTCAACACCGGGCCCCGCCTGGCCGCCGCGGGCGTCTTCACCTCCAACCGCGTCAAGGCCGCCCCCGTCCTGTGGTCGGAGCAGGTTCTCAAGGGCGGCCTGGTCTCCGCCGTCGTCCTCAACTCCGGTGGTGCCAACGCCTGTACGGGCCCGCAGGGCTTCCAGGACACGCACGCCACCGCCGAGAAGGTGGCCGAGGCGCTGTCCCTGAACGCCGGAGAGGTGGCCGTCGCCTCGACCGGGCTCATCGGCGTCACGCTCCCCATGGACAAGCTCCTGCCGGGCGTCGACAAGGCCGCCGGTGAACTCTCCGCGCACGGCGGCGAGAAGGCCGCCATCGCCATCAAGACCACCGACAGCGTGCACAAGACGTCCGTGGTCACCAAGGAGGGCTGGACCGTCGGCGGCATGGCCAAGGGTGCGGGCATGCTCGCCCCCGGCCTCGCCACCATGCTGGTCGTCCTCACCACCGACGCCGACCTCGGAGCCGACGTCCTGGACCGGGCGCTGCGCGACGCCACCCGGCTCACCTTCGACCGCGTCGACTCCGACGGCTGCATGTCCACCAACGACACGGTCCTGCTGCTCGCCTCGGGCGCGTCCGAAGTCGCCCCGGAGTACGCCGAGTTCGCCGCCGCCGTACGCGAGGTCTGCGACGACCTCGGCCGGCAGCTGATCGGCGACGCCGAGGGCGCGAGCAAGGACATCAAGGTCGAGGTCGTGAACGCCGCGAGCGAGGCCGACGCCGTCGAGGTCGGCCGCTCCATCGCCCGCAACAACCTCCTCAAGTGCGCCCTGCACGGCGAGGACCCCAACTGGGGCCGCGTGCTCTCCGCGATCGGCACGACGTCCGCCGCCTTCGAACCCGACCGGCTCAACGTCGCCATCAACGGCGTCTGGGTCTGCAAGAACGGCAGCGTGGGCGAGGACCGCGAGCTCGTCGACATGCGCTACCGGGAGATCGTCGTCACCGCCGACCTGGCGGCGGGCGACGAGAGCGCGACGATCTGGACCAACGACCTCACCGCGGACTACGTGCACGAGAACAGCGCGTACAGCTCATGAGCCGGCCGACCGCGCGGAAGCACACCGCGCTCCCCAAGGCGCAGATCCTCATCGAGGCGCTGCCCTGGCTGACCCGGCACCGCGGCAAGACCGTCGTCATCAAGTTCGGCGGCAACGCCATGGTCGACGAGGAGCTGAAGGCCGCCTTCGCCCAGGACGTCGTCTTCCTGCACCACGCGGGCCTCAAGCCCGTCGTCGTGCACGGCGGCGGACCGCAGATCAGCAGGGCCCTCGACCGGCACGGCATCGTCAGCGAGTTCAAGGCGGGTCTGCGGGTCACCACCGAGGACGCCATGGACGTCGTACGCATGGTGCTCGCCGGACAGGTCCAGCGCGAGCTCGTCGGGCTGCTCAACCAGCACGGCCCGCTCGCCGTCGGCCTGACCGGCGAGGACGCGCACACCATCACCGCCACCAAGCACCAGCCCCGCATCGAGGGCGAACTGGTCGACATCGGCCGCGTCGGCGAGATCACCGAGATCGACACCGGCGCCATCGAAGCGCTGCTCGCCGACGGCCGCATTCCCGTCGTCTCCTCGATCGCCCGCTCCCAGGACGACCACCATGTCTACAACGTCAATGCTGATACGGCGGCTGCGGCACTCGCTGCGGCGCTTGATGCCGAGACCCTGATGGTCCTGACCGACGTCGAGGGCCTGTACGAGGACTGGCCCCGCTCCGACGAGGTCATCAGCAGGCTCACCGCCGCCGAGCTCGAGAAGCTCCTGCCCGAGCTGGCCAGCGGCATGGTCCCGAAGATGGAGGGCTGCCTGCACGCCGTGCGCAACGGCGTGGAGACCGCCCGCGTCATCGACGGACGCGTCCAGCACTCGATCCTGCTGGAAATCTTCACGGATGAGGGAATCGGCACGATGGTCGTGCCCGACGAGGAGGGGGAGTCATGAGCAACCAGGAGCTGACGGCGCGCTGGCAGGGCGCGCTCATGGACAACTACGGCACGCCCAGGCTGCCACTCGTGCGCGGCGCGGGCACCAAGGTGTGGGACGCCGACGGCAAGGAGTACCTCGACTTCGTCGGCGGGATCGCGGTCAACGCCCTCGGCCTCGCGCACCCGGCCGTCGTCGAGGCCGTGAGCGCGCAGATCGGCGCTCTCGGGCACGTCTCGAACCTCTTCGTTGCCGAACCGCCCGTCGCGCTCGCCGAGAAGCTGCTGCAGCTCTTCGGGCGCGAGGGCCGGGTGTACTTCTGCAACTCCGGCGCCGAGGCCAACGAAGGCGCGTTCAAGCTCGGCCGGCTGACCGGCCGCCGGCACATGGTCGCCACCGAGGGCGGCTTCCACGGCCGGACCATGGGCGCGCTGGCCCTCACCGGCCAGCCCGGCAAGCAGGATCCTTTCCTGCCCCTGCCCGGCGACGTCACGCACGTCCCGTACGGCGACGTCGAGGCGCTGCGCGCGGCGGTCACCACCGAGACCGCCCTCGTGATCATCGAGCCGATCCAGGGCGAGAACGGCGTCGTCGTGCCGCCCGCGGGCTATCTGAAGGCGGCCCGGGAGATCACCTCGGCCACCGGCACGCTGCTCGTCCTCGACGAGGTGCAGACCGGAATCGGCCGCACCGGGCACTGGTTCGAGTACCTCGCGCACGACGGCGTGGAGCCGGACGTCGTCACGCTCGCGAAGGGTCTGGGCGGCGGCCTTCCGCTCGGCGCGACCGTAGCGTTCGGCGCCGCCGCGGAGCTCTTCAAGCCCGGTCACCACGGCACCACGTTCGGCGGCAACCCCGTCGCGTGCGCCGCGGGCCGTGCCGTCATCGACGCCGTCGAGGCCGAGGGGCTCCTCGAGAACACCAAGCGGGCGGGCGAGAAACTGCGCGACGCGATCGAGTCACCGGGACACCCGCTCGTAGGTCATGTAAGGGGCTCGGGGCTGCTGCTGGGTATCGTGCTCACCGAGCCGCTCGCGCCGCGGGTGCAGCAGGTGGCTCAGGACGCCGGCTTCCTCGTGAACGCGCCCGCCCCCGATGTCGTACGGCTGATGCCGCCGCTGAACGTGCGCGACGACGAGGTGGACGCGTTCCTGGAGGCACTGCCCGGCATCCTGGGCAGGGCTTCAGAAGCCGACGGGGACGGACGATCCGGAGAATGAGACGACGATGAGCCAGGCGCAAGGCAACGAGCACGGCGACCACGCGGGGCCCGCCGTGCCGCAGACCCGCACCGCACGCCACCGCCGGATCGTGGACATCCTCAACCGGCAACCGGTGCGCTCCCAGAGCCAGCTGGCGAAGCTGCTCGCCGACGACGGGCTGACCGTCACGCAGGCGACGCTCTCCCGCGACCTCGACGAGCTGAACGCGGTGAAGATCCGCAACACCGAGGGCGACCTCATCTACGCGGTCCCGAGCGAGGGCGGCTTCCGCACCCCGCGCGCGCCGCTGGGCGAATCGGCCAAGGAGGAGCGGATGCGGCGCCTCTCCGCGGAGCTGCTGATCTCCGCGGAGGCCTCGGCGAACCTCGTCGTCCTGCGCACCCCGCCGGGCGCGGCCCAGTTCCTGGCGTCCGCCATCGACCAGGCCGAACTCCACGACATCCTCGGCACGATCGCGGGCGACGACACGTTGATGCTGATCAGCAGGGAGGCCACCGGGGGGCAGGCGCTGGCGGACCACCTGCTGCGGCTGGCGTCGAACGAGCACTGATGCTGGCCCTGGGCCTGGGGTGCTGTTGATCACCGGCTTCGCCGAGTTCGTCCTCAATCGCCGGACGGGCTTGGTCTCCGCTGGCGTCGCACGAGCACTGATGCTGGCCCTGGGCCTTGGGTGCTGTTGATCACCGGCTCCGCCGAGTTCGTCCTCAATCGCCGGACGGGCTTGGATTCCGCCGCGCCATCCACGCCGCGACCAACGCCCCCGACACGTTGTGCCACACGGAGAACACCGCCGAGGGCAGCGCCGCGAGGGGGCTGAAGTGGGCCGTCGCCAGAGACGCCGCCAGGCCCGAGTTCTGCATGCCGACCTCGAAGGCCATGGCCCGCGAGGCGGGCGGGCCGAGGCGGGTCAGTCTGCCCGCGCCGTAACCGAGCGCGAGACCGAGCCCGTTGTGCAGGAACACCGCGAGGAACACCAGGGCCGCGGCCGACTTGATGGCCGCGGCGCTGCCCGCGACGACGATCGCCACGATGGCCGCGATGGTCAGCGCCGAGAGCCACGGCAGCGCGCCGAGCACCCGGTCGACGTACCGCCCGAGGAGCAGCCGCACGACCAGCCCGCCGAGGACCGGAAGAAGCACGGTCTTGAGGATGTCGGTGACCATCGAGCCCGCGTCCACCGGCAGGTACTCGCCCGCGAGCAGCAGCGTCAGCGGGGGCGTGACCAGCGGCGCGAGGACGGTCGAGACGGTGGCGACGGAGACCGAAAGGGCCACGTCGCCGCGGGCGAGGTAGGTGACCACGTTGGACGCCGTGCCGCTCGGCGCGCAGCCCACCAGGATCACGCCGGCCGCCAACTGCGGTGACAGGCCGAGCGCGTGGGCGATCAGCCAGCCGAGGCCCGGCATGATGATGTAATGCGCGACGAGACCGAGCGCTACGGCCCAGGGGCGCTTGACCACACCCTGGAAGTCGAGCGGCGTCATGGTCAGGCCCATGCAGAACATCACGACACCCAGCAGGTACGGGACGTTCGTGCCCCAGCCCTCGAAGGCGTCCGGCAGGGCGAGGCCGAGCGCGCCCGCCGCGAGGACGAGGACGGGGAAGACGGTGACGGCGCGGCGGGCGGCCTTGTCGGCCGGGTCCGCCCCGCCGGTCGGCTCCGCCTCGCCGGTCGGGCCGGTGAGCGTCTGGTCGGGTCGCACGGGCTGTTCGGATCGCACGGCGCGATGCAACGCCCCGGCGGGGCGCGCATGCAACCCCGTCTCGGTATGTGGTCGCTACACGGAGGTCTGCGTCCGGGGAACGGCGGGCGGCAGCGGCAGGGGCAGCCCCGGCAGTCCGTCGATGCTCTGCGCGATGTAGTCCTTCTTGGCGAAGTATGCGCTGAGCGACTCGTCGTCCTCCCGCGCGAAGCGCCTGCTGTGCAGGTCGCGGTCCTCGTCGTACGTCATGAACGGCACCCCGTACCCGCAGGTGTCGCGGATGAGGTCGGCCGTCACGACGATGATGGCGCGCAGGCCGTGCGGCGTCGGGTCGATGCCGGGGAAGTGGCCGAGCAGCTCGGCGAAGCGCGGGTCGTCACGGAAGACGGGCTCGCCCGTCCCGTGCACCCGCACGATGTTCGGCGGCCCCTGGAAGGCACACCACATGAGCGTGATGCGGCCGTTCTCCCGCAGGTGGGCGATGGTTTCGGCGTTGCTTCCCGCGAAGTCGAGGTAGGCGACGCGCAGTTCGTCGAGGACCACGAAGGAGCCCTGGAGGCCCTTGGGGGAGAGGTTGATCGTGCCGTCGTCGGCGAGCGGGGCGGTCGCCGTGAAGAACATCGGCTGTTCCTCGATGAAGGTGCGGAGTCTGCCGTCGATGCGTTCATAGGTTTTTCCCATGGCCAGTGATTATTGAGCAATGTTCTTTGTTTGTCTAACGAAATGGGACACTGTCGTGCGGGGTGGTTCGATTGACGAAACATACGGAGTACTGCATACTCATGCATGACGGTGCATGCAGGGAACGGCCTTGAGGAGCACGTGCAGTGAGCAGCAACAACGGCGGTGACGTCCGGCTCTGGGGCGGAAGGTTCGCCGACGGGCCCGCGGAGGCCCTGGCGAAGCTTTCGGCGTCGGTCCACTTCGACTGGCGCCTGGCCCCGTACGACATCGCCGGTTCCCGCGCCCACGCCCGCGTGCTCCACAAGGCGGGCCTGCTCACCGAGGACGAGCTGGCCGGCATGCTGGACGGACTCGGCCGCCTCGAGGCCGACGTGGCCGACGGCTCCTTCGTCGGCACCGTCGCCGACGAGGACGTCCACACCGCCCTGGAGCGGGGCCTGCTCGAACGCCTCGGCCCCGACCTCGGCGGCAAGCTGCGGGCCGGCCGGTCCCGCAACGACCAGGTGGCGACGCTCTTCCGGATGTACCTGCGCGACCACGCCCGGATCATCGGCGGCCTGCTCGCCGACCTCCAGGGCGCGCTCGTCGGCCTCGCCGAGGCGCACCCCGACGTCGCCATGCCGGGCCGCACGCACCTGCAGCACGCCCAGCCGGTGCTCTTCGCGCACCACGTCCTCGCGCACGTCCAGTCGCTGTCCCGGGACGCGGAGCGGCTGCGCCAGTGGGACGCCCGGACGGCCGTGTCGCCCTACGGCTCGGGCGCGCTGGCCGGCTCCTCGCTCGGCCTCGACCCGGAGGCGGTCGCCAGGGACCTCGGCTTCGAGCACGGCTCGTCCGCCAACTCCATCGACGGCACGGCCTCCAGGGACTTCGTCGCGGAGTTCGCCTTCATCACCGCGATGATCGGGGTGAACCTCTCCCGGATCGCCGAGGAGGTCATCATCTGGAACACGAAGGAGTTCTCCTTCGTGACCCTCCACGACGCCTTCTCGACCGGCTCCTCGATCATGCCGCAGAAGAAGAACCCGGACATCGCCGAGCTGGCGCGGGGCAAGTCGGGCCGCCTCATCGGCAATCTGACGGGCCTGATGGCGACGCTCAAGGCGCTCCCGCTCGCGTACAACCGCGACCTCCAGGAGGACAAGGAGCCGGTCTTCGACTCCTGCGACCAGCTGGAGGTCCTACTGCCCGCCTTCACCGGCATGATGGCGACCCTCACCGTGCACCGCGAGCGCTTGGAGGAGCTGGCCCCGGCCGGTTTCTCGCTCGCCACGGACATCGCCGAGTGGCTGGTCAAGCAGGGCGTGCCGTTCCGTGTCGCGCACGATGTCGCGGGCGCGTGCGTGAAGGTCGCCGAGGCCGGGGGCAAGGAGCTCGACGACCTCACCGACGAGCAGTTCGCCGAGATCTCCGAGCACCTCACCCCCGAGGTGCGGACCGTCCTGAACGTCCCCGGCGCCCTGGCCTCCCGCGACGGCCGCGGCGGCACCGCGCCCTCCGCCGTCGCCGTCCAACTCGCCGAGGTCAAGGCGGACCTGGCGGTGCAGCAGGAGTGGGCGGGCGCCCGCAAGTGACGGCCGGTGTCCGCGAGGACGACGGTGACGCCGGGTGCCCGTAGGTGACAAAAGGGCGTCGCGGGTTACGTTGACGGGGAACCCCCTACGACGAGGAGCCCGCGATGCCCTTCGCACGGCTGGCCGCAGCCACGACCCCGACCGCGCACCTGGGACTCGGCCTCGCCGCCGTCGGCAGGCCCGGCTACATCACGCTGGGCCGTGAGACCGACCTGCCGCCCTCCCGCAGCGTCGAGGACCTGCGCGAGCGCGCCCTGGAACTCCTCGACGCCGCCTACGCGTCGGGGGTCCGCTACTTCGACGTGGCCCGGTCGTACGGCAGGTCCGAGGAGTTCCTCGGCGACTGGCTGAGCGCCAGGCCCGACGTCACCGACGTCGTCATCGGCAGCAAGTGGGGCTATACGTACACGGCGGACTGGCGCACCGACGTCGAGGGCCCGCACGAGGTCAAGGACCACAGCGTCGCGGCGTACGCCCGCCAGCGCGCCGAGACCGCCGAACTGCTCGGAGACCGGCTCGACCTCTACCAGATCCACTCCGTGACGCCCGAGAGCCCGGCGCTCACCGACAAGGAACTCCACGGCCACCTGGCCGCGCTCGCCGCCGAAGGCGTCACCGTCGGCCTCTCCGTGAGCGGCCCCGACCAGGCGGCCGCGATCCGCTCCGCCCTCGCCGTGACCATCGACGGGGAGCCGCTCTTCCGCACCGTCCAGGCCACGTACAACATCCTGGAGACCTCGGCGGGGCCCGCGCTGGCCGAGGCGCACGAGGCGGGGCTGACCGTGATCGTCAAGGAGGGCATGGCCAACGGCAGGCTCGCGGGGCCGTACGCGCCGCCCGCGCTGCGCGAGGTCGCCGAGGAGGCGGGGCTCGGCTGCGACGCGGTCGCGCTCGGCGTCCTGCTCGCCGAGCCGTGGGCGGGCGTCGTGCTCTCCGGCGCGGCCACGTCGGTCCAGCTCGTCTCCAACCTGCACGCCGCCGCCGTCGACCTGGACGCCGGGCAGCTGGAACGGCTCGTGGGGCTCGTGCAGGACCCGGCCGCGTACTGGGAGGGCCGGGCGCGCCTGCCCTGGAACTGAACGGGGGAGGGGGCCCGGGTCGATCTCCGGTCCGCGGCTCGCCGACACCGAACCGCTGACACATCATGAGACATTCGTGTCTCACACGGCTTATGGTTGTGTCATGTCAGTCGATCGCGACCAGGTCCTGCGCAGCGCCGCGGCCCTGCTCACCCGTAAAGCCACCTCGACCATGGACGAGGTCGCCCGCGCCGCGGGCATCAGCAGGGCGACCCTGCACCGCCACTTCGCGGGCCGCGATGCACTCGTGCGCGCCCTTGAGGACCTCGGCCTCCAGGAGTGCGAGGCCGCCGTCGACCGGGCCCGGCTGCGCGAGGGCAGCGCGAGCGAGGCGCTGCGGCGCCTGGTGAAGGAGATCGAGCAGGCCGCCGGGCTGCTCGCGTTCCTGTACACCGAGAACCAGCTGTTCGAGGGCGACACCCAGAACGAGGGCTGGTCCCGCATCGACGACCGGCTCGCCGCGCTCTTCCGGCGCGGCCAGGAGAACGGCGAGTTCCGCATCGATCTCACCCCCGGCTGGCTCACCGAGGCGTTCTACGGCCTCGTCGGCTCCGGCGCCTGGGCGGTGCAGGACGGCCGGGTGGCCGCCAACGACTTCTCGTACATGATCGCCGAGCTGCTGATCGGCGGCGCACAGCGGAGAGTGGACTCATGACCAGCACACATCAGCAGACGGCGGCGCCCGATGCGGAGCGCAGCCCCGGCCGCTGGCTCGCCCTCGCCGTACTCGCCCTCGCGGTGCTCCTCGTCGCCGTCGACGCGACCGTGCTGGGCCTGGCGACGCCGTACATCAGCGAGGACCTCAAGCCCTCCGGCACCCAGCTGCTGTGGATCGGCGACGTCTACTCCTTCGTCATCGCCGGTCTGCTCGTCTCCATGGGCAGCCTCGGCGACCGTATCGGCCGCAAGAAGCTGCTGCTCACCGGGGCCGTCGCCTTCGGCGCGGTATCGGTGCTCAACTCCTACGCCACCAGCCCCGAGCTGATGATCCTCGCCCGCGCGCTGCTCGGTGTCGCGGGCGCGACGCTGATGCCGTCCACGCTCGCGTTGATCCGGAACATCTTCCACGACCCGCGCGAGCGCAGCCTCGCGGTCGGCATCTGGGGCGCCATGGCGTCCGCGGGTGCGGCCGTCGGGCCGGTCGTCGGCGGCTTCCTGCTCGAACACTTCTGGTGGGGCTCGGTCTTCCTCATCAACCTGCCCGTGATGGCCGTGCTCGTGCTGGTCGGCATCAAGTTCCTGCCCGAGTCCAAGAACCCGGCCCCGGGCCCCTGGGACCTGGTCAGCGTCGTGCTCTCCCTCATCGGCATGATCGCCGTCGTGTACGCCATCAAGGAGGCGGCCGCGCACGGTCTGCGCTGGGACGCCGTGGCGGGCGCGGTCGTGGGCGTCGCCGCGCTCACCTGGTTCGTACGCCGCCAACTGACGCTCAGGGCGCCGCTCCTGGACATGCGGCTGTTCCGCAACCGCGGCTTCTCCGGGGCGGTCCTCGCCGACCTGCTCACCGTCCTCGGCCTCTCCGGCCTGGTCTTCTTCCTCTCCCAGTTCCTGCAACTGGTCCAGGGCCGACGGCCGTTCGAGGCGGGCCTCGCCGAACTGCCCGCGGCGGTCGGCGCGGTGGGGGCCGGTCTGATCGCGGGCATGGTGGCGCGGCGCTTCTCCGTACGGATCGTGGTCGCCGGAGGCCTCGCGGCGGTCGGTCTCTCCCTCGCCGCGCTCACGGGGCTCAGCCAGCACACCGGCTATCCGCTGCTCGGCGCCTCGCTCCTGGTCGTCGGCATCGGCGCGGGCTTCTCGTTCACGGTGACCGCCGACGTCATCCTCTCCAGCGTCCCCAAGGAACAGGCGGGCGCGGCGTCCGCGGTCTCCGAGACGGCGTACGAGCTGGGCGCGGCGCTCGGCATCGCCCTGCTCGGCTCCATCGTCACCGGCGTCTACCGCGACTTCACGGCGCCGCCCGGCACGCCGCCGGACGTCGCGTCGGCCGCGCACGAGTCGCTGGGCGGCGCGGTGGAGTCGACGGCGTCCCTGCCGGCGGCTCAGGCGGACGTCCTGCTCTCGGCCGCCCAGACGGCCTTCGTGGACGGTCTGCGCCTGGCGGCGGGCGTGGGGGCGGCGGTGCTGCTCGCGACGGCTGCGGCGGCGTGGTTCCTGTTGAAGGGCCAGGAGTTGGAGTCGGGCGTCGAGCACTAGGGCGTCGCGGGCGGGCGGTACGTGGTGACCGCTCGCGCAGTTCCCCGCGCCCCTTAAGGGGTCGGGTGTTGTCTGCGGGCGGTGTGTGGCTGGTCGCGCAGTTCCCCGCGCCCCTGGTAGTGCGTGGTTGCCCGCGCTGCCCTCCGCACCCAGCTGGGGGCTTGCCCCGGCGAAGACCTCAGGGGCGCGGGGAACGGCGCGAGCAACCCACCACGGCCCGCAGGCAACGAACGCAGGCCAGCCCCTTCAGGGGCGCGGGGAACGGCGCGAGCAACCCACCACGACCCGCAGGCAACGAGCAGAGGCCAGTCCCCCCAGGGGCGCGGGGAACTGCGCGACCAGCCACACACCGCCCCCAGGGAACGAACAACGCCCGCCCCGGCGCCGGGGGAAGACCCCGACCCCGGCACGGGCGCGCCGATGAGAACCGTCACCCGGGCGGCTAGGCCGCCTTCGCCTTCGTGGCGTACATGTCCACATACTCCTGCCCCGACAAGAGCATGACCTCCGTCATCACGGAGTCCGTCACCGCCCGCAGCACATACCGGTCACGGTCCATGCCGTCGTACCGCGAGAACTCCATCGCCTCACCGAAGCGCACCGTCACCTTCCCCGGCCGGGGAAGCCCCTTGCCGCCGGGCTGCAGCTTGTCCGTGCCGATCATCGCGAAGGGGACGACGGGCGCACCCGTCATCAGGGTGAGGCGAGCGATCCCCGTACGCCCCCGGTACAGCCGCCCGTCGGGCGACCGCGTGCCCTCGGGGTAGATGCCGAAGACCTTGCCGTCATCGAGAATGCGCCGACCGGTCATCAGCGCGGCCACGCCCCCGCGGCCACCGTCCCGGTCCACCGGGATCATGCCGACACCCGTGAAGAACCAGGCCATGAGGCGGCCCTTGAGGCCCTTTCCGGTGACGTACTCGTCCTTGCCGATGAAGAACACCGGACGGTTCGTCACCAGCGGCAGGATCATCGAGTCGATGAACGTCAGGTGGTTTCCGGCCAGGATGACGGGACCGGTCCCCGGAATGTTCTCGGCGCCTTCTACCCGTGGGCGGAACATCAGGCGCAAGATCGGTCCGAGCACTGCCTTGATGAGCGCTAGACGGGACAACAGGCCCTCCGGTGTCAACGGGTCGACGACGAGTAAATGCAGGTGAGGACGATACTCGCGGGCCACCGCCCTTTGCACATCGGGTTCATGCACTCGATACGCAGTGTTGACCTGACTTTGCGGGATCTTGCCCTGCGCCGTCGCCTTTGTGACGACCGTATCCCCACGGGATCGTTGTGGCCCGAACCAGTGGTCCTTGTCACGCACACCCGTCGCTCTGCGTGGCGGGCCGCCGGGCGCGGGCCGCCACGTCCATGGTGCGCCCACTCGCCACGCCACGTCATCCCGCCGTTCCGTCGGGGGTCTCCCACACGTCACTCCCGGCCACCTACGATCAGTCCCGCTTTGTCAGGTGCAAGGCGGCAGCACATCGGGAGGAGCGCCAATGGCGACGCAGGGATCGGGTCAGCAGCAGCCGGGGACGAGTCCGGGGCGGCGGGCGGTACTGGGGGCGGCGGTCCTCGGCGCGGGCACGGCGGTGGCGGGAGTGCCCGGCGTGGCAAGAGCCGACGAGCGTCACGGCGGCGGTCACGGGGGGCACGGCGGCTACCGGAGCCTGCCCGTGCCGACGGTCGTCGCGCACCGGGGGACCAGCGGCTACCGCCCCGAGCACACGCTCGGCTCGTACCAGCTCGCCCTCGACATGGGCGCGCACGTGATCGAGCAGGACGTCGTGCCCACCAAGGACGGCCACCTCGTATGCCGTCACGAGAACGACATCACCGCGACGACGGACGTCTCGGCGCACACCGAGTTCGCGTCCCGCAAGACCACCAAGTCGGTGGACGGCGTCAAGCTCACCGGCTGGTTCACCGAGGACTTCACGCTCGCCGAGCTGAAGACGCTGCGCGCCAAGGAGCGCATCCCGGGCACCCGCCAGCACAACACCCTCTACGACGGCCGCTGGGAGGTGCCCACCCTCGAAGAGGTCCTCCGCTGGGCGGAGAAGGAGGGGCGCAGGCGCGGCAGGCCGGTCTGGCTGCACATCGAGACCAAGCACCCCACGTACTTCCGCAAGCTGGGCCTGGGTCTCGAGGAGCCGCTCGCCAAGCTCCTGCGCCGCTACGGCCGGCACAAGAAGAACTCGCCGAACTTCCTGCAGTCCTTCGAGCCCTCCAGCATCCAGCGCCTCGCCAAGCTGGTCTCCGGCCCCCGCGTCGTGCTGCTCTCCACCGCGAACTCCCGCCCCTGGGACTTCGTCGAGGCGGGCGATCCGCGCACCGTCGCCGACCTGATCACGCCCAAGGGCCTGCGGTGGATGGCGGGCTTCGCCCAGGGCATCGGCCCGACCCTCGACCTCGTCATCCCCAAGAAGGCGGACGGCAGCCTCGGCACCCCGACCACGCTGGTCGACGACGCGCACGCGGCGGACCTGATCCTGCACCCGTACACGATGCGCAACGAGAACACCTTCCTGCCCGCGAACTTCAGGAAGGGCACCGACCCGAACGCCTACGGAGACGCCTTCGGCGCCTTCAAGGCCTACTTCGAGACGGGCATCGACGGGATCTTCTCCGACAACTGCGACACCGCGCTGCTCGCCGCCGCGGACTTCGCGCAGGACTGACGTCCCTCTTCGACGCCGGGTGACTCGCGTCAACGGCCGACCGTCCGGCCCCGGTTGGGGTGAGAAGCGGCCGTTCCGGAAACCTCGTACCGGAGCGGCCGCGTCCCGCCGGGCATGACCCACGACCTCATCCCCACCCTGCGCCCGCTGCTCGCCGCCGAGGCGTCCGCGGAGGCCCTCGGCTCCGGCGCGGACCCCGGTGACCTCGAACAGGCCGTCTGGCTGCGCCTGTTGGAGCGCATGAAGACGACGGGGCCGCCCGCCGACCCGGCGCGGTGGCTGCGCGGCGCCGTCCGGTCCGAGGCGCGCCGCACCCGGCACACCGGGCGCCGCGAGGCGGCGTACGCGAACGAGCCCGCCGACGACGCCGAGCACGGCCCCGAGCAGCGCGCCCTGACCGCCGACCGGCACCGCGCCCTGCACGCCGCCGTGCGCAGGCTGCCCGGCCGTTGCTCGCGCATCATGGCCGCGCTGCTGTCCCCCGAGGACCTCACCTACCGCGAAATCGCAGGGGAGTTGGGAATGTCACAGGGCAGTCTGGGGCCGGAACGTTCCCGATGCCTGGGATGCCTGCGCAGAATGCTCACGGCGGAGGTTGCGGCTCCTGCTCCGTGGGGAAGGGAGCGGTAGACAACCGGTGGAGCAGGTGAGCGGGAGGCATGCACACATGGGCATGAGCGTGACCATCTCGGTGGCGACGGCCGACGGCGAGGACGCCGTCGAGCAGATCCTCAAACTGCAGTACCTCTGCTACCAGAGCGAGGCCGAGATCTACGGCGACTACTCGATCGAACCCCTGACGCAGTCCCTCGACTCCATCAGGGCCGAAATGGCCGCGGGCACGGTCCTGGTGGCCCGCCTCGGCGACGAGGTGGTGGCCTCCGTACGCGGCACGGTCGACGCGGACGGCACGGCGCGCATCGGCAAGCTCATCGTCCACCCCCGCATGCAGCGGCACGGCCTGGGCGGCCGCCTGCTCGACGCGATAGAACAGCACCTCGGCGCGACCGGCACCGCCAAGTGCTTCCAGCTCTCCTCCGGCCACCGCAGCGAGCAGAACCTGCAGCTGTACCGCAAGCACGGATACGCCGCGGTGGACACCCAGCGCGTGAACGAGCGGCTCACCCGGGTCACTCTCGCCAAGGACGTACCGGCGAGCGCGTTCGTGGCGAGCGCCTAGCGGATACGTCGGCCCCGCTCGGGTCGCCGTCCGGCTGCGCGAGGGGCGATGCCAGAGGGGACATAACGCCCAGGGGCTACACGGATTTCGCCTGGCTTTCACCTCGCGTTCCGTGATGCCCCTGGGTGCGGTACATCCAGGCATGGCCGATTCTCGCCGCGCAGAGCCCTATTGGTGTTCCGCCGCTTCGGGCGTGAGCTGGCGCGGCAAGGCAGCCTGTGAGTTCGCTGTGAACCTCACATCCGCCCAAAAGGCGCCCCGATCCCACGTGTTGTCGGGCTTTCGGAGCGTGGCCGGGAGTCGCCTCCGGTCGCTACGGACAGTAAACCGTCGTGGCCGTATGTTAATTGTGTGTGACGTGCGTCATGTTGACGGCTTATCGGGCCGGAGCATTAACTCGCCCCGCTGTGAACATCCGGTGGATGTTCCGTAACTCTGGGGTGGGGTTGTGGAGTTGAACAACAACCTGCGCATTGGCGTGCGGGTGAACAAGTGGGGTGCCCTGGCGGCCCTCGTGGTGACAGCCGCGGCGTCCTTCTCTCTGGGCGCGCCGTCCGCGACCGCGGTTTCGTGCACCGCCGGAGTGGGGTCGGACTTCAACGGCGACGGCATGCGCGACATGGCCGTGGCCGATCCCGAAGCCACCGTCGATGGCAAGGCGAACGCAGGCCTCGTCCGCATCGTGCTCGGCGGCGACAAGGGCGTTACCGAGATCTCCCAGGCGATGAGCGGCATGACCGCCAACCCGGAGACCGGCGACAAGTTCGGTGCGTCGATCGCCGTGTACGACGCGGACAAGGACGGCTGTGACGACTTGGCGGTGGGAGCGCCGTACGAGGACGTCAAAACCACCGAGGGGGCACAGGCGGACGCCGGAGCGGTCTACGTCATCCACGGCCGGCCGACGGGCCTGGGTGAGGGGGCCACGGTCGAGAGCTACACCCAGGCGGGCCTCGACGGCGACACCACCACCGAGGCCGGTGACCTCTTCGGGTACGCCCTCGCGGCCGGCGCCACGTCGGGCGGCAAGCCGTACCTCGCCATCGGCGTACCGGGGGAGGCCATCGGGGACCGCTCGGACGCAGGGTGCATCCACTACGTGCAGGGCACCACCAAGACCACGGTCAATCAGGACGACCCCGACGTGCCGGGTGTGGCCGAGCCTCATGACCGGTTCGGGCACTCCCTTGCCGCCACGAGTCGCTTCATCGCCGTCGGAGCGCCCGGCGAGGCCATCGGTGAGGAGTCGTTCGCCGGGGCCGTGACCCTGTTCAACCACGCTCTGGTGGCCGGACGACCAACGGCACTGGACGGAGTGGACGAGGACCATCCCGCCCTGGTGTCCGGTGCGTCCGCCA
The DNA here is from genome assembly GCF_055609205.1 of Streptomyces sp. NPDC036815. NCBI lineage: Bacteria > Bacillati > Actinomycetota > Actinomycetes > Kitasatosporales > Streptomycetaceae > Streptomyces > Streptomyces sp. NPDC036815. The sequence continues at coordinate 88,953 of NZ_JBVJPW010000026.1, read as the reverse complement.
AGGACGACCGGTTCGGCACAGCGCTGTCGATGGTCCCGTACCGCCCGTCGGGCGCGGATTCCGAGACGGACGCGCTGCTGGCCGTCGGAACCCCCAACGAGAACATCGGCACGGTTGCGGACGCGGGTGCCGTGACCGTCATCCGGATCAAACCCTCAGGTGCCGTCACCGAAGTCAACTTCATGGACCGTCTGGCATCCGGCGGCGACGAGCGGCCGGCCACGGCTGACTTCTTCGGCCAGCGGGTAGCCCTCGCCAACACCGCTCCCGGTGAGGTCGGTACCACCGAGACGATCAAGCTGGCCGTCAGCGTTCCCAACCAGGAAGTGGGAGCCGCGGAGAACGCCGGCGCCGTGCACATCCTGTCCGCACTCGACCGCTCCGGCGGAGGCGGCAAGGCCCTTACGCGGGGCAAGGGGCTCCCGGGCACCGCGCAGGCCCGCGACTTCGCGGGTCTCGGGCTGTGGGCCTCGTACAAGGACCTGTACGTCGGAGTGCCCTACAGCAAGACGCCGGCCGACCGTAAGGGCCTGGTGTACGCGATGTCGTGGAAGCACATCGAAGACGGCACCGGCTCGGTGCGCACGCTCAAGCCGGGCGCCGACGGCATCCCGGACGAGGGCAAGGCATTCGGTTCGGACGTGAGGTAGGCGGACGCGGGGCGCCGTGCACACAGCGGCGCCCGTGATGGCTTCCCGGCCTGCGGCGTTCCCGTGGGTCCAGACACTGGGGGATCAGGGGGAATGGTGAAGAGCAGGGCAGAACGGCGTGTGCGAAGAGCGGCCGTCGCGGTCGGTTTGATTACTTCCGTGCTGGTATCCGGAATCGGCGGGCTGCCTGCGGCCGGCGCGGCATCGTCCGAGCCGCCGGGTGAGCCGCGAAAGGCCACGTCGACTGCCGAGCTCACCGACGACGCGGCAGTTCGGCGCGCGGACGAGGCGGGGAAACGGATCGAAGTCCTCGGGCGCCGCACCGAGCGCGGCCAGACGTTCGCGAACCCGGACGGCACTTTCACCACCAAGGAGTACGCGCAGCCGGTCCGGACGCTCAAGGGCGAGAAGTGGGCCGACATCGACACCACGTTGGTCGAACAGCCGAACGGAACCCTCGCTCCCAAGGCCACCCCCACCGCTGTGACGCTGTCCGGCGGCGGTGAGGGTCCGTTCGCCACGATGGTGCGCGACGGCAAGACGCTGTCCCTGTCCTGGCCCGGCAGGCTGCCCGCACCCGAGGTAGCGGGTTCAACGGCTACGTACCGCGCGGTCCTGCCGGACGTAGACCTGGTCGTGCGTGCGGAGCCCGAGGGATTCGCGCATCTGCTGGTCGTCAAAACCGCGAAGGCGGCTGCCAACCCGAAGCTGACCGGCATCGAGCTTCCCGTCGCCACTCGTGGTCTCGCCGTACGCAAGGCGTCCGGCGGTGGACTCGTGGCCAAGGATCCGGCTACCGGCGGCACGGTCTTCGAGGCGCCGCAGCCCGTCATGTGGGACTCCAGCGGTGACAGCGGGGCCGCGGCGCGGAGGAAGGGCGCGGCGCAGGCCGCCCCCGCCGACGGCGCCCGAGTCTCGGACGTCGGTCTCGGTCTGCGGCGCGATGTCATGACCCTGAAGCCTGATCTGACCCTGCTCAGGGGGGAGCACACCCGCTATCCGGTGATCATCGACCCGGTGGCCAGGACGAAGAGCCGCACCGCGTGGACTTGGGTGTCGTCCGCGAAGCCGGGCCTCGAGGGCTGGAAGTTCCCCAACTCGGACGACGGCGTCGAGTCCGGCAAGGGTGTCGGCCGCTGTCCGGCGAACTACTCCGTGCGCTGCACCGGAAGCAACGACGTTCAGCGTCAGTACTACGCGCTGCCGACGGGGACGTTCGAGGGCAAGAGGATCCTCAAGGCAGAGTTCGCGATCACGCTGGTGCACACGTACAACAGCGAGGCCCGCTCGGTGCAGTTGCATCGCGTGAACAGCTCCGGCGGCAGTGCGATCAACTCGCGTACCAATTGGTCCAATCGTCCGTCGAGCAAGGACCACATCACTTCCGAGTCGCCGACCAATGCGACAGGTTCCTGCTCGGCGACCAATCAGAACGTGCGCTTCGACGTCAAGGGCACCGTGCAGAAGGCGTCATCCAGCGGTTGGGACACGACCACGTTCGGACTGCAGGCCGCCACCGAGGATTCGTACGTCTCCTGGAAGCGGTTCTGCAACAACGCGGCACTGGAAGTGACGTACAACAGGCCGCCCTACCAGCCGAAGATGGACGAGCTCTCCATGGACCCCGGAGGCAAGTGCGCCTACGGAGAGGCATCCAAGCACTACACGAAGAAGGCGCCGACGCTCTCCGCGATCGTGTGGGACCCGGACCACGGCGACGTGAAGGGCAACACGGAGAAGGTCAGGGCGCAGTTCGAGGTCTTCTGGACGGACAAGAACGGCAACGAAAAGAAGTACGTCGTCACCACCGGCTACCAGCAGACGAACACCGACCGGAGCCGCGACAGCGGATACGAGGAGTTCACCTACAAGGTGGGCGAAGACATCCGCGGTGACGGCACGGGTTCCTTCGCGCTGCCGCAGAACACCGTGATCGGCTGGTGGGTGCGCGGCGGTGACGACATCGGAGGATCGGGCGAGTCCTGGGGGCCCTGGAGCCACGAAGGTTCCGGCACCCGCTGCGAGTTCATTCTCGACTCGACCAAGCCCGACGCGCCGGAGGTGAAGTCCGAGAAGTACCCCAACGACGGGAAGTGGCACGCAGGAGTCGGTGAGTACGGCAGCTTCGAGCTGCACTCCGAGGGGACCGACGTGGTCAAGTACCGCTACCAGTTCACGGGTGAGGCGGAGCACACGATCACGCCGGACGCGCCCGGCAGGCCGGCCATCGTGCGCTGGATGCCGCAGCGGGAGCGGCCGGTGACTCTGTACGTCGAGGCGGAGGACCGGGCGGGCAACAACCGGGAGATCACCAAGTCCTATCGCTTTCGGGTGGCCAAGGGGCGTTCCCCGAAATCCTCATGGGCGCTGGCGGACCCCGAGGGTTCCGGGCAGGCAGCGGGGGGCGACGGTACGCAGGCGGCGACCGCAGGGCCCGGCGTGACCTTCGGCGAGGACGGCCCGCACGGCTCCGTGCGTACGGCGGCGACGTTGGACGGCAGCAGTGGTGCCTACCTCAACACAGGCCAGCACGTGGTCGACACGGACAAGACCTTCTCGGTGGCGGGCTGGGTGATGCTGCCCCAGCTGCCGACGAAGTCGATGAGCGTGATCAGTCAGGACGGATCAGCCCAGTCGGGCTTCTCGCTCGGGTACGACGCCGCCTCCCACCGATGGTCCTTCCTGGCACCCGACAGTGAGATCGACTCGACGATCTCCTGGGAGGTGCAGGGGCCAAGGGCGGTGCCCGGTGAGTGGACGCATCTCGTCGGCGTCTACGACAAGGACGAGAAGAGGGCCGGCTCCTCGGGCACGATGCGCATGTACGTCAACGGCACCCTGGTGCAAGGCGACATCCAGGAGCGCCCGACGACCTGGAACGCCACGGGTTCCCTGCAGATCGGGCGGGCTCTGGAACCCGCCGGCTACACGGCGAACCTGAAGGGGACGGTGGCGGACGTCCAGGTCTTCGACCGTGTTCTTTCCGCCGGCGAGACACAGAGCTTGGGAGGCATTCCGCCGTTGCAGCGCGCCTACTGGGACATGGACGAGTCCGACGACGGGATGGTGCCGGACCGTACGGACGGCACAGGGATGACCCTGCGCGGAGGTGCCTCCGTGTACCAGGCGAACGACACCTGCGACGTCCTCGATCCGAACTGCAAACCGGCCGAACAGCCCGTCTGGGGTGACGGCCACCTGGCCCTGGACGGCAAGGACGGGTATGCGAGTCGCGCGGCGGGGCTGCTGAAGGCCAAGGCCAGTTTCACCGTCACGGCACGAGCCAGGCTCGGTTCCCCCGACGCCACGGCTACCCAGACGGTCTTCGCGCTGCCCGGCACCAAGGGATCGGTGGCCTCTGTCCGGTTCGACAAGGACAGTAAGCGGTGGAAGCTGAGGCTGACCGAAAAGGACACCTCCGACGCCGTCGTGACGGAATCCGAGGCAGGCACCGTCCAGCCCAGCAGTGAGGGACGGGGTGACCATCTCGCTCTCTCCTACAACGCGCTGTTCGAAGAAGCCCGCTTGTACGTCAACGGTCAGTGGACGGGCCAGGTCGTGCGGTGGTCCAACGACTGGGACTTCTCCACGGCGGGCCTGCAAGTAGGACGCGCAGGCCTGACCTCGGGATCGCAGTACTTCTCGGGGGCGATCGACGAGGTACGCGTCTTCGAGGGCGCACTGGACGAGCCGCTGGTGGCAGCCGTGGCGAACCTGAAGTCCGGCGCGAATCTGGACGGCACGGTGACCTAGCCGCCAGGACGTAGGGCGGGCTCCCCGGAGCCCGTCCCGCCCCAGACCCCGATGCCCCCATTTCGAGCCTCCTGGAGACGCAACGTGTCTACGCCACAACGATTCCGCCTGCCCTCAAGGTCCACACGCCCCCAGCTGCGACGCCACGTCGTCATCACCTTGGGCCTATCGCTCGCCGTCGGGCTCCTGCCGCAGTACGTCCCTAATGCGGCGGCTGATGACAAGGGCGGTACCCGCCCGGGCATTCAGAAGGACCTCGGTGCCCCCGTGCCCGGTACCGACCTGAAGGCCGGTAAGGACCGGCCCAACCCGGCGGAGAAAGCGCGGGTGACGGGGGCGGCCGAGGTCACCTGGCCCAGGGGGACGAGCGACATCGTGTCCCTCGGCAGTGCGCCGACCCGGCTGGTCAAGGCGGAAGGTTTACCCGTCAAAGTCGGTCCGCCCGAGAGACGCACACGACACAGACCGGCGACTCCTGAGTCCGTGAAGGTCGTGGTCGCCGACCGGGACCAGACGAAGGCGGCTGGAATCGAGGGAGTGCTCCTCACGCTCGCTGACGTGGGGAACGGCACACGGGCACGCGGCACCACGAAGCAGCCGGGGGAGTCGACCAAGCCCGGCAGGGCGCGTCTTACCCTCGACTACTCGAAGTTCGCCGACGCGTACGGAGCGGGATACGGCTCCCGTCTCCGTCTTGTGGAGCTCCCGCGGTGTGCTCTGAGTACACCGGACAAGAAGAGCTGCACGACCTCGCGGGAGCTGCCTGCCACCAATGACACCGACACCTCCACGCTGAGCGCAGATGTCCCGGTAGGGGCCCGTGGCGACCGGTCGTCGGGCCCTGCCACCGTCCTCGCCGCGACGGCTGCCGCCTCGGGTGATCAAGGCAGCTTCGGCTCGACCCCGCTCGCGCCCTCAGCCGAGTGGAGCGTCTCCAACTCCTCCGGTGCGTTCAACTGGTCGTATCCGCTGCGCACACCACCCGCCCCGGGCGGACTCGTGCCCTCGGTCGCGCTCTCCTACAACTCCCAGTCCGTGGACGGCCAGACCGCAGCCACCAACAACCAGGGATCCTGGATCGGCCAGGGCTTCGGCTACGAGCCCGGGTTCATCGAGCGGCGGTACAAGCCGTGTGCCGACGACGGTCATGCCAAGACCAACGGTGACCAGTGCTGGGCATACGACAACGCCACGATCCAGCTGGGTGGCGGCAGCTCCGGTGAGCTGATCAAGGATGACGACAGCGGCGAGTGGCGGATCAGCGGCGACGACAACAGCAAGGTCGAGAAGCTGACCGGTGCGAGCAACAGTGACGACAACGGAGAGCACTGGCGCGTCACCACAACCGACGGTACCCAGTACTACTTCGGCCTGGACAACCTGCCCGGATACACCTCGGGCAAGGAGCAGACCGGCTCCACCTGGACGGTTCCCGTCTACGGCGATGACGCGGGCGAGCCCTGCTACGACGCCACGTTGGCCGACGCCCACTGCAAGCAGGCCTGGCGCTGGAACCTCGATTACGTCGTGGACCCGCACGACAACGCCATGGCCTATTACTACGGCAAGGAGACCAACTACTACACCCAGGGCCTGAAGACCGACGAGGACGGCAAGTCGTACACGCGCGGCGGTTACCTCAAGCGGATCGACTACGGCCAGCAGGACGGCAAGGTGTACAGCACACCCGCCGCGGGCCGCATGCTGTTCGACACCGACGAGCGGTGCCTGGCCACGGCGGCCGATTGCGAGCCCGGCGACCTCACGGACGCGACCGCAGGACGCTGGCCCGATGTTCCCTGGGACCTCAACTGCAAGTCCGGCACCAAGTGCAAGGGGCAGAACAGTCCCACGTTCTGGACCCGTAAGAAGCTGAGCAAGATCACCACGCAGATCCGCTACGGCGACGGCTACGCGGACGTCGACTCCTGGTCCCTCGGCCATGTCTTCACGGACAATGGCGACAGCTCCAAGTCGCTCTGGCTCAACACCATCAAGCAGACAGGGCACGCCGGGTCCGGCACGGTGACCACACCGGCCGTTGAACTGCTCGGCCAGCAGCTGCCCAACCGGGTCGACAAGCCCGGCGACCAGATCCAGGCGATGAACCGCTTCCGTCTCGCCGGCGTCGACAACGGCACGGGCGGCAGGCTCGACGTCCTGTACCGCGACGCCGAATGCAAGGCGAACGATCTGCCGTCGGCCGACTCACCGAAGACGGCTTGCTATCCGGTCAAGTGGAATCCGCCGGGGGCCGAGGAGCCCATCACTGACTGGTTCCACAAATACCTGGTCGCCCGGGTGCTCGAGGACGACGTGACCACGGACGCGCCCAACAGCGTCAGCGACTACGACTACATGGGCAGTGCGGGCTGGAAGAAGGCCAAGCCGGACGGCATCACGAAGGACGAGTACCGCACGTACAGCGACTGGCGGGGTTACGGAAAGGTCCGCGTCACCAAGTCAGCCGGCACCGTCAGTGCGGCCGACCAGCGGACGGAGCACGTCTTCCTGCGCGGCCTCGGCGGCGAGGTCGAGGACTCGACCGGCGCCAAGCACGCCGATGATGAGGAGCTCTCCGGCCAGGAGCTGGAGACGATCACGTACGACGGCGGCTACTCAGCCGACAAGATCGTGTCGAAGAACGTCAGCACCACCTGGTCGCGAGCCACGGCGACCCGCACCAAGAGCTGGGGCACGCGTAAGGCGTATTACGTGCGACCCCAGACAACGAGGACATACACGGCCCTGGAGGGTGGCAAGTGGCAGGAGGTCGCCGCGACCACTCGCTACGACTCCGCGACCGGCCGTGCGGTGGAGACCGACGACTACGGCAAGATCGGGGACGCCTCCGACAACCAGTGCATCCGCACCGAGTTCGCGGACGACAAGACCAAGCACCTCTACGAACTGGTCTCGCGGGTCGAGAAGGTCTCCGTCACTTGCGAGACCAAGCCGGACCGTAAGACCCAGGTCATCTCCGACGACCTGACGTTCTACGACGGCAAGGGCCTGGGCGAAGCACCGGTCAAGGGTGATGTGACCAAGGCGCAGCGGCTTTCGAAGCACGACGGTACGAAGGCCACGTACCAGACGGTCACGGAGTCGGCGACGACGGACTTCGACCGGTTCGGGCGCCCGCTGAAGGTGAAGGACGCCAAGGGCACCGAGACGAAATTCGCCTACACCGAGACGGACGGGCTGACCACCAAGCAGACAGAGACCAACCCGCTCGGCTGGCAGGTCTCGACCGAGTACGTCCGGTCCTGGGGCAGCCCGGTCGCGCAGGTCGACATGAACGGCAAGCGCAGCGAGACCGCCCACGACGCACTCGGCCGAGTCACTGACGTCTGGCTGCCCGACCGGTCGCGGAGCGCGCCCGCATCGATCAAGTACACCTACTTGGTCCGCAAGAGCGCGCCGACCGTGGTCAAGACGGAGAAGAGCGAGAGGCACGGCACCTACGGAGTCGAATACACGCTCTACGACGGCTTGCTGCGGCCGCGTCAGCAGCAGTCCGAAGGCCCGAACGGCGGTCGTATCGTCGCTGACACGCACTACGACGGCCTCGGCAATGTAGTGGAAACAGCTTCGGACTATTACGCCACAAAGCCTCCCACCGACGCCGTCTTCAAGCCGACGGGCGAGGTGGACGGCCAGACCGTCACGCGGTACGACGGCGCCGGGCGCAAGACAGCCGAGATCGTTCAGGTCGCCGACGAGGAGAAGTGGCGCACCACCTATTCCTACGGTGGTGACCGCGTCCACGTCGACCCGCCGGCCGGCACGCCGCCCACGACGACGATCACCGACGGACGTGACAGGACGACGGAGATCCGCCGGTACAAGGGCGACAAGCCTCTGCCCAACGGACCGTCGGCGGAGTACGAGAGCACGTCGTACGGCTACACACCGGCGGGGCAGCTCAAGACGGTCGAGGACACGGCCGGCAACACCTGGTCGTACGGCTACGACCAGCGGGGCCGCAAGACCTCGTCCAGCGACCCCGACACGGGCAAGTCGACATATACGTACGACACCTTGGACCGCCTCCTCTCCACGACGGACTCGCGGGGCAAGACGGTGGCCACGAAGTACGACGTACTCGGACGGCCGGCCTCCACATGGGAGGGTGAGCCGGATACGGGCACGCAGCTGACCGCAACGACCTACGACCACGTGGCCAAGGGGCAGTTGTACGGCACGTATCGATACGCCGGCGGGAAGGTGCAGGCCGCGACGGTCAACGTCCATTTGGACGAGTTCTACCAGCCGGAACTCACCAAGGTCGCGTTGGGCGGTGACGTGGCCGAAGAGCTCCAGGGCACCTATGAATACAGCACCGAGTACAACTCGGACGGCACCGTGCAGTCGCAACAACTCCCGTCGGGGGGCGGCCTCGGCCCGGAGACCCTCACCTACACCTACGACGACCTGCAGCGTCCGACTCAGCTCCTGTCGAACCTGGACGGAAAGCAGCAGGGGGCTTACGTCGGGCTGGCGTCCTACGCCCCGACCTCCCAGCTCCAGCAGTTGGAACTGGGCACGGTCGGCGGCTCCGACGGCAAGAAGACGTGGCTCACCTATGAGCACGAGCGTGGCACCGACCGCCTGACGAACTCCAAGGTGGATGTCTCGGGCGTCGACCCGGTGACATACGACGCCGACTACACCTACGACGCGTCCGGCAACGTCACCTCCGTCGCCGACACCCCGACGGGCGGCCAGGCGGACGTCCAGTGCTTCCGCTACGACTGGCAGCGGCGCCTGAAGTCGGCCTGGGCCACAGCCAATGCCTCTGACGAGGCCAGGGGTACCGGCAAGATGAACAAGGCGTGCGCGAGCGCCCCGAGCCCCTCGACCCTCGGTGGCCCGGGTGCCTACTGGCAGGACTTCGACTTCGATGCGTCGGGCAACCGGAGCAAGCAGGTCCTGCACGGTGTGGGCGGCAAGCCCGATGTGACGCGGACGTACACGTACGGCAAGGACGCCGAGGGCAACGGTGGCCCGCACACCCTCAACAAGGTCGTGACGGACGCCCCCGCCAGCGGCAGCGGCCCGGCCGTCAAGTCGCAGGACACCTTCGCCTACGACGCCGCGGGCAACACGAAGCAGCGGGTGCTGAACGGAACCACCCAGGACCTGACCTGGAACGCCGAAGGCAGGCTGACGGATTCGTCGAAGCCGGACTCAGAGGCCACGTCCTTCCTGTACGACACGGCCGGCGAGCGTCTGCTGCGCAAGGAGCCCGGCAAGCAGACGCTTTATCTGCCGGGCATGGAACTCACCCTGAACACCGAGACGCGCGCGGTGGAGGCGACCCGTTACTACAGCTTCGCCGGCCAGACGGTGGCGATGCGTACGCCCAAGGGCGTGCAGTTCCTGGCGGGCGACCACCACGGGACGTCACTGGCGGCGGTGGACGCGAAGTCGGGCGCGGTCACCCGGCGCCGCATGGACCCGTTCGGCAACGAACGCGGCACCGCTGTGACCGATCCCTGGGTCGATGACAAGGGCTTCCTCGGCAAGCCGGTGGACGCGTCGACGGGCCTGACGCACGTAGGGGCCAGGGAGTACGACCCGGCGAACGGCCGCTTCATCTCCGCCGACCCGCTGATCGACTTCACTGATCCCCAGCAGATCAACGGGTACGCGTACGCCAACAACAGCCCGGTGACGTTGGCCGACCCGACGGGACGGATGCCGGACGACTGCAAGCTCATGGGCATGCAGTGCTGGATGAAGAGCAATGGCGGCTGGGCAACCAAGCCCTCCAAGACCTATTACAACTACTACCAGTTGGACAAAACCCCAGCACAGCGGAAGGCCGTGGCCGCACGGTCCAGAGCCAACGTCGAGCAGAGCTTCGCGGTCGCAGCCGCCAAGGAGCTCGGCAAGATCATCTCGGATGAGCTGGGCATCACGGACGCCCTGGACTGTTTCAGTACGGGCAGCCTCGGTTCTTGCGGCGCAACGATCCTGAACGTCGTCGTGAGCGCGATCGGCGCGAAGATCGGCCAACTGGCCAAGAAGTACTTGTGGAACTGGAAGAAGGGCGCCGCACTCGCCAAACGAGTCTGGGGGCTGCTGGACAAACTCAAGGGCAGCTACAGCAAGTGGCGCGCGCTGGACAAGAAGGCCGACAAGCTGGAGGACGCCGCCAAGTGCTCGGTGAGCAACAGCTTCAAACCGGGCACCAGAGTCCTGATGGCGGACGGCAGTACGAAGTCCATCAGAGACGTCGACATAGGTGACAAGGTCGTTGCCACCGACCCGAAGACCGGAAAGACGAAGGTTCGCACGGTCACGGCGGAGATCAAGGGCAAGGGCGCCAAGAACCTGGTCAAGGTCACGATCGACACGAACGGCAAGCGGGGCGGAGGGAAGGCCTCCGTCACCGCGACGGACGGACACCCGTTCTGGGTGCCGGAGCTGGGCGAATGGATCGACGCGACGGACCTGCGATCGGGCCAGAAGCTGCGGACGAGTGCCGGCACGTATGTGCAGATCACGTCGGTAGCGCGCTGGACGCAGGCGGCGGCTGTGTACAACCTGACGGTTGCGGATCTGCATACGTACTATGTGGTGGCGGGGGCTACGCCGGTACTCGTTCACAACAGCAACGGGAGCTGTGGCGTCACAGATCTCGCAGCCAAGATTGATGTTGAGAACATTTCGATGACCAAGACCGTCGAAAATCACACCTGGGACATTGCTGGTACTCGGGATGTCGATGCCCCTAACTTCGGTAAGGCTGCACGCCCTTACATGAACGGCAACAATGGGCAACTCCTTCGGGGGATCATGGAGGGATCCGCGCCCAGGATGGATTCCCGTGGCGCTGCTGGGGTTGTCGAGTGGAGAACACCCGGAGCGATGAACGGAAGCAACGGGATCTGGGAGCTCAACATCGACGCAAATTCCAACAGGATCGTTCACTTCCTCTTCAAGAGCACAAAGGGCTAGCCGGATATGAAATTCTCCATCCAAGAGGGATCTCCCCTTGTGGGCGTTCTCGCCTATGACGAGGCTGAGTACGGATTCTCCTTCAGTGCGCAGAGCGGGGAGTCGTTGAGCGAGAGGCTCGGCTCGGAGGGGGTTGCGAGTGTGCTGATCGGCACGCTCCAACTTGAGGTCGATATTGAGTCTCGGGAAGTCCTGTTCGCCTGGGGGTACTTCCCAAACGTTCGGGGTGTGGTGGCCGAGTTGACTGCTCCGGAGTTCAATCCCGGAAGGGTATTCATCTCGTCGGACCAATCCTTCGATCCTGGGGTTTCTTTCGAGGCCCCTGGAGACAGGTGGCGGGTTTCGTATGATCCTTCCTCCGGGTGGGTCGCCATTCGTCTGAACGATGCCGCCGACGCTAAGTTTGTCCAAATCGCTAGCGGAACTGTCTTGGGCGTCGACAACGGTGATCTGGTTTCGGTCTGGCTCAATCCTGTTTTTGCAGAGTGACAGGCGATGAGGCGTATGGGTAAGCAGAAGATCCGTTAGCAGCAGCAAAAATGAAGCCCCGTCAGGTGTGTCCTGGCGGGGCTTCTGCGGTGGGTGACGGCAGTAGTTGACGGCAACGTCAGCAGACGGGCGCTGCGCCGGGGCCAGGAGGCCAGGACGTAGTCGTCGGCCTCCCAGCGGCTCCCCTTGCGCTGGTGGACGGTCCGATCGCCGTTGGCTCGGACACGGGGGGGGAGGGAGGGGTGCCGCGTGGTGCTGCTTGAGCCGGGGCGCGCCGCCCCGCTACCGCGTGCCCCGCCGAAGCCAGAAAATCGCCGTAACCGGCAAAATCACCGGAATGAACAGATAGCCCATCCCGAAGTCCGACCACACGGTCGCGTCGGGGAAGGCGGACGGTTCCGCGAGGGTCCAGGTGCCTACCACCAGGACGCCGAGCAGTTCGGCGGCGCAGCACACCAGTGCTGCCGAGCGGGCCGCGGCGCCGCCGCGCACCAGGGAGTACGTGATGAAGCCGTAGACGACGCCCGCCAGCGCGGACAGCGTGTACGCGAGCGGGGCCCTGTCGAAGTCCGTGGAGATCTGCACGGCCGAGCGGGACACGGCGGCGACGACCATCACGCCGTACAGCCACACCAGCAGGATGCCGGGGCCGGTGATCAGCTTCTGGCGCGCGGGGGGTCCGCCCCGGGCGGCCTCGTCGTTCCTGCCGGGTTCGGTCACCGTCACCTCAGCCTCCCCAGATGTCGTAGAGCCGCACTTCGAGCACGGCGAGGACCACGCCGCCCGCGGCGACCGTCAGGGAACCCCAACGGCTGCGCTCGGCGAGGGACATGAAGCCCGCCGCGGGTACGCACGCGAAGGCGCCGATCAGATACGACACGAAGATCGTCGTGCCCTGGTCCGCCTCCTCGCCGCGCGCGAGCTGGACGATGCCGACGATCAGCTGCACCGTGGCCAGGAGGGTCACCACGGCCATTCCGATGAAGTGCCAGTCCTTGGTCGGCTGGTCGCGGTACGCGGCGAAACCGCACCAGGCGGCGAGGGCGAGCGCGGCCACGGAAACCGCGATCGTCAGGGCATCAACCATGCCCGTGACTTTATTACGGGACCTTCGGCCCCCCGCCCACCGCCCCTCGCCCCGATGCGCCTCCCGGGGGCGGGGCCCGTACCCTCGGACAGCATGAAGATCCACGCTGACGCGCTCCTGTTCGACAACGACGGCACCCTCATCTCCTCCATGGAGTCGGTGTACCGCTGCTGGTCGCGGTGGGCGCGGGAGTACGGGATCACCGCGGAGGAATTCGGCAAGGTCGAGCTGCACGGGCGGCCCGCCGTCGAGATCGTCGCGGACCTGCTGCCCGCGGAGCGGGTCGCCGAGGCCGTCGCCCGCATCGAGGAGCTGGAGGTCTCCGACGTGGCGGGCGGTGTCGTCCTGCTGCCCGGCACCCGTGAACTCCTGGAGTCCCTGCCCGTCGACCGCTGGGCCGTGGTGACCTCCGCGACGCGCGCCCTGGGCGAGGCCCGCCTCGCGGAGGCCGGGATCCGCCCCGGTCTCGTCATCGCCGCCGACGACATCACGCGCGGCAAGCCCGACCCCGAGCCCTTCCTCCTCGCGGCCGCCGAACTCGGCGTTGACCCGGCACGCTGCGTGGTCTTCGAGGACGCGCCCGCGGGGCTGCAGTCGGGCCGGGCCGCGGGCATGACGACCGTGGCGTTGACCACAACACACGAGGCAGCCGAGCTCTCCGCCGATGTCGTCGTCAAGGACCTCTCCGCCGTGTCCGCGCAGGCCACGGCCGGTGGCGTGGAGATTCTGCTCGCCGACTGACGAGCAGAATCCGAACGTCCGGCGCCGTCCCATCGCTGTCCGCTATACGGACAGCGATGGCGAGCGGCGCCCCTACGCATGTTTTACTTGGGCCCATGACCACGACGAGCAGCCGCACCCTTGCGACCGAGGCGATCACGACGCCCGGTGCTCGTTGTATGTGTCGAATGTGCGCCTTCTGAGGGCCCCCGCACCACCCGAGAGCATCGCGCCCCGAAGCGAAGCCGCTGTGCCACGCCCCTGCACGACGTACGCGACGAGATCCGTACTGACGTAGGAAGCGAGCCCGCCCCGCGCACACGTCCTCCGGTTCCACCGCCCCACCGCCGCGAGAACCGTGCCGCGTTCCGAACGAATGCCCCGTGCCCGGCCACACCCGCGCCGCGCACTCGACAGTGACGGAATCCCCTGTGATCACCACTTCCGGCCTCACCAAGGTCTACCGCTCACGCGGTCGTGAAGTAACCGCTCTCGACGGAGTCGACCTGCACGTCCGCGAGGGCGAGGTGTACGGCGTCATCGGCCAGTCCGGCGCCGGCAAGTCCTCCCTGATCCGCTGCGTCAACCTCCTGGAACGCCCCACCTCCGGCACCGTGACGGTGGCGGGCCAGGACCTCACCGCCCTCGCGGGACGCGGCTCGCGCGCGGGCAGGGAACTGCGCCAGGCCCGCAGCCGCATCGGCATGGTCTTCCAGCACTTCAACCTGCTGTCCTCGCGCACCGTGCAGGACAACGTCGAACTGCCCCTGGAGATCCTCGGCCTGAGCGGCCAGGAGCGCACCCGCAAGGCCCTCGAACTCCTCGACCTCGTCGGCCTCGCCGACAAGGCGAAGTCCTACCCGGCCCAGCTCTCCGGCGGCCAGAAACAGCGCGTCGGCATCGCCCGCGCGCTGGCCGGCGACCCCAAGGTGCTGCTCTCCGACGAGGCCACCAGCGCCCTCGACCCCGAGACCACCCGCTCCATCCTCCAGCTCCTGCGCGACCTGAACCGGCAGCTCGGCCTGACCGTCCTGCTCATCACGCACGAGATGGACGTCGTCAAGAGCGTCTGCGACTCCGCGGCCCTCATGGAGCGCGGGAAGATCATCGAGTCCGGCACCGTCACCGAGCTGCTCGCGACGCCCGGCTCCGAGCTCGCCGCCGCGCTCTTCCCGGTCAGCGGCGAGGCCACCGGCGACGACCGCACCGTCGTCGACGTGACCTTCCACGGCGAAGCGGCGACCCAGCCGGTCATCTCCCAGCTGTCGCGCACGTACAACATCGACATCTCGATCCTCGGGGCCGCGATGGACACCGTCGCGGGCCGCCAGGTCGGCCGCATGCGCATCGAACTGCCCGGCCGCTTCGAGGAGAACGTCGTCCCGATCGGCTTCCTGCGCGAGCAGGGGCTGCAGGTCGAGATCGCGGGCGAAGACCCCTCGGCCACCCCGAAGGACGCCACGCTGCTGGTCAAGGAAGGTGCCAAGTGACCTGGTCGGAGATGCAGCCCCTGCTGGAGCAGGCCTGTTGGGACACCCTCTACATGGTGGGCTGGTCGACGCTGATAGCCGTCGTCGCCGGACTGCCGCTCGGCGTCCTGCTCGTGCTCACCGAGCGCGGCGGGCTGCTGCAGAACGCCTTCCTCAACAAGGTGATCGGGCAGATCGTGAACATCGCGCGGTCGATGCCCTTCATCATCCTGATGGTCGCCCTGATGGGCTTCACGCGCTGGATCACCGGCACCACGATCGGCCGTGAGGCCGCTCTCGTGCCGCTGGCCGTCGGCGCCATCCCGTTCTTCGCGCGCCTGGTGGAGACCTCGATCCGCGAGGTCGACGGCGGGCTCGTCGAGGCCGTGCAGTCGATGGGCGGCTCCACCTGGACCGTCGTGCGCAAGGTCCTCGTCCCCGAGTCGCTGCCCTCGCTGATCTCGGGCGCCACCACCACGATCGTCGCGCTCATCGGCTACTCCGCGATGGCGGGCACGGTCGGCGGCGGCGGTCTGGGCGACCTCGCACTGCGCTACGGCTACCAGCGCTTCGAGACCGAACTGATGTGGATCACCGTGGCGATCCTCGCCGTGGTCATCTCGATCATCCAGTTCGCCGGTGACTACGCGGCCCGCCGACTGCACAAGCGCGGCGGCGGCTCGGGCTCGCTGCTGCTCTTCCGGCCGCTGCGCGGCGCACTGCCCGGCACCACCGCCCCCGAGTCGGTCGGCAAGACGAGCTGACCGAGTCCGGCTGCACCGGACCGGCCGGTCCCCGGCGGGACCGCGCGTCCCGTCCGCAGACTTCCCCGCGTACCACCCCGCGGGGCTGCACCACCCATGGAGAAAGGCACTTTTCGTGCGTAACACCACCAAGATCACGACCGCTGTCCTCGCCGCCGGAGCCCTCACTCTCGGGCTCTCCGGCTGCGGCTCCGACAAGGGCGCCGGCGACAAGGACGGTCCGCTCATCGTCGCCGCGACGCCCACCCCGCAGGGCGAGATCCTGGACTACGTCCAGAAGCACCTGGCCAAGAAGGCCGGTCTCGACCTCCAGGTCAAGGAGTTCACGGACTACATCACGCCGAACACCGCCGTCCAGCAGGGCGAGGTCTTCGCGAACTACTTCCAGCACAAGCCGTACCTGGACGACTTCAACAAGAAGCGGGGCACCGACATCGTGCCCGTCCCCGGGGCCACGGTGCACCTGGAGCCGCTCGGCGTGTACTCCAAGAGCGTCAAGAAGCTCGGTGATCTGAAGGACGGCGCCACCGTCGCCATCCCGAACGACACCACGAACGAGGCCCGCGCGCTCAAGCTCCTCGCGGACAACGACGTCATCGAGCTCAAGAAGGGCGTCGGCTACGAGGCCACCCCCAAGGACATCGCGAAGAACCCGAAGAACATCAAGTTCAAGGAGCTAGAGGCCCCCACGGTGCCCCGCACCCTGGACGACGTCGACGCCGCGGTGATCAACGGCAACTACGCGCTCGAGGCCAAGCCCGCGCTCAGCCCCGCCAAGGACGCCATCGTCGCCGAGCCCGCCAAGGGCAACCCCTACGGCAACTTCCTCGCCGTGCAGAAGGGCGACGAGAACGACCCGCGCGTGAAGAAGCTCGCCAAGCTGCTCACCTCGCCCGAGGTCAAGAAGTTCATCGACGAGAAGTACGACGGCGCCGTCGTCGCCGCGTTCTGATCATGCGTACGCGCGTCATCACCGCCGGGGCGGGGGCCCTTGCCCTCGCCCTCGGCCTCACCGCGTGCGGCGGGGACCGGGGCGCCGACGGCGAGCTCGTCGTCGGCGCCACCCCGACCCCGGCCGGCGAAGTCCTCACGTACATACAGGAGCACCTGGCGAAGAAGGCCGGACTCGATTTCCGGATCACGGAGTTCACCGACTACAACACGCCGAACACCGCGCTCCAGGAAGGCTCGCTCGACGCCAACCTGTACCAGCACACCCCGTACCTCGAGAACTTCAACAAGGCCAAGAACACGGACCTGGTGCCGGTCACCGAGGTGTACCTGCCTCCGATGGGCGTGTACGCGAAGAAGACCGACGACGTCGCCCGGCTCCGCTCCGGTGCGACCGTCGGTGTTCCGAACGACACCACCAACGAGGGCCGGGCGCTCCAACTGCTGGCCTCCCGGGGCGTCATCGGGCTCAAGAAGGGGGCCGGCTCCGAGGCGACCCCCGAGGACATCACGTCCAACCCGAAGAAGCTCACCGTCAAGCCGCTCGACCCGGCGCAGCTGCCGCGCTCGCTCGACGACCTCGACGCGGCGGTCATCAACAACAACTACGCGCTCGACGCCGGGCTCAGCCCCAAGAAGGACGCCATCCTCCTGGAGTCCCCGAAGGGCAATCCCTACAACAACGTCCTCGCCGTCAAGAAGGGCGACAAGGACGACCCGCGCGTGAAGAAGCTCGCCGAACTGCTCACCTCGCCCGAGGTCAAGAAGTTCATCGAAGAGAAGTACGAGGGGTCTGTCCTGCCCGTCGAGGCGGGCTGAACGACCTCTCGCGCGCGTGACACCCACGGGGTCCTCTCCCACATCGGGACAGGACCCCGTGGTGCGTCCGGGCCCGTGCATGCTGCATGCTGGGCACTTCAGAAGACCGAAAGGTGAAGGTCCTTCAGGTCTATGAAGGTTATGGAGCGGCGCATGACTACAGCCTCCTCGGGCACATCGGGCACATCGGGGTTTCCCGACATCTCCATCAGCACGGAGCGGTTGGTGCTGCGCCCCCTCGAAGAGGCGGACGTCCCCGCGTACGCGGAGATGATGAACGACGAGAACGTCACGGCCTGGACCTCCGTTCCCCAGCCCTACACCGAGGCCGACGCGCGCGACTGGATCACCCGCCTCGCCCCCGCCGAGCGCTCCGCGGGCCGCGGCCTCGTCCTCGCCGTCACCGAGTTCCTCACCCAGCGCCTTGTCGGCATCATCCAACTCCGGGACACCGACTGGCGGGTGCGCTCCACCGAGCTCAACTACGTCGTCGCCCCGTGGGCCCGCGGCGAGGGGTACGCGTCGGAGGCGGCGCTCGCCACCGCCCAATGGCTCTTCCACGACCAGAAGTTCGAGCGCATCGAACTGCGCACCGCCGCCGACAACACCGCGGCCCAGCAGGTCGCGCAGAAGATCGGCTCCATCAGCGAGGGCGTTCTGCGCGGCGCCTGGATAGCCCGCACGCGAAACGGCGGCGACCCGTTCGGCGGCTGGCTGGACGTGCGCACCGACCTCATCGTGTGGAGCCTGCTCCCCGAGGACCTCGAAGGGGTCTCGGAGAGCCTCGCCGACAGCGGGTTCTCGGCCTACTCCGACTGGAACTGACCCGACAGGCCCGATGCCGCCCGCGCCGCCCCGCGCACGGCACGCGGCCTGCGGTACCCGGTCACATCCGACCCCCAGCAGGTACGCTCGCCCCTGGCCGCGTGCACGGTCGCTCCCGCACAGCCACCGCCCCGCACTGACGACCCGCGAGAACCCAGGAGACAGACGACGATGGCCGACCGGGTCACGGTGATCGGCTGGGACGGTACGCCGCTGACCGCCGCGGCACGCTCCGCGCTCAGCGCGGCGACGCTCGTGGCGGGCGCCGCCCACCACCTGGCACTGGACGAGGTGCCCGCCCGCGCCGAACGGATCCGCCTCGGCAGCGTGAGCCTCGCCGCCCGCCGCATCGCCGCCCACCGCGGCACCGCCGTCGTCCTCGCCGACGGCGACCCGGGCTTCTTCGGCGTCGTCCGCACCCTGCGCGTCCCGGAGTTCGGCCTCGAGGTCGAAGTGGTGCCCGCCGTCTCCTCCGTCGCCCAGGCCTTCGCCCGCGCGGGCATGCCCTGGGACGACGCCGAGGTCGTGGTCGCCCACCGCCGCACCCTGCGCCGCGCCGTGAACGTCTGCCGCGCCCACACCAAGGTCGCCGTCCTCACCTCGCCCGGCGCGGGCCCCGCCGAACTCGGCCTGCTCCTCCAGGACGTCCACCGCACCTTCGTGATCTGTGAGGAGCTCGGCACCGAACGGGAGCAGGTCTCCGTCGTCACCTCCGACAAGGCCGCCGACCACACCTGGCGCGACCCGAACGTCGTCATCGTCATCGGCGGCACCGCGTCGTCCGCGGACACCGGCTGGATCATGGGGCGCGAGCCGGGCAGGGGCCCGCGCGGCTGGGCGCTGCCCGCCGCCGAGTACGGCGGTGACATCTGGCTCGGCGAGGGCGAGACCGACCGGCTGCGCTCCGCCCAACTCGCGCGCCTGGGACCGCGCCCGGGCGACCTCGTCTGGGACATCGGCTGCGGCAGCGGCGCCTTCACCGCGGAGGCGGCCCGCTTCGGCGCCGCCGTGATCGCCGTCGACCGCGACGCCGACGCCCTCGGCCGCACCACGGCCGCCGTCCGCCGCTTCGGCGTCCAGGCGCAGACCGTGCACGGCGTCGCCCCGCACGTCCTCGAAGACCTCCCCGAACCCGATGTCGTACGGGTCGGGGGCGGGGGAGCCGCGGTGGTCTCCGCGGTCGCCGACCGGCGGCCGGAACGCATCGTGACGCACGCCGCGACACGCGACGAGGCCGAACTCGTCGGCAGGGATCTGAGCGAGCACGGATACGTCGTGGAGTGCGCGCTCCTGCAGTCCGTGGAGCTCGACACACGCGCCTGGCGCGAAGAGAAGCGGACCGTGGTGTTCCTGCTCTCCGGGCGTCTTCCCGACCGCTCCCCGTGACCCTTTCGGCACGCGGTGCGGGGTAGGCTGGCCGATCGTTGTACTGCACCCGGGTGCCAAGGAGTTCGTTGGCCGACGTCCGGAAAGCCCGCCCTTTTCGGGGGGCCGTGTGGTACGGCATGAACGGAGGACGCGCAACGTGGCGCAGTCCACAGCGGGCCGTGGCCGATCAAGCCGCCACGGCGGCGGACGGACAGGGAGAATGCCTGTAGTCCGGTGCGCGGTTCGTGCCGCGCGGCGCGCACGCTCGTTGAGGATGACGGGCGGTCGGTGCGCCGCTCCGGGCGATGGGGCCTCCCCGGCCGAAGGCCGAGGGGCGGTCGAAGAAGCACTAACCGATGGGCGAGGGGTTACGCATGACCGACACCGGCCAGGTCCCGGGTGAGGGACTGCCGGAGGGCGCAGGCAACGGTGTACCTTCCGGGCCCGCGCAGGGCATGGGGGCGCAGCAGCCGGGCGTTCCCGCACCGGGTGCGTACACCTTCGTCGACCCGACCGACCCCTCCGAGAACCCCGCCGATGACGACGACCTGCTGCTGATGCCGGGCGCCCAGGGGGCGTGGACCGAGGCGCAGATCGCGTCGGCCCGGGCCCAGCAGGCACAGGCCCAGCAGACACAGGCCCACCAGGGGCACGTCCCGGGCCGGCACAGCCAGGTCCCGGGCCACGGGCAGGCGTCCGCTCAGGGCGGCCTCCCGGCGGAGGCCGCGGCCGACCGGCCCGCGCCCGCCGCCGCCCAGCCCGTCCACCAGCCGGGTCCGCACGAGACCTCCGGCCGTGACAGCGGCTCGATCGACCTGAACGGCATCCGCATGCCCGGTGGCACCCCCGCCCCGTCCCACCCGGGACCCGCCCGCCGCCCGCTGCACCACGGCCCGTCGGGCCCCGCGGTGCCGGACGGCTCGGCGAGCCCCGTGCGTTCGCTCGCCGACCGGGGGCCCGCGCGGCACGCGGGGCCGCCCACGATGCCCGAGTACCTCGACATCCCGCGTGACGCCGCGGGGCTGCCGGGACCGCAGCTCGGCGAGATCCCGCCGCAGGGTGCCGTGCCGTGGGGAGCGCCGGAGGGGCAGGAGCACGGGCAGGTCTCTCAGCAGGAGCAGGCGGTCCAGGAGCAGGCGGTCCAGGAGCCCGAGGCCCAGGAGCCCGAGGCCCAGGAGCAGGCTGTTCAGGAGCCCGCGGCCCACGAGCCCGCGGCTGAGGAGTACGTGGCTGACGCCCCGCCCGGCGAGGCCGCCCCTGCCGCACCAGCAGAAACGGTCGTCCCGGTCGTCCCGGTCGTCCCGGTCGTCCCAGACGTCCCAGACGTCCCAGTCGCCCCAGATACCTCGGGCACTCCAGAAGCCCCGGACGTCGCAGAAGCCTCTGAGCCCGCGAATGCCCCGGCTTCCGCAGAGGCCCCCGTCGCACCCGGCTTCACCGAAGCCCCTGGTGTCACACCGGCGCCGCAGATGCCGGGCGCCGAAGCCGACGCCTTCTCCGCCGAGCTGCCCGCGCAGGTACCCGCGCACGCCCCGGAGACCACCGCGTTCCCGAACGCCGCGGAGTCCGGCCAGGCACCCGTGGAGGAGCAGCAGTTCCCGGCCGAGGAGCAGCCGTTCGCGACGGGCGAGTACCAGTTCCGGACGGGGGAGCACCAGTTCCCGCAGCCGGAGCAGCAGCAGGTGCCGGTCGCCGAGCAGCCGGCGTTCGCCCACGCCGTGCCCGCCGCCGTCGGCCAGCCCGCGTTCGCCGTCGCCTCCGCCCAGCCGTGGCACGAGGCGCAGCCCCCGTACGCCGACGGGGAGGTGCAGCCGGGCTTCGCCCCCGACGACGCCCAGGGCGCGCACGCCGCGCCGCACGCCCCGCAGTTCCCCCCGATGGACGGCGGCCGTCCCGCCGAGGCGCGGCACGCCGCGCCCGGCCCGCAGCACCCCGAGCCGCAGGGCCCGCAGGATCCGTCGGCGCCCCTGAACGCCCCGCTCCGGAACGAGCCCGGCGGCGCTCAGGGACCCGCGCCCCTCGGCCAGTTCGTGCCGGTCGACGGTTCGGTGCCGACCACGCCTCACCTGGCCCCCACGCCGCCGCACCCCGTGATCGTCCCGCAGGAGGACCCGGCCGCCGAGGAGGCCGCCGCGCAGGCCGCCCCCGCGGACCCGGCGGACGGCGCCCCCGTACCCGTACCCGTACCGCAGAACGAGGCGACAGGTGCCGAGGCCGTGACTCCGGAAGCTGTGACTCCGGAAGCCGAGGCTCAGGAGGCCGGGATTCCGGTGGCCGGGACGCCCGGGACCGCCGAGGGCCCGGCCGCCCCCGAGGCGGCGCCGGAAGCGGCGCGGCAGTCCGCCACCGTGCCCGCCCCGCGTGACGGCGCCGAGCCCGCCGCGGCCCCCGTCGCCGAGCCGACTCCCGCGCCGGATGCGGCGGTTCAGGAGAGCGGCGCGGGCTTCGCTGCCGAGGGCGGCGAGCCGGTCCCGGCGGTGGACGCGACGACGGCCGAAGCCGGTGAGGCCCCCCAGGGCCCGACCGTCTCCGCTGTGCCCCGTATTGTCTCCTCCGTGGCGGCTCCGGCCGAGTTCCCGGCCGCCCCGGAGACGGCCGACCCGGCCGACGAGTTGGACGAGGCCGACGAAGTCATCTCGTTCGAACCGATCGAAGCGAACGAAGTGACCGAAGTGGCCGAAGCATCCGAGATGGCCGAAGCGCCTGAAGCCTCCGTCCCCGCGCCCGTCGCCGGGCCGACCGAGGCTCCCGAAGTCCCCCTGGCCCCCGCCGCCGCGCCGGAAGCCCCCGCGGCGGGCGAGGCACCGGACGCCCCCGAAGCCCCCGGGCTGCTGGTGGTGGAGTCCCCCGAAGCCGCCGGGTTCCCGACGGCGCCGGTGGCACCGGAAGCGGGCAGCGAGCTCCCCGAGCCCGTGGTGTCCGCGGGCACCGCCGCTCCGGGGTACGCCGACGCCGAGCGCGAGGCCGTCCTACGCGTCATGCGCGAGCGGCGCGACATCCGCAACGGCTTCCGCTCCGACGCCATCCCGCACGAGGTGCTGCTCCGCGTCCTGGAGGCCGCGCACACCGCCCCGTCGGTCGGCCACTCCCAGCCCTGGGACTTCGTCGTCATCAAGTCCGCCGAGACCCGGCGCACCATGCACGAACTCGCCGTCCGCCAGCGCGACGCGTACGCCAAGTCGCTGCCCAAGGGCCGGGCGAAGCAGTTCAAGGAACTGAAGATCGAGGCCATCCTCGACACCCCGGTGAACATCGTCGTCACCGCCGACCCCACCCGCGGCGGCCGCCACACCCTCGGCCGGCACACCCAGCCGCAGATGGCCCCGTACTCCTCGGCGCTCGCCGTCGAGAACCTCTGGCTCGCCGCGCGCGCCGAGGGCCTCGGCGTCGGCTGGGTCAGCTTCTTCGACGAGCGCGAGATGGTCCGCGCCCTCGGCCTGCCCGAGCACCTCGAGGTCGTCGCCTACCTCTGCGTGGGATACGTCGACGAGTTCCCGGCCGAGCCCGAGCTGATGCAGGCCGGCTGGTCCAAGCGCCGCCCGCTCTCCTGGGTCGTCCACGAGGAGACGTACGGCCGCCGCGCCCTGCCCGGCGAGGACCCGCACGACCTGCTCGCCGAGACCGTCTCCAACATCCGCCCGCTGGACGCCAAGGCGCTCGGCGAGGCGTGGGAACGCCAGAAGCGCATGACGAAGCCGCCGGGCGCGCTCGGCATGCTGGAGATCATCTCCGCGCAGCTCTCCGGCCTCTCCCGGATGTGCCCGCCGCCGATCCCGGAGCCCGCGGCCGTCGCGATCTTCGCGGGCGACCACGGCGTGCACGCCCAGGGCGTCACCGCCTGGCCCCAGGAGGTGACCGCGCAGATGGTCGCCAACTTCCTCGGCGGCGGCGCGGTCTGCAACGCCTTCGCCAACCAGGTGGGCGCCGAGGTCTGCGTCATCGACGTGGGCGTGGCGAGCGAACTCCCGGCCACGCCGGGCCTGCTGCCCCGCAAGGTGCGCGCCGGCACCACCGACATGACCACCGGCCCCGCCCTGACCAGGGAAGAGGTCAAGGCGGCCATCGAGGTCGGCATCGAGACCGCCCGCGACCTGGTGGCGGCGGGCAACAAGGCACTGCTCACCGGCGAGATGGGCATCGCGAACACCACCGCGTCCGCGGCCCTGATCTCCGTCTACACCGAGGTGGACCCCGCCGAGGTCACCGGCCGCGGCACGGGCATCAACGACGAGATGCACACCCGCAAGGTCGAGGTGGTCCGCCGCGCCCTGGACCTCCACCAGCCCGACCCGGCGGACCCGATCGGCGTCCTCGCGGCGATCGGCGGCCTGGAGCACGCGGCCATGGTGGGCCTCCTCCTCGGCGGCGCGTCCCTGCGGACGCCGGTGATCCTGGACGGCGTCAGCGCCGGAGCGGCCGCCCTGGTCGCCCGCGCCATCGCCCCCGAGGTCCTCGCGGCCTGCATCGCGGGCCACCGCAGCGCCGAGCCGGGCCACGTGGCGGCCCTCAACAAGCTGGGCCTGCGCCCCCTGGTCGACCTGGACCTCCGCCTCGGCGAGGGCACCGGCGCGCTCCTGGCGCTGCCGGTCGTCCAGAGCGCGGCCCGCGCGATGCACGAGGTCGCCACGTTCGACTCGGCGGGCGTCACCGAGAAGTAGCCGCCATGGGGCGAAGCCCCCGTTTTCGGCACCGGGGCGGGGCTGGGGGAGACCTCCGGCCCCGCCCCCGCCATACTGAACCCGCACGTCAAGCAGCCGCTCCAGCGCAGCAGCGGTAGCGCACCACGAAGACTCCGCCCGCACGAGGAGCCACAGAGCCATGGCCGAAAACCCCGCCTACCCCGTAGGTCTCCGCCTCGCAGGACGCCGCGTCGTCGTCCTCGGCGGCGGCCAGGTGGCCCAGCGCCGCCTCCCGGCACTGATCAAGGCAGGCGCCGACGTCCTCCTCGTATCGCCGTCGGCGACCCCGTCCGTCGAGGCCATGGCGGACGCGGGCGAGATCACCTGGTCCCGGCGCAGGTACGAGGACGGCGACCTCCAGGGTGCCTGGTACGCCCTGATCGCCACCAGCGACGCCGAGGCGAACACCCGCGCCTCGGCGGAGGCCGAGGCGCACCGCGTCTGGTGCGTGCGCTCCGACGACGCCGAGGCCGCCACCGCCTGGACCCCGGCCACCGGCCGCTCCGAGGGCGTCACCGTCGCGGTCCTCTCCAGCGACATCCACGACCGCGACCCCCGCCGCACCGCCGCCATCCGCGACGCGGTCGTCGAGGGCCTGCGCGACGGCAGCCTGGTCGCCCCGCACCTGCGCACGCGCACCCCGGGCGTCGCCCTCGTCGGCGGCGGCCCCGGCGACCCCGACCTGATCACGGTCCGCGGCCGCCGCCTGCTCGCCGCCGCGGACGTCGTCATCGCCGACCGCCTCGGCCCCCGCGACCTCCTCGACGAACTTCCGGCACACGTCGAGGTCATCGACGCCGCGAAGATCCCGTACGGCCGCTTCATGGCCCAGGAGGCGATCAACAACGCCCTGATCGAGCACGCCAAGCAGGGCAAGGCCGTCGTCCGCCTGAAGGGCGGCGACCCCTACGTCTACGGCCGGGGCATGGAGGAACTCCAGGCGCTCGCCGAGGCGGGCATCGCCTGCACGGTCGTCCCCGGCATCTCCAGCTCGATCTCCGTCCCCTCGGCCGCCGGCATCCCGGTCACCCACCGCGGCGTCGCCCACGAGTTCACGGTGGTCAGCGGGCATGTGGCGCCGGACGACGCACGCTCCCTGGTCGACTGGGCGGCCCTGGCAAAGCTGCGCGGCACCCTCGTGATCCTGATGGGCGTCGACAAGATCGGCAAGATCGCCGAGGCCCTGATCGCCCACGGAAAGTCCGCCGACACCCCGCTCGCCCTGATCCAGGAGGGCACGACGGCCGCCCAGCGCCGCGTCGACGCGACCCTCGGCACGGTCGCCGACGCGGTGCGCACCCACGAGGTGAAGCCCCCGGCCGTCATCGTCATCGGCGAGGTCGTGAAGGTCGGCCCCGAACCCCTCGCGTAACGCGCCCCCACGCCCCCAAGTAACCAGCGGTAACGGAACCCGTCCGGAGCCGTTGGCACCACACCCAGGACAAGGCAGTATCACCCTGTGGCTGATCTCATCACCGTCGACGACCCCGACGACCCCCGCCTGCGCGACTACACGGGCCTGACCGACGTCGAACTGCGCCGCAAGCGCGAACCGGCCGAGGGCCTGTTCATCGCGGAGGGCGAGAAGGTCATCAGACGGGCCAAGGACGCCGGTTACGAGATGCGCTCGATGCTGCTCTCGGCCAAGTGGGTCGACGTCATGCGCGACGTCATCGACGAGCTCCCCGCTCCCGTGTACGCGGTCAGCCCCGACCTCGCCGAACGCGTCACGGGCTACCACGTGCACCGCGGCGCCCTCGCCTCCATGCAGCGCAAGCCGCTGCCCACCGCCGACGACCTCCTCGCGACCACTCGCCGCGTGGTCGTCATGGAGGCGGTGAACGACCACACCAACATCGGCGCCATCTTCCGCTCCGCAGCCGCCCTCGGCATGGACGCGGTCCTGCTCTCGCCGGACTGCGCGGACCCGCTGTACCGGCGCTCCGTGAAGGTCTCGATGGGCGCGGTCTTCTCGGTCCCCTACGCCCGCCTGGAATCCTGGCCCAAGGGCCTGGAGGGCGTGCGCGAGGCGGGCTTCAACCTCCTCGCCCTGACCCCCGACGAGAAGGCCAAGTCCCTCGACGAGGCGGCACCGCACCGCATGGACCGCGTCGCGCTGATGCTCGGCGCGGAGGGCGAAGGGCTCTCCACCCAGGCCCTGGTCGCCGCCGACGAATGGGTCCGTATCCCGATGGCCCACGGCGTGGACTCGCTGAACGTGGGCGCGGCCGCGGCGGTCGCGTTCTACGCGGTGGCGACGGGACGCCCGCAGCTCTGAGGAGCGGGGAGCGGTGAGGCCCTAGTCCTCTCGCGTGAGCGTCGACTCGTAGTGCACGGCCATGCGCTCCGCGTTCAGCGGGGAGAACGAGGGCCCGGGCCGCGTGTGCTGCTTCGAGTCGCGGCCGCGGTCGTCCCCGAGGCCCCGCGCGGGGCCCTGGCAGCCCTGCGCCGCCGCGATGGCGAGCGCCACCAGCAGCGTCACGACCACGAACACCGTGAGCCGCTGGCGCAGCAGTCGCGGATTGGCCGGACCCCGGCGGCCCGTGCCCGTCGTGCGCGGCCCCTGACGTCCGGCGCCGCTGCGCGGGGCGGGCCTGCCGCCCGAGCGTGAGGTGTTGCGGGGCCCCGGGGGCCGGGAGCCGGACCGGGAGCCGCCGGTCCTGGGCGAGCCGGTGCGGGACGAGCCCGTGCGGGACGGTCCGGTACGGGGCGCCTGAGCGGCACCCGGAGCGGTGCGCCGCTGGGTGCGTTCGTCCGCGTACGTCTCGACGTACCGGCCCGTCGGCTGCTCGTGGCTGTGACGGGGCGCGGGCGGCCGTACGTCGCCGATGCCCTGGGCCTCGCGGGCGGCGATCTCCTTCAGCCGCAGCGACAGTTGGAGCGTGCTGGGCCGCTCCTCCGGGTCCTTGGCGAGACAGGCCCGGATCAGCGGCGCGAGCGCGTCGGGCACGCCGTGCAGCTGTGCCTCCTCGTGCACCACCCGGTAGAGCATGACCTCGGAACTGCCGTGCCCGAAGGGCGAGTCCGCCATGCCCGCGTACGCGAGGGTGGCGCCGAGGGCGAAGACGTCGGTCGCCGGGGTGACCGCGGCGCCGCGCACCTGTTCGGGAGCGAGGAAGCCGGGCGACCCGACGGCCGTACCGACGTGCGTCAGGGTGGAGGCGCCGGTGGCCCACGCGATGCCGAAGTCGATGATCCGCGGGCCCTTGGGGGACAGCAGGATGTTCGACGGCTTGAGGTCCCGGTGGACGACACCCGCCTCGTGCACGGCCACGAGCCCCTCGGCCAGCGCCGATCCGACCACGGCCACGTCGGCCGCGGAGAGCGGGCCCTCGGCGGCGACCTTGTCGTGCAGGGAGGGCCCGGGAACGTACTGCGTGGCGAACCACGGGCGGTCCGCGTCCAGATCGGCGGCGACGAGCCGCGCCGTGCAGCCGCCGCGGATGCGCCGGGCCGCGGAGACCTCGCGGGCGAACCGCGAGCGGAACTCCTGGTCCTCCGCGAGGTCGGGCCGGATCACCTTCAGGGCGACGCGCTGCCCCCGCCGGTCCGACCCCAGATAGACGACCCCCATGCCGCCGGCGCCCAGGCGCCTGTGCAGCCTGAACGAGCCGACGACACGCGGGTCCTCGCGCCGGAGCCGCATCATCGTCATGTCCATCCCCGCTACCCGGTCCGTTTGACGAGCCACAGCTTACGTTTCCGCGGCCGGGCACGTGCAGAGGCCGCGCCCTCGCGGGGCGATCGATTGTCAGTGCCGGGTGGGAAACTTGAAGAGTGGTCAGGGGACGGGAGACAAGGGGGCGTTGCCGCCGACCCGATTCCCAACCATCCATCGCTGAAGGGGGATTGATCCCGTGAAGGGTGATCGTGTGGAGATAGTCGTGGATGCCGGTGACACGACTCGAACGTACGAAGTGGTGGCGAGCAGGGCGGGTCGCCGGGTGGAGACGGCGGTCCGCAGGGGAGTGGTGGAAGTGAGCGAAGTCACCCGCAGCGGCTCGGTGGTGCGTACGGCGCGCTTCATGGCCACGCGGGTCCTGGCCCTGGTCGAACAACCGGTCCCCAGAGAGGACTCCTCCGAGGTCACGCGCAACCCCTCGGGGACTTCCCCGAGTCCTAGGACCACGTCCTAGGCCCCCGTCTCCACCCACGGGAGTACGCGGGTGTCGGGCGGTCATCCTCCGGGAGGCCCGGCAATCGGTACGAGGGCATGACGCCCGGAACTCCCTCCGCACCTAAATTTGAGGTCAAGCGGCGGGTGTAGCACTCGTCCCCCGAGGTCAGACACTCGCCGCTACCAAAAACCACAACGAAGCGGTCAGGAGAGGAATCATGGCGGACACGGCACCGCGGACCATGATCCGCACGCAAGGGCGCAGGTTCTCCGCGTTCGGCGTCCGCCCGTCCGGCACGCGCCATCCCTTGGTGGCGACGGCCATGGTCCTCCCCCTGGCAGCCCTGCTCGTGGTCGTCTTCGGCGGCTGGGAAGCAGTGGTCACACAAGCGTCGTCCGTGGGCGTGATGCTGGGGCGCTGAGCGGCGCCCCAGGCCCGGAAGAGCGGTCCGGGCGGGGACATCCGGCCATGAAACCCCGTGGGGACGGGGGTGCGGCGGACGGCAAAATGCCCGCGCAGCTGGGGAGCTGCGCGGGCATTGCCATGCGGTGATGCGGACGCGAGGCGCTGAGGGGGCCCGCGCGCGGGCGTGCAGCTTGTCGAAGGGGACGGGATTTCCCTGGGGGCGGGGGGGGGCGCGCGGAGCGGGCAGGTGACGGGGAGGTGGCCCACGCGACGGGGCGGGTGAGTGAGGTCGGCCCCGGGCCAGGGCGCCCTGCCGAGCCCCCGCCCGGTAGCCGTACGCTTCGTCGACGCAGCCGAGCCCCTCGAACGTACGGAAGCCCCGTGACCTCCGCGATCCATCCCGCCCTGACCGCCACGGTCCGCGCCGCGGCCCATCCGCCGCCCGGAGGGCCCTGCGCCTGCGGGGGAGGCGACGCGATCCTCGCGGACCGGGCCGACGCCACCGTCGTGCGGCACGGCGGTCTCGTCGCGAAGGCGCACGCCCCCGACACCGACCCCGCGGAGCTGGCGGCCCGCCTCGACGTCGCGGCCCGCCTCCCGGGGACCCTCCTCGCACCGCTGCGCCCCGCCGCCACGGACCTCCGCGGCCGCCTCGTCACCCTCTGGCCGTACGGAGCCCCGGTCGACCGCGACGACCCCGACGCCGCCCCTTGGGAGGCCGTCGCCACCCTCCTCGCCCGCCTGCACGCCACCCCCCGGACCGCGCTGCCGCGCACGCTCCCGGCCATGCGAGGCCCGGCGAAGGCCGCCCGCGCCGTCGATCGCCTCCGCGCGAGCGGCCCGCACCCCGCCGCGCCCCCCGTCCTGCGCGCCTGGGCGGCCCTGCCGCCCTGGGCCCGCGCCGAGGCCCCCGCGCCGGGACCGCGCCGCCTCTGTCACGGAGACCTCCACCTGGGCCAGCTCGTCCGCGCCCCCGAGGGGAACTGGCTGCTCATCGACGTGGACGACCTGGGCGACGGCGATCCCGCGTGGGACCTCGCGCGCCCTGCCGCCTGGTTCGCGTGCGGCCTGCTCGCCCCCGAGGAGTGGACCCGCTTCCTGGACGCCTACCGAGGGGCCGGCGGCCCGGCGGTGCCCGCGGACGGCGCCGATCCCTGGCCGGCCCTGGACGTCCCCGCCCGCGCCCTCACCGTGCAGACCGCGGCGCTGGCGATCACCAAGTCGGTCGCCGCGGACCGTTCCCTGGACGAGGTCGAGCAGGCCTTGGTCGACGCCTGCCACCGGATGGGCAAAGTGGCGGTCCGACCGGCGGAGTTCGCCCCGGAGGGCACGAAGTAGGGTGCAACGCACCGAAGCCGGGCAGTGTTCCGGCGAAGCAGTCACCATCGGCGAGGAGTTGAGCCGTCCATGCAGTGCCCCAAGTGTCACGCACCGATGCACACGTACAACCGCAATGGCGTCCAGATCGAGCAGTGCAACAACTGCCGCGGGATATTCCTCGACTACGGCGAGCTGGAGTCCCTGACCCGCCTGGAGGCGCAGTGGGGCGGTCAGCAGGTCCCACCGCCGCCCGCGCCGCCGGCCCCGCAGGCCTACCCCGCGGCGCCCGCTCCGGCCTGGGGTGCCCCGCACGGCGGTCACGGGGGCCACGGCGGTCACTACGGCCACAACCGTCACAAGAGCTTCGGGCACATGCTCTTCTCGTCCTGAGTGACGACGAAGCCCCGGCCGTGGAGACGGCCGGGGCTTCGTGTGGTGGTGCGCGATACTGGGATTGAACCAGTGACCTCTTCCGTGTCAGGGAAGCGCTCTCCCGCTGAGCTAATCGCGCGGGTGATCCTGCGTGTGCTGCGTACTGCGTGCGCGATACTGGGATTGAACCAGTGACCTCTTCCGTGTCAGGGAAGCGCTCTCCCGCTGAGCTAATCGCGCGGGACGACCTTCGTGAAGACGAGCTTCGTGAAGATCCAGTGGACGATACTGGGATTGAACCAGTGACCTCTTCCGTGTCAGGGAAGCGCTCTCCCGCTGAGCTAATCGTCCTTGGAGGTGGAGACGGGATTTGAACCCGTGTAGACGGCTTTGCAGGCCGTTGCCTCGCCTCTCGGCCACTCCACCAGGAGTGCGGGGGTTCGGGAAGATCCCCCACTTCCTGCGAGCGGACGACCAGGTTCGAACTGGCGACCTCAACCTTGGCAAGGTTGCGCTCTACCAACTGAGCTACGTCCGCTTGTCTTTCCCGGTCCGCTTGCGCGTCCCGGCGACGTGTTGAACTCTAGCGGATTCCTGGGCCAGTACAAAAACGCGTTTGCGCAGCGTGCTGCGCTGTCGCTGGCCAGGGCGCCGCCGACACACCGGTCATAGACTCACAGCCGTGCACAACCCCGCTCTGACATCCCCTTCCGCGCTCCCGCCCATGGCGCGCTTCGGCGGTCGCGTGGCCACCGGTCTGCGCGACGTGACCAGCGATCCCGCGGCCCTGGACTCCACCGGCTTCTGGGCGGTCTCCGCGGACTTCGAGGGGGGTCTGGTCTGCGCCCGCTTCGACGACGTGCGGGAGGAGGCCGTGCCCGCCCCGGTCCCGGGCCGGTGGCGCGGTCCGGCGGCCGACGCCTGGACGTCCTCCCTCGACCGCGCCGCGTACCTGGACGGCGTGCGGCGGGTACGGGCGTACATAGCCGCCGGCGAGGTCTACCAGGCCAACCTCTGCCGCGTCCTGTCCGCTCCCGTCGCCGCCGACGCCGACGTGGACGCCCTGACCGCTCTGCTCGCGCGCGGGAACCCGGCCCCTTACGCCGGGACGATCCGGCTCCCCGGACACGGCGTCGAGATCGCCACCGCGTCCCCCGAGCTCTTCGTGCGCCGCATCGGACGCACGGTGGAGTCGGGCCCCATCAAGGGCACCGGACGGACCGAGGCGGACCTCCTGGAGAAGGACTACGCCGAGAACGTCATGATCGTGGACCTCGTCCGCAACGACCTCGGCCGCGTCTGCGCCACCGGCACGGTGACCGTCCCCGACCTCTGCGTGGTCGAGAAGCACCCCGGCCTCGTCCACCTCGTCTCCACCGTCGCCGGGGAGCTGGCCCCCGGAGCGGGCTGGGCCGAGCTGTTCGGCGCCGCCTTCCCGCCCGGTTCCGTCACCGGCGCACCGAAGTCCAGCGCGCTGCGGATCATCGACGAGCTGGAGACCGCGCCCCGCGGCCCGTACTGCGGCGGTATCGGCTGGGTGGACGCCGACCGGGGCACCGGAGAGCTCGCCGTCGGCATCCGCACCTTCTGGATCGACCGGGCCGAGGGCATGCTGCGGTTCGGCACCGGGGCGGGCATCACCTGGGGCTCGGACCCGGCGGGGGAGTGGCGGGAGACCGAGCTGAAGGCCGCGCGGCTGCTGGCGGTAGCGTCGGGGACGTACGCAGCGAGTGGAGGAACCCCAGCGTGAAGATATGGCTCAACGGCGGGCTGCAGGATCTTGATTCCGCCCGCGTCTCCGTGCTCGACCACGGCCTCACCGTGGGTGACGGCATCTTCGAGACGGTGAAATCGGTCGAGGGCAGGACGTTCGCCCTGACCCGCCACCTGGCCCGGCTCGCGCGCTCGGCCCGTGGCCTCGGCCTGCCCGAGCCGGACCTGGACGAGGTGCGCCGCGCCTGCGCCGCCGTCCTGGAGGCCAACCCCCTGCCGCTCGGCCGGCTGCGGATTACCTACACCGGAGGGCTCTCGCCGCTCGGCTCGGACCGCGGCGACCAGGGCACCACGCTCGTCGTCGCGCTCGGCGAGGCCCCGCGCCGCCCCGACTCCACCGCGGTGATCACGGTGCCGTGGACGCGCAACGAACGCGGCGCGCTCACCGGCCTGAAGACCACCTCGTACGCGGAGAACGTCGTCGCCCTGGCCCGCGCCCACGAACAGGGCGCATCGGAGGCGCTGTTCGCCAACACCGTCGGACAGCTCTGCGAGGGGACCGGCTCCAACGTCTTCGTCGTGCTCGACGGCGAGATCCACACGCCGCCGGTCGCCTCGGGCTGTCTCGCGGGCATCACGCGCGAGCTGGCCGTCGAGTGGACGGGCGCCCGCGAGAGCGACCTGCCCCTGGACGTCCTGGACCGGGCCGACGAGATCTTCCTGACGTCGACGCTGCGCGACGTCCAGGCCGTGCACCGCGTCGACGGGCGCCAACTCCCCGGCGCCCCGGGCCCGGTGACCACGAAGGCGATGCGGGTGTTCGACGAGCGGGCCGCGGACGACCTGGACCCGTAAGTCCGCCGAATCCCCGGTGACGCCGCGGCCCCGGGGCGGGTAGAACGTCAGTGATGACCACGACCCTGCGGCCGAGCGGGCCGCTTCAGCAGGGCGCCGACGGCGCCAAGGCGCGCACGTACGACGTCTGCGTGAACAGCCGCCCCGTGGGGTCGATAGGCCTCGCCACGCACGACGAGTTCGGGCCAACGGTGTGCCGGGTGGCCGACCTGCGGATCGCCGGGCCCGACCGCAGGCGCGGGCGCGGCACCGTCGCCGCGCTGGCCGCCGAGGAGGTGGCCCGCGGCTGGGGCTGCCGGCGCATCGAGGCGGTCGTCCCGGCCGGTGCGGAGGCGGCCCTGCGCCTGGCCACGGCGCTCGGGTACGTCGAGCGGAGCCGCCGGATGGCGAAGCCGCTCACCGACGTGCCCCCGCTGCCCGAAGGCACCGCGTGGCGGGGCATGCCCGAGGACGACTGCGGGCCGTGGGTGGCGCACGCCCGGGAGGAGTACGTGCGCGACTGGATCGGGCGCGGTGTGTCCGGGGCGGAGGCCCGCGCGAAGGCCCGTGCCGACCACGAGCGTCTTCTCCCGCGGGGCCTCGCGACGCCGGGCGTCCGGCTGAGCGTCCTCACGCACCGGGGCACGCAGGTCGGCGTCCTGTGGACCGCCGTCGAGGACGACGCGGTGTTCGTCATCAGGGTCGAGGTGGACGCGGCACACCGCGGGCACGGACACGGCCGCTCCCTGATGCTCGTCGCGGAGGCGCAGGGCGTCGCGGCGGGCCGGGACCGCATCGTCCTCAACGTCTTCGCGGGCAACGCCCCTGCCCTGCGCCTGTACGAGTCGCTCGGCTACGAACCGGTCTCGTACCACCTCTGCAAGCCGCTGCTCTAGCGCACGCGCGGGGTTGTCCAAGGAGCCGTCCCCGTGGGCCATGCGGGAGCACCTTGGGGACCGTTCGGGTGGAGAGCGGGTGCTGCCCCGTTACCCGGCCCCGCTGCCGCGGCAGGTGACAGAGCGACAGTATCTGCGTATTCCAGGAGGAATATTCTCATGCGCGTTCGCTCGACCATCCTCGCCGCCGCACTCACCGTCTCCGTCCTGGCCGTCGGGGCAGGCGCGGCCGTCGCCGACGACGACTACAACGGCCCGCACCACGAGACGGGCTACCACCACAAGGGGTTCGCCGGTACGTACGACAGCGTGGGCGGCCCGCTCGGCATCGTCTGGTCCGAGGCCGCGGGCTACGGCCACGAGGGCACGGGTTACCAGCCCGACTCCCGTCACTGACGCACGCGCTCGGTACCCACGGACGGCGCGGTGGTGAGGAGGGCCTCAGCCCTTGTCACCGCCGCGCCGTCCTGCGCCGTGGCCGGGCGTGACGGCGAGTGATCCGAAGGAAACTGCCTAACCGGCGTCCGCCGCCAGCAGGCGGTCGGCGATCTCCTCGACGCGCTCGCGCAGCCCTTCCTGGCTCTTGCTGCCGTCCAGCCGCCGGCCGTCGATGACGTACGTCGGCGTGCCGGTCACGCCGATCGCCTTGCCCTCGGCCTGGTCGGCGTCGACGATCAGGATGTGCCGTCCGTCGATCAGGGCGGTGTCGAACTCCTCGGCGTCGAGGCCGAGTTCGCGGGCGGTGTCCACCAGGTGGGGCTCGCCCTTGCGGTCGAGCTCCTCGACCCCGGCGAGCACCGCCTCGACGTACTCCCATCCCTTGCCCTGTTCGAGGGCCTCCTCGGCGGCCTGGGCGGCGGCGAAGGAGTGCTTGTGCTTTTCCAGGGGAAAGTGGCGCAGGCGCAGCTCGACGCGGTCGCCGTAGCGGGCGCGCAGGGCGCGCACGTCGTCGAGGGCGGTACGGCAGTCGGGGCACTGCAGCTCGCACCAGACGTCGACGACGACGGGGCGGGCGGGGGAGGAGTCGCTCATGGGAAACAGTCTTCCAGCCCGCGCGGCCGCTTCCCAACCGGGCCGGGGCGCCGATGACCGGCACCTGGGGAGGAGACCGGACCCCGAGATGACCCGGAAATGTCCCTGAGGTCCGACCGGGACATGGCTCCCCGGGGCCCACGCGGTGCAGGATGGAAGGGACGACAGCGTCATATTCCGACGCAAGCCTGCATGCCTGGAGGACCGGATGATTGCCGAGACCGTCTGTTCCGCCGTATCCGCGGCCGGGCTGGGCATCGCCGCGGTCACGGCCTACCGCAAGCGCTTCCTCGCCGCGGCCCGCCTGGCCGCGTACTCCCTCGTGCCGGTGGGCCTGGTGATGACCGGCGTCGTCGGCTGGGCCGCCGACACCGCGTTCAGCCTCAAGGCGTGGGTCGGCTTCGGCGTGCTCGGCGTGGCCTGGCTCATGTTCCTGGGCACCCGCGCGGTCGAGCGCCGCACGGGCGGCACCCGCAAGGAGCGCAGGGCCGCGAGGGCCGCCCAGCGGGAGGCCGTGGCTCCCGCGGCGTCGGCGCCCTCGCTCGGTGCGAGCGCCCGGCCGGCCGCGGGGCGCCCCGCGGACAAGCCGCGGAAGGCCGCACCCGTGGAGGACTTCAGCGACATCGAGGCGATCCTGAAGAAGCACGGCATCTGACGGCGGGAG
Source organism: Streptomyces sp. NPDC036815 (assembly GCF_055609205.1). NCBI lineage: Bacteria > Bacillati > Actinomycetota > Actinomycetes > Kitasatosporales > Streptomycetaceae > Streptomyces > Streptomyces sp. NPDC036815. The sequence continues at coordinate 53,059 of NZ_JBVJPW010000026.1, read as the reverse complement.
CGGCCGTCCGTCGGCGACCGCGTGCCCTTGCCTCCGGTGAATGCCTCCCCCGTGAACATGGGCGGCTCCCTCGTTCGAGTGCGTTGCGGTGGCGCCGGGGCTCGCGAGGGGGCGTGCCGGTGGGGCCGGGACGGAACGCCCCGGGCGCCGAGCTTCCGCCTGTTCACGGGGTTTCGCCTGTTCACGGGATCCGGCGAACTCCCGCTCCGACCGGGCGTGTTGGTAAGCGGACCCGTCGATGCTGCGTCATCATCACCGCGAGATGCTGGACACCACAGAGGGCGATGCCGCCCCGTCGGACGACGGCAGGCGAGCGGCACCGGCCCATGAGCGACGACCTGCCGACCCCGAGCGGCACGGCCCCGACGGCGAAGCGGAGCGGCCCGCCGGCCACGAGGAGCGGCAGGGCTGTCTCTTCGCCCTCTCCCAGCCGCCCTTGATGATCTTTCTGGCGGTGATCGGCACCTTGATCCTGCTGGCTTCGCTGCACGACCTGCTGCTGCTCTAGGTCCTGTGTCTAGCCCGCGGCCTCACGGCGGCGGGCGCGGTAGGCGGCGACGTGCAGGCGGTTGCCGCAGGTACGGCTGTCGCAGTAGCGGCGCGAGCGGTTCCGCGAGAGGTCGACGAAGGCGTGCCGGCAGTCCGGGGCCTCGCAGCGCCGCAGCCGTTCCTGCTCACCGGCGACCACGAAGAAGGCCAGTGCCATCCCGCAGTCGGCCGCGAGGTGGTCGGCGACGGACGCCCCGGGCGCGAAGTAGTGGATGTGCCAGTCGTAGCCGTCGTGGTCGGTGAGCCGGGGCGTGGTGCCCGCCGACGCGATCAGGTCGTTGAGGATCGCGGAGGCGGTCCTCGGCTCGGGGTGCGCGAAGACCTCCCCGAAGCGGTCGCGGATGCGGTGGACGTCGGCGAGGTCCTCCTGCGAGAGCACCCCGACGTCGCTCACGTCGTGGGTCCGTACGAACTCACCGAGTGCCGCCACGTCCGCGAGCCCGTCCGTGCCGTTCGTCTCCGGTGCGGTGTTCACCAGATCGACCACGGAGTCGAGAGAACACCGGGTGTCGTGGGTGATCAGCACGATTCGCTCCCTGGCCTGGAGGTCGGGCCGATGCCCGCCGATGCTGGCCGATGCTAGCGGCTTACCCACGGGACGCACCGGCGCCGTCGCCGCGGAAAGTCCGCGGCGACGGCGCCGGTGTCTGCATCTGTTCGCCTTGTGTCGTTGTGTCGTGACTGCCCGCGCCGTCGCCCCGAGTCGGACGGCGTCTGTGGTTCTCGACGCGCCGTGCGGCGGTTAGCTCTCGGCCAAGATGTGTGAGAGCTCCGTGTCGAGATCGAAATGGCGGTGTTCCGTGCCGGGTGGCACGGCTGCATCCGTTCGCTTCAGGAAGGACTCCAGGGCCCGCGCCGGGGCCTCGAGCAGAGCCTCGCCCTCCGGCGAGCTCAGGGCGATGCAGACAACGCCCTGACCGTGGCTCCGGGACGGCCAGACTCGGACGTCGCCGGTTCCGGTGGGCCGGTGCAGGCCCTCGGCGAGGAGGTCGCGGGCGAACACCCACTCGACGGTTTCCTCGGCTCCGGTGTGGAAGGTGGCGTGCACGGCATAGGGATCGGCCGTGTCATACCGCAGTCCTGCGGGTACAGGCAGTGAGGACTCGCTCGACACAACGAGGCGCAGGTGCAGCTCGCAGCTGACCGTGGTGTTCATAAGCGCCAGGGCCTTTCGCTCAGTGTGCGCTCGGGGATTCGCACGTCGGCGAAATCGACATGCCACCTACGGTGCCGTTGTAAACCCCTCTGAGGGATTTGCGTGTCTTTATCCGCCTCGTTTGGCGGATTGTCCTGTCCGGTCATGCACCCATTCCGGTGACGGGTTTCCGTCCGGTAGGGTTTGGCCGCATGAATACGGGGAGTAACGAGCCGGCGGAGGCCGCGGATCCGGTCGCCGGAGTCAAGCCCGAGCAGCCGCTCGGCTCGCGGGCGCCGGAGTTCATCCAGGCCCGCAGGGCACTGCACCTGAGCTGGCAGGTCGGCGTCTTCGTCGTGGGCCTCGCGGTCGTCGTCGCGGGCATCATCATGCTGCCCCTGCCGGGACCGGGCTGGCTGGTGATCTTCGGCGGCATGGCGATCTGGGCCACCGAGTTCGTCTGGGCCCAGCTGGTGCTCCGCTGGACGAAACGCAAGGTCACCGAGGCCGCACAGCGTGCACTCGACCCCAAGGTGCGGCGCAGGAACATCATCCTGACGACCATCGGCCTCGTGATCATCGCGGTGCTCGTCGGCGTCTACGTGTGGAAGTTCGGCATCACGATGCCGTGGAAGATCAAGGAGTGACCGACGGGTGACTCCGAGGCGGTCCGGAGCACCCGCTGACATGCGGTAATGTTCTCCGTGCGCCCGGGGCGATTAGCTCAGTGGGAGAGCGCTTCGTTCACACCGAAGAGGTCACTGGTTCGAACCCAGTATCGCCCACCCCGGATTACGGCCCGGAGGCTTTAGAGCCTCCGGGCCGTTCTCGTATTCCCGTGCCATTCAAGGGAATTGACGGGTCCACAGGACACGGCGGGACGGGAATCAGTGCATTCGGTCGAGCGCATTCCGGAACCGCCGCGCGTCGCGCAGCCGTTGTTCGTACGTGGCGCCCACGGCGAGGAGCAGCAGCCCCGCGAGCGCGGGCGGCAGCCAGCGGGGCAGTACGCCCATCACCTGCACGACGTACGGGGCCAGTTCGTGCAGCGCGTCCAGGGCGAGGACCGTGCCGCCGAGCACGAGCGGGGCGCGCAGCCTGTGGTGGGCGCCCGCCAGGGTGAGGGCGAGGGCCGCGGTGCCGAGCAGCAGCGGACGCGGCCAGTGCGGGTCGCTCCAGGCGGCCGCGAGGCTCGGCAGCAGTGTCACCGCGAGGCCCGGGCCGTACGCCGTCCAGGAGGAGGCCGCCGGGTCACGGCGCCGCCGCAGCACCCCGATGGCCAGCGCGGGCACCGTCACCGGCAGCGTGTACGCCTCCGGGACCGACACCTCCCACGACGCCAGGCGCACCCAGCTCGCCAGGACGAACAGCGCCCCGGCCGCGTATCCGACGGCACGGCGGTCCGGACGCAGCGCGGTGCCCGAGGCGATGAGTCCGCCGAGCGTCAGGGCGAGCGCGAGCGTGGGCCCGTCGCCCGCCGCGAGGGTAAGGGCGACGGCCCCGGAAACGGCCGCCGTGACCTCGACGGGCACCACCAGGGGGTGCCCGGTCGCGCGCGGCACGACCAGCGCGGCCAGGGCGGGCACCACGAGCACCAGCAGCCCGACGTGTTCCGGGCGCAGCCCCCACGCGGCGCCCGCGGCACAGGCCAGCGCCGTGGCGTACGCGACGGACGCACAGGCCGGGAGTGCCGCCGCGCCCGGTGAGGGCGCCGCGCCGCGGGCCATGCGCAAGCAGGCCGCGAGGCAGACCGCCGTGAGCAGGCCGAGCGTGCCGAGGGTGGCCGCCGTGGTGGCCAGCGAGAGGAACGCGGTACTCACCGAGGACACCAGCGCGAGTGTGGTGGCCACCAGGGCCGGGGCCGCCGTCGTGGCGCGCGCGGCGATACCGAGCAGGACCGAGGTCACCAGGATCTGCGCCGCCAGCCCGGCGCCGTATGGAAGCCCGAGCGCGGACGGCAGGGCGACGGCCGCGGCCCACCCGAGCACCGGCGCGCCGAACCGGGCCGCACGCGCCACCGCGCCGCTCCGCCGACGGCTCACCGCGAACAGCACGCAGGCGACGGTCACGAGTACCGGCGGGGCCATGAACGGGTGCGACAGCGGCAGTTCCAGCGGCAGCGCGTCCCGGGCGTCCGAGGGAGCGCCCGACCAGACCCGGGCGGCCAGGCCGAGCGGCCCGAACAGGGCGAGTGCGGCGACGGGCAGCGCCCACAGCACGGCGACCCCCTGCACCACGGCCGACGCCCCGGCGATCCCACGCCGCGGCGGACCCGGCAGCGCGGTACCGGCGAGCGCCAACAGCGCGATACCGCACGCCAGATGGACCGGCACCGTCCACGCGGCGGGCAGCGCCGTCCGCGGCACGCCGCCCACCGCGGCCACCACGAGCAGACCACCGGCGCACGCCGCGCCGGTCACGACGTCCGGCCCCTTCGCCCACCACGCGGCCGCCAGCGCGATCACGGCCGCGAGCAGGAGCAGGGCGCCCGCGCGGGCCGCCCCGGCCGGATCGGCCGCCTGCGCGGACAGCCAGCCCGCGCTCGCCGCGCCCCACACCCCCAGCAGACCGGCGCAGACCGTGGCGGTGACCCGTACGGAACGGACGCCCGACCACAGGGCCAGCGCGGTGTCGAGGGCGGCCGTCACGAGCAGCGCGGCCGTCATCGTGTGATCACCGGCGTGTGCGGCGCCCGCCCAGAGGACCAGCGGGAGTTGGGCCGTCGCCACAGCCGTCGGCAGCGGCAGGCGCAGACCGCCGAGGAGCAGGCCGTACCCCGCCCACAGCACGGCGAGCACCGCGGAGGTCCCCGCCGCGTAGGCGAGGGTGTCGGGGAGCGCCAGGTGACGCAGCGCGTACGCGTCGAGCACGGTCAGCGCGAGCCCGAGGCCCGCCACCGTCTCCGCCGTCGAACGCAGCGAGCGGCGCAGCAGGAACGCGGGCACGCCGAGCGCCGCCAGCGTCACGAGCCCGAGGACCGCCCCGCGGCCGCCGATGCCCAAATGACCCCAGCTCACCACCGTGAAGGCGACCGCCGCGACGGTCAGGAGCACTCCGCCCAGCGCGAGCAGGACGTTCTGTGCGCTCGGCGGCGCGGCTCCGGGGGCGGGCGGCCCGGCCGGACGAGGGGGCGGCCCGGCCGGGCCCGCCGCGCGCAGGACGCCGAGCAGCCAGGCCCGGCGCTGCAGCAACTGCGTCCTGCGCGCCTCCAGTTGGCGCAACTCCCCGTCGAGGATGCGGAGCTCCTCGGCCGGGGGTGGAATGGTCGTCATGTCGGGGAAGTGTGGTCCGCGGCACACCGCACGGCATCGGTGCGGATACTCAGGGCGTACTCAGATCCGGCACCCGGCCCGGGGCATCCGCCCCGACGGCCCCGCCCCTTCCGGCAGACTGCCCCCATGGACTGGTGTCACTACCGCTTCCGCAGTGTCTGGCCGCTGCCCGGCGCGCCCGCCGACGCGTACGCCGCCCTGGAGCGGGTGGAGGACTACCCGCTCTGGTGGCCGCAGGTGCGCGAGGTGACGCCGCTCGACGCATCCAGCGGCATCGCCCGCTTCCGGTCCTTCCTGCCGTACGACCTGGTCGTCACCGCGCGGGAGCGGCGCCGCGACCCTGCCGCCGGGGTCCTGGAGATCTCCATGACGGGCGATCTGGAGGGGTGGGCGCGCTGGACCCTGCGGGCCGTGCCCGGTGGCACCCGGGCCCGCTACGACCAGGAGGTCGTCGTGCGCAGACGCCTCATGCGGCGCCTCGCCGTCCCCGGCCGGCCGCTGTTCCTGCTGAACCACGCGCTGATGATGCGCGCCGGGCAGCGCGGCCTCGCGGCGAGGCTGACAGCCGTTTGAAGGAAAGGCCTCCGGACCTGTATTGTTCAGTCCGTTCCCGGGCGATTAGCTCAGTGGGAGAGCGCTTCGTTCACACCGAAGAGGTCACTGGTTCGAACCCAGTATCGCCCACCCGGAGAATGCCGGTCCGTCAGCAGGCGGACCGGTTTTTTCATGTCCCGTTCCGATGCTCAGGCGGCCGCCGAGAGTTCCGGACGCAGCGGCCACGCGGGATCCACGGTCTCCGGCGTGCCGCTCTTGGCGAACCATGCCTGCAGGCCGCGGGCCTGCGCCGCGTGCCACACCGCCTGCAGCGTGTGCAGCTCGGCCGGCGAGAGGCGTTCGAGGCGCGCCGCGAAGCGCCGCCCCACCGCGCGGACCACGTCCAGGGCCGCCTGCGCGTCCGCCGCCGCGTCGTGCGCGTCCGCCAGTTCCACCTCGTACTGCGCACACAGGTCGGTGAGCGTGCGGCGGCCCTTGCGGTAGCGGTCCAGCTGTTTGTCCAGGACCCGAGGGTCGATCACGCACAGCGACGAGCCCTCCATGTAGCGGCTCAGGGACGAGGCGCGGTGCCTGCGCAACTCCCGGTCCAGGATGGTCAGATCGAACGGCGCGTTCATGACCACGATCGGCCGCCCCGTCGCGCTCTGCTCGGCCAGGTCGCGCGCTATCTCCTCCATCACCGGCGACGGCCAGCGGCCGGTGCGCTGCAGATGATCCTCCGTCAGTCCGTGTATCGCGGTGGCCGACTCGGGCACCGGAACGCCCGGGTTCACCAGCCAGCGGGTGATGCGCGGCCGGGTGCCCGCGCCCTGCTGGACGACGACGGCGGCCGACACGATGCGGTCGGTCTCGACGTCGACGCCCGTGGTCTCTGTGTCGAATGCGGCCAAGGGGCCCTCGTACCAGCACGTCATGGTGACGCAACTCCTCGTTCAGTCCCGGCAGATGACGTTCGGTCCCCTGCCCACGCTGGTGATACCCGGGCCGTTTGCGCTGTACGCAGCCCGGAGACAACAGAGGTACGGGACCTGAAAACCGACGGCCCGAGCCAGTAACCACCGGGTTCGGAAGGCTTGTTGACCATGGCGCTCGCGCAGCCCGAACAGGGTGGGCTGCTGCCCGAGCGGATCGCACCGCCGCGCGGCACCCTCGCCACCACCGCCTGTATGGAGACCCTTCAGGTGGGCTATCTGCACGCCGTCGCGGCGGCCGCCGGATGCTCGCTCTCGCAGCCCTTTCCGGACAACGGCATCGACTGGCACGTCAGCCACAGCGCCCCCGGGCACACGGTCGACGACGAGGTCACCATCAAGGTCCAGCTGAAGTGCACGTACCAGCTGCCGCCGCATCCGGCGGGGCCCGCCTTCTCCTTCACGCTCGACAACGCGCACCTGGTGAAGCTCGCCCGCACGCCGGTCTCGGTCCACAAGATCCTGGTCGTGATGATCGTGCCGCGGTCCCGTGACGACTGGCTGCGCGCCGGTCACGACCGGCTCGACCTGCGGCACTGCTGCTACTGGACCAATCTCGCCGGGCACCCGGTGACCGGCCGGCGCAGGACCACCGTGCGTGTCCCCACCTCGCGGATCTTCGACGACCGAGCGCTCTGCGAGATCATGACGCGCGTCGGGACGGGAGGGAGACCCTGATGCACCGCCCCTTCGAGCACGACGAGCCACTGCCTCCCGTCCGTCCGCACCCCGCCCCGGCCGCGGGCCAGTGGGCGCAGCCGCCCGAGCCCGCCCTGGTCGACCCCGCGGTGCTCGGCGCGCTGCTGTCCCGGCACGGCTGGCAGCGGCGCGGCGGCGCCCCCGGCCGCTACGCCCGGTGGACACCGCCGGGCCCCGGCGGCGCGGGCACCAGCCTCCTCGTGCCGGAGAGCCGGGCCTTTCCCGACTGCGAGGACCTGCTCGGCGAGGCACTCGTCGCACTCTCCCGCAGCGCCTCGCCCGCCGCGCGCGAGGTGCTCGTCGCCCTCTCCGTGCCCAGCGACGAGATCCACTGGTGGCGGGACGTGCCGGTGGGGCCCGCGGGGGCCGCGACCTGGCCCGCCGAGGAGCAACTGCGCGCCGCGGCACGGCAGATGCTGCTCGCCGGGGCGCTCGCCGCGCGCGGCCGCGCCGGGTACCACGGCGCGCGGCACCGCGGCCCCGCCGCCGCGTCCCTGGAGAACGTCCTGGTCGGGCCCGCGACGGGCGGCCGGAGGCTCACCGCCTTCGTGCCGGTGCCGGCCGGGCGCCCGCTCGCGGTCCGGCTGCACCAGGCGCTGTACGCGGCCCGGGAGGCCGTCGACTACCAGCGCGCCACCGGCCGTACGGACGCCTTCGACGGCGCGGTCGAGGCGGGTGTCAGCCACGAGCTGACCGAGGCCCTCGTCGCGCTGGTGCGGGGCACGGAAGGGGCGCGCGTCGCCGTGGAATGGGCGCCGGGCGCCGGGGTGCCCGAGGGGTGCGCGGCCCGCGCCGAGCCCGTCGAGTTCTCGCCCGGCGATCTGGCGGTCCTGTGCGAGGCGGGCGCCCGGTATCTGCGCGCCGAGCCGTCGATGCCGGTGCGGATCACCGGGGCGGTGGTGCGGATGCGGCGCTCGGCGGCGCGTGGGGACGGGGTCGTGCGGGTCCGGGTCATCGCGGGGGCCGAGGTCCCGCACGTACGGATGACCCTGGACGAGGAGTCGTACCGGGTCGCGGGCCACGCGCATCTGGTCGGGTTGCCGATACGGGTGCACGGCAGGCTGGAGAGCCGGGGCGGCTTCCGCAGGCTCACCGGGGCGAGCGGGGTGGTGCCGGTGCAGGTGGACGACGAGGAGCGCGACCGGCTCATGAAGTCGCTCCAGGAGAACCTGGACTTTTTCGGCACGGACTGAGGACGGACTGAGGTACGGACCGAGGAGGCACGGACTGAGGCGCGGGCGGCCGTGGGAGGTGGGCCCGCGCGCCGCCCACGGCCCGCGCAGGGCCCCGGTCCGCGGGGGAGGGGATATCCGTTTCGCGGCGGGGGCCCGCGGCTCGGTACGATTCCCCTTGCGCACGCGTGACAGAGAGCGGCGCAGCCCCCTTCAGGTAGGAGAGACCGGTGTCAGACGTCCGTGTGATCATCCATCGCGATTCCGAGCGGGAAGAGCGCGTGGTGACGACGGGCACTACGGCCGCCGAGCTCTTCCCCGGTGAGCGCACCGTCGTCGCCGCCCGCGTGGCCGGCGAGCTGAAGGACCTGGCGTACGCCGTGGCCGACGGTGACGAGATCGAGCCCGTCGAGATCTCCTCCGAGGACGGCCTGAACATCCTGCGCCACTCGACCGCGCACGTCATGGCGCAGGCCGTGCAGGAGCTCTTCCCCGACGCCAAGCTGGGCATCGGCCCGCCCATCCGGGACGGCTTCTACTACGACTTCGACGTCAAGGAGCCCTTCACCCCGGAGGACCTCAAGCGCGTCGAGAAGAAGATGCAGGAGATCCAGAAGCGGGGGCAGAAGTTCTCGCGCCGCGTCACCACCGACGAGGACGCCCGCGTCGAGCTCGCCGACGAGCCGTACAAGCTGGAGCTCATCGGCCTCAAGGGCAACGCCGCGCAGGCCGCCGACGGCGCCGACGCGGAGGTGGGCGCCGGTGAGCTCACCATCTACGACAACCTCGACGCGAAGACCGGCGACCTGTGCTGGAAGGACCTCTGCCGAGGCCCGCACCTGCCCTCCACCCGCGTCATCCCCGCGTTCAAGCTGATGCGCTCCGCCGCCGCGTACTGGCGAGGCAGCGAGAAGAACCCGCAGCTCCAGCGCATCTACGGCACCGCGTGGCCGTCGAAGGACGAGCTGAAGGCGCACCTGGAGTTCCTCGCCGAGGCCGAGAAGCGCGACCACCGCAAGCTCGGCTCCGAGCTGGACCTCTTCTCCTTCCCCGAGGAGCTCGGCCCGGGTCTCGCGGTCTTCCACCCCAAGGGCGGTGTGATCCGCAAGGTCATGGAGGACTACTCGCGGCGCCGCCACGAGGTCTCCGGCTACGAGTTCGTGAACACCCCGCACATCTCGAAGGAGAAGCTCTTCGAGATCTCGGGGCACCTGCCGCACTACGCGGAGGGCATGTTCCCGCCCATCGAGTTCGACGAGCAGAACTACCGCCTCAAGGCGATGAACTGCCCGATGCACAACCTGATCTTCAAGTCGCGCGGCCGCTCCTACCGCGAACTGCCGCTGCGCCTCTTCGAGTTCGGCACCGTGTACCGGTACGAGAAGTCGGGCGTGGTGCACGGCCTGACCCGCTCGCGCGGCTTCACGCAGGACGACTCGCACATCTACTGCACCAAGGAGCAGATGCCGCAGGAGCTCGACACGCTCCTGACCTTCGTCCTCGACCTGCTGCGCGACTACGGCCTGACCGAGTTCGAGCTGGAGCTGTCGACCCGCGACGAGTCCGACAAGTTCATCGGCACGGACGAGGACTGGGCGGAGGCCACGGAGGCGCTGCGGCTCGCCGCCGAGAAGCAGAACCTGCCGCTGGTGCCGGACCCGGGCGGCGCCGCGTACTACGGCCCGAAGATCTCCGTGCAGGCCAAGGACGCCATCGGCCGCTCCTGGCAGATGTCGACGATTCAGGTCGACTTCAACCAGCCCAAGCGGTTCAACCTGGAGTACACGGCGGCGGACGGCTCGCGCCAGCAGCCCGTCATGATCCACCGTGCGCTGTTCGGCTCCATCGAGCGGTTCTTCGGCGTGCTCCTCGAGCACTACGCGGGCGCCTTCCCGGCGTGGCTCGCGCCCTTGCAGGCCGTCGGCATCCCGATCGGTGACGGGCACGTCACATACCTGCAGGAGTTCGCCGAGAAGGCGCGCGCCCAGGGGCTGCGGGTCGAGGTCGACGCGTCGTCCGACCGGATGCAGAAGAAGATCCGCAACCAGCAGAAGGCCAAGGTGCCCTTCATGGTCATCGCGGGCGACGAGGACATGAACAACGGTTCGGTGTCCTTCCGCTACCGCGACGGCTCGCAGGAGAACGGCATCCCCGTCGACGAGGCCATCGCGAAGATCGTGAAGGTCGTCGAGGAGCGGTCGCAGGTCTGACGTCAGGTCTGACACCACGGTGACACTGCGGTGAGCTCGGGCCCCGGGGACCTCTCCCCGGGGCCAAGTCATATGCTTCACCTCATGACGAGTGAGCCGGAGCAGCAGATCGGAGTCGGGACGCAGGACGCGTTCCAGCGCCTGTGGACGCCCCATCGGATGGCGTACATCCAGGGCGAGAACAAGCCCACGGGCCCAGGGGCCGACGACGGCTGTCCGTTCTGCTCCATCCCGGCCAAGTCCGACGAGGACGGCCTGGTGATCGCGCGCGGCGAGCAGGTGTACGCGGTGCTCAACCTCTACCCGTACAACGGTGGCCACCTGATGGTCGTGCCCTACCGGCACGTCGCCGACTACACCGACCTGACCGGGGCCGAGACCGCCGAGCTCGGCGAGCTGACCAAGCAGGCCATGACGGCGCTGCGCACGGCGTCCGGCGCGCACGGCTTCAACATCGGGATGAACCAGGGGGCGGTCGCGGGCGCCGGCATCGCCGCGCACCTGCACCAGCACGTCGTCCCGCGCTGGGGCGGCGACACGAACTTCATGCCGGTGGTGGGGCACACCAAGGTGCTGCCGCAGCTGCTCGGCGACACCCGCAAGATGCTCGCGGACGCCTGGCCCACGCCGACCGGCGGCCAGTGACGCCGTTCCATACCGTCAACCCCCCTGTGCAATAAGGGGGTTGGTACGGGAAACCCCGCCTGCCACTCTGCTTTCACAGAGAGCCCGGCCAGGGAGGGGTCATGTCCGTCGGCGTGTCGGAGGCGGTCGAGCAGGGGTGGGCGGAGTTCGGGCGGCAGCTGCGCGTGCAGCGCAGGCGGGCCGGGCTCACCCAGTTGCAGCTCGGCCGTCGGGTGGGCTACCACCACAGCTTCATCAGCAGGCTCGAGGGCGGGCTGCGGGAACCGCCCTTCGACCTGGTGAACCGGCTCGACGCGGTCCTGGGGACCGAGGGGCGGCTCGCCGCCGTCATCGCCGCACGGTCCCCGTCGCCGGACGCACCCGGCCCGCGCCTGACGGCTCCCACGCTGTTCTCCCCGATCCCCGGGGCGGACACCCCCGGCGACGAGGCTCCGCTGACCGCGCAGCCGTGGCCGCAGCGGCTGCCCGCCGACGGCCTGGCCTGCCCGCTGCACGGCAGGGTGGGGTGCGCGACGCCCGACCGGAGCTCGGTCACCGGCCTGCTGAGCGGGCTGACCCGGCCGGACGGCGTGGCCGGTGAATCGGCCGGGGCGGAGGTGGAACTGCTGCACGGCCTGACCGCCGTGCTCGCCTGTCTGATCCGCGAAGCGTTCGTCGACGTCACCGACGCGTGCGCGAACACCGTGGAACGGCTGCTGCGCGGGGTGGCCCGCTGGGCCGATGCGGTCAATTCCGCGGGCCGGCTGCCGTACGGCCAGCTGCGGCTCGCCGCTCAGTACGCCCAGGTCGCCGGGCGGCTGCGGATGGAGCGCGGGCAGGGCGGCGTGGCCATGGCCTGGTTCGGGCACGGCCTGCGGTGGGCGGACGCCGGCCGGGACGCCGAGGCCAGGGCGACCCTCCTGAGTGACATGTCCACGCTCGTCCGGCTCGACGGGGACGTCGCGTCGATGCTCGTGTACGCGCAGGCCATCGGGGTGGTGGACGCCAAGCGGCGCTGGATGGCGACCCTGGCCGATCTGTACCAGGCGCGCGCGTACGCGCTGCGCCACGACGACGCCGCGTGCCGACGGCACGTCTCCACGGCGCGGCGCAGGTTCGCGCGCCTCGATGACCGGGACCGTCTCGAAGCGCCGTGGCTCTCGGGCGCGGAGGGCGAGCTGCGCGTCGAGTCGGCGATCGGCGGGGCGCTGCGCGACCTCGCGGCGGTGCGGGAGGACCGGGCGGTGGCCCGGCGCGCGATCGAGGCCACCGCACGGTCGTACGCGCTGCTGCCGCCCGTGATGCGCTCCGCGCGCCTGCTGCTCACGCTGCGCCTCGCGGACAGTTGGGCCTGTGCAGGCGATCCGGTCGCGGCGGTCACCCTGGCCGGTCCTGTCCTGCAAGAGGCCGTGGACGCACGCGAGTTGATGATCGCCGTCGAGTTGCGCGGACTGCACAGCCGGCTCGCCGGGCGCTGGGGGGAGCTGCCGGAGGTCCGGGAGTACCGGGAGCGGCTGCGGGGCGTGTCGGAGTGAGGCGTGCGGGCCGTGCCGCGCTTGCCAGTTCTTGCCAGGGCGTGCCGGACGTCTGAAATCCATTGACCGGGGGCCGGGCCGGTGTGAGTGTTCCGCCAGCCACGAGGGTGTCATGTCACCGCCAGACCGGAAGTGGAACGACCGGCGCGACCGCACCGCCTGACGCACGCGTGCTCCCCCTGGCTCAGCCGAGCTTCAACACCTCTCACAAGGAGCCGTGATGCTCAGAAGATCCGCAGTGGCCGGGATAACCCTGGCCCTGGCACTGGCGGGGGTGACGGTACCGGCCTCCTTCGCCTCGGCGGCGCAGACCGCGCCTTCCGCCGCAGAGCCGGACCCCCTCGCCAAAGCCGTCGCCGCCGCCGACAAGGCCGTGCGCAGCGGCCTCGACTCGCTCGCCGCAGGGCCCGAGGAGCAGTACGACCGGCATCAGGTCACCCCCTGGACCAAGGGCCTGTACTCGGTCGCGTACGAACGCACCTACCGCGGGCTGCCGGTGGTGGGCGGAGACGCGGTGGTCCTCGCCGACGGCAAGGGCAAGGTCCGGTCCGTCCAGGCCGCGACCGATGCCAGGATCTCGGTCACCACCAAGGCCCGGGTGACGGCCGCGCAGGCCGTCAGGACGAGCCGTACGAAGCTGGCGTCGGTCAAGAAGGTCGACTCCAAGCGCCTGGTGGTCCGGGTCAGGAAGGACGTGCCCTCGCTCGCCTGGGAGACCGAGCTGACCGGCCGCAGCAAGGCGGGCGAGCCCAGCAGGCTGCACGTCTTCGTCGACGCGCGCACCGGCAAGGTCATCGACACCTACGACGACGTCCACGCGGGCACCGGCCACAGCAAGTGGAACGGCCCCGACCCGCTGACCATCGACACCTCCCGGTCCGGCAGCAACTACGTGCTGCGCGACACCACGCGGCCGGGCCTGCAGTGCTCCAGCTACCAGGGCAGCGTGTTCACCAAGGCGACCGACGACTGGGGCACCGGCAACCCCACGAGCCGCGAGACCGGCTGCGTCGACGTGATGTTCGCCGCGCAGAAGCAGTCGAACATGCTCAAGGAGTGGTTCGGCCGCAACGGGCACAACGGCAACGGCGGCAGCTGGCCGGTGAGCGTGGGCCTCAACGAGCTCAACGCCTACTGGGACGGTTCCTCCGTCACCATCGGCCACAACAGCGCCAACGAGTGGATCGCCGGAGTCGACGTCGTCGCCCACGAGTTCGGCCACGGCCTGGACTCCAACACCCCCGGCGGCGCGAACCACGAGAGCGGCCTGGGCGAGGCGACCGGCGACATCATGGGCGCCCTGACCGAGGCGTACATCAACGAGCCCGCTCCCTACGACACCCCCGACTACACCGTCGGGGAAATGATCAACCTCCAGGGACGCGGCCCGATCCGGAACATGTACGACCCGAGCCGGGTCAACAACGACCCCAACTGTTACTCCGCCTCCATCCCCAACACGGAGGAGCACAAGGCGGCCGGGCCCCTGAACCACTGGTTCTACCTGCTCGCCGAGGGGTCCAACCCCGGCGGCGGCAAGCCCTCCAGTCCCACCTGCAACAACCAGCAGGTGACCGGCGTGGGCAACAAGAACGCCGGCAAGATCTTCTACGGTGCCATGCTGCTCAAGACCAGCGGCATGACGTACAAGCGCTACCGCACCGCCACGCTCACCTCGGCGAAGAACCTGGACGCGAGCTGCGACCTGTTCAACGCCACCAAGGCCGCCTGGGACGCCATCAGCATCCCCGCCCAGAGCGGTGACCCGACCTGCACCGGACAGCAGAACGACTTCTCCCTCGGGCTCAGCCCGGCCGCGGGGCAGGTCGACGCGGGCGCCTCGACCACCGCCACGGTCAACACCACGACCGTCACCGGCAGCGCCCAGCAGATCTCGCTGACCGCCGCGGGCGCGCCGACCGGCGTCGGGGTCTCGTTCGACCCGGCGACCGTCACGTCCGGCTCCAACGCCACGATGAAGATCACCACCTCGGCGTCCACCACGCCCGGCACCTATCCGATCACCGTCACGGGCACCGCGGGCACCAAGACGCACACCGCCCGGTACACGCTGACCGTGGGCGGCGGCGGCAACCCGACGCTCCCGCCGGACATCGACGTGGAGAAGGTGCGGGCGCACCTGACGCAGTTCAACACCATCGCCTCGCAGAACGGCGGCAACCGCCGGTCCACCGGCGCCGGTTACCGGGCCTCTCTCGCGTACGTGAAGGGCAAGCTGGAGGCCGCCGGGTACAAGGTCACCGAGCAGACCTGCGCCTCCGGCTGCTCCGCCGGCGCGGGCAACAACCTGATCGCGGAGTGGCCGCAGGGCGACGCGGACAACGTCTACATGTTCGGCGCGCACCTCGACGGCGTGGCGGCGGGACCGGGAATCAACGACAACGGCTCCGGATCTGCCTCGATCCTGGAGGCCGCGCTGACCCTGGCGCAGCAGAACCCCACCATGAAGAACCGCGTCCGCTTCGCCTGGTGGACCGACGAGGAGCAGGGCCTGAACGGCTCCGACTACTACGCGGGATCGCTTCCGGCCAGTGAGCGCGCCAAGATCAAGGCGTACTACAACTTCGACATGGTGGGCTCGTCGAACGCCGGGTACTTCATCAACAACCTGACCTCCGCGGCCTCGGTCCCGCTGCGGGACTACTGGACCTCCCTCAACCTCGCACCCCAGGAGAACGTCGAGGGCCAGGGCCGCTCGGACGACGCCTCCTTCCAGCGCGTCGGCATCGCGACCTCCGGCTACGCCACCGGCGCCTCGGCCACGAAGTCCGCGTCCGAGGCCGCGAAGTGGGGCGGCACCGCGGGCCGCTCGTACGACTCGTGCTACCACTCCGCCTGTGACACCACCGCCAACGTCAGCGCCACCTCGCTGAACCGCAGCGTGGACGGGGTCGCGTACGCGCTCTGGAAGACCTCCGTCGGCGACAAGCCCGCCCCGACGGACGACTTCTCCCTCTCCGCCGACCCGGCATCGGGCACGGTCGAGCCGGGTTCGTCCGCGAAGGTCACCCTCGCCACTGCCACGACCAGTGGGTCCGCGCAGAAGGTGGGGCTCACGGCCTCGGGGGCCCCGTCCGGGGTGAGCGTCTCCATCAGTCCGGATTCCGTGCTCTCGGGCGAGTCCGCGACGGCCACCGTCGAGGTCGCCGCGGGCACGGCCGCCGGGACCTACACGCTGACCTTCACCGGCAGCGGACAGGCCACCCACACCACCACCTACACCCTCACGGTGCCGGGCGGCGGCGAGACCACCTGGCGGCTGGGTGCGACCTACGCGGCGGGGGACGTGGTGACCTACGAAGGCGTCCGCTACCGCTGCATCCAGGGCCACACCGCCTATCCGGGCTGGGAGCCGCCGAACGTCCCCGCTCTGTGGCAGGCCATCTGATCCGCCACTCTGATCCACCTCAGCGGTGGTCCGTGCGGCGGCCACCGGTGAGGTTCCCGGGGGCGGCGGGGTGCGTGCTTGCGCCCCGCTGCCCCCACTTCACGCGTCGTACACGTCCGCCTTCCTCGGCATCGGGTCCTGGATCGCGCCGCTGAGGAAGCCGGAACGGGCGCCGAACTTCTCGGTGTTCACGCCGTTCTCCGCAAGGACCTTGATCGCGGCCGAGTGGACCACGCGCAGCACGGGCGTGGCGGCGCGCAGCGCGTCGTCCGCCATGAACCGGTGCCGCCAGGGCTTGTCCGCCCAGGCGTGCCGCAGGCCGAACGGCTCGGGCAGGACCAGCTTGCCGCCGAGGTGGTCGAGTATCGGCGGGTACCAGGTGAAGGGGGCGCGGACCGCGAGGCGCACGACCTCGTCGGCGTCGATCAGTGGCAGGTTGCGGGTGGTGGTCTCCCAGAACCGGATCGGCTTGGCGACCGTCTTGGTCTTCGGTGAGGGTTTCGTGGTGAACAGCGGGTGCACGGGGCCCAGGGCGTGGCCGGTGACCTCGATGCGCAGCGTCTCGTGCAGCACGGTCACCGTGATCAGCATCGTGATGACCAACTGACCGTCCCAGAGCGTGAACTGCACGCCGAGGTAGTGCCGGTTGCCGCTGCCGAACTGCTGTTCGTTGCAGATGCGCTGTATCTCGTGGCCGCGGATCTGGAAGGCCTCGACGTCCGTGCCGGTGGGGCGGCTCACCGCCTTGGCGTTCTCCCCGATGGGGGAGACGATCCAGTGCTTTATGTCCGGCGTGGGGAAGCCGCCGGTGTGCAGGGGCCCGCGCTCTAGCATGCGCAGCTGGTCGTGGACCGCGCGTATGACATCCCAGCTGCGGAAGGGGTGGATCTCCTTGTCCGGGTCGGCCGGCACCAGCTCCTCCGCCAGCTGCCAGCTGCCCCAGCGGGTGCCCATGCCCAGTATGCCCTTGGGGCCCGCGTAGAAGACGGAGTTGCTCTGCTGCTCCGCGGAGAGCCTGGCCAGGCCCTGCCGGAGCCGCTCGGCGGCCGTCTCGCCGGGGCTGCCGGGCACCGCCTCGGGGATCTTGGCGCCGATGCCGCCGCCCGCGAGCAGGCCCGACCAGCGCTCGCGCAGGTCCCTTGCGGTGCGCTCGGCGATCTGCTTGGCCCAGAACCAGCCCACCACGGGCAACACGATCGCCGCCCGCAGATACCAGGCCCAGAAGCCGTGGAAAGGAAGCTTGAGGAGGGCGAGGGCGGCCAGCACGCCCACCGCGACCAGGACCGCCGTGGCGAGGGCGCCCGCGCGCTTGTCCTCGCTCTTGGCGACCTGGCGCCTGATGGTGAAGACGAGCAGCCACAGGAGCAGTCCCGGCAGGA
Organism: Streptomyces sp. NPDC036815; assembly: GCF_055609205.1. Taxonomy (NCBI): domain Bacteria; kingdom Bacillati; phylum Actinomycetota; class Actinomycetes; order Kitasatosporales; family Streptomycetaceae; genus Streptomyces; species Streptomyces sp. NPDC036815. The sequence continues at coordinate 35,549 of NZ_JBVJPW010000026.1, read as the reverse complement.
ACAGCACCCCGCACAGGACCGTCACGGCGGTCAGCCAGCTGTCGCGCTCCTTGCGGATGCGGCTCGCCGCGAGGCAGTGCTCGACGACCGCCTGCGGCTCGGTCCCGAAGGACTGGATGAGGGGGCCGCGGCCGCCGCCCAGCATCCGCACCTGCACGGTCCGCGCGAACGCCTCGCCCAGGTTCGGCTTGAACAGCGACCAGATCCCGGACTTCACCTCGGACTTGTGCCATTCGTTGTTGGCCGCGAGGATGCCGTCGACATCGCCGTCGCGATACGCGGCCGAGGCCAGGGCATGCGTCGCCGCGGTCTGCCCCGCGGCGCCCGAGAGAGGGACCTGGGCCCCGGGCCTGAAGTCGAATACATCGTCCGCCACTGCCGCCCCCATCGCCGCGACGCCTTCGCTGCCGCGGCTCTTCCCGACTTCCTTGTCCGGCACACCTGTTGCCGTCCGGCACATCTGCTGATCAGGTCATCAGCGTATCCGTGCGCACCGACATCCGTCAGGGGGCGGCCGAATGCCGCCCGCCCGCAGGCGTGCGAGCGGGCGGGCGGCGCGGGGGCGGCCCAACTACGCGGTGTCCTGCGCCTGTTCGCGGATCTTCTCGGAGAGCTGCGGCGGCATCGGCTCGTGACGTGCGTACGTACGGCTGAACCGGGCGGTGCCCTGCGAGAGGGACCGCAGATCCACCGCGTACCGGCCGATCTCGATCTCGGGGACCTCGGCCCGCACCAGGGTCCGCCCGCCGGGTGCCTGCTCGGTGCCGACCACCCGGCCCCGGCGCCCCGACAAGTCGCTCATCACCGCCCCGACATGGTCGTCGCCGACCAGCACCTGCACCTCCGCGACCGGTTCGAGCAGATGGATCCGGGCCCCGGACGCGGCCTCGCGCAGCGCGAGCGCGCCCGCCGTCTGGAACGCGGCGTCGGAGGAGTCCACCGAGTGCGCCTTGCCGTCGGTGAGCGTGACGCGCACGTCGATCAGCGCGTACCCGGCGGCGACGCCCCGGGCCGCCTGGGCGCGCACGCCCTTCTCGACGGACGGGATGAACTGCCGCGGCACGGCGCCGCCGACGACCTTGTCGACGAATTCGATGCCGCTGCCACCGGGCAGTGGCTCGACCTCGATCTCGCAGATCGCGTACTGGCCGTGCCCGCCGGACTGCTTCACATGACGGCCCCGGCCGCCCGACCTGCCCGCGAACGTCTCGCGCAGGGAGACCTTGTGCGCCACCACGTCGACCTGGACGCCGTACCGGCTGCGCAGCCGCTCCAGGGCGACGTCGGCGTGTGCCTCGCCCAGGCACCACAGGACCACCTGGTGGGTGTCCTGGTTCTGTTCGAGCCGCATCGTCGGGTCCTCGGCGACCAGCCGCGACAGGCCCTGGGAGAGCTTGTCCTCGTCGGCCTTGCTGTGGGCCTGGATGGCGAGCGGCAGGAGCGGGTCGGGCATGGACCAGGGCTCCATCAGGAGCGGGTCGTCCTTGGCCGAGAGGGTGTCGCCGGTCTCCGCGCGGTTCAGCTTGGCCACGCACGCCAGGTCGCCCGCGACGCACCGGGTGAGGGTGCGCTGCTGCTTGCCGAAGGGGGAGGAGAGCGCGCCGACGCGCTCCTCGACGTCGTGGTCCTCGTGACCGCGGTCGGCCAGACCGTGCCCGGAGACGTGGACGGTCTCGTCGGGGCGCAGGGTGCCGGAGAAGACGCGTACGAGCGAGACCCGGCCCACGTACGGGTCGGACGCGGTCTTCACGATCTCGGCCGCGAGCGGGCCCTGCGGGTCGCAGGTGAGCGCGGGGCGGGGCGCGCCGCCCGGGGTGGTCACGACCGGCGCCGGGTGTTCGAGCGGGGTGGGGAAGCCGCCCGTGATCAGTTCGAGGAGCTCGACCGTGCCGATGCCCTGCCGCGCGCCCTCGGCGGCGGGCGCCGCGGCGAGCACCGGATGGAAGATGCCGCGTGCGACGGCCCGTTCCAGGTCGTCGACGAGTGTCTTGAAGTCGATGTCCTCGCCGCCGAGATAGCGGTCCATGAGGGACTCGTCCTCGCTCTCGGCGATGATCCCCTCGATCAGTTTGTCGCGTGCCTCCGCGATGAGCGGCAGCTGGTCGTCGCCCGGTTCGGACTCCTTCCGTTCGCCGGACGCGTAGTCGAAGATCCGCTGCGAGAGCAGCCCGATCAGGCCGGTCACCGGCGCGTGGCCGTCCGGCCCCTGCTCGCCGTGGAGCGGCAGGTACAGCGGCAGTACGGCGTCGGGGTCGTCGGCGCCGAACGCCTGCGCGCAGGTGCGGGTCATCTCGGTGAAGTCGGCGCGGGCCGACTCCAGGTGGGTGATCACGATGGCCCGCGGCATGCCGACCGCCGCGCACTCCTCCCACACCATGCGGGTCGAGCCGTCCACGCCGTCCGCCGCCGAGACGACGAAGAGGGCCGCGTCCGCGGCGCGCAGACCGGCCCTCAGCTCCCCGACGAAGTCGGCGTACCCGGGGGTGTCCAGCAGATTGATCTTGAAGCCGTCCCATTCGACGGGGACCAGGGACAGCTGCACCGAGCGCTGCTGCCGGTGCTCCATCTCGTCGTAGTCGGACACGGAGGTGCCGTCCTCCACCCGCCCTGCCCGGTTCACCGCCCCAGCGGTCAGCGCGAGGGCCTCCACCAGGGTCGTCTTGCCCGATCCGCTGTGGCCGACCAGCACCACATTCCGTACGGAGGCGGGGTGGTCGGCCGCTGTAGCCCTGCCGGCGGCTCCGGGGTGTGCATTCGCCTTGTCGCCCATGCCTTGGCCTCCCGGTCACGTGCACGGTGAGGAGGCACAGCCCCCTCGGGGATGCTGGCTGCTCGCGGACACGCGGGGCCGCGTGCGGGTCGGCTCGTGCGTCGCCCGCGGTGCTTTCGAGCTTTCCACTCGGGTCACTGTGCGTCCATACGTCGTACGCGATCGTGAGGGGGCGAGCCGGTCGGTCAACCGCGTGACTACGATGGGCCAGCCGGTGGCCAACGGGGCCACGCGGCGCACCGAACCCTCGGGAAGGCCATGCTGAACAAGTACGCGCGTGCATTCTTCACGCGTGTCCTCACACCGTTCGCCGCGTTTCTCATCCGCCGGGGGGTGAGCCCCGACGCGGTCACCTTCATCGGCACGGCCGGTGTGATGGCGGGAGCACTGGTCTTCTTCCCCAGGGGAGAGTTCTTCTGGGGCACGATCGTCATCACGCTGTTCGTCTTCTCCGACCTCGTCGACGGCAACATGGCACGCCAGCTCGGCCGCTCCAGCCGCTGGGGCGCCTTCCTGGACTCCACGCTCGACCGGGTGGCCGACGGCGCGATCTTCGGAGGTCTCGCCCTCTGGTACGCGGGGTCCGGCGACGACAACATCCTGTGCGCCGTCTCCATCTTCTGTCTGGCGAGCGGCCAGGTGGTCTCGTACACCAAGGCCCGCGGTGAGGCCATCGGCCTCCCCGTCGCCGTCAACGGCCTGGTGGAGCGCGCCGAGCGCCTGGTGATCTCGCTGGTCGCCGCGGGCCTCGCGGGCCTGCACAAGTTCGGCGTCCCCGGCATCCAGGTCCTGCTGCCCATCGCCCTGTGGATCGTCGCGGCCGGCAGCATGGTGACCCTCGTCCAGCGCGTCGTGACCGTGCGCAGGGAGTCCGCGGAGGCGGACGCCGCCGCGGGTTCCGGGGCCCAGGAGAGTGAGGCCGCGCAGTGAAGGACCGACTCACCGACGCGCTGTACGGGCTCGGCTGGAGCACCGTCAAGAAGCTTCCCGAGCCCGTCGCCGCACGGCTCGGCCGCACCATCGCCGACACGATCTGGAAGCGCCGCGGAAAGGGCGTCCTGCGCCTGGAATCCAACCTCGCGCGCGTGGTGCCCGACGCGGGCCCGCAGCGGCTCGCCGAGCTCTCCAAGGCGGGCATGCGCTCCTACCTGCGCTACTGGATGGAGTCCTTCCGCCTGCCGTCCTGGAGCAGGGAGCGCATCAAGAGCGGCTTCGACGTCAAGGACGTCCACCACCTCACCGACGGGCTGGCCGCGGGCAAGGGCGTGATCATCGCGCTGCCGCACCTGGGCAACTGGGACCTCGCGGGCGCCTGGGTCACCACCAAGCTGGAGACCCCCTTCACGACGGTCGCCGAACGCCTCAAGCCCGAGACGCTGTACGACCGCTTCGTCGCCTACCGCGAGAGCCTCGGCATGGAGGTCCTGCCGCACACGGGGGGCTCCGCCTTCGGCACGCTGGCCCGGCGGCTGCGCGCCGGCGGGCTCATCTGCCTCGTCGCGGACCGCGACCTGTCGGCCTCCGGCGTGGAGGTGAAGTTCTTCGGGGACACCGCCCGCATGCCCGCGGGACCGGCGATGCTGGCCCAGCAGACCGGCGCGCTCCTGCTGCCCGTGACGCTCTGGTACGACGGCACGCCCGTCATGAAGGGCCGCGTCCACCCACCCGTCGACGTCCCCGAGACAGGTACCAGGACCGAGAAGACGTCTGTCATGACGCAGGCGCTGGCCGACGCCTTCGCCACCGGCATCGCCGACCACCCGGAGGACTGGCACATGCTGCAGCGTCTGTGGCTCGACGACCTGGAACCCCGCCCCGACGCCGCCCGCCCGGGGGAGCCCTCGTGAAGATCGGCATCGTCTGCCCGTACTCGTGGGACGTGCCGGGCGGCGTCCAGTTCCACATCCGCGATCTGGCGGAGCACCTCATCCGCCTCGGGCACGAGGTCTCCGTCCTCGCCCCGGCCGACGACGAGACGCCCCTGCCGCCGTACGTGGTGTCGGCGGGACGAGCCGTCCCCGTCCCCTACAACGGCTCCGTGGCCCGCCTCAACTTCGGCTTCCTCTCGGCCGCGCGGGTACGCCGCTGGCTGAACGAGGGAAGCTTCGACGTCATCCACATCCACGAGCCCGCCTCGCCCTCGCTGGGGCTGCTCACCTGCTGGGCCGCGCAGGGCCCGATCGTCGCGACGTTCCACACGTCGAACCCGCGCTCCCGGGCGATGATCGCCGCGTACCCGATCCTGCAGCCCGCCCTGGAGAAGATCAGCGCACGCATCGCGGTCAGCGAGTACGCGCGCCGCACGCTCGTCGAGCACCTCGGCGGCGACGCGGTCGTCATCCCGAACGGCGTCGACGTGGACTTCTTCGCCGCGGCCGAGCCCAGACCCGAGTGGCAGGGCGAGACGATCGGCTTCATCGGGCGCATCGACGAGCCCCGCAAGGGCCTGCCGGTCCTGATGAAGGCGCTCCCGCAGATCTTCGCCGAGCGCCCGGACGCCCGTCTCCTCGTCGCGGGCCGCGGCGACGAGAAGGAGGCGGTCGCCTCGCTCCCCGCCGAACTCCGCTCCCGGGTGGAGTTCCTCGGCATGGTCAGCGACGAGGACAAGGCGCGGCTGCTGCGCAGCGTCGACCTGTACGTGGCGCCCAACACCGGCGGCGAGAGCTTCGGGATCATCCTGGTCGAGGCGATGTCCGCGGGCGCGCCCGTACTCGCCAGTGACCTGGACGCCTTCGCCCAGGTCCTCGACCGGGGCGCGGCGGGCGACCTCTTCACCAACGAGGACGCGGACTCCCTGGCGAAGTCGGCCGTACGCCTGCTGGCCGACCCCGCCCGCCGCAAGGGCCTGCACGAGCGCGGCAGCGCCCACGTACGCCGCTTCGACTGGTCGACGGTGGGCGCGGACATCCTCGCGGTCTACGAAACGGTGACGGACGGCGCGGCATCGGTGGCGGAGGACGAACGGGTGGGCCTGCGGGCGAGGTTGGGCTTGGCACAGAAGGGGTGAGGAGCGGGACGCCGACTTCACGCCGCTGCGCGTCTGGGGCCGGGGCACCGCTTCCAGCAGTCACACCGCCGACCGCCTGGGGCCGGGGTCCGATTCCAGTCCGTCCGGCGTTTGAGGACCGAAGCGCCGGTGCGGGGCGCCGAATGCACTCCGCCGACCGCCTGGGGCTGGGGTCCAATTCCAGCCCGTCCGGCGTTTGAGGACCGGGGGCGCGGGGGCAGCGCCCCCGAAACCCCGGTGCGGGGCGCCGAATCTACTCCGTCGACCGCCTGGAGCAAGCGCGCGCCCCGGAACACCTCACCAAGGCCCCCGCACAGGAACCCGACCCAAGGCGCCCCCGCCCGAAGGTAGCCTTGCGGCCCGTGACCTCCACTTTGATCTGGATCGCGGCAGCCCTCTTCGCGATCGGCCTCTACCTGAGCTGGACCGCGGGCCGGCTCGACCGGCTGCACGCACGTATCGACGCGGCCCGCGCCGCCCTCGACGCGCAACTGCTGCGCCGCGCCTCCGTCGCCCAGGAGCTGGCCACCTCCGGAGTCCTCGACCCCGCCGCCTCGATCGTGCTCTACGAAGCGGCCCACGCGGCCCGGCAGGCGGAGGAGGAGCAGCGCGAGGTCGCCGAGAGCGAGCTCAGCCAGGCGCTGCGGGCGATCTTCGGCGAGGTCCAGCAGGTGGAGGCGGTACGGGAGGCACCGGGCGGCGACGAGGCGGCCACGGAGCTGGCCGCCTCCGTACGCAGGGTGCCGATGGCCCGGCGCTTCCACAACGACGCCGTGCGCGCCGCCCGCGCGCTGCGCCGCCACCGCAAGGTCCGCTGGTTCCGGCTCGCCGGGCACGCGCCGTTCCCGATGGCCTTCGAGATGGACGACGAACCCCCGGTGGCCCTGGCCGACCGCGCGGGCAGCTGACCAGAGGCCCCGCACCCCCTACGCCCCTGACCTGCCACATCACGAAAAAATGAGCCACCGGTGACCCATTGGCCCTTGCTGTGGCCTGGTGGCCGGGAGTTTCCTCGTAGACGCAGCAGCCGTCTCCCTCGAGTGAGGTCAACTCCGTGTCCAGCACCCCCTCCAGCAGCAACCAGACGCCCGAGACCGGCACCGCGCGCGTGAAGCGCGGCATGGCCGAGCAGCTCAAGGGCGGCGTGATCATGGACGTCGTCAACGCCGAGCAGGCGAAGATAGCCGAGGACGCCGGCGCCGTCGCCGTCATGGCGCTGGAGCGCGTGCCCGCCGACATCCGCAAGGACGGCGGCGTGGCCCGGATGTCCGACCCGAACATGATCGAAGAGATCATCGAGGCCGTCTCGATCCCGGTCATGGCCAAGTCCCGCATCGGCCACTTCGTCGAGGCCCAGGTCCTCCAGTCGCTCGGCGTCGACTACATCGACGAGTCCGAGGTCCTCACCCCGGCCGACGAGGTCAACCACAGCGACAAGTTCGCGTTCACGACCCCGTTCGTGTGCGGCGCCACCAACCTGGGCGAGGCCCTGCGCCGCATCGCCGAGGGCGCGGCCATGATCCGCTCCAAGGGCGAGGCCGGCACCGGCAACGTCGTCGAGGCCGTCCGCCACCTGCGTCAGATCAAGAACGAGATCGCCAGGCTGCGCGGCTTCGACAACAACGAGCTGTACGCCGCCGCCAAGGACCTGCGCGCCCCGTACGAGCTGGTCAAGGAGACCGCGGAGCTCGGCAAGCTGCCGGTCGTCCTCTTCTCCGCCGGTGGTGTCGCCACCCCCGCCGACGCCGCCCTGATGCGTCAGCTCGGCGCCGAGGGCGTCTTCGTCGGCTCCGGCATCTTCAAGTCGGGCGACCCGGCCGCGCGCGCCGCCGCCATCGTGAAGGCCACCACCTTCTTCGACGACCCGAAGGTCATCGCCGACGCCTCCCGCAACCTCGGTGAGGCCATGGTCGGCATCAACTGCGACACCCTCCCGGAGACCGAGCGCTACGCGAACCGAGGCTGGTAATGACCACTCCCGTAGTGGGCGTCCTCGCCCTTCAGGGGGACGTGCGGGAGCACCTGATCGCCCTGGCCTCGGCGGACGCCGTGGCCAGGCCGGTCCGGCGCCCCGAAGAGCTCGCCGAGGTCGACGGTCTGGTCATCCCCGGGGGCGAGTCCACCACCATCTCCAAGCTGGCCACCCTCTTCGGCCTGATGGAGCCCCTTCGCGCGCGCGTGCGTGCGGGGCTGCCGGTCTACGGCAGCTGCGCGGGCATGATCATGCTCGCCGACAAGATCCTCGACCCGCGCTCGGGCCAGGAGACGGTCGGCGGCATCGACATGATCGTGCGCCGCAACGCCTTCGGCCGGCAGAACGAGTCCTTCGAGGCCGCCGTCGACGTCAAGGGCGTCGAGGGCGCCCCGGTGGAAGGTGTCTTCATCCGCGCGCCCTGGGTCGAGTCGGTCGGCGCCCAGGTCGAGGTGCTCGCCGAACACGGGGGGCACATCGTCGCCGTGCGCCAGGGCAACGCGCTCGCCACGTCGTTCCACCCCGAACTGACGGGGGACCATCGCGTCCACGCGCTGTTCGTGGAGATGGCGAGGACGCAGACGGCGAGGGGCAACCCGCGAGCGGGATCCTAGTAGGATCTCCGGGGACCGCCCCGGGGCCTTAAGGTCTGGGAGAGTTCTTACTGGTTGTTGGGTAACGCGAAGGAGACAGGCAGATGTCCGGCCACTCTAAATGGGCTACGACGAAGCACAAGAAGGCCGTGATCGACGCCAAGCGCGGCAAGCTCTTCGCGAAGATGATCAAGAATATCGAGGTCGCGGCCCGCACGGGCGGCGCCGATATCTCGGGTAACCCGACCCTCTTCGACGCCATCCAGAAGGCCAAGAAGAGCTCGGTCCCGAACAAGAACATCGACTCCGCGGTCAAGCGCGGCGCCGGTCTCGAAGCGGGTGGCGCCGACTACGAGACGATCATGTACGAGGGTTACGGCCCCAACGGTGTCGCGGTGCTCATCGAGTGCCTCACCGACAACCGCAACCGCGCCGCCTCCGACGTGCGCGTCGCCATGACGCGCAACGGCGGCTCGATGGCCGACCCGGGCTCCGTCTCGTACCTCTTCAACCGCAAGGGCGTCGTGATCGTGCCCAAGGGCGAGCTGAGCGAGGACGACGTCCTCGGCGCCGTCCTCGACGCGGGCGCCGAGGAGGTCAACGACCTCGGTGAGACCTTCGAGGTGCTCAGCGAGGCCACCGACATGGTCGCGGTCCGCACCGCGCTCCAGGAGGCCGGCATCGAGTACGACTCGGCCGACGCCAACTTCGTCCCGACCATGCAGGTCGAGCTGGACGAGGACGGCGCCCGGAAGATCTTCAAGCTGATCGACGCCCTCGAGGACAGCGACGACGTGCAGAACGTCTTCGCCAACTTCGACGTCTCCGACGAGGTCATGGCGCAGGTCGACGCGTAAGCGCTCCGCTGCGTGAACGGGCCGACGGGACACACCCCCGTCGGCCCGTCGCGCTGTCAGAGGGACCCGATAGCCTGCACGGACAGGCGATGGGAGGGGCTACGTGCGCGTGCTGGGAGTTGACCCGGGGCTGACCCGGTGCGGTGTCGGCGTCGTCGAGGGAGTGGCCGGGCGGCCGCTGTCCATGCGCGGCGTCGGGGTCGTACGGACCCCGGCGGACGCGGAGTTGGGCCACCGCCTCGTCGCCATCGAGCAGGGCATCGAGCAGTGGCTCGACGAGTACGGCCCCGAAGTCGTCGCCGTGGAGCGGGTGTTCAGCCAGCACAACGTCCGCACGGTCATGGGTACCGCCCAGGCCAGCGCCGTCGCCATGCTCTGCGCGTCGCGGCGCGGCATCCCGGTCGCCCTGCACACCCCGAGCGAGGTCAAGGCCGCCGTCACCGGCAGCGGCCGCGCCGACAAGGCGCAGGTGGGCGCCATGGTCACCAGGCTCCTGCGGCTCGACGCACCGCCCAGGCCGGCCGACGCGGCGGACGCCCTGGCGCTCGCCATCTGTCACATCTGGCGCGCTCCCGCGCAGAACCGCCTCCAGCAGGCCGTCGCCCTGCACGCCACGAGAACCCCGGCAGCGCAGAAAGCCGCCCCAGCACAGAAAGGCCGTACCGCATGATCGCCTTCGTCAGCGGCCCCGTCGCCGCCCTCGCCCCCGACACGGCGGTGCTCGAGGTGGGCGGCATCGGCATGGCCGTCCAGTGCGCGCCGAACACCCTCTCCACGCTCCGGGTCGGCCAGCAGGCCAAGCTCGCCACGTCCCTGGTCGTGCGCGAGGACTCCCTCACCCTGTACGGCTTCGCGGACGACGACGAGCGCCAGACCTTCGAGCTCCTGCAGACGGCGAGCGGGGTGGGCCCGCGCCTGGCCCAGGCCATGCTCGCCGTGCACAGCCCGGACGCCTTGCGCCGCGCGGTCTCCACCGGCGACGAGAAGGCCCTCACCGCCGTCCCCGGCATCGGCAAGAAGGGCGCCCAGAAGCTCCTCCTGGAGTACAAGGACCGCCTCGGCGAGCCGCTCGGCACCGGCGGACCCGCGATCGGCACCGCCGTCACCTCGGGCTGGCGCGAGCAGCTGCACGCCGCGCTGATCGGCCTCGGGTACGCCACCCGTGAGGCCGACGAGGCCGTCACCGCCGTCACCCCCCAGGCCGATGCCGCCGAGGGCACCCCGCAGGTCGGCCAGCTCCTGAAGGCCGCGCTCCAGACCCTGAACCGCACCCGCTAGCCCCCCTGTACGCACCCGCCGGCCACCACCCCTTGAACCGCATCGCGAGGCACACCGCATGAACTGGGACGACACGACCGACGAAGCGGCCGAGCGGCTCGTGGGTGCGTCCGCCGACGGCGAGGACCAGGCGGTCGAGGCGGCCCTGCGCCCCAAGGACCTGGGCGAGTTCATCGGTCAGGAGAAGGTCCGCGAACAGCTCGACCTCGTCCTGCGGGCGGCACGCGCGCGTGGCGCCACCGCCGACCACGTGCTCCTCTCCGGAGCACCCGGCCTCGGCAAGACCACCCTCTCGATGATCATCGCCGCCGAGATGGGCGCCCCGATCCGCATCACCAGCGGCCCCGCCATCCAGCACGCGGGCGACCTCGCCGCGATCCTCTCCTCCCTCCAGGAGGGCGAGGTCCTCTTCCTCGACGAGATCCACCGGATGTCGCGGCCCGCCGAGGAGATGCTCTACATGGCGATGGAGGACTTCCGCGTCGACGTCATCGTCGGCAAGGGCCCCGGCGCCACCGCCATCCCCCTCGAACTGCCGCCCTTCACCCTCGTCGGCGCCACCACGCGCGCGGGCCTGCTGCCCCCGCCGCTGCGCGACCGCTTCGGCTTCACCGCGCACATGGAGTTCTACGAACCCGTCGAGCTGGAGCGGGTGGTCCACCGCTCCGCGCACCTGCTCGACGTGGAGATCGACACCGACGGCGCCGCCGAGATCGCGGGCCGCTCCCGCGGCACGCCCCGTATCGCCAACCGCCTGCTGCGCCGCGTCCGGGACTACGCGCAGGTCAAGGCCGACGGCTCGATCAACAAGGACATCGCGGGCGCGGCCCTCGCCGTCTACGAAGTGGACGAACGCGGCCTCGACCGCCTCGACCGGGCCGTCCTGGAAGCCCTGCTCAAGCTGTTCGGCGGCGGACCCGTCGGCCTGTCGACGCTCGCGGTCGCCGTGGGGGAGGAGCGCGAGACCGTCGAAGAGGTGGCGGAGCCCTTCCTCGTACGGGAGGGACTGCTAGCCCGCACCCCGCGCGGCCGCGTCGCGACGCCCGCGGCCTGGGCGCACCTCGGCCTCGTGCCCCCGCGCCAGGCGGGCGGAAAGGGACAACAGGACCTGTTCGGGGCGTGAGGTCCGCGAGACGGCGCCGCCGCCGAAGCGGAACGGCGCGGAGAGTCGACCCCCCAGGAACTGCGGTGCCATGCTGAGCGTTGTTCGTTAGGTGCGGACTCGCTTAGACTCCGCCGATGCCGCCCTTGCGGGTGGCGTACCCACCCCCATCCCAATGGCCGCTTACCTGCGCGGTCGTGCGAAGGAAACTCCGTCCCGTGAATATCGTGACCCTCCTCCCCTTCATCGTGCTCATCGGGGCCATGTTCCTGATGACCCGGTCTGCCAAGAAGAAGCAGCAGGCCGCCGCGCAGATGCGTAACGAAATGCATCCCGGCACCGGCGTCCGCACGATCGGGGGCATGTACGCCACCGTCAAGGAGGTCCACGACGAAGCCGTCCTCCTTGAGGTGGCCCCCGGTGTCCACGCGGTTTACGCGAAGAACTCGATCGGCGCCGTCCTCGACGACGACGAGTACAACCGCATCGTGCACGGCACCGAGGACGACCTGAAAGAGGACACCCCCGTCGTTCCGGACGACGCCTCTTCCCTGACCGAGACCGACGAGCCCGCCGACGCTTCCGACGACTCGCGCATCGACCTCGGCAAGAAGGACGAGCCCGCCGGGGCCGACGACGCGGAGCCGAAGAAGACCGACGGCGAGTCCGACGCGAAGTAGTCACGCCCGGGGCCCGTGGGGTGCGCCGCTCGCGCACCACGGGCCCCGGATCACGTGCATTTCGCGCCGAATCTCGACACCACTTCATGGCCGCCCGCCCGGGCCTCCCCGCACGGTTACGGGGGCAGACCGGATGCCGGGCGGTTGGACAGGGAGAACGAGAAGGTGGCAGCACCGAAGAAGGGCCGAAGGCAGAGTGCCCCGGGCAAGCCGGGACGCTCACTGGTCTTCATCCTGATCGCCCTCGTGGCGCTCACGGGGGGAATGTTCCTTTCCGGGCACACCACGCCGCGTCTGGGCATCGACCTCGCAGGCGGCACGAGCATCACGCTCGAGGCCAAGAACGAGCCGGGCCAGAAGAACGCGATCAACCCGACCAACATGAACACCGCGGTTGACATCATCAACAACCGTGTCAACGGTCTGGGTGTCTCCGAGGCCGAGGTTCAGACCCAGGGCGACAAGAACATCATTGTCAACATTCCCAAGGGGTCGAACGAGAAGCAGGCGCGCGAGCAGGTCGGCACGACCGCTCAGCTCTACTTCCGTCCGGTGATCACGCAGGCCCCCGGCCAGCCCACGCCCGAGCCGTCCACCAGCCCCTCGTCCGGCACGGACAAGGAGAAGGACAAGGACAAGGGCAAGGCGACGGACAAGGCCACCGACAAGGCCACGGACAAGGCCACCGACAAGGCGAACTCGCCGACCGGCACCGCGTCGCCCCAGGGCCGCGCTGTCAGCGAGGCGCTGAAGGACGACCCGACGCCGTCGGACAAGGCCAAGGACGGCAAGGACGGCAAGCAGGACAAGGCGCCGACCCCGGACCCGGCCACCGCCAAGCTGCAGGAGCAGTTCACCAAGCTCGACTGCACGGACAAGAAGGCCCGCGCCGAGGCCGGCCTGGGCGTCAAGCCCTCCGACCCCACCATCGCCTGTGGCAAGAGCCCCGACGGCAAGACGTGGGACAAGTTCATCCTCGGCCCGGCCGAGGTGAACGGCAAGGACGTCAAGAAGGCACAGGCGACCATCAGGCAGGAAACGGGTGCCTGGGTCGTCAACATGGACTTCACCAAGGGCGGCTCGAAGAAGTTCTCCGAGGTCACCAGCAAGCTCTCGCAGCAGCAGCCCCCGCAGAACCAGTTCGCGATCGTCCTCGACGGTGACGTCGTCTCTGCCCCCAGCGTCAACACGACCCTGAGCGCCAACGCCGAGATCTCCGGCAACTTCAACCAGCAGTCCGCGAAGGACCTGGCGAACGTCCTCTCGTACGGCGCCCTGCCGCTCACCTTCCACGAGCAGAGCGTCACCACGGTCAGCCCGGCCCTCGGCGGCGAGCAGCTCAAGGCGGGCCTGATCGCCGGCGCCATCGGCCTCGCGCTCGTCATCGTCTACCTCGTGGCCTACTACCGCGGCCTCTCGCTCATCGCCATCGCGAGCCTCCTGGTCTCCGCGGCGCTGACGTACACGATCATGACGCTGCTCGGCCCGACCATTAAGTTCGCGCTCAACCTGCCCGCGGTGTGTGGTGCGATCGTTGCGATCGGCATCACCGCGGACTCGTTCATCGTGTTCTTCGAACGCGTACGTGACGAGATCCGCGAGGGCCGCACGCTGCGCCCCGCCGTCGAGCGCGGCTGGCCGCGCGCCCGGCGTACCATCCTGGTCTCCGACTTCGTGTCGTTCCTCGCCGCCGCCGTGCTCTTCGTGGTCACGGTCGGCAAGGTGCAGGGCTTCGCGTTCACGCTCGGCCTGACCACGCTGCTCGACGTCGTCGTGGTGTTCTTCTTCACCAAGCCGCTGATGACGCTCATGGCGCGCAAGAAGTTCTTCGCCAACGGCCACAAGTGGTCCGGCCTCGACCCGCAGCGGCTCGGCGCCAAGCCCCCGCTGCGCCGGTCCCGCCGGACCCCCGCTCCCCCTGCCGGCCCTGTCGACCCGAAGGAGGCGTGAGATGTCGAAACTCGGCAATCTCGGCGCCAGGCTCTACCGCGGTGAGGTCGGCTACGACTTCGTCGGCAAGCGCAAGATCTGGTACGGCATCTCGATACTGATCACCATCACGGCCATCGTCGGCCTGGCGGTGCGCGGCCTGAACATGGGCATCGAGTTCGAGGGCGGTGCCGTCTTCAACACCCCGAAGACCACCGCCTCGGTCTCGCACGCCGAAGAGGCCGCGGAGAAGGCCTCCGGCCACGACGCGATCGTCCAGAAGCTGGGTGACGACAAGCTCCGCATCCAGATCGCGGGCGTCGACATCAAGAAGTCCGACCAGATCAAGAAGTCGCTGGCCGACGAGCTGGACGTGAAGGCCGGCGACATCGACGCCGACCTCGTCGGCCCCAGCTGGGGCGACCAGATCGCGAACAAGGCCTGGCAGGGCCTCGCGATCTTCATGGTCCTCGTGGTGATCTACCTGGCCATCGCCTTCGAGTGGCGCATGGCCCTGGCCGCACTGATCGCGCTGATCCACGACATCACCATCACCGTGGGTGTGTACGCACTGGTCGGCTTCGAGGTCACCCCCGGCACGGTGATCGGTCTGCTGACCATTCTCGGTTATTCGCTGTACGACACGGTGGTGGTCTTCGACAGCTTGAAGGAGCAGTCGAAGGACATCACCAAGCAGACCAGGTACACCTACAGCGAACTCGCCAACCGCAGCATCAACGGCACCCTGGTGCGCTCCATCAACACCACGGTCGTCGCGCTGCTCCCGGTGGCGGGCCTGCTGTTCATCGGTGGCGGCGCCCTGGGCGCGGGCATGCTCAACGACATCTCGCTGTCGCTGTTCGTCGGCCTCGCGGCCGGTGCGTACTCCTCGATCTTCATCGCCACGCCGCTCGTCGCCGACTTCAAGGAGCGCGAGCCGCAGATGAAGGCGCTCAAGAAGCGGGTGCTCGCCAAGCGCGCGGCGGCCGCGGCGAAGGGCGAGTCCGCGGAGGCGCCGGTGTCCGCGGGCGACGGGGACGAGCAGGACGACGACCTGGCGGACAACGCCGCACCGGCCGTCGTCGGTCCCCGCACCCAGCCCGCGTCCCGCAGCCGCGGCAAGGGGCGCCCGTCGGGGAAGCGCCGATGACCGAGCTCGCAGGCGTCACGGAGCTGCTGCTCAGCCGCATCCGTGACGTCCCGGACTACCCGGTGCCGGGCGTGATGTTCAAGGACATCACCCCGCTCCTCGCCGACCCGGTCGCGTTCGCCGCGCTCACGGAGACCCTCTCCGACCTCAGCGTGCGGCACGGCGCCACGAAGATCGTCGGCCTGGAGGCCCGCGGCTTCATCCTGGGCGCCCCCGTCGCACTCCGCGCCGGGCTCGGCTTCATCCCCGTACGCAAGGCGGGCAAGCTCCCCGGAGCGACGCTGAAGCAGAGCTACGACCTGGAGTACGGCAGCGCCGAGATCGAGGTGCACGCCGAGGACCTGGCCGCGGGCGACCGCGTCATGGTCATCGACGACGTCCTCGCCACCGGTGGCACCGCGGCGGCCTCGCTGGACCTGGTCCGCCGCTCGGGCGCCGAGGTGGCCGGTGTCGCGGTCCTCATGGAGCTCGGCTTCCTCGGCGGACGGGCGAAGCTCGAGCGCGCCCTGGACGGGGCGCCGCTCGAGGCCCTGATCACCGTCTGAGACGGCGGGCGGTACGGCACGACGGGCGCTCCGGAGGTCTCCGGGGCGCCCGTCGTCGTTTCGGCCGGTTCGCGCTCTGGACGGGGCCCCGGGCGGACGTCCACGGCGCCGCGGGCGCCGGGAGGGCGCCGCCGGGGGACCGGAGCGGCGGTCCTCGTGGAATCCACGGACCGCCCCTTGCGTTTCTCCAGTACAGAGGCGTCTCATCGGCCGAAGGGGAACCGACGGCCCAGGATCGATACCATGGGTTCTTCGGGGCCTGACCGGGGGACCCCGATCGCGCACAGGGAGCGCTCTTGCCAGACGAGTCCCAGCCACTCACCGCCGCCAAGGCCGCCCAGAGGGCCAAGCAGGCCTCGGCGGGCTCCGCCGCGCCCGCGCAGAAGGCAGAAGGCGCGCAGGGCGGCACGTCCGCGCAGCGCGCCCAGGGAGAGGTCTCTCGGGGCGACAAACCGGCCGAGCAGCCCCGCCCGAAGCCGGCCGCGGACCACCATCCGACGGCCCCCGCGATCCGGCCCGCCACGGGGCAGCCGGGCCGTTCCGGCTCCTCCAACCGGGTACGGGCCCGCCTCGCCCGGCTCGGCGTGCAGCGCTCCAACCCGTACAACCCGGTCCTCGAGCCGTTGCTGCGCATAGTGCGCAGCAACGACCCCAAGATCGAGACGGCCACGCTGCGCCAGATCGAGCGCGCCTATCAGGTCGCCGAGCGCTGGCACCGCGGCCAGAAGCGCAAGAGCGGCGACCCGTACATCACGCACCCGCTCGCCGTGACGACGATCCTCGCCGAACTGGGCATGGACCCGGCCACCCTGATGGCCGGGCTCCTGCACGACACCGTCGAGGACACCGAGTACGGCCTGGACACCCTCAAGCGCGACTTCGGCGACCAGGTCGCCCTGCTCGTCGACGGCGTCACCAAGCTGGACAAGGTCAAGTTCGGCGAGGCCGCGCAGGCCGAGACCGTGCGCAAGATGGTCGTCGCCATGGCCAAGGACCCCCGCGTCCTGGTCATCAAGCTCGCCGACCGCCTGCACAACATGCGCACGATGCGCTACCTCAAGCGCGAGAAGCAGGAGAAGAAAGCCCGCGAGACCCTGGAGATCTACGCTCCGCTGGCGCACCGCCTGGGCATGAACACCATCAAGTGGGAGCTGGAGGACCTCGCCTTCGCGATCCTCTACCCCAAGATGTACGACGAGATCGTCCGGCTCGTGGCCGAGCGGGCGCCCAAGCGCGACGAGTACCTGGCCATAGTGACCGACGAGGTCCAGGCCGACCTGCGCGCCGCCCGCATCAAGGCCACCGTCACCGGACGCCCGAAGCACTACTACAGCGTCTACCAGAAGATGATCGTGCGAGGCCGCGACTTCGCCGAGATCTACGACCTGGTGGGCATTCGGGTCCTCGTCGACACCGTGCGCGACTGCTACGCCGCGCTCGGCACCGTCCACGCGCGATGGAACCCGGTCCCCGGCCGGTTCAAGGACTACATCGCGATGCCGAAGTTCAACATGTACCAGTCGCTGCACACGACGGTCATCGGCCCCAACGGCAAGCCCGTCGAGCTGCAGATTCGTACCTTCGACATGCACCGCCGCGCCGAGTACGGCATCGCGGCGCACTGGAAGTACAAGCAGGAGGCCGTCGCCGGTGCCTCCAAGGTGCGCACCGACGTACCGCGCAAGGCCGGTGGCAAGGACGACCACCTCAACGACATGGCGTGGCTGCGCCAGTTGCTCGACTGGCAGAAGGAGACCGAGGACCCCAGCGAGTTCCTGGAGTCGCTGCGCTTCGACCTCTCGCGCAACGAGGTCTTCGTGTTCACGCCGAAGGGCGACGTCATAGCGCTCCCGGCGGGCGCGACCCCGGTCGACTTCTCGTACGCGGTGCACACCGAGGTCGGCCACCGCACCATAGGGGCGAGGGTCAACGGCCGTCTCGTACCGCTCGAATCGACCCTGGACAACGGCGACTTGGTGGAGGTCTTCACCTCCAAGGCCGCGGGCGCGGGCCCGTCCCGCGACTGGCTCGGCTTCGTCAAGTCGCCGCGGGCGCGCAACAAGATCCGCGCGTGGTTCTCCAAGGAGCGCCGCGACGAGGCGATCGAGCAGGGCAAGGACGCCATCGCGCGCGCCATGCGCAAGCAGAACCTGCCGATCCAGCGCATCCTCACCGGCGACTCCCTGGTCACCCTCGCGCACGAGATGCGCTACCCCGACATCTCGTCGCTGTACGCGGCGATCGGCGAGGGCCACGTCACCGCGCAGTCCGTCGTGCAGAAGCTCGTCCAGGCCCTCGGCGGCGAGGAGGCGGCCAACGAGGACATCGCCGAGAGCGCGCCGCCCTCGCGCGGGCGCAGCAAGCGGCGCTCCAACGCCGACCCGGGCGTCGTGGTCAAGGGCGTCGAGGACGTGTGGGTCAAGCTGGCCCGCTGCTGCACGCCCGTCCCGGGCGACCCCATCATCGGCTTCGTCACCCGCGGCAGCGGCGTATCGGTCCACCGCAGCGATTGCGTCAACGTGGACTCGCTCTCGCGCGAACCCGAGCGCATCCTCGAGGTCGAGTGGGCGCCCACCCAGTCCTCGGTCTTCCTGGTCGCCATCCAGGTCGAGGCCCTGGACCGCTCGCGGCTGCTCTCCGACGTCACGCGCATCCTCTCGGACCAGCACGTGAACATCCTGTCGGCGGCCGTGCAGACCTCCCGCGACCGCGTCGCCACCTCCCGCTTCACCTTCGAGATGGGCGACCCCAAGCACCTGGGACACGTCCTCAAGGCGGTCAGGGGAGTGGAGGGCGTCTACGACGTCTACAGGGTCACCTCGACGCGCAGACCCTGACTCCTGTCACAACATGGGTCCGCCCCCGGCGCGCAGAGCGCCGGGGGCGGACCCATGAGTCGTGAAGGCCGTGTCAGCCGCCGAACTCGTGCAGACCCTTGACGGCCTGGTCGAGCAGCGCCTGACGGCCGTCGAGCTCCTTCTGGAGCTTGTCGGCCTTGGCGTTGTTGCCCGCGGTGCGCGCCTTCTCGATCTGCTCCGTCAGCTTGTCCACCGCCGCCTGCAGCTGCCCCGTCAGGCCTTCGGCCCGAGCCCGTGCCTCCGGGTTCGTCCGGCGCCACTCGGCCTCCTCGGACTCCTGGAGCGCCCGCTCCACGGCGTGCATCCGGCCCTCGACCTTCGGGCGGGCGTCACGCGGGACGTGGCCGATGGCCTCCCAGCGCTCGTTGATGGAGCGGAACGCGGCACGGGCCGCCTTCAGATCCGTCACCGGGACGAGCTTCTCGGCCTCGTCGGCCAGCTCCTCCTTGAGCTTGAGGTTCTCGCCCTGCTCCGCGTCGCGCTCCGCGAAGACCGCGCTGCGCGCCGCGAAGAAGACGTCCTGGGCGCCGCGGAAGCGGTTCCACAGGTCGTCCTCGTGCTCGCGCTGGGCGCGGCCCGCGGCCTTCCAGTCGGCCATCAGGTCGCGGTAACGCGCGGCCGTCGGGCCCCAGTCCGTCGAGCTCGACAGCGCCTCGGCCTCGCCGACCAGCTTCTCCTTGGTCTTGCGGGCCTCCTCGCGCTGGGCGTCGAGGGACGCGAAGTGCGCCTTGCGCCGCTTGGAGAACGCCGAGCGGGCGTGCGAGAAGCGGTGCCACAGCTCGTCATCCGACTTGCGGTCCAGGCGCGGCAGGCCCTTCCAGGTGTCGACCAGGGCCCGCAGCCGCTCACCCGCCGCCCGCCACTGCTCGCTCTGGGCCAGCTCCTCGGCCTCGGTGACCAGGGCCTCCTTGGCGTGCCGCGCCTCGTCGGACTGCTTGGCCTTCTGGACCTTGCGCTCCTCGCGGCGCGACTCGACGCTCTCCACGAGCTTGTCGAGCCGCTTGCTCAGGGCGTCGAGATCGCCGACGGCATGCGCCTCGTCCACCTGCTGGCGCAGGTGGTCCACGGCGGTCATGGCGTCCTTGGCCGACAGGTCGGTGGTCTTCACCCGGCGCTCGAGAAGTCCGATCTCGACGACCAGACCGTCGTACTTGCGCTCGAAGTAGGCGAGGGCCTCGTCCGGAGATCCTGCCTGCCACGAACCGACCACTCGCTCGCCGCCGTCGGCCGTACGCACGTACACGGTCCCCGTCTCGTCGACGCGGCCCCACGGGTCGCTGCTCACAGCGCCTCCTCCACATGATGCCTGCGCAGGGCCTTCGGGCCCCCGGCATCGTCCACAGTTTCGTCACCGCCAACATAGGCGACTTGCGGGGCGGCTGTCCGCATCCAGCGCGAGCGAAGTTTGCCCACCGGCGGTCAGGATTTCGTGACGGTGGCCTTGTCGATGACGACCGTCGCGTTCGGTGCGCCGTCGCCCTGCCCGCTGCTCTCCCCGGCGGCCGCGATCTTCTTGAGAACCTTCATCCCGGAATCGGAAATGGTCCCGAACGGTGTGTAGTCGGGCGGCAGCTGACTGTCCTGGTAGACGAGGAAGAACTGGCTGCCGCCGGAGTTCCTCCCCTTCTTCTTCGACGCGTTGTACTGGTTCGCCATGGCGACCGTGCCCGCCGGATACACGTTCCCCTTCAGGCGCTTGTCCTTGAGGTTCTCGTCCGGGATCGAATAGCCCGGGCCGCCCTGCCCGTTGCCCTGGGGGTCGCCGCACTGCAGGACGTAGATGCCGCCGGTGGTCAGGCGGTGGCACTTGGTGTGGTCGAGATAGCCCTTGTTCACCAGGAAGTCGAACGAGTTGACGGTGTGCGGGGCCTTCGCCGCGTCCAGGTCGAGACCGATGTCGCCGCACGTCGTCTTCAGGTTCATCGTGTAGTCGGCGGACCTGTCGAGGTCGAGCGCCGGCTCCTTCTTGAAGCTCAAGGGCTTCACCTTGCCGGGCGCCGCCTTCTCGCATGGGTCCTTCGGTGTGCTGGTGGGCCGCGCGGCCGCGTCGTCCTTCGAGGACCCGTCGCCGTCGAAGGCGCCCGCCGCGTACGACACCGCACCGCCCGCTACCACCACCGCGAGCGCCCCAGCGATCACCGCGTTGCGCATCCGGGCCTTGCGCCGCGCGGCCTCCCGCCGCTCCTGCTGGCGCGCGAACTTCTCCCGGGCGAGCTGCCGCCGCCGCTGCTCGTTGCTGACCACCGGGTCTCTCCCCTTGTCCTGGGACCCATTCCGGGACCATCTGAATGTGCCCCGTACCGTATATGGGTTACCTGTGGAATCGGCAGCGCCGGTAGGCTCTGATCTGCCGCGTTCTCCGCCGGGGAGCGCGGTCACCTCCCGCCGGACGACGAACGAAGGACGATCGTGCTCATTGCCGGGTTCCCCGCCGGGGCCTGGGGCACCAACTGCTATCTGGTCGCCCCCGCCGCAGGCGAGGAGTGCGTGATCATCGACCCGGGCCACCAGGCCGCCCAGGGAGTCGAGGACGCACTCGAGAAGCATCGGCTCAAGCCCGTCGCGGTCATCCTCACCCACGGCCACATCGACCATGTCGCCTCGGTCGTCCCGGTGTGCGGAGCGCACGACGTGCCCGCGTGGATCCACCCCTCCGACCGGTACATGATGAGCGACCCCGAGAAGGCCCTCGGCCGCTCCATCGGGATGCCGCTGATGGGCGAGCTGACGGTGGGGGAGCCCGACGACCTGCGGGAGCTGACCGACGGCGCCGATCTGAGGCTGGCGGGCCTCGACTTCTCCGTCGCGCACGCACCGGGCCATACGAAGGGGTCGGTGACCTTCCAGATGCCCGAGACATCCGAGATCCCCTCGGTCTTCTTCTCGGGCGATCTGCTCTTCGCCGGCTCCATCGGACGCACCGACCTGCCCGGCGGCAGCCACACCGAGATCCTCGAGTCGCTGGGCCGCGTGTGCCTGCCGCTCGACGACTCGACCGTGGTGCTGTCCGGCCACGGCCCCCAGACATCCATCGGCCAGGAGCGCGCCACCAACCCGTATCTGCGGCAGGTGGCCGCCGGCCTGGGCGCGGACGAGACGTCCGCCCCGCGACGAGGAATGTGACGAGAGAAATTCCGTGAGCACCTTCAAGGCCCCCAAGGGCACGTACGACCTGCTTCCGCCGGACTCCGCGAAGTTCCTCGCGGTGCGCGAGGCGATCGCCGCGCCGCTGCGCAACTCCGGATACGGCTACATCGAGACGCCCGGTTTCGAGAACGTCGAGCTCTTCGCACGCGGTGTCGGTGAGTCCACCGACATCGTCACCAAGGAGATGTACGCCTTCACCACCAAGGGCGGCGACGAACTCGCGCTGCGCCCCGAAGGCACCGCCTCCGTGCTGCGCGCCGCGCTCGAGGGCAATCTCCACAAGGCCGGCAACCTCCCGGTCAAGCTCTGGTACTCGGGCTCGTACTACCGCTACGAGCGCCCTCAGAAGGGCCGCTACAGGCACTTCTCCCAGGTCGGTGCCGAGGCGATCGGAGCCGAGGACCCGGCGCTCGACGCCGAGCTGATCATCCTGGCCGACCAGGCGTACCGCGCCCTGGGCCTGCGGAACTTCCGTATCCTGCTCAACTCGCTGGGCGACAAGGAGTGCCGTCCCGTCTACCGGGCCGCGCTGCAGGACTTCCTGCGCGGGCTCGACCTGGACGAGGAGACACGTCGACGTATCGACATCAACCCACTCCGCGTCCTCGACGACAAGCGTTCCGACGTCCAGAAGCAGCTGGTGGGCGCGCCCTCGCTGCGCGACTACCTCTGCGACGCCTGCAAGGCGTACCACGAGCAGGTCCGCGAGCTGATCACCGCGGCGGGCGTCGCCTTCGAGGACGACGAGAAGCTGGTCCGCGGCCTGGACTACTACACCCGCACGACCTTCGAGTTCGTCCACGACGGCCTCGGCTCGCAGTCCGCGGTGGGCGGCGGCGGCCGCTACGACGGCCTGTCCGAGATGATCGGCGGCCCCTCGCTGCCCTCCGTCGGCTGGGCGCTCGGCGTGGACCGTACGGTGCTTGCCCTGGAGGCGGAGGGCGTCGAGCTCGAACTGCCCTCGGCCACCAGCGTGTTCGCGGTACCGCTGGGCGACGAGGCGCGCCGGGTCCTCTTCGCCAAGGTGACGGAGCTGCGCAAGGCCGGGGTCGCGGCGGACTTCTCGTTCGGCGGGAAGGGCCTCAAGGGCGCGATGAAGAACGCCAACCGCAGCGGCGCGCGCTTCACCGTCGTCGCCGGTGAGCGTGACCTCGCCGAGGGCGTCGTCCAGCTCAAGGACATGGAGTCCGGCGAGCAGGAGGCAGTCGCGGTGGATGAGATCGTGCCGACGCTGACGGCCAAGCTGGGCAAGTAGAAGAGCCCCTCCGGCGCTTGAGGAGCGGGGAGCGGGGTCCGGGGCAGAGCCCTGCGACCTCGCTCCGGGGGAGGCAGTGCCGGAACCCCCGTACGTGCCTCCTTATGTCCATCGAACGGTGGACACCCGCATGGGTGCGGCACAATGTGCGTGCCCGCGGCCCCACTAAGCGATGGAACGGCGTGATGAGCAAAACGATGTCAGCGAAGGACGACGCCCTGGACGACCGGGACCGCGCGGACGCTCCCCGCGCCGTCGGCGGCAGCCGTGCGCTCGCTCTGCTTCTGGTGATCGCGGGCGCGGCCGGTCTGCTCGCCTCCTGGGTCATCACGCTCGACAAGTTCGAGCTCCTGAAGGACCCGAACTTCCAGCCCGGCTGCAGCATCAACCCCGTCGTCGCCTGCGGCAGCATCATGAAGAGCGAGCAGGCGGAGGCGTTCGGCTTCCCGAACCCGATGCTGGGCCTGGTCGCCTACGGCATCGTGATCTGCGTCGGCATGAGCCTGCTCGGACGGGCCCGCTTCCCGCGCTGGTACTGGCTGACGTTCAACGCGGGCGCGCTCTTCGGGGTCGGATTCTGCACCTGGCTGATGATCCAGTCGCTCTACCACATCAACGCGCTCTGCCTCTGGTGCTGCCTGGCCTGGGTCGCCACGCTCCTGATCTTCTGGTACGTCACGTCCCTCAACATCCGGGCCGGTTTCCTGCCCGCGCCGGGCTGGGCCAAGAGCTTCCTGGCCGACTTCACCTGGGCCCTGCCCGTGATGCACACCGGCGTCATCGCGATGCTGATCCTCACGCGCTGGGGCGCCGACCTCTGGGCCTGACCGGGCACCGGAGGGATTGTCAGTGGGGTGACATAGGGTTCTTGACGTGGAGCCCGACCTGTTCACCGCCGCAGCCGAAGACCGCCAGGAGAAGGACCCGTCCAGTAGTCCCCTGGCCGTCCGGATGCGCCCGCGCACCCTCGACGAAGTCGTCGGCCAGCAGCATCTGCTGAAGCCGGGCTCACCCCTGCGCCGCCTGGTGGGCGAGGGCGGGGGAGGACCCGCCGGCCCCTCCTCGGTGTTCCTGTGGGGCCCGCCCGGCATCGGCAAGACCACCCTCGCGTACGTCGTGTCCAAGGCCACGAACAAGCGCTTCGTCGAGCTCTCCGCGATCACCGCGGGCGTGAAGGAAGTGCGCGCCGTCATCGACGGGGCCCGCAGGGCGATGGGCGGCCACGGCAAGGAGACCGTCCTCTTCCTCGACGAGATCCACCGTTTCAGCAAGGCCCAGCAGGACTCCCTGCTGCCCGCCGTGGAGAACCGCTGGGTCACGCTGATCGCGGCGACCACCGAGAACCCGTACTTCTCGATCATCTCCCCGCTGCTCTCGCGCTCCCTGCTGCTCACTCTCGAACCACTCACCGACGACGACCTGCGCGGCCTGCTGCGCCGCGCGCTCACCGACGAGCGGGGCCTGGGCGGCGCGGTCGAGCTGCCCGAAGAGGCCGAGGAGCATCTGCTGCGCATCGCGGGCGGCGACGCCCGGCGCGCGCTCACCGCCCTGGAGGCGGGCGCCGGCTCGGCCCTGGCCCAGGGCGAGCAGGAGATCACCCTCCGGACCCTGGAGGAGTCGGTCGACCGGGCCGCCGTGAAGTACGACCGGGACGGCGACCAGCACTACGACGTGGCGAGTGCCCTCATCAAGTCCATCCGCGGCTCGGACGTGGACGCCGCCCTGCACTATCTGGCCCGCATGATCGAGGCGGGCGAGGACCCCCGCTTCATCGCCCGGCGCCTGATGATCTCCGCCAGCGAGGACATCGGCCTCGCCGACCCCACGGCCCTGCCCACCGCGGTCGCCGCCGCCCAGGCCGTCGCCATGATCGGCTTCCCGGAGGCCGCGCTCACCCTCAGCCACGCCACGATCGCCCTCGCCCTGGCCCCGAAGTCGAACGCCGCGACGATCGCCATCCAGCAAGCCCAGGCCGACGTCCGCGGCGGCCTCGCCGGACCCGTCCCGCCCCACCTGCGCGACGGTCACTACAAGGGCGCGGCCAAGCTCGGCCACGCCCAGGGGTACGTGTATCCGCACGACGTCCCGGGCGGTATCGCCGCCCAGCAGTACGCCCCGGACACCATCGAGGGCAAGCGCTACTACCAGCCCACGAGATACGGCGCCGAGGCGCGGTACGCCGACGTGGTCGACCGCGTCCGCGCCCGCCTCAAGGGCGAGCAGCCCGAGAACTAGGAGCTGCACGGCCCGGGCTCGGGCCCGTCCGCCCCGGGCTGAAGCACCCCGCCGCACCCGGTACACTTGCCCGGAGTGCTGCGTCCCGTGACCGGTCTCGTACCGGCACCACCAGAACGGGACATCCAGCCGGAACCCCACCGCCGCGAGGCACCGGGGATCCAGGAGCGTCGCGCACCGTCGAAGGTGTCGCGGGCAGCCCACCACCATCTCGTACTCCGGGAATCGGTCGGTGGGCCACTCGCGTGCTGCACATAGTGCCCAGACCAGGGAGCGGCTGCCTCGTGAGCCCATGGCTCGTGAGGTTTCCCAGGCTGCGGATGCGACCTCCCCTAACCACTGGTGAAGCCGATTTCACAATGAACAGAGAGGTTGGTTCATGCCGAACCAGTCCCGCCCCAAGGTCAAGAAGTCGCGTGCCCTCGGCATCGCGCTGACCCCGAAGGCCGTCAAGTACTTCGAGGCCCGCCCCTACCCGCCGGGCGAGCACGGCCGTGGGCGCAAGCAGAACTCGGACTACAAGGTCCGTCTGCTCGAGAAGCAGCGTCTGCGCGCGCAGTACGACCTCTCCGAGCGCCAGCTCGTCCGTGCCTACGAGCGTGCGTCCAAGACGCAGCTCAAGACCGGTGAGGCCCTGGTCATCGAGCTGGAGCGTCGTCTCGACGCCCTGGTTCTGCGTTCGGGCATCGCCCGCACCATCTACCAGGCCCGCCAGATGGTCGTGCACGGCCACATCGAGGTCAACGGCGGCAAGGTCGACAAGCCGTCGTACCGCGTCCGTCCCGACGACGTCGTGATGGTCCGCGAGCGCAGCCGCGAGAAGCCGCTGTTCCAGGTCGCGCGTGAGGGTGGCTTCGCCCCCGACGGCGAGACCCCGCGCTACCTCCAGGTGAACCTGAAGGCCCTGGCCTTCCGCCTGGACCGCGACCCGAACCGCAAGGAGATCCCCGTGATCTGCGACGAGCAGCTCGTCGTCGAGTACTACGCCCGCTGACCCGGACGTAGCTCACCCTGCTTCAGCCCGTCGCCTCCCCGCCCTTCCCGGCGGGGCAGGCGGCGGGTTCGGTCGTTTCCTGGGCCCGTGCGCAGCGCTCTGGCCACCGCCGCGTCCAGGTCGAGCCCCGCGCCGACCCGCACGTGCTCCTCGTACCGCTCGTCGCCGAGCGCCTCGCGGGCCCGCTCCTCGCACAGCACCCGCGGCCCGCCGAAGTGCGCCGAACCGAACAGCGGCAGTCCCACCGAGGGCCAGATGCCGTCCGCGGCGCCCTGCAGCACCGCCGCCTCCGCGGGATCGCCCTCCGTCACCGTGAACAGCGCCAGCAGCTCGATGGAGAGCACCGTGCCGAGCAGATCGTGGAAGCGGTGGTCGATGTCCAGCGACTCGGCGAGCAGCTCCCGCGCCGTCTCCGCCTCACCGCGGGTCCACGCCGCGTAGCCGAGGACGTAAAGAGCGTACGCGAGGGCCCAGCGCTCACCGTGGTCCTCGCAGACCAGGCGCACGTGCTCGCAGAGCTCCACCGCGGCGGCGAGCTCGCCGCGGAAGGCCAGCGCCATGGCGAGCTCGGTCTGCCCCATCAGGACGTTGCTGTTCAGCTCGCCGATCGCCCGGTACTGATCGAGGGCGGAGCGCAGCAGCGTCTCCGCGCGCGGCAGGTCGTCCGTGACCAGGGCCAGACAGCCGATGCGGTGCTCCGCGTACGCCGCCGCGACGGCGCTGCCCGAGCGCTCCGCCCCCTCGCGGCACTCGTGCAGCGCGGCGAGCGCGGCGACCGTGTCGCCCTGCAGCACGGCCACGTAGCCGAGCACCCACAGCGCCTTGAGCCGGGAGTCGTCGTGGCCGCCGTCGAGCTCCAGAGCGCGGTCCAGCCAGTGCCTGCCCTCCGCGAGCCGCCCGCACCCGACCCAGGAGAACCAGAGCGTGCCGGCGAGGTACTGCCCCAGATGGGCCTCGTCCGGCTCGGTCAGGCAGAACTCCAACGCCGCCCGCAGGTTGGGGAGTTCGACGTCGACGAGGGCGGCGACCTGCTCCTGGCGCGGCGAGAACCAGTCCAGCTCGCACCAGGTGGCGAGCCCCATGTACCAGTCGCGGTGCCTGCGCCGCAGCCGCGCGCCCTCGCCCGCCGCCTCCAGCCAGTCGCCGCCGTAGGCCCTGACGGTGTCGAGCATGCGGTAGCGCACGCCCGCGGGCCACTCCTCACGGGTCACGACGGACTGCGCGAGAAGCTCTTCGAGGACGTCCAGGACGTCCTCGGCGTGCAGTCCGTCCCCGGCGCAGATGTACTCGACGGCCTCGAGGTCGAACTGCCCGGCGAACACCGAGAGGCGCGCCCACAGCAGCCGCTCCCGCGGCGCGCACAGCTCGTGGCTCCAGCCGATGGCCGTCCGCAGCGTCTGGTGGCGCGGCAGCACGTCGCGCCGGGAACCGGTCAGCAGCCGGAACCGGTCGTCGAGCCGGGTGAGCAGCTGCGCGGGGGAGAGGGCCCGCAGCCGGCCCGCGGCCAGCTCCACGGCGAGCGGAATCCCCTCCAGGCGACGGCACAACTCCATGACGTCCGCGCGGTTGCCGTCGTCGACGGTGAACCCGGGCAGTCCGGCCGTGGCCCGGTCGGTGAAGAGCGCCGCCGCGTCCGGCTCCGGCATCGGCGCGAGCGGGAAGAGCCGCTCGCCCTCGGTCTCCAGGGGCCTGCGCCCCACCGCGAGCACCCGCAGGCCGGGGGAGTGCGTGAGGAGGTCACGGACCAGCGACGCGCAGGCGTCGACCAAGTGCTCGAAGCCGTCGACGACCAGGAGCAGTTCCCGCTCGGCGAGGTGCCCGAGCAGGACCTGGCGGGGCGGCCGCTTCGTGTGGTCGGTCAGCCCCAGGGCCTCGACGACCGCGTGTTCCAGGAGGTCCGGGTCGCGCAGCGCCGAGAGGTCCACCAGCCAGGCGCCGTCGGGCAGTCCGCACCGGGCGGCGGCCCGCACGGCCAGGCGCGACTTCCCGACCCCGCCGACCCCGGTCACGGTGACGAGCCGACCGGACTCCAACGCCGTGGCCAGCTCGGCGAGTTCGGTGCCGCGCCCGACGAAGGCGGTCAGCTCCAGAGGGAGATTGCCGGACGGAATGGGTCGCATGGGGTACGGAGCGTACTCATTCGTATGCGGTCCGTACAATCACTTCGAACAACTCCTGCGGCGGCCAAGGGGAATGCGGTACGGAGCGACGCCCCCGGCGCGATAGGGTCGGAGAACGACTTTTTCGATGTTCGGGTACGAAGTTCAGGGACGAGATTCAGGGAGCGGTGCCAAGTGTCGGGTGGAGAGGTTGCCGGGGTCCTGGTGGCCGTCTTCTGGGCGATCCTGGTCTCCTTCCTCGCGGTGGCACTGGCGAGGCTGGCCCAGACGCTCAGGGCGACCACCAAACTCGTCGCGGACGTGACCGAGCAGGCGGTGCCCCTCCTGGCGGACGCCTCCACCGCGGTGCGCTCCGCGCAGACCCAGATCGACCGGGTCGACGCCATCGCCTCCGACGTCCAGGAAGTCACGTCGAACGCGTCGGCGCTGTCCACGACGGTCGCCTCGACCTTCGGCGGCCCCCTCGTGAAGGTGGCCGCGTTCGGCTACGGCGTGCGCCGGGCGATCAGCCGCAAGCCCGGCCCCGAAGCAAACGACATGCCCGCCAAGCCGTCCCGTCGTACGGTGATCGTGGGTCGCACCGTCCCGTCCGCGCGGCGGGCCAAGCGGGCCGACCGGAGTAAGAGGGACTGACGCAGCGATGTTCCGCCGTACTTTCTGGTTCACCGCGGGCGCAGCCGCCGGCGTATGGGCCACCACCAAGGTCAACCGCAAGCTCAAGCAGCTGACCCCCGAGAGCCTCGCCGCGCAGGCCGCGAACAAGGCGATCGAGACGGGTCACCGCCTGAAGGACTTCGCGCTCGACATCCGCGACGGCATGGCCGAGCGCGAAGCCGAACTGGGCGAGGCGCTGGGCCTGCGGAACGATCCCGACGCCGAACTGGCCCCGCCGCGCCGCTTCGCGGTCATCGAGGGCCACAGCAGCTACAAGAACGACATGAAGACGCAGTACAACCGGAATGAGGACCACTGATGGAGTCGGCTGAAATCCGCCGCCGCTGGCTGAGCTTCTTCGAGGAGCGCGGGCACACCGTCGTCCCTTCGGCGTCGCTCATCGCGGACGACCCGACTCTGCTGCTCGTCCCCGCAGGCATGGTCCCCTTCAAGCCCTACTTCCTGGGTGAGGTCAAGCCGCCCGCACCGCGCGTCACCAGCGTGCAGAAGTGCGTGCGCACGCCCGACATCGAAGAGGTCGGCAAGACCACCCGGCACGGCACGTTCTTCCAGATGTGCGGCAACTTCTCCTTCGGTGACTACTTCAAGGAGGGCGCCATCACGCTCTCCTGGGAGCTGCTCACCAGCCCGGTCGACAAGGGCGGCTTCGGTCTGGACCCCGAGCGTCTGTGGATCACCGTCTACCTCGACGACGACGAGGCCGAGCAGATCTGGCGCGAGAAGGTCGGCGTGCCGGCCGAGCGCATCCAGCGCCTGGGCAAGAAGGACAACTTCTGGTCCATGGGCGTGCCCGGACCCTGCGGCCCGTGCTCCGAGATCAACTACGACCGCGGCCCGGAGTTCGGCGAGGAGGGCGGCCCCGCCGTCAACGACGAGCGTTACGTGGAGATCTGGAACCTGGTCTTCATGCAGTACGAGCGCGGTGCGGGTGACGGCAAGGAGGACTTCCCGATCCTCGGTGAGCTCCCGTCGAAGAACATCGACACGGGCCTCGGCCTCGAGCGTCTCGCGATGATCCTGCAGGGCGTGCAGAACATGTACGAGACGGACACCCTGCGCGTCGTCATGGACAAGGCCACCGAGCTCACCGGCGTGCGCTACGGCGCCGAGCACGGCTCGGACGTCTCCCTGCGCGTGGTCGCCGACCACATCCGTACGTCGACCATGCTCATCGGCGACGGCGTCTCGCCCGGCAACGAGGGCCGCGGGTACGTCCTGCGCCGCATCATGCGCCGCGCCATCCGCAACATGCGCCTGATGGGCGCCACCGGACCGGTCGTCAAGGACCTCGTCGACGTCGTGATCGACACGATGGGCCTGCAGTACCCGGAGCTCGTCACCGACCGCAAGCGCATCGAGACCGTCGCCCTCGCCGAAGAGGCCGCTTTCCTCAAGGCACTCAAGGGCGGCACGAACATCCTCGACACCGCCGTCACCGAGACCAAGGCCGCGGGCGGCACGGTCCTCTCCGGCGACAAGGCGTTCCTGCTGCACGACACGTGGGGCTTCCCCATCGACCTCACCCTGGAGATGGCCGCCGAGCAGGGCCTCTCCGTGGACGAGAACGGCTTCCGCCGCCTGATGAAGGAGCAGCGGGACCGCGCCAAGGCCGACGCCAAGGCCAAGAAGACCGGCCACGCCGACCTGCACGCCTACCGCGAGATCGCCGACGCCTCCGGCGCCACCGACTTCACCGGCTACTCCCTCACGGAGAACGAGGCCCAGATCGTCGGCCTCCTGGTCAACGGCGTCTCCTCGCCCGCGGCCACCGAGGGCGACGAGGTCGAGATCGTCCTCGACCGCACCCCCTTCTACGCGGAGGGCGGCGGCCAGATCGGTGACACCGGCCGCATCCGCCTGGACAGCGGCGCGGTCGTCGAGATCCGTGACGTGCAGAAGCCGGTGCCCGGCGTGCACGTCCACAAGGGCGTCGTGCAGGTCGGCGAGATCACCGTCGGCGCCCCGGTGTGGGCGTCGATCGACGCCCACCGCCGCCGCGCCATCGCCCGTGCCCACTCCGCCACGCACCTCACGCACCAGGCGCTGCGCGACGCGCTCGGCCCGACGGCCGCCCAGGCCGGTTCCGAGAACCAGCCCGGCCGCTTCCGCTTCGACTTCGGTTCGCCGTCCGCCGTGCCCACGGCCGTGATGACGGACGTCGAGCAGAAGATCAACGAGGTCCTCGCCCACGAGCTGGACGTCCAGGCCGAGGTCATGTCGATCGACGAGGCGAAGAAGCAGGGCGCCATCGCCGAGTTCGGCGAGAAGTACGGCGAGCGCGTCCGCGTCGTCACCATCGGCGACTTCTCCAAGGAGCTGTGCGGCGGCACGCACGTCCACAACACCGCCCAGCTGGGTCTGGTGAAGCTGCTCGGCGAGTCTTCCATCGGCTCCGGCGTGCGCCGCATCGAGGCGCTGGTCGGCGTCGACGCGTACAACTACCTGGCCAAGGAGCACACGGTCGTCGCCCAGCTCCAGGAGCTGGTCAAGGGCCGCTCGGAGGAGCTTCCGGAGAAGATCTCCGGCATGCTCGCCAAGCTGAAGGACGCCGAGAAGGAGATCGAGAAGTTCCGCGCGGAGAAGGTCCTCCAGGCCGCCGCCGGTCTCGTCGAGTCCGCCAGGGACGTCCGCGGTGTCGCCCTCGTCACCGGTCAGGTGCCGGACGGCACGGGCGCCGACGACCTGCGCAAGCTGGTCCTCGACGTGCGCGGCCGCATCCAGGGCGACCGCCCGGCCGTGGTCGCCCTGTTCACCACGGCCAACGGCCGTCCGCTGACGGTCATCGCCACCAACGAAGCCGCGCGCGAGCGCGGGCTCAAGGCCGGTGACCTGGTCCGCACCGCCGCCAAGACGCTCGGCGGCGGTGGCGGCGGCAAGCCGGACGTCGCCCAGGGCGGCGGCCAGAACGCTGCCGCCGTGCCCGACGCGATCGCCGCCGTCGAGCGCCTCGTCACCGAGACGGCCTGATGACCGAGCCTGCCCAGGGCATGCGCCGGGGCCGACGCCTCGCGATCGACGTCGGTGACGCCCGGATCGGGGTCGCCTCGTGCGACCCCGACGGGATCCTCGCCACGCCGGTCGAGACGGTCCCGGGGCGCGACGTCCCGGCGGCGCAGCGCCGCCTGAAACAGCTCGCCGACGAGTACGAGCCGATCGAGATCGTCGTCGGCCTCCCTCGCTCCCTCAACGGGGGCGAGGGCCCGGCGGCCGCCAAGATCCGCGTGTTCACCCAGGACCTCGCCCGCATGGTCGCCCCCATTTCGGTGAGGCTGGTGGACGAGAGGATGACCACAGTGACGGCCAGTCAGGGCCTGCGCGCCTCCGGCGTGAAGTCCAAAAAGGGCAGGTCTGTTATCGACCAGGCGGCCGCGGTCATCATTCTCCAACAGGCTCTGGAGTCCGAACGGGCGTCAGGCAAAGCTCCCGGCGAGGGCGTCGAAGTGGTCATCTGATCGCGATACGGTAACGTTCCGCGCGATGCGGCGGTGTTCGAACAGCTGCCGCACAGCATCAAGAGGCGGAACGGTTGCCCGGCCATCCCGACGGCGGCCCCGCCTCGCGGCATGTAGGGGATCGATGACTGAGTATGGCCGGGGCCCAGGCTCCGAACCGTGGCATCCGGAGGACCCGTTGTACGGGGACAGCGGATGGGGAGGACAGGTGCCCGCGAGCGGCACGTCCACCTACGGCGGCCAGGGGCAGTACCACCCGCAGCAGCCGCACCAGCATCAGCAGCCGCACCCGTCGCCGTACGGCGGCGACTGGAGCACCGGTCAGCAGCAGTCCTACGACCAGCAGTCCTACGGCGGTCAGCAGCAGTACCACGGCGATCCCGGTCAGGAATACGGCTCGGGCCCCGGGCAGGGGTACGGCGGCGGTTCCGACCACGGCTACGACGGCGGCTGGGACACCGGCGGGCAGGGCCAGGTCCCGTACGGCGGCGATCCGATGGACCCCTACGGCGGCCAGCAGGGCGGCTACGGCGCGGAGAGCCACGACTACTACTCCACCCCCGACGCCTACGCACCGCCGGAGCCGCCGGGCCGTCGCTCCCCGACGCCCGAGCCCGGCTCCGAGAAGACGGACTGGGATCCGGGCCCCGACCAGGGCGAACACGCGTTCTTCGCGGGTGGCGACGACGAGTACGACGATGACGACGAGCCCGGTCGCCGGGGCGGCCGAGGTGACCGGCGCGGCGGGCGTGGCGGCAAGAAGGGCAAGAAGCGCCGCAGCGGCTGCGCCTGTCTGGTCGTCACCGTCGTCTTCGCGGGCGGCCTCGGCGGGGTCGGCTACTTCGGCTACCAGTTCTATCAGGATCGTTTCGGCACGGCGCCGGACTACGCGGGCGACGGCTCGGGGCGGATCACCGTCGACATCCCCAAGGACGCCGGCGGCTACGTGATCGGGCAGAAGCTCAAGGCCGCCGACGTCGTCAAGAGCGTCGACGCGTTCGTCTCCGCCCAGGGCAAGCACCCGAAGGGCCAGTCCATTCAGCCGGGTGTCTACACCCTCAAGAAGCACATGTCCGCGGCGAGCGCCGTCGATTTGATGCTCAGTCCCAAGAGCCGTAACAACCTCATCATTCCCGAGGGCCGGCGGAACGCGTGGGTCTACGCCGAGATCGACAAACGTCTGAAGGTCGCCAAGGGCACCACCGAAAACGTCGCCAAGAAGGAATGGAAGAGCCTCGGACTTCCTTCCTGGGCGAATAGCAACAAGGACATCAAGGACCCCCTGGAAGGATTCCTCTATCCCTCCAGCTATCCGGTCGCGAAGGGCCAGAAGCCCGCGGACGTCCTCAAGAAGATGGTCGCCGAGGCCAGCGAGAAATACGACGAGCTCGGCCTCCAGTCGAAGGCCAAGGAACTCCACCTCAAGGACCCGCTGCAGGTTCTCACCGTGGCGAGCCTCGTGCAGGCCGAGGGCAAGTTCAAGCACGACTTCGAGAAGGTCGCGACGGTCGTCTACAACCGTCTGAAGCCCAACAACACCGAGACGTACGGCCTGTTGGACTTCGACTCGACGGTGAACTACCTGCGTGGCGAGTCCAAGCTCGGCACCGGCACGGTCGACGCGCTCCGCAAGCTCGACGACCCGTACAACACGTACAAGATCAAGGGCCTGCCGCCCGGGCCGATCAGTAACCCGGGTGAGGTCGCGCTGAACGCGGCCCTGCAACCCGCCAAGGGCAACTGGTACTACTTCGTCTCCGTCAGCGAGGACAAGACGCTCTTCGCGGAGACCAACGAAGAGCAGAACCGGAACCGCGAGAAATACCTGAAGGGGCAATGAGCGCGCAGCAGCGACGAGCCGCAGTCCTTGGCTCCCCGATCGCCCATTCCCTCTCCCCGGTGCTGCATCGTGCGGCATACGAGGAGCTGGGTCTGAGCGACTGGTCCTACGACCGTTTCGAGATCGATGAGGCGGCCCTGCCCGGGTTCATCGGGGAGCTCGGTCCCGAATGGGCGGGGCTTTCCCTGACGATGCCGCTGAAGCGGGCGATCATTCCGCTGCTCGACGAGATCAGCGGGACCGCCGCGTCCGTCGAGGCCGTGAACACGGTGGTGTTCACGGAGGACGGCCGGAAGCTCGGCGACAACACCGACGTGCCCGGCATGGTCGCCGCGCTCCGCGAACGCGGCATCGAACAGGTCGACTCCGCCGCGATCCTGGGCGCCGGCGCCACCGCGTCGTCGGCGCTCGCCGCCCTGGCGCGGATCTGCACGGGCGAGGTCACCGCGTACGTGCGCAGCGACGCCCGCGCCGCCGAGATGCGGCAGTGGGGCGAGCGGCTCGACGTGGAGGTCAGGACCGAGGCGTGGGAGGACGCGCGGGAGGCGCTCAGCGCCCCCCTGGTGATCGCCACGACCCCGGCGGGCACGACGGACACGCTGTCAGCTCTCGTGCCCGAGCGGCCGGCCACCCTCTTCGACGTGCTGTACGACCCGTGGCCCACCGCTCTCGCGGCCCGCTGGTCGGCGTACGGCGGAGCGGTCGTCAGCGGACTCGACCTGCTCGTGCACCAGGCGGTGCTGCAGGTCGAGCAGATGACGGGACGCGCGCCGGCGCCGCTGGACGCCATGCGCAAGGCCGGGGAGCACGCCCTCGCCGCACGGTAGGCCCCGGGTCGCGCCCGGCCCGTGCCCTGGTCGCGCCGTGGTCGAGGCCCGTCCGCCAGGTGGACCGGGCGCCGGTTCCCGACTCAGGTCGTGGGAGGATCAGGGGTGGCGGGCCAGGGCCGCGCACCCGGCCGCGCCGACGAAGACCGCAGTTCGAGGCGCGAGCATGAGGAGCATCCGTTGAGCAGGTTGCGTTGGCTGACCGCGGGGGAGTCGCACGGACCCGCGCTTGTCGCGACGTTGGAGGGGCTTCCCGCCGGCGT
>NZ_JBVJPW010000025.1:0-115654 GCF_055609205.1 Streptomyces sp. NPDC036815 | reverse complement strand
GCCGGGGAGTCGATCATCAACTCCAGGCCCTGGTTGAGCTTTTCGCGGTTGGACAGCAGGTCGTCCAGGTCGCTCTTGCCGATGATGGAGCGCAGGGAGGTCTGCGCCATCTGCGAGACCGCGAACCGGTAGTCCTCCACCTCCACGACGGCGTTGGCCGCGTCGACGACCTTGAAGTAGATGACCGCGTCGACCCGGACCGTGACGTTGTCCCGGGTGATGCCGTCCTGCGCGGGCACCGGCATCGTCACGATCTGCATGTTGACCTTGCGCAGCCGGTCGATGCCGGGGACCACCATCGTGAAACCGGGACCGCGCACCTGGCCGGAGAGCCGGCCCAGACGGAACACCACACCCCGCTCGTACTGCTTGATCACGCGAGCCGCCGCCATCGCGTACAGCAGACAGCCCGAGGCGGCCGCGGCGCCCGCTGTCAGCAGTTCCTGGACCATGGCGCGACCCCCTGGAGGTTTGAGCCGACCACTGCCTTAACGATATGCCCAGGTATGTCCTGTGGTCGAGCTTCGGGGCGCCCCGGGACTCGACCACAGGACATCGGTCACTCCGTGCGCGGTCGCGACTCGTGCAGCCGGGTGTGATAGCGCCCGTCCGACTCGTGCCCCGTGGGATCCTCACCGGCGAGGATCACCTGACGGACGGCGTCGCGGCGCTCCTCGGGGCTGGTGAAGAGCCGCTGCGCATAGGTGCGCGAGGTGTCCGTCACGGTGCTGAGGCCGTGCGCGGCCAGGGTGTCGGCGATGCGGCGGTAGGGCACGGTCCGCAGCACGAACGCGCACACCCACACCGGCCGGCGCGCGGAGTCGAGCAGCGCGTCGAACGTACGGTGCGAGATGTAGCCGATACCGCCGGTGACCGTGATCAGACCCGTGCGGGCGACCGCGCGGCGCAGCCCGTCGCTGGGCGGATGCCGCTCCAGGTTCTCCGCGTACGCCTCGTCGAGCAGCCCCGCGTCCAGCGCGTAGCGGGTGGCGTTCGCCGCCAGGTCCAGGCCGATCACCGGGGTCGCGTCGGGGCGCCGCCGCGAGGCGTAGAACTCCTTGTCGCGCTCGACGAGTTCGTCCGGCGTGAGCGC
Source organism: Streptomyces sp. NPDC036815 (assembly GCF_055609205.1). Taxonomy (NCBI): domain Bacteria; kingdom Bacillati; phylum Actinomycetota; class Actinomycetes; order Kitasatosporales; family Streptomycetaceae; genus Streptomyces; species Streptomyces sp. NPDC036815. The sequence goes on along the minus strand of NZ_JBVJPW010000025.1, from coordinate 114,561 downwards.
GGCGGCCTCCTCGGAGGTGTAGTGCGCGTACAGGTCGGCGAGGGTCAGCTCGTGGTTGAGCAGCGCCGCGTTGATGCCGTACGAGCAGCACAGGTCGAGGACCGTCACGGGGCCCTCGTCGTCGGCGAGGCGGGCGCGCAGCTCACGGGTGCGGCGGAAGACCGCCTGGGCGTGCTGCGGGATCTCGTACTCGTACGGCGCCAGTGTCCGGAAGTAGGTGCGCGGGTCCGGCTGGTCGTAGATGTCGTCGAATCGGGTCTTGCCCGATGCGGTCCTTGTCCTGTGCCGGTCTGTGGCCATGGAGCACCTCCGGGAGCGAGGAACGGGTCTGGGGCAGGGGTGAACCTCTACCGGACCCGTACCGCCCCCCGATAGACCTCGTGACGCTATCCGGCCACGACACCACCCCGGCGGCGGCCCGCGCGGCCGCGCCCTGACTACCCTGGAGCCGATGTTCTCCTCCCAGGGCCCCACGCTGCGTGAGCTCGCCGTTCAGGCGTTCTCGTCCACCGAGCACGGGTACGACCTGCTCGCCCCGAAGTTCGACCGGACCCCCTTCCGTACGCCTGGCCGGTTCCTGGCGGCGACAGCCGACGCGCTGAAGCCCCTGGGGCCCTTCGACGCGGGCCTCGACGTGTGCTGCGGGACCGGCGCGGGGGTCGAAGCACTGCTGCCGCTCTGCCGGGAACGGGTCACCGGTGTGGACTTCAGCGCGGGCATGCTGGCCGCCGCGGCCGGCACGGTGCCCGTGCCCGGCCCGGGCGGCCCCGCACTCGACTGGGTCCGTGCCGACGCCCGCGCTCTCCCCTTCTCCGGGGGATACGACCTCGCCGTCAGTTTCGGGGCGTTCGGGCACTTCCTGCCCGCCGAACGCCCGGCCCTGTTCACCGGCGTCCACCGGGCGCTGGGCCCCGGCGGCCTCTTCGCGTTCCCGATCGGCGCCCCGCAGCCCTTCGGCTCGCCCTGGTACTGGGGGCTGCGCGCCTTCGACGGTGTGATGCGCGTGCGCAACCTGCTGCGGCGCCCGCGGTTCGTCATGTACTACCGGACGTTTCCGCTCGGCGGCGTGCGCGAGGACCTCGTCGATGCCGGATTCGACGTACGGCTGCTCCCCCTGGAGGAGTTCGGCCGCCGCGCCGACGGCAGCCCCCACTGGCGCCTGGTCGTGGCCAGGAAGGCATAGGGGCGTAGGAAGGTCGGTCGCTCCGGAGTGCTGTGCGGTCCGGGAGGTGTGGGCCATTCTCGAAGGAGACGGACCGCCGTCGATCGTCTTGCAGGGGGTGCCGGATGGGGAACGACCACGACGCCGGACTGCCGGGCCCGCCCGGGCCCACGGGTGAACCGGGCGCGGGCGCCGATCCGCGCGGCGCGATCGGCGACGAGCCCTTCGTCCGCCGGGCCGAGGACTTCCCGGCGGTCTCCGGGGGGAGCACGCACGGCGAGGCGTGGCACGCGCCCGGTGAGGTGGAGGACCCGGGCGGGCCGCCCCTGTGGGACGTCCGGCCGGAGGGGTGAGGCCGTGGGTCTGACGATCAGCAACAGGTACCTGACGCGCGTCTACGTGGCGATCGGCTTCTCCGACAACACCTGTCTGCACGACACCGGCCCGCGCATCATGGGCTGGTGGGGCATCGACCCGGGCCGCAGTGCCCTCGTCTACGTCAACGACGTCAACCAGTACAGCCCGCTGTGGTTCTACCTCGCCGAGGCGGTGAACAATGGCCCTGTCTGGGCGGGACAGCACGTCACGGAGGTGCCGGACCAGGCCTTCAACCGCTGCTGGCGGCCCAGCGTCTCGGGCGGCAGCCCACGCGGTTTCCGCGAGCTGTATGTGGGCGATCACAAGAACTTCACCCTCAACCTCACGGGATAGGACGCGGGGCGCGGCCCCGTGGCCGCGCCTCACCTGTGCCTTCCCCGCCCTACGCCGTGCCGTCGGCCGCCGCCCGCAGCGCGGCGATGTCCAGCTTCTTCATGCCGAGCATCGCCTGCATGGCCCGCTGGGCCCGCCCGGGGTCCGGGTCGGCGATGAGCTCGCCGAGCACGACCGGCACGACCTGCCAGGACAGGCCGTACTTGTCCTTCAGCCACCCGCACGGGCCCTCCTCGCCGCCCTCGGACAGCGACGTCCAGTAGTGGTCGACCTCCTTCTGGTCGGCGCAGCCGATCTGGAGGGAGACGGCCTCGTTGAACGTGAACTCCGGCCCGCCGTTGATCGCCGTATAGGGCTGGCCGTCGAGCACGAAGTCGACGCTCAGGACGGTTCCGGCCGGGCGCGGGGCGCCTTCTCCGTAGTACGAGACGTTCTTGATCTCCGAATTCGGGAAGACCGAGACGTAGAACCGCGCGGCCTCCTCGCTCTGCAGGTCGAACCAGAGGTTGGGCGTGATCCTGGGCATGGCGCTCTCCTGTCGCGTTCGCGGCGGTCCAGTCCGCCGTTCCTGTCTGCCTATGTGGACCGTCGCACCGCCCGGAACTCATCGCCACGCCGACCGGTTCGTGTCACCCGGTTCAGCGCGCTTCGCGCACCTGCGGTTCTCGCTCGAGGACGATGCCGAAGTGCCGCTCGTACGCCGCGAGCACCTCGGCCTCCGTGGCCAGTTCGGTGGTCTGCCGCTCGCCGTCCGCCGCGGTGGTGGTCAGGGTGCGGCCGCTGAGGGTGACGCGTCCGTCGTCGGTGAGCAGCGAGCAGACCAGGGACCGCGTGAAGTGGGAGTCGGGCGACGTGCGGTGGTACCAGGCACCGCCCCTGAAATCGGCCAGTACGCGCGGCCGCGGCTCGGCGAGGTACTGCGGCTTGCCGTCCTGGGCGACCTCCAGGTCGCCTTCCGGCGTCTGCGTGATGCGGAACGTGCCGGCGGGATCGGCCTGCTCGCCCCGGTCGCCGAAGGCCAGCGGCAGCCGGCTGTGGGCGCCGAAGCCGACGTCCGCCAGCCAGTCGCCCCCGTCCTCGGTGCGCACGCGCAGCGCCAGGTGGTCGTACGGGATGCCGAGCTGCCCCTCGTCCCCGAACACCCGGGCCTGCAGCAGCGTGACGTCGAAGCCGAGAGCCGTCAGAAGGGCGGCGAACGCGCCGTTGAGCTCGTAACAGAAGCCACCCCGGCGCGCCTCGACGACCTTCGACACCAGAGCCTTGTCGGTGAGCTCGATGTCCTGCCCGAGATGGATCGAGAGGTTCTCGAAGGGGACGCTGCGCAGATGCGCGACGTGCAGGTCGCGCAGGGCCCGGGTGGTGGGGGCGGCGGGGCGCTCGGCGCCGATTCGCCGCAGGTAGGCGTCGATCTGTTCGGAGTGCATGGGCACCAGTGTGCTGGGGTGGCGCCCTCCGCGGACACGGGCTCCGGACGGCGCCCGTCCCGTCCGTCGGTCCTAGGACTCGGGTAGGACTTCGGCGGGGCGCCGGGCACCGGTCACCGCCGCACGTACCGGCGAAACCGTCCGCTCGCGTCGGGGGAGCCCGGCCCGAATCCGCAGCGTGCGAGGAGCCGGTCGGCCTGCTCCTCGGGGTAGAGGCGGAAGGGGGAGCGCTGGTGGGCGAGCACCCGGTCCCCGCGCAGGACGAAGTAGTCCTTGGTGAACCTGCCGCCGCCCTCCTCCCGTATCTCCTGGGCGTAGACGAGTCCGCCGGGCAGCGGACGCCGAGAGGGGCGGTGCATCGGCTGGACGGCGAGCAGGAGCAGGCCGCCGGGGCGCAGCGCGGCCGCGACGTTCGCCAGCCCGCCGGCGTTGTCCGCGTCCTCGACGAGGTGGCTGCCCAGCCGGAAGTGCCCCGCCTCCTCGACGCCGTACCAGATACCGCCGACGGAGTAGGCGGCGTCGAAGGCGGCCGGCGTATCCATGTGCAGGACGTCCCGCACGGCGAGTCGTGCTCGTGCGCCGAGTCTGGCGCGTGCCTGGGCCAGCATGCTCTCGGTGTGATCGATTCCGGTGATCCGCAAGCCGGCCGTGTCCAGATCGAGCAGTCGCTCACAGGCGAGGCCGGTCCCCACGCCGAGTTCCAGGAGATCTCTGCGGCCGTCGATGTCCTCCAGGAGGGCGCGGGCGTAGGCGTCGTAGTCGTAGTAGCCGGACGTCATGATGAGGTCGTAGTGGCGGGCGAGCCCGGCGTACGAATCGGTCACGGGCAGCACACCGCCTGCCGGAGGACATCGCTCATCCCTGCATGGCACTCGGCCCGAAGGCCGTGGACAAGGCGCTTCCCGGACAGGAACCGATGTCCGGGGCGGCGAGATCAGGCCACTGGCCGCGGGATCCGGCACCCGCCACCGCCGTCGATGCGTGAATGATGCAGGTATATGGGCCGCGGGCGGCGCGGTAAAAAGGGGAAGGGAAAGTTCCGCGCCAATGACGCAGAAATCGTTGACACGTGACTGCACCCTGTGGTCGAGAAAGGGAGATCGGCTCTCCTCCCAGGGGATGACTCCGCGCGCGGCGCAGTACAGCGACCGTGGGTCGATAGTCCGGCTCGCAGGCGGACTTGCTCTCCTCGCTCGGCGGCGAGGATGGAGCTATTCCTGCTGGACCCGCTGACGTGCGCCGATCGCACCGGCAGAGGGTCGTCCGCACCTGACCCGACGGGAGCCCTCTTCGCCGTGGCTACGTTCTTGTACAAACTAGGCCGCTTCGCCTTCCGGCGACGCCGCTACGTGGCGCTGCTGTGGGTGGTGGCGCTGGCCGGAGCGATCTTCGCCTCCTCGGCCGCTCCCGCCCCGCCCGAAGACTCCTTCTCGATGCCGGGTACGGAGTCGCAGAAGGCCTTCGACCTGCTGGAGAAGCGCTTCCCGGACGCCAGTGCCGACGGAGCGAGCGCGCGTGTCGTGATCCGCGCCCCCGAAGGGAAGAAGATCACCTCGGCCGAGCCCAAGGCCGAGGTCGAGAAGCTCGTCGCGGCGATAGGCAAGGGCCCGCAGGTGTCGAGCGTCGACGACCCCTACAAGGCCCAGACCGTCAGCAAGGACGGCTCGACCGCCTACACCTCGGTCACCTACAAGGTGGCCGCCACCGAGCTCACCGACAAGGCCCGTGACGCGCTGACCGACGCGACCGACAAGACCCGCGACGCGGGCTTCACGGTCGAGACCGGCGGCGACGCCGTCATGGCCGAGCAGGAGATGGGCGGCAGCGCCGAGCTCATCGGCATCGCGATCTCCGCGGTCGTCCTGATCCTCACCTTCGGCTCGCTGATCGCCGCGGGCATGCCGCTCCTGACCGCGCTCATCGGCGTCGGCATCGGCATCTCCGGCATCGCGGCGCTCGGCAGCGTCCTCGACCTCTCCGCCACGACCTCCACGCTCGCGATGATGATCGGCCTCGCCGTCGGCATCGACTACGCCCTCTTCATCGTCTCCCGCTACCGAGCGGAGATAGCCGAGGGCCGCGCACCGGAGGAAGCCGCGGGCCGGGCCACCGGAACCGCCGGATCCGCCGTCGTGTTCGCCGGTCTCACCGTGGTCGTCGCCCTGTCGGGCCTCGCGATCGTCAACATCCCGATCCTCACCAAGATGGGTCTGGCCGCGGCCGGCACCGTCGTGATCGCCGTCCTCATCGCGCTCACCATGATCCCCGCGCTGCTCGGCTTCGCGGGCCGCAAGGTGCTGCGCCGCAAGGACCGCAAGAAGCCCGCGGGTTCGCTCATCGACCCGCACGCCAAGCCGAAGCTCGGCACCCGCTGGGCGCGGTTCGTGCTGCGCCACCCGCTCTCGGTGCTGCTGGTCGCCGTCCTCGGCCTCGGTGCCGTGGCCGTGCCCGCCGCCAGCCTGGAGCTCGGCCTGCCCGACGAGGGAACGTCCGCGCCGGACACCACCCAGCGCAAGGCGTACGACATGCTGTCCGAGTCCTTCGGCGCGGGCTTCAACGGCCCGCTGATGGTCACCGTCAGCAAGGACTCCGGCGTGGCGGCCGCCGCCAAGACCGTCGGCGACTCGATCGGCAAGATCGACGGCGTCGCCACCGTGACCCCGGCCCAGGCCAACAAGGCCGGCGACACCGCCATCATGAACGTCGTCCCGAAGACCGGACCGAGCGACCACGAGACCGAGGAACTGGTCAAGTCGCTCCGCTCGACCGCCGACGGCATCGGCTCCGACACCGGCTCCGAGATCCTGGTCACCGGCCAGACCGCGATGACCATCGACTTCTCGCAGACCCTGGACGACGCCCTCCTGCCCTACCTCGGCCTGGTCGTCGGCCTGGCGTTCCTGCTCCTGATGCTGGTCTTCCGCTCGATCCTGGTCCCGCTCAAGGCGGCGCTCGGCTTCCTGCTCTCGGTGGCCGCCGCGCTCGGAGCCGTGGTCGCGGTCTTCCAGTGGGGCTGGCTCGCGGACATCGTGGGCGTCGACCAGCCGGGTCCGATCATGAGCATGATGCCGATCTTCATGATCGGCGTGGTCTTCGGCCTGGCGATGGACTACGAGGTCTTCCTCGTGACGCGGATGCGCGAGGCGTACGTCCACGGGGCGCGCCCCGGCGAGTCGGTCGTGACCGGCTTCACGCACGGCGGACGGGTCGTGGCCGCGGCCGCGATCATCATGATCAGCGTCTTCTCCGGCTTCATCATGGAGAACGACGACATGATCAAGATGATGGGCTTCGGTCTGGCCATCGCCGTCCTCTTCGACGCCTTCGTCGTCCGCATGGCGATCGTGCCCGCGGTCCTGGCCCTGCTCGGCAAGTCCGCCTGGTGGCTGCCGCGCTGGCTGGACAGGCTCCTGCCCAACGTGGACGTGGAGGGCGAGAAGCTGCACAAGAACCTCGGTGACACGGGGACACCCGAGGCCGAGACGGACCGGGAGCTTGCCCCCGCGGGCAGGTGACACACGACGGTCCGGCACGGGCGGGCCGGCCGGGACACCCCTGAGGGGGAGCGTCCCGGCCGGCCCGCCCGGTCTTTTTCCCGGCTCCGTCGGAGCCGGGAACACGCGCCTCAGCCGCGGTCCGCGTAGACCATCCAGACCTGCCCCGGGGCGAAGGGCATCGGTTCACCGTTGTCGCGGGTGAACGCGGTGCCCCCGGTCGCCTCGGAACGCTTCCAGCGCGTGGGGTAGCTCCTGCCGTCTCGCAGCACCAGCGCCCGGCCGCTGCCGACCGTCTCGATGTACGGCGTCACCGCGCCGTTGACGTCCTTGAAACGCGAGGGACGCATGGTCACGTACTGGATCACGACGGTGGGAGCGCCGAGCCGGGAGCCCGACGTACTGAGCGCGGGGGCGCCGTCGAAGGAGGCGAGCCACCGGTGCTCCCGCGGCGACCAGTCGAAGGTGTGCCGGGCGGCGGAGTAGCGGACGGTCCGGCTTCCGGTGGGGGTGCCGCCCGCCGGAGCCGGGCCGAAGCGGAAGCCGATGTCGGTCGGGTGGCCCGCCCGCGGCGCCGAACGCAGCAGCGCCCGTGGGCGTACGAAGAGGTTGTGCGGGGCGGGGCGGGCGCTGTCACGGAAGTAGGCGCGCGGCACACGGTCGTGCGGGCGGGCGTACAGCGGCGCTTCCCTGAGCACCTTCTGCAGGGCGCTGCGCACCCCGGAGTAGGCGAGCACGGGCCGGCCGAACTGGCGCAGGAGTTCGGTGTCGGACTCGCGCGCGCTGCGCACCGGGCCGACCGACTCCGGAACCCTGCTGGAGTACACGCCCATCAGGCGGCTCATGCCGCCCTCGACCTTCTCCACGTAGACGATGTCCGCCTGGTCGAGACCGGTGTGCGGCCGTGCCGCGCGGGCGTTGTCGAACTTCACGGCGAGGACCGGCCCCTGGCTCGCCAGCTGCCCGGTGAAGGGGGAGGGGGTCCGGTGCGCGGCACCGTCCCCGTGAGCCGGGGCGCTCGCGAACGAGGGGGCGCTCACGGCGAGCGCCGCCATGGCGACCAGCGCGAGCACACGTGTGCCGAGACGGGTGCGGCGGGTGGCCCGGGCTGTCCTGGCTGCCATGGGGACGTCTCCATTCGTGGCGGAACCGGTGGTGCCTGACGCAGCCGCAGATCTACCGCCCCGGACCCCGGCCCCAACCGCCGCTGCGCCATCCACCACCGCCACGTCACTCTTTACGGGGGCCCGCCGCGTGGCTGCGCATCGAAGGGCGCTCCGGGATGCTCCGACATCGGCCGGGCTTGGCCATGTACGCGCCACGCGGTACCGTCACTGCGATATCGACGACAGCACGACGGAAGCCGGTGTGAATCCGGCACGGTCGCGCCACTGTGTGCGAGCGGTCCCCATACCGCTTGTGAGTCAGACCCGTGGCTGTCGTCCTGTGCACCACCGAGACGGGACGCGAACTCCCGAAGGAGGCACCGCCATGGCGCAACACGTCGTTCAGCCGACCGCCGACGCACCTGCCGTACCGGTCAAGCTGCCGCTGAAGGTGATCGCCCCGTGGGCGGTCTTCTTCGGAATCCTGATGCTGGTCCTGCTGTACTTCGTCGGCGCCGAACAGGGCGCCACTTCCGTGTTCAGCGGCGCGGAGGTCCATGAGTGGGTGCACGACGCCCGCCATCTGCTCGGCTTCCCCTGCCACTGACCAGGGGGAATCCGGCCCGCTCATGAACTCGGCAACCGTACGCAACCTGCTCGTTCGAGGCATGCTCGCCGGTCTCGCGGCCGGCGTGCTCGCCCTCGTCATCGCCTACTGGCTCGGTGAGCCGAACGTCGACGCCGCCATCGACTTCGAGGAGGCCCACGCGGGCCACTCGCACGGCGACGAGGCCGAACTCGTCTCCCGGAGCCTGCAGTCCACCGCCGGCCTCGCCACCGGCGTCCTCGTCTACGGGGTCGCCTTCGGCGGCATCGCCGCGCTCGCCTGCGGCTTCGCTCTCGGCCGCGTCGGCCGGTTCGGCCCGCGCGCGACGGCGCTGCTGCTCTCGGGCTGCGCGCTGCTCACCGTGTACGTCGTGCCGTTCCTGAAGTATCCGGCCAACCCGCCCGCGGTCGGCAACCCCGACACCATCGGCAAGCGGACCTCGCTGTACCTGCTGATGACGGTGCTCAGCGTGCTCCTCGCGATCGCCGCGACCCTGCTGGGCAAGCGGCTCGCGCCCGCGCTCGGCGCCTGGTACGCGACCGTCGTGGCCGTGCTCGGTTTCGCCGTGGCCATCGGGCTGGCCTATGAGTTCCTACCGGTGGTCAACGACGTTCCCGAGCATTTCCCGGCCGCCCTGCTCTGGCGCTTCCGGCTCTCCGCCCTCGCCGTGCAGGCCACGCTGTGGGGCGCGTTCGGGCTGATCTTCGGGGAGTTGGCGCAGCGCCTGCTGCTGCCGAAGCCGACGGCGTCCACGTCCGGGGAGCCGGTCGCGGCGGACCGATAGGGCCGGGGGAGCGCCCAGGCACCCCGAGCCGCGCCTCATCACCCTCGACGGCGTGCGGCGGTCGCCCTCACGGCGGCCGTGCTGCCGGCCCGCCACCACGATCAGGGCGGCCGCCGAACCGAGCGCGTCACGCGGCGCCGAGCGGGCAGCCGAGCCGGATGTTCCAGCGTCCGGAGCGTCCGCTGAGTTCCGTCGTCGACAGCGGCAGGACGTCGCATCGCCAGAAGGCCGACAGCGGAGCCCCCGTCGCATGCACGACCGCCGCACGCACCACCTCGGGTTCCACGACGGCGAGGACGCGTCCGGACGGGGTGTCCGCCCGGAGCGCGTCCAGCCACCCGGCCACCCGCGTGCACACGTCGGCCACGGACTCGCCGCCCGGAGCCGCGCTCTCCGGCTCGGTCAGCCAACGAGCCACCGCCTGCGGTTCCCTGGCGTGCACGTCCTCCAGCGGCCTGCCGCGCCACCTGCCCGGGTCGAGACCGGCCAGCGACGCCACCGCCAGGCCCGCCCCGAGGCCGAGGGCGTCGGCGGTCTGCGCGCAGCGCGCGCCGGGGGAGACGAGGACCTGGCACCCCGTGGGCAGGGTTCCGGCCGCCCGACGCGTCTGGGCCGCACCGGCCGGGTCGAGGGACTCGTCGTCGCCGAACACACCGCGCCGCGCCGCGGCGGTCAGGGCAGGTGTGACGAACAGCACGCGCGTGGTCACGGAACGTCCTTCCGCGGGTGGGGAGTTGGAGAGGCCTTGGCGCATCCCTCAACGGAGTGCGGCGAAGGCGCGCCGGTCCGGGGCTCGCCGCCTTCCGTGGGCTCGGCGTCCCGCACGAATCGCCGCAGGTGCGCGCGGACCGCGTCGGGTTGTTCCAGCCAGGGTTCGTGCCCGGCGCCCTCGATCCGCGTCAGCGGAAGACCGAGCCGGTGCGCCAGGGAAGCGAGTGAGGACAGGGGGCGCGGGTCGTCGGCCCCGCCGAGGAGCTCCGTTCGCGCGGGCAGGCACGCGGACAGGCCGTCGAGATGTGCGTCGAGCGGGTCCGCGCGGCCTTCCCTGCCGAGGTCACCGTTCATCGCCCAGTTGACCGGGCGCCGCCGTCGGGCAGCCTGCGTGGCCCATGCCCATCCGAGTTCGGGATCGGCGTGGTCGGTGGACCACGCCAGTGTGAGCAAGTCGACTTCCTGCTCCTCCGTACGGCCCGTCAACTCCTCCAGCGCGCGGAGCCGCTCCCTCCGTGCGGCGGACATGCGGCGGTCGCGCTCCGCCCGGTACGCGGTGCGCCAGTCACCGCCCCGCAGTGCCGTCCAGTGCAGTCGCGCCCCGTCGCGCATCGATGCGAGGCCCTGCGTCCGAATCGAGGTCACCGCGCAAACCTACCCGGACGTGACCCGCCCGCCCGCTGCCGGGAGCGTCGGACCAACACCGGCCCCACCCGCCGCACACGGCCTCTGAACAGGGGCGTACGCGGTGGTATACGCGCTCGCGTGTGCCACCCCCGCGCCCACGGCGCAAGTTGTCAGCAGATCAGTTGCGCACTAATGTCACCACGCCTTGGTGCACGGGAAATCCGGTGTGATGCCGGTGCGGCCCTCGCCACTGTGATCGGGAAGTCCGGCTCCAGCCCTCGCGGCAGCCACTGGGTACTCACGTACCCGGGAAGGCGGAGTCCGGTCGGTACGACCCGTCAGCCAGGAGACCGGCCAAGGCGCGTTGTCCATCCACGAGGTGCTGGAGAGGGTCTGCCGAGCCATGCACATAGCCGAGGGTTTCCTCCCGCCGGCGCACGCGATCGCCTGGGGCGTAGCGTCCGCGCCGTTCGTCGTCCACGGAGTCCGCTCCCTGACCCGTGAGGTCAGGGAACACCCGGAGAGCACCCTGCTCCTCGGCGCCTCCGGGGCCTTCACATTCGTTCTTTCCGCGTTGAAGATCCCGTCCGTCACGGGCAGTTGCTCGCACCCGACGGGAACCGGCCTCGGAGCGATCCTGTTCCGGCCGCCCATCATGACGGTGCTCGGCACCATCACCCTGCTCTTCCAGGCTCTGCTGCTCGCCCACGGCGGGCTCACCACCCTGGGCGCCAACGTATTCTCGATGGCGATCGTCGGGCCCTGGGCGGGATACGCGGTCTACCGGCTCCTCAAGCGGTACGACGTGCCGCTCATGGTCGCCGTGTTCTTCGGGGCGTTCGTCGCCGACCTGTCCACCTACTGCGTCACCAGCGTCCAGCTGGCCCTGGCGTTCCCCGACCCCAGCAGCGGATTCCTGGGCGCCCTGGGCAAGTTCGGCGGCATCTTCGCCGTCACCCAGATCCCGCTCGCCGTCAGCGAGGGGCTGCTCACCGTCCTGGTGATGCGGCTGCTCGTGCAGTCCAGCAAGGGCGAGCTCACCCGGCTCGGCGTGCTGCTGCAGGGCAAGCGGACCGTGACGACGGCCGAGACGAAGACGGGGGCCAACGCCTGATGAGCCGGAACGCGAAGATCAACATTCTGCTGCTCGTGGTCGTCGCCGCGCTCGCGGTGCTGCCCCTGGCACTCGGACTCGGCGACGACAAGGAAGAACCGTTCGCAGGCGCCGACGCGCAGGCCGAGACGGCGATCACCGAGATGGAGCCGGACTACGAACCGTGGTTCTCCCCGCTGTACGAACCCCCCTCCGGGGAGATCGAGTCGGCGCTCTTCGCCCTGCAGGCGGCCATGGGCGCCGGGGTGCTCGCGTACTACTTCGGGCTGCGCAAGGGACGCCGCCAGGGCGCGGAGCAGCTCCTCGAGCAGCGCGAGCGGACCGGTTCGCCGACCGGTTCGACGCCCGACGCGGCGGACAAGCGGCCCGAGACCGAGCAGGTCTGACCCGGCGTGCTGCCCATCGACGCGGCGGCGCACAGCAGCCGCTGGCGCCGCCGTCACCCCGTGGACAAGGCCGTGCTCGGGCTCGGCCTCACCGTCCTCGCCATCTCCCTGCCGCCCTGGCCGGGCGCCGCCCTGGTGGTCCTCGCGGCGCTCGTCCTGCTGCTCGGACCCGCGGGCGTGCCGCCCCGCAAGCTGTGGCGCGCCTACCGGGTGCCGCTCGGCTTCTGCGTCACGAGCGCCCTGACGCTGCTCGTCCAACTCGGCGGCCCCGACGGGTTCGTGACGCTCGCCGACGGTGGTCCCGCGCGCGCGGGCGGCCTGCTCCTGCGGACTTCCGCCGCCTCGCTCGGGGTGCTCCTGTTCGCCTTCACCACGCCGATGTCGGACCTGTTGCCGCGGCTGGTGAAGGCGGGCGTGCCCGCGCCGGTCGTGGACGTCGCACTCGTCACGTACCGGATGAGCTTCCTGCTCCTGGACTCCATGAGCCGGATCCGCCAGGCGCAGGCCGCCCGGCTCGGCCACACCACCCGCGCCGCCACCTGGCGCTCCCTGGCCGGTCTCGGCGCCACCGCGTTCGTGCGGGCCTTCGACCGGGCGGGCCGGCTGCAGGCCGGGCTCGCGGGACGCGGCTACGACGGCACGCTGCGGGTCCTCGTGCCCGACGCCCGGATCTCCCGGCGCTTCGTGGCCGCGGCCGCGGTACTCCTCGCGGGCCTCGTGGCCCTCACCCTCGTACTGGAAAGGTTCCTTCCATGACCGAGCCGAGGGCTCTTCGCGAGCCGGTCGACCGCGGCGGGCCGAGCGAGCCCCTGGTCGCCCTGCGCGGCGCGTCCTACGCCTACGAGGACGGGCCCACCGTCCTCGAAGGCCTGGACTTCGACATCGTCGCGGGCCGCGCCCTGGCCCTGCTCGGACGCAACGGCAGCGGCAAGACCACCCTCATGCGGCTGCTCAGCGGGGGGCTGCGCCCCGCGGCGGGCGGGCTGACACTCGAAGGGGCCCCGGTGACGTACGACCGCAAGGGCCTGACCCGCCTGCGCACCACTGTCCAGCTGGTCGTCCAGGACCCCGACGACCAGCTGTTCGCGGCCTCCGTCGAGCAGGACGTGTCCTTCGGCCCGCTGAACCTCGGCCTGCCCGACGCCGAGGTGCGGGCACGGGTCGCCGAGGCGCTCGCCGCGCTCGACATCGTGGCGCTGGCCGACCGGCCCACCCACCTGCTCTCCTACGGCCAGCGCAAACGGACCGCCATCGCGGGCGCCGTGGCGATGCGCCCCCGCGTCCTCGTCCTCGACGAACCGACCGCGGGCCTCGACCCCGACGGCCAGGAACGTCTCCTCGCCACGCTGCAGCGCCTGCGGGACGCCGGGACGACCGTGGTCATGGCGACCCACGACGTGGACCTGGCGCTGCGCTGGGCCGACGACGCGGCGCTGCTCACCCCCGCCGGGGTGCGGACCGGGCCGGTCGCCGAGATGCTGGGCCGGCGGGACCTGCTCGCGCGGGCCGGGCTCCACCTGCCGTGGGGAATCGCCGTCGGGGAGCTCCTGCGCGCGCACGGCCTGCCGGTCGGTACGGGCGAAGGGCCGCGCACCGCCGAGGAGTTGGCCGCGCTGGTGGCCGGGGAGCGGTGAGCGCGCCGTTCCCCTGTGGCCCGTCCGCCGGGCGGCTGCTCAGCAGTGCCGGTACACGTAGCCGTCCTCGCCCGCGGGCCGGACGTCGCGGTCGCGCAGCGTGACGGACAGGTCCTTGCCCCAGGTGCGGCAGGCGGCGTCGAAGTCCTTGCGCACGTACTCGATGTCGAAGACCTTCCCGTCGTACGCGGACGCGAAGTCGGGGCACTCCTTGTAGTGGGCGCACTCCTCGGTCACGGCGAAGTCGAAGCCGATGTGCTTGCGCCGGTCAAGGAGGTCGGTGGTGTTCTTCTGCGCGATGGCCAGGCCCTTGTCGTGCGCCCGCCGGGCGAGGAGCCGGGCGAAGTCCGCCGCGTCATCGGGCGTGAGGAGATCCTCGGAGCGCTCGTAGGAGTCGAGGTTGTCGGGCTCCACCGCGTCGAAGCCCGCCTCCGCGCAGCCATCGATCCACCGGCCGACGATCTCGGCGAGAGCCGCACGCTTCTTCGCCGTGGAGATGTCGAGCAGCGGCTCGTTCCAGTCCTCGTCGACGACCGGGTCCCCCGCGTCGTCCCGCAGCACGAGAGTGGGGTGCTCGCGCTCCCACCAGCGCGTCGCTTTCTTGCCCGGCTGGGCCTGGAAGGCGTTGACGTAGCAGATGTTGTAGCGGCCCGGGGCGGGGTCGGCCGTGCGGTCGCGCGAGACGGCGCGTACCTTGGACGGCGGCTTGTACGGGCCGCCCAGCTGGTAGTCGAAGGCCGCGTCGACGGGCGGCTGCCGGACGTCGCGTCCGGCGGTGCGCTCGGTGCGGTCGGGACTGTCGGCGTCGTTGGAGTCGCCGGTGGAGCAGCTGGCGAGGAGGGCGATGAGCATCGCACCGCCCAGACCGATCCGCACGGCCCGCCGAGCACCTGCCCGTGCCCGGGTGGTCGGCTCGGAGCCCGTCGGCCGCGCGAAAGCGTCCTGTCCGCTCCCCGCGCGATGGATCTCATCGCCGTGTGCGGAGCGGTTCTTGCTGGTAAGCCACTTGATCACGGTCACCCGACCAGGATCGCAGCACTCGCCCGCGACATGTGCGGCGGGCGGCCGGTCACGTCAGATCGAGCGCGCTCGCCGTCTGCTCGGCCATGCCGGCCTCACCGGCGGCGTTGGGGTGCACGGGGACGAAGTTGGTGCCGAACAGGACCGGTTCGATCCAGCGCTGGTTCGCCGGGCGGCACGCGTCGTGCGCGTCGGACGCGGCGGCCAGGTCGACGTAGGTGGCGCCGGTCTCCGCCGCGGCCCGTCGCGCCGCGCCGTTCAAGTGGGCCTGCAGATCGCGCAGGTAGGGGACGTCGCCCTCGGCGAGCGGCATCTTGAGGAAGCACCCCGGCACGGACTTCGCCGGAGTGATCCACGGATAGCCGAGGATCGCGACCTTCGCCTTCGGCGACCTGGCCTTGATCCGGTTCAGCGACGCCTTGATCGCCGGGTAGGTCTTCGTCTCGACTTCGTCCTTGAAAGTGTCGCCGTACCGGTCCTTGCAGGGGCTGCCCTTGCCGCCGGAGAGGACGCCCGCGCTGCCGCAGGCCAGGATCGAGCTGATGAACGTGTTGTTGTCGTTGCCGCCGATGGTGAGCGTCACCAGCTGCGTGTCGCTCTTGAGGGCGTCGAACTGCGGGGCGACGCCCGGGTACTGGGCCGTGCTGAAGTGCTGGGTCTGGGCGCCCCCGCAGGTCACGTCGGTGAGTTTCGCGCCGAGCGAGGCGGCGAGGAGGTGGGGGTAGTTCTTCGACGTACGAGCACAGAGGAGGGGCGCCCCGGGGTCGAGGGGGAGGACGCCCGAACCGGCGCTGTAACTGTCCCCGAGGGCGACGTAGCGCAACGGCTCCGAGCTGTCGGCGGCGGCGGGTCCCGCGGCGAGGCCGAGCGCGGCGACTCCTGTGACGGCGGCGACGACCGCGACGGTGCGATGCGGAGCGGGCATGCGCATGAGGATTCTCCTCCGGGCAGGGGGAAGCGCGGGTGGGGGCGGGGCGAGGCTTCCAGAGGTGGGGCGTGTGCAACGTAGTTCACGACGGGACGGTTCACTACGTGTGTGCGTGCGCGTCCGCGCGAGAAGGTTTGGCATCCGGGTGACAAGGGGGGCTCGGATCGCCGGTGGCGTCGGCCCGCGCGAGCAGCGGCGCAAGCCGGTGTTTCGCTCACACACGCTGGGCACCCGGTCGGCGACGACGGCCCGGCCCACGGGGTGGACGACAGGGCCGGACCGCACACCGACGAGCAAGGAGGATCACATGACCACCGCACGCGAGATCATGACTCCCGGCGCGGAGTGCGCCGGGGCCGAGGAGACCGTCCTCCAGGCAGCCGCCAAGCTCACCGAGCTCGACGTCGGGGCGCTGCCGATCTGCGGGACCGACAACCGCCTCAAGGGCGTCATCACGGACCGGGACATCGTGGTCAAGGTGGTGGGCAAGGGCAAGGACCCGTCCAAGGTCCTCGTCGGGGAACTCGCGCAGAGCGAAGCGGTGACCATCGGTGCGGACGACAGCGTCGACGAGGTCTTCGCGACCATGACCGGCCACAAGGTGCGTCGGCTGCCCGTGATCGACGGCCACGCCCTGGTGGGCATGGTCGCGCTCGCCGACGCCGCCCGCGCCCTGCACGACCCCAAGGCAGGACAGCTGCTTGAGGCGCTCTCGACGGACTGACCCGTGCTCAGGTCGGCTCAGCGGACGTCGCAGCGGTCACGTTCGCCGAGCCCGCCCGCGGCGGTTTCATGCCCGCGGGAGCAGCACCGTGACGCCGTACCGTTGGAGAAGCCGCACGATCTCCTCGAAGTAGGAGAGCCCGTCCTGCGGATCGTGCACCTCGTCCGCCAGCGCGCGGCGTGCGACCTCGGAGTCGTGCCAGGTCAGGGTGAAGGGCGGAGCCACTCCGAAGCCGCCGCTCAGACAGTCCTTGAAAGCGTTCCACTCCCGGCCGAAGTAGCGGCCGGGCCCGAGCAGGGCTTCGGCCATCGCGCAGTGCAGCCCTGGAACGTCCGTCACGAACCGGCCGTCGAGATGGTGCTCGCCGCCGGACCGATCCGGCCGGGGCGTGGGCACTCGCCAGGCACGAGGAGTCAGGTCCAACCATGCGGCCCGGCCCTGCGAGTCGTACGGTGCCCACAAATTGGGCTCTGTCGGCGGGCCCTGGTACCACTGCGCCCAGACCGGACGGTCCGCCGGCGACGGCCGGTCGTCCCCGCCATCGGCCAGGGTGATGTCGACGAGCGTGCCGCCGAGCACGGACGGTCGCGCTCGGGCGATGTCCAGGCCCACGGTGGTGGAGGCCATCACGGCACCATGGCGATCCAGTACCAGGAGGGAGGCCCAGTCCCGCTCCGGCCGACCGGGTCGCCGCAGCGCCGCGAGCAGGGGCTCCGCAGGTTCGCAGCCGATCAGCTCCATCGGAACAGGCGCCGGCCCCTCTCGCGCCTCGAACAGGCCGTCCACAGCGGAGCACTGGCCCGCCTTCGCTGCGGCGGCCGTCGTTCCCGCGAAAAGCTCGAAGCGCGGCGCCGAGGGGAGTTCGAAGAAGCTCTCCTCGCTCGTGACACCGGCGCCGAGGACGATGTCGTACCGCTCCGGGTCGTCCGGGTGGGGCCGCTGCGCCAGCACGGCCGCATCGACGAGGGTCCACCACTGCACGGGCCCGTCGCCTTCCCAGACCTCCACGCACACGTCGCCCAGACTCCGGAGCGAGACGCCGGGCTCGGCCAGGACTTCGCTCAGGAGACCATCGGGGCGGCATCCGCGGAGGGTGAGGACCTCCCGTGGCGGCGGGACCGGGTCGACGAACAGCCCTTCGAGACCTGCGCACTTCCCCCAGAGCTGTTCCACGCCGTCTTCGTCCTCCTGAACCAGGAGGTACTTCACCGGAAGGTCCCGGTCCCACCTGGCATGATCCGCGACGCGCACCCAACCCCCGAACATCTGAGCAGTCTTCGCGCCTACGATACGGAGCCGCCCGGCGCGAAGGCCCAGCCGGGTGTGTCCCGGACCCCCGTCACTTCCCGAGGATGTCGCGGATGTCGTCCACATTCCCGCGGTGGGCGGCGAGTTGCTTCTCGCGTTCCGCGAGGAACGCCGCGCCGAGTTCCTCGCGCCGTTCCATGGCGACGTTCTCGCGGGCGTCGTTGAGGATCGTGCGCTCCTCCTCGTCGGTGTGGTGGGCGATGGCCTCGACGAGCTTCTCCAGTTTCTCGTCCCACTCGTCCGAGCCGACCTCGTCGACCTGGAGCAGTTCGAGGAGCGCCTTGTTGCCCTCCTCGTGCTCCTCCTCGCCGTGCTCGACCTCTTCGTCGTCGATGTTCTTGTAGCGGCGCAGCGCGGGGTACACCTCGGCTTCCTCCGCCAGGGCGTGCGCGATCAGCAGGTCGGCGAACGTGCCGAGCGCGGCGGCCCGGTCGGCCTCCACGCTGCGCATGTCGCGGAAGAGGTCCTCCATCGTGCGGTGATCCTGGAGGATCAGTTCGACGACGTCCTGCGTCGGGGGCATGGGTCCGCCTTTCCTGGGCCGCGGCGTGCGCCGGCCCGTTCGGTCTCCGGTTCAGGTAGCCGTGTACCCCGTGACCGGGGCTCATTCCGCGGATCCGCGACGGAAGTCGCTCAAGGGGCGGTGTCCGCCCGGAGCCGGGCGATGAGCAGTTCCACCTCGCCGGGGCTGAGGTGGAGGAGCAGGGCGTCATCGGGTGCGCCCGGCGCGGCGGGGGCGACGACGAGCCGCACGGGCGCGCCGGGCGGCTCGGACGCCGGAGCGTCGAAGGCCGGGGGCAGAGACGTCCGCCAGGAGATCAGCGCGTCGCGCAGGCGGCCGTGCGCCGAGGAGACATCGCGTGCGGCCCAGCGGGTGGTGGCGGCGTCGAGGCCGTCGGCCCGCCGCGGTCCGTTCTTCGCCGTGGTGTTCGCCATGGCCCCATCCTGGCCACCCCGCGGACCGTCCGCCTCCGGTCGGCCGCAGAGGGAGTAACGATGACGGCGTGACGGATGACGGCGTACGGCTACGGAGCGGCGACTACGGGGGAAGCGGGCAACGGACCATTCGGATGCGTACGGCCCAGAAGCGCGGGTACAGGAGAAAAACCCAGCGGAATTTCACATCGTGGAAGGAGTACGGCGTGCTCAGGCCCGACCCGGCGTTTCTGGACGCACTGCTCAACACCTACTCGACCCTGCGAGCCCAGCAGGTCGCCGAGGACTCACCAGAGATCCGTCGTCGGCTGGACGACGTCTCGTACACGCTGTGCGTCTCCACCGGCACCCGGACCGTGGAGGCCGCCGTCGCGGCTGCCACGGCCCAGCTGTCCGCTGGGGACCGCGACGAGATGCCCGACCTGGCGGCCTGACCGCGGGACCGGCGGGACCGCCGCGTCTCGGTTCGCCGCGCCATGGGCTCGCCCTTGCGCCAGGCTGGAGAGTGCCGGAGCGCGCCGAAGCACCGAGTGCGTACGGTACGCCGCAGTCCCAGAGGCCGGAGGTGTCGATGGAGCCCGTGGAGGCGCTGGAACGCATCGCCTTTCTGCTCGAGCGGGGCCGCGCGCCCACCTACCGGGTGCGGGCCTTCCGCACCGCGGCCGCGGTGGTCGCGGGGCTGGCCGAGGGCGAGACAGGGCGCCGCGCCGCCGACGGCTCCCTGGAGTCGCTCAAGGGCATCGGGCCCAAGACGGCCGGTGTCGTCCGTGAGGCGCTGGCCGGCGGTGTGCCGGGTTACCTGGAGCGGCTGGAGGAGGAGGCACGCACTCCGGTCGCCGAGGGCGGCGCCACGCTGAGGGCGCTGCTCCGCGGCGACTGCCACCTGCATTCCGACTGGTCGGACGGCGGCAGCCCCATCGAGGAGATGGGCCGGGCGGCGCGGGCGATCGGCCACGAGTGGGCGGTGCTCACGGACCATTCGCCGCGGCTGACCATCGCCCGCGGCCTTTCACCGGAACGGCTGCGCGAGCAGCTCGAAGTGGTGGCCGCGCTCAATGAGAGCTGGGCCCCCTTCCGGCTCCTCACCGGCATCGAGTGCGACATCCTCGACGACGGATCGCTCGACCAGGAGCCGGAACTGCTCGACCGGCTCGACGTGGTGGTCGTGTCCGTGCACTCCAAGCTGCGCATGGACGCGGCCGCGATGACGCGCCGCATGGTGACCGCGGTCAGCGACCCCCGGGCCGACGTCCTCGGCCACTGCACCGGACGGCTGGTCGTCGGGCGGGGCAGGCCGGAGTCGCAGTTCGACGCGGACGAGGTGTTCGCCGCGTGCGCGGACGCGGGCACGGCGGTGGAGATCAACAGCCGCCCCGAGCGGCTCGACCCGCCCCGCAGGCTGCTGCGCCGGGCCGTGGACGCGGGGGTGCTGTTCTCCGTGGACACCGACGCCCACGCCCCCGGCCAGCTGGACTGGCAGGTCATCGGGTGCGCCCGGGCCGAGGAGTGCGGCGTCCCGGCCGAGCGGGTCGTGAACACCTGGCCGTCGGAGGAACTCCTGGCCTGGACGCGGAAGAGCCGGGCCCGGCCGACGTCCTGAACAGCACCCGGTCCTGAACAGCACGAAGCGCTGAACGGCACGACGTCCCGAACGGCACGACGTCCCGCACAGCGCCAACGCAGGCTCAGCTGCCGTCCTCCAGCGCCGTCAGCACCCGGTCAGGGGTGAGCGGCAGTTCACGCAGGCGCACCCCGATCGCGTGGTGCACCGCGTTGCCAATGGCCGCCGCCGTCCCGACGATGCCGATCTCACCGACGCCCTTGCTGCCCATCGGGTTGAGGTGGGGGTCGTCCTCGTCCACCCAGTGCGCCTCGATCACGGGCACGTCGGCATGGGCAGGCACGTGGTAGGCGGCGAGGTCGGACTCCACGAAGTCGCCGAAGGCCGCGTCCATCGTGCTGCTCTCGGTCAGTGCCATCCCGAGTCCCATGGTCATGCCGCCGATGAACTGCGAGCGGGCGGTACGGGAGTTGAGGATGCGGCCCGCGGCGTAGACGCCCAGAAGGCGGCGCACCCGGACCTCGCCGGTCACCGTGTCGACGCCGACCTCGGCGAAGTGGGCGCCGAAGGCGTGCCGGGCGTAGTCGCTGTCCGCGTCGGCGGTGCCCGCGGTGTCGGCCGTGGCGCCGACGCCCTCCGGGGGCAGCACCTGCCCTTCCTGTCCGGCCAGCCGCTCGGCGAGGCGCGTACAGGCCTCGTGAACGGCCCAGCCCCAGGACGCCGTCCCCATGGAACCACCGGCCAGCGGCGCCGCCGGAAGGTCGCTGCTCCCGATCTCGGTGCGTACCCGCTCCACCGGTACGCCGAGCGCGTCGGCGGCGACCTGGGCGAGCACGGTGCGCGCGCCCGTACCGATGTCGGTGGCGTTGACCTGGACCACGAAGCTGCCGTCGGGGTAGGCGTGGGCGGCGGCCCGGGACGGCGAGGCATTGGCCGGGTACGTCGCGGCGGCGACGCCGCTGCCCACCAGGACGGCCCCCTCCCGGCGCGCGCGGGGCCGCGGGTCGCGCTCGGCCCAGCCGAACCGGCGGGCCCCGTCCCGCAGGCATTCGGCGAGGTGGCGGCTGCTGAAGGGCAGGGAGCTGTCGGGCTCCTCGTCGGTGTCGTTGCGCAGCCTCAGCTCGACGGGGTCGATGCCGACCGCCGCGGCGAGCTCGTCCATCGCCGACTCCAGCGCGTACATGCCGGGTGCTTCGCCCGGGGCCCGCATCCAGGAGGGGCTCGGCACGTCGAGGGGCACCACGCGGTGGGTGGTGCGGCCGTGTGCGGAGGGGTACATGACGCGGGTCGCGGCGGCGGCCGTCTCCACGAACTCCTTGAGCCGGGAGGTGTGCGCGGTCACCTCGTGGATCACGGAGGTCAGCGTGCCGTCCTCCTGTGCGGCCAGACGCACCCGGTGCAGCGTCGGGGAGCGGTGGCCCACCACGGTCGGCAGTTGCCGCCGGGGGAGGGAGAGCTTCACCGGCCTGCCGGTCACCCGGGCGGCCATCGCGGCGAGCACCACGTGCGGCCTGGGCGTGCCCTTGGAACCGAAGCCGCCGCCGACGTGTTCGGAGACGACCGTGATCCGGTCCTTCGGCAGTTCGAACAGGCCGGCCAGGACATCGCGCACAGTGGTGGCACCCTGGCTGGAGTCGTGCACGGTCAGGTGCCCGTCGTGCCAGCGGGCCGTGGCCGCGTGCGGCTCCATGGGGTGGTTGTGGAGGGGCGGCACCCGGTAGTCGGCGTCGACGCGCACGGGCGCGGCGGCGAAGGCCTCCTCGGCGTCGCCGCGCACGTGCTCACCGGATGTGCCGTCGGTGTCCTCGGGTACGTAGGCGTCGGGGTGGTCGGCCCGCAGGGTGACGTCATGGGGCTCTTCGGCGTAGCTGATCCGTACGGCCGCGGCGCCTTCGCGTGCCGCCTCCAGGGTGTCGGCGACGACCAGCGCGACGTACCAGCCCCGGTGCGGGACCCGGTCGTTCTGCAGCACGGCGAGGGTCGCGTCGTCCGGCTCGGCCAGGCTCGGTGCGTTCAGGTGGCTGAGGACGCCGACGACGCCGGGCAGCGCCAGGGCCGCCTCGTCGTCGACGGCCGTGACCTTTCCGCGCGCCACCGTGGCGGGTACGGGCCAGGCGTAGGCGCACCCCTCGGGCGAGTGCTCGGCGGCGTAGCGGGCGGCCCCGGCCACCTTGTCGGGACCCTCCCTGCGCTCGGTGGGCGCCCCGAGAGCACTGACGGTGTCCGGCATGAGTTCTCCCTGAAAGCGGATGTGACGGGTCAGGACGCGGTGGGCGACGCGGCCAGGCGCCGCAGGACGTCGCAGGCGAGATTGCGGGCGAGCCGCACCTTGAAGGCGTTGTCGCGCAGGGGCTCGGCGGCGGCGAGTTCGGTGTCGACGGCGCGCCGGAACGCCTCGTCGGTCGGCGCCGCGCCCAGCAGCGCCTCCTCGGCGCGCAGGGCGCGCCAGGGCCGGTGGGCCAGACCGCCGAACGCGATCCGCACGTGGCGTACGAGGGAGTCCTCGACGTCGATCACCACCGCCACGGAGGCGAGCGCGAAGGCGTACGAGGCACGGTCGCGCGCCTTGCGGTAGGCCGAGGGGAGACCGGCGCCCGAGGGCGGCAGGACCACCCCGGTGATGAGCTCACCGTGCGCGATCTCGGTGTCCTGCTCCGGCCGGTCGCCGGGCAGCCGGTGGAACTCGGCGGCGGGCAGCCTGCGCGCGCCACGGGTGCCCCGCAGCTCGACCTGGGCGTCGAGCGCGGCGAGCGCGACCGCCATGTCGGAGGGGTGGGTGGCGATGCAGTGCGGGGAGTGTCCGAGGACGGCGTGGTCACGGTTGACGCCGTCCCGCGCGCCGCAGCCGCTGCCGGGCGCCCGCTTGTTGCATGGCTTGCTCAGGTCCTGGAAGTAGGGGCAGCGGGTGCGCTGCAACAGGTTGCCGCCGGTCGTGGCCACGTTGCGCAGCTGGCCCGAGGCTCCGGAGAGCAGTGCCTGCGCGAGGACGGGGTAGCGGTCACGGACCAGCGGATGGGCGGCGAGGTCGCTGTTGCGCACGGTGGCGCCGACGTGGACGGAGCCGTCGCGGAGCTCCTCGACGGCGTCCAGCGGCAGGCGGCTGACGTCGATCAGCGTTCCCGGGGCCTCGACACCGAGCTTCATCAGGTCGACGAGGTTGGTCCCGCCGCCGAGGTAGCGGGAGGCGGGGCGTCCCGCGTGGGCCGCGGTCGCCTCGTCGACGCTGTGGGCGCGTACGTACCTGAAGGTCTTCAACGGGCCACGTCCTCGACGGCTTCGACGATGTGCGGGTAGGCGCCGCAGCGGCACAGGTTGCCGCTGAGCCGCTCGCGGATCTCGTCCTTGCTCAGCCGTACGGGTGGACCGGCTGCGGCGGCCGGGTCCGTCACGTACGACGCGTGGCCCGCCTCGGCCTCCGCCACGGCGCCGACGGCCGAACAGAGCTGCCCGGGGGTGCAGTAACCGCACTGGAAGGCGTCGCGCTCCACGAAAGCCCGCTGGAGGGGGTGAGGGCTCTCGCCGTCGGCGGCCCGCAGCCCTTCGACGGTGGTGATCTCGCACCCCTCGGCGGCGACGGCCAACAGCAGGCAGCTGTTGGCGCGGCGCCCGTCGACGAGGACGGTGCAGGCGCCGCACTGGCCGTGGTCGCAGCCCTTCTTGGAACCCGTCAGGTCCAGCTGCTCCCGCAGGACGTCAAGCAGTGTCGAACGGTGATCGACCACTGGGCTGCAGTCCTTTCCGTTCACCGTCATGGGCACTTCTGAATGGAACACATCGGTTCCCATGGCGCACTGCTCCCTCGTCCTGGAACGGTCTGTGACGACATCGTTTGTCCAGCCTGAGTCAGAACACTCATTCCGGCATGCCGGGAGGGGCCGGATCGGCTGTGGAGCTCTCGGCCGGGGAGCGTCTCCGGCGCACTGGACGCGAGCGCGAGTTTTCTCCGGCATCGGCGGGGCATGCGACAGAAGCAAGGCTGTACGGCGACGTACAGAAATTGACCACTATCGAGCCAGCGCTCTATGGAGGCCCCTCATGCTGAAGGCCATTGCAGACGTTCTCCGTGCCATCGGCGGAGCCATTGCCACGGTGGTCACTCTGCCGTTCCGCGCGGTCGCGCGGCTCTTCGGAGGCGCTTCGGACACCGCCCACGGCCATCACTGACGGCCTGCACGACCGACGGAGCCCATAAGTAAGAGGGGGCCGGAGCAAAATGCTCCGGCCCCCTCTTACTTATGGGCTCACACACGTACGGACCCACACACATCCGGGCTCACACACGGCGAATGGGCCCACCATTCTCTGATGGGCCCATCGATGTCACCGTTTTCGAGGCTCCGCCGGACGTCTACCAATAATGCTTGCGGCCGCCCACCGAGTGTCCGACTGCTCCGAGAACCCAAAGGACCGCACCGATGACGACGAGTGCGACGCCAATGGTCCAGAGGATGGAGATACCTGCCAGCATGCCGATGACGAGCAAGATGATGCCGAGTGCGATCATGGATCCTCCGACCCTCAGAACTATTTTCCAGTGTACGCCTGTCGGGTGAAAACGACCGGCGTGTGAATGCTGCCGCCGTGCCGGGGTGAAACCGCCGGGGCGACGGGATCAGTGACCCGATCCGCCGTAATAACCGCCGAGCTGGTCGCGGTAAGCGGGGTCACCCAGATGCTTTTCCTTGTCGAACTCGGGTGCGTTCTTGATCTGTTCCTTGGTGAGCGAGACCAGGATCCGCCGGTCGTCATGGTCGATGACCGTGACGGTACTGGCGGGCAGCAGAACCTCCTTGCCGAAGATCCAGACACCGGTGTCGACGACGATGTACTGGTTGGCGACCTCGTCGGAATGCTTGTCGACCTTGCCGATGTGACCGTCCGAGGCTTCCACCTTGTAGCCGGTCAGATCGGCGTCCGGGCCGTGACCGGCCGTCGGAACGTAGTTCCACATTTCATTGCTCACGCAGGACTCCCCAATCGACATCTGAAACACAAGTCTTTGAATACCAGGGGAGGCGACCTATTGATCGGCCGCTCCCGCTGTTCGGGTGTCCTGCCGGAGCGAGACCAAACAAAGAGGGGTCGAAATTCTTGGAGCGCGGGGGTACTAAGTCCGGGCGGCCCTCGGGCCCCTCGACGCTCTGCGGCTCATGGGTGATCTCGCCGCAGGCCACGGTCCCGGCCGCACACTGGGCTACTGCTTGACGTGATTCCGTCAACCCTTCAAGTTATCTTCGTTGGGCGGGAGTTGCGTCTGGGACCACTCACGGGCCAGCTCGGCGAAGGCCCGCGCGGCGGCGCTCCGGTAACCGCTCTCGCGGTGCAGCAGGGTGACCGAACGGGCCGGCAGCGCGGGGGTGAGCGGGACGGTGTGCAGGTCGGGGCGGTCGTGGGCGAGGGCGTCGGGCAGGACGGTGGCCAGCGGGGTGTGCCGGACGATCTCCGTGAGGGCGTTGATCGAGGTGGCCTCCACGGTGACATCGGGCCGCACCCTGTGCCGACCGAGGTGGGCGTCGATGTGTACGCGGGTGGCGAAGTCGCCGCTGAGCAGGGCGAGTCGGAGCTGCGCCAACTCGTCCAGCGGCAGGGGAGTGGTGCGCCCCGCCTGCGGATGCCGGTCGCCCACCACGAGGCTGAGCGCCTCGGTGAAGAGGTCCGTGGCGGCCAGTCCCGGCAGGTGCGGACCGTGGAAGGCGATGCCGAGGTCGAGCTCGTCGGCAAGCAGCTCGGGCTCGATGCGTTCCTGCGGAAGTTCCTTCAGGCGCAGGGTGATCCCGGGGTGGCGGGAGTGCAGCAGTGCGGTGAGCGGTCCGACCAGGTAGGCGGTGAACGTCGGCGTCACGGCGAGCCGCAGCGTGCCGCGCGACAGATCGGTCACGTCGTGCACGGCGCGCTCGGCGGCGGCCAGGTCCTGCAGGGCGCGTCGCGCGTACGGCAGATAGGCGGCCCCGGCGTCGGTGAGCCGCACCGCGCGCCCGCCCCGGTCCAGGAGGGCGACGCCGATCGCCCGTTCCAGCTGCCGGATCTGCTGGGACAGCGTCGGCTGGGAGATGTGCAGCTCCTCGGCCGCCCGCGTGAAGTTGCCGTGCTCGGCGACGGCGAGCAGATAGCGCAGATGACGCAGTTCAGGGGCCATGACCTCAACTATAGATGTCATCGATAGCAGTCATGGAAAGCAGGTCTTGGACTCTATAGGTCCACGTCATGCACGGTGGAGCTCGTCAGTCGAACGGGGTGGAGAGTCCCCTCCGGCCCACGGCGTTCGCCACCCCTTCCGGGCCCCGGCGCTCCCGAACCGGCTGACCCTTAGTCGAAGGGAGTGACCATGCGAGACCTCGCGGCGGGAGTACGGAGCTTCCAGCGGGACGTCTTCCCGGCCAAGGCCGAACTGTTCGCGGACCTGGCCGACCGCCACACACCGGACACGCTGTTCATCAGCTGCTCCGACGCCCGCGTCGTACCCGAACTGATCACCCAGCGCGAGCCGGGCGAACTGTTCGTCGTCCGCACCGCCGGCAACCTCGTACCGGCCCACACGCCGTACGCCGACGGCACGACCGCGAGCATCGAGTACGCGGTGGCCGTCCTCGGTGTCAGCGACATCGTGGTGTGCGGCCACTCGTCCTGCGGCGCGATGACGGCTCTCGCCGAGGGCCACGACCTGAGCTGTGCGCCCGCCGTGGCCGACTGGTTGCGCCACGCGGACGCCGCCGTGGCCGGCCTGCCCGGCCCCGCGAGCGGCGCGGCACGGGTGGCCGCCCTGGTGCGGGAGAACGTCCTCGCCCAGCTGACCCGCCTGACCACCCACCCCGCGGTGGCCGGAGCCCTGTCCCGCGGCGCGCTGACGCTGCACGGCTGGGTCTACGACATCCCCACCGGCGCCGTCGAGAACCTGACCCCGGCCGCCTGAACTTCTCTCAACCCTTCTCCGAACCTCTCCGAAAGGACACCACCCCATGATCCACGCCCAGTTCGACCCCACCGCACGCCAGGACCTCGCCGTCCGCGCCGTCGAGGCCAAGGTCCGCGAGGACCTGTCCTGGCAGCAGATCGCCGACGCGGCGGGCCTCTCCGTCGCCTTCGTCACCGCGGCCGTCCTCGGCCAGCACGCGCTGCCCGCGCCCGCCGCGCGGGCCGTCGCCGAACTGCTCGGCCTCGACGAGGACGCCGTGACGCTGCTGCAGACGATCCCGACGCGCGGCTCGATCTCCGGCGGCATACCGACCGACCCGACGATCTACCGCTTCTACGAGATGCTCCAGGTCTACGGCACCACGCTGAAGGCTCTGGTCCACGAGGAGTTCGGCGACGGCATCATCAGCGCGATCAACTTCAGGCTCGACGTGCGGAAGGTCGCCGACCCCGAGGGCGGCGAGCGCGCGGTGATCACCCTGGACGGCAAGTACCTGCCCACGAAGCCGTTCTGACCCGGCGGACGGCCGCGCGCCGTCCGGTTGGCCCCGTCGCCGCACGGTGTCGGGGCCAACTGCCTCTCGAAGCACGGCAGATCAAGGAAGTCGGAACGCGATCGGTTCGCGACCCATTGACATCGGGCGGGCCCGAGGTGAAGCTCCAAGACGCCCGTGTTAACGCTAACAACGGGCTGAGGCACACCTGAGGGAGTCATCCATGTCAGGTAGTCGTCACTTCTCGGGGCCGGGCGGTCATCACCCCTCGACGGACCGCCGCACCCTGCTCCTCGCCGCCGCGGCCGGCGCACTCGCCACGGCCTGCGGCACCGCCGAGGGACTCCCCGCGGGCGAGGTCGCCGTGCTCGGCGACAGCACCGCCTGGGAGAAGCCCATGACCGCCGCGGGGGCGGCCATGAAGTCCGTGGCGTCGCTGCGCCTCGTGCCCGAGGTCAACCCGTCCCTGGAGTCGTTCGAGCAGATCGTGCGGTCCTCGCTGCGGACCGACAAGACGCCGGACATGCTCAAGTACTGGTCGGGCTACCGGCTGCAGGACCTGGCCCGTACCGGCGGCATCGAGGACCTGACGCCCCAGTGGGACGACGCCGTCGCCAGGGGCTGGGTGGACCCCTCGCTGCGGGGCGCGTTCACCCACCGGCGGCGGGTCTACGGGCTGCCGATGAACCTCGCGTACTGGGTGATGTTCTACAACCCCCAGGTGTTCCGCGAGCACGGCATCGGGACCCCGCGGACCTGGGACGGATTCCTCGCTGCCTGCGTGCGCCTGAAGAAGGCGGGCATCACGCCGCTGCACGGCACCGCCGCCGACCGATGGCCCTCCTTCATCTGGTTCCAGGAGGTCCTCAGCCGTCAGGACCCGCGCTTCTACCAGGACTTGATGAACGGCCGCGAGCGGTACACCGACCCGCGCGCCGAACGCGCACTGCGCACCATCGCCTCCTTCTTCGACAAGGACTGGTTCACCCCCATGGACCTGAGCCACACCGACGCGGCCGCCGCCCTGGTGGCCGGCAAGGTCGGCGTGGTCGCCTGCGGCACCTGGCTCGGCTCGACACTGGCGGGAGCGGGCGGGAAACCGGGGGAGAACGTGGACGCGTTCGTGCTGCCCATCGCCGACCCGAAGGCCCGCCCCAGCGTCGTCTTCGAGTCCAGTGCCCTCGTCGCCACCGTCAAGGGCGCCGACCACGACGAGGCCGTCGAGGCCACCGGCTCCTGGCTGCACCCCGCGGTCATGCGGGCCTTCTCCGGTGCCCTCCAGGACGGCTGCCCCAACCCGAAGGTCAAGGCCGCCAACCCCGTCATCGCGGGCCTCACCGAGAAGGTGCGCGGCGACCAGCTGTGGCTGCTCAACCGCTTCTGGGAACAGGGCCCGCCCGAACTCGTCGAGGCGACCGTCGACGACCTCGCCGGATTCCTGCTGAACCCGTCCTCGTACCGCAGGACGCTGCGCACCATGCAGGACCGCGCCGACGAGGCGTGGCGAGTGTGGCGGGAGGCGGAGAAGACATGACCGGGACCGCGTCCACCGCGCACGGCGGCGCCAAGGCGGTGCGCATACGCCACCGGATACCGACGCGCACCCCGCACCAGGCCGCGAAGGCGGGCGGCGGCAGGCTCGGCGGCCCCCTCGCCGCCCTGCCCTGGGCGCTGCCCGCCTTCGCCCTCGTCGGCGTGCTCCTCGTCTACCCCTTCTTCCGCAGTGTCTACGGCAGCTTCTTCGAGGACAACGGCTTCACCAGCAGCTTCACCGGCTTCGACAACTACACGCGCCTCGCCGACGACCCGATCTTCGGCCGCTCGCTGCTCAACACCCTGATGTGGGTGGCCGGCACGCTGCTCCTGCCGGTGCTCGCCGGACTCCTCATCGCCGTAGCCACCCACCGCACGCGGTTCGGCGGAATCACCCAGCTGATCATCGTCCTGCCGTACGCGATCTCGGGCGCCGCGACCGCCGTCCTGTGGAACTTCATGCTGACCTCCGACGGCGCCGTCAACCAGGTGCTGCGCGGCGTCGGCCTCGACGGCTGGGCACACACCTGGCTCCTCCAGTGGCCGCAGAACACCCTCTCGATGATCGTCGCGAGCACCTGGCAGGCGACCGGCCTGAACGTCGTCCTCTTCGCGATCGGGCTGCGCGCCATTCCGCGCGAGACCGTCGAGGCCGCCGAACTGGACGGCGCGAGCGGCTGGCGCATGTTCCGGCACATCACCCTGCCCGGGCTGCGCGCCGTGACCGTCGTCGTGGTCGGCATGGCCGTCGTGAACAGCCTCAAGGCGTTCGACATGATCTGGATCCTGACCAAGGGCGGCCCGTCCCGCTCCTCGGAGACCCTCGCGCTGAGCATGTACCGCGAGACGTTCCGGCTGTTCCACGTCGGCTACGGCTCGGCCGTCGCGCTCGTCCTCTCGGTCATCGTCGTGGCCTCGTCCTGGGCGTACCTGCGCCATCAGATGCCCGACACCGGCACGGCGAAGAGCTGAGGGGGAGTCCCATGGGACGCGCGCTGCGCACCGTCTTCGTCACCGGGTGCGTGCTGCTCTGGCTGGTTCCGCTGTACCTGCTGGTCGTCAACGCCCTCACCCCGGTGACCGAGTACGCGGGCAGGCCCGACTGGACCTTCCAGGGCTTCGACCTCGCGGACAACGTCGAGACCGCCTGGGACGTGGCGGGCATCGGCGACAGCTTCCAGGCCTCGCTCCTCTACGCCTGCGTGTGCGCTCTGTCCGCCGTCCTGGTGGCGGCCATGGCGGCGTTCGCCGTCGTCGTCCTGCCCATCCCGAAGCCCGCGTTCTGGTTCTGGCTGATCTACTCCGGCACGCTCTTCCCGCTGCAGATGTTCCTCGCACCGCTCTTCGGCCTGTACGCGGACGCCGACCTGTACGACACCAGGCTCGGCCTGATGCTGGTCTACGCGGCGTGGGCGGTGCCCTTCGCGTTCTTCCTGATCCGCAATCAGATGACCACCATGCCACCGGAGTTGACCGAGGTGGCGCTGATCGACGGGGCGTCCTTCCGCCGGATCTTCTGGCGCATCCACGTCCCCCTGATGAAGGAGGGCCTCGCGGCGGCCTTCATCTTCCAGTTCACCGCCGTCTGGAACGACCTGCTCCTGGGCATCACCCTCAGCCGCAGCCCCGACGTGCAACCGGTCATGGCGGCCCTGAGCACCCTCAACAACGCCTACTCCTCGACGGGCCCGCCCGTCATCCTGGCCGGC
This sequence comes from Streptomyces sp. NPDC036815, assembly GCF_055609205.1. NCBI lineage: Bacteria > Bacillati > Actinomycetota > Actinomycetes > Kitasatosporales > Streptomycetaceae > Streptomyces > Streptomyces sp. NPDC036815. The sequence continues at coordinate 83,676 of NZ_JBVJPW010000025.1, read as the reverse complement.
GCGCTGATCGTGTCCGTGCCGACCCTCGTCCTCTTCCTGCTCTTCCGCGGTCTGTTCCTGCGCGGCATCACCGCGTCCGCCCGCTGACCCGACCACCCCCCTTTCCCGGGAGCGATCCGCATGACGACACGGGCTCTGGTCCGCACCACCGACTGGGACAACGAACGGATACGGAAAAGCCTGCGCGCCGGTGTGGTCGGCGCCGAGGGGGTCCTGGCGGACGGCGCCGTCCTGCGGCTCACCGAGGAACCCCTCCTGCGCCACGCCGACGACGGCGCGCTCCTGCAGTCGCTGCGGGTCGAGCCGGTCAACGGCACGGCAATACCGGGGGAGTTGAGCGTACGGGCGGAAGGTGGTGCGGCCCTGCGCTGCGAGCGGATCGCAGGACCCGACCGTTCCGTGCGGCTCCTGCTGCCCGCCGTCGACGCAGCGACCCGCGTCACCGTCGGCCTCCCGGGCGCACGGGACGGCATCGAGGTGCGGCTCACCCCGCAGCGCCGCTGGACCCTGCACCTCATCCACCACTCCCACCTCGACATCGGCTACACCGACCCGCAGGGCCGGGTCCTCGCCGAGCACCTGTCGTTCCTCGACTCCTGCCTCGAACTGACCCGCGCCACCGACGACTGGCCCGCCGAGTCCAGGTTCCGGTGGTGCGTTGAGTCGCTGTGGTCGTTCCAGCAGTGGGCGCGGGCCCGCCCCGCGGAACAGGTCGACGAGTTCGTCCGCAGGGTCCACGAGGGCCGCATCGAACTGACCGCGCTCCCGTTCAACCTGCACACCGAGACCTGCTCCACCGACGAGCTGCACGAACTCCTGCGGGCCGCCCGCACCGTGCGCGACGAGCACGGCGTCCGCTTCACCTCCGCCATGCAGACCGACGTTCCCGGCGCCGTCGTCGGCCTCGTCGACGCCCTCGCCGCCGCGGGCGTCAAGTACCTCTCCGTCGCCCACAACTGGGCCGGGCGCTCCGTGCCCCACCTCGTCGGCGGCGAGAAGCTGCCCCGCCTCTTCCGCTGGCGCGCGCCCAGCGGCAACAGCGTCCTGGTGTGGGTCACCGACACCCCGCACGGCCTCGCCTACATGGAGGGCCCGCTCCTGGGATTCGACACCCGGTACGACGACGTCGACGACCTGCTGCCCGCCTACCTGACCTCCCTCGCCACGCACCCCTACCCCTACCGGGGCGGCATCTTCGGCTGGGCCATGGACCATACGGAGGTCAAGCGCGAGCCCTATCCCTGGGACGTGCTCCACCTGCGCGTGCAGGGTAAGTTCGGCGACAACGCGCCGCCGCGCCGCATCATCGCCGACACCGTCCGCCGCTGGAACGACACCTGGGCCTTCCCCCGCCTGCGGCTCTCCCGCAACGAGGACTTCTTCACCGACGTCGAGGCCAGGCTCGGCGCCGGGATCCGCACCTTCGAGGGCGACTGGACCGACTGGTGGGTCGACGGGGTCGGGTCGGGGGCGCACCCGCTGTCCCTGGCCAGGACCGCCCAGTCCGTGGTCGCCGACGCCCAGACCATCGGCACGTTCGCCGCCCTCCTCGACGCCACGGGGGCCGAGGACGACAGCAGGGACGCCGCCGGGGTCTACGAGGCGGTGTCGCTCTTCGACGAGCACACCTGGGGCGCCGGCGACCCGTGGACCCACGGCCACGAGGGCGGCCACTCCGGTGAGCACCAGTGGCACTGGAAGTACGGTCAGGCGATGCGCGCGCACGACGACGGCAACGCGCTCCTCGCCCGTGCGAGCGCCCGCCTCGGACAGCGGCTCGCCGCCTCGCCGGACGCGGCGGCCACGTACCACGTCGTCAACACCTGCTCATGGCCGCGCACCGACGTCGTCCACGTCTTCCTGCCCGAGAGCACCGTGCCGCTGGAGCGGCCGGTGACCGTGCGCGACGCCCGCGACGGGCGCCGACTGGACTGCGAGGAAAGGCCGCAGACCAACGACGACCACCGGGACGCGGGCCGGTTCCTGCTCGTCCGCGTCGACGACGTGCCCCCCGCCGGATCGGTCCGCCTCGACGTCCTCGCCGCGGCCGCCGCACCGCCCCGGGAGCCGGACGGCGCGAGGACGAAGGCTGCCACCGGCTGGAATCCGACCGGCGGCACCGAACGCGAGGACCCCGGCGAGACGGCGGCCGAGGCGCTGGCCCACCCCGACCCGACCCACCTGGAGAACGACCACTTCGCCGTCCGCGTCGACCTCGCACACGCCTGCGTCGCCTCGGTCATCGACAAGAGGACCGGCCGTGAGCTCGTCCGCGCGGACGCCGTCGTCGGCTTCAACGGCTACCTCCACGACAGCTACACCACCGCGGGCGGCTTCAACCACAACTCCAGTCGCACCACGGCGTCGGACCGCCTCGAACACCTCGGCACCCGCGCGCTCGCCCCGCCCGCCGCACTCATCGCCCGCCGTTCGACGGCCGTCGCCGAGTCCCTCACGTACGAGACCCGCCCGGCAGGCGCCCGGCGGCTGCGCACCACGCTCACCCTCCCGCACGGCGTGCCCCGGCTCGACATCGAGAACCACCTCGACAAGGACGCCGGTCTCGGCAAGGAGAGCGCCTACTTCGCCTTTCCCTTCGCCTTCGACGAGCCGGTCGTGCGGATGGAGGCCTCGGGCGGCGTCACGGGCAGCGGACTGCCGGTGGTGCCGGGCTCGGCGCCGCACATGCGCGCGGTACGGCGCTGGGTGACCCTGGCCGACGACGACCTGACGGTGGCCTGGTCCACGCAGGACGCGCCGCTCGTGCAGTTCGGCAACATCGCCCTGCCCTACGCCCCGTTCCCCAAGACGCTGGACCACGACGAGCCCGCCACCGTCTTCTCGTGGATCCACAACAACCTCTGGGACACCAACTTCCCCAGCGAGCAGGGCTTCGCGTTCGCCTTCCGCTACAGCCTGGCCAGCGGGTCCGGTGCGGGCGGCCTCGGGCCACGAACGGCCGCCGCCTGGAGCCGCCCGATGCGCGCCGTCCGGGCCCGGGGGAGCTCGGGCGGCGCGCCGGACCAGTACTCCTTCGCCGACCTGGACGACCCCCGCGTCCGGCTCGTCGGCGCCACCACTCCACGGCCCGGCCACACCCTGCTGCGCCTGCAGTCGTTCGCGGAGCAGCCGGTGACCTGTCGGGTCCGCGCCCACTTCCCGGTCACCGCCGCACACCACGCGGACTTCCTCGGCACACCGGGCGCCCAACTGCCCTGCCCGCACGGTGAAGTCACGCTGGAGATGCCCGCGCTCGGTACCGCCGCGGTGCTCTTCACGCGCCCGGCCGGAGCGGCGACGGGGCCTGGAGTACCGCCCGCACCCCCCTCCGTGCGCCCCTGACCGCGCATCCCTGAAAGCCGCACCGAGCGTTGTTCCCGTACGTGTTCCCGTCCGCGCGAAGGAGAACGTGTGTACCGGCTCGACCCCCGTTACGCCCCCGCACCGGGGGCCGTCCTGGTCACCGGCTGGCGGGGCGTCGCCGCGCAGCTGCCCCCGGGACCCGTCACCCTCGCCGTGGACGGCCCCCCGACGGTGGACTGGGACGGCCTCGCCGCCCGGCTGACCGAGGAGCTCTCCGCGCGCGGAACCTCCGTGCGGGCCCTCGACCTGCGTGCCCATCACGCCTCGCCCGCCACGGTGCGGCGGCGCACCGAAGCCGCCGTGACCGCCGACGACCCGTACTACGCCAAGCTCGCCGAGACCCCCCTGCGCGACTTCTTCGACGGCCTTCCCCGTCCGGAGCGGCCGGACGGCTGCGAGCTGCTGCTCGTCCACGGGCCGGGCGCCTCGTTCGTCCGGCACGACCTGCTCTGGTACGCCGACCTGCCCAAGCGCCACGCCGAGGCGGCCGTCACGGCGGGGTCGGGTCACAACCTTGGACTGCCTTACGTCAAAGGGGAGTTGAGGCGTCTCTTCTTCATCGACTGGCCCGTCCTCGACCGTCACCGAGACGCCCTCGCGCCTCGGCTCGACGGCTGGCTCGACGTCCAGGAACACGAGCGGCCCACGTACGTCGACGGCGCCGGACTGCGCGCCACCCTCGCGGGCCTCGCCCTGCGCCCCGTCCGCACCCGCCCCTACTTCAACTCAACGCCCTGGGGCGGCCACTGGGCACAGCGCCACCTGGGCTTCGACCCCGCCGCCCGCAACACCGCCCTCGGATACGAACTCATCGCCCCCGAGTCCGGCGTGCTCATCGGCGCCCACCCCGGCCAACAGGCCGAAATCCCGTTCCAATTGCTCTGCGCCCTGCACCCGGGGGAGTTCCTCGGGCCCGAGGTGACCGCCCGCTTCGGCGCCTCCTTCCCGATCCGCTTCGACTACCTGGACACCGTGGACGGCGGCAACCTCTCCGTGCACTGCCACCCCAGGGATCGGTACATGAGGGAGCGGTTCGGCTGGACCTACACCCAGCACGAGACGTACTACATCGCCCTCGGAGGCCCACGCGCCCGCGTCTTCCTGGGCCTGCGCGAGGACGCCGACCCGGCCCGCTTCCGCAAGGAGATCGAGGAGGCCGCACACGACGGGACCCCCATGGACCCCGAGGACCACGTCCTGACCTTCCCCGCCGAACAGGGCCGCCTCTTCATGATCCCCGCGGGCACCCCGCACGCCTCCGGTGCCGGAAACCTCGTCCTGGAGATCAGCGCCACCCCCTACCTCTACTCCCTCCGCTTCTACGACTGGCTGCGCCCCGACGCCGACGGACACCCCCGCCAACTCCCTTACGAGCACGGCCTCGCCAACCTGGAGACGGAACGCCGCGGTGACGCCGTCGCACGGGACCTGGTCCAGGAACCACGCACCCTGCGCGCCGGGGCCGGCTGGCGCGAGGAACTCCTGGGCGCGCTCGACGAGATGTTCTACGAAGTACGGCGCTACGCCCTCGACCGGAACGCCGTGGCCGACGACGACACGGCCGGCCGCTTCCACGTCCTGAACGTCGTGGAGGGCGAGGCCGTCATGGTGCACACGGCGGCGGGGGAGCGGCACCTGCTTTCCCGGGCGGAGACCCTGACGGTGCCCGCGGCGGTCGGCCCCTACCGCCTCGCGGCCGTCGGCGAGCACCCGGTCGCGGTCGTCAAGGCGCTCGTCCGCCCGGACCTGTCCGTATGAGACCCGCCCGGCTGAGACCAGTCCTCGAACTCGGCGGCACCCACGTGACAGCGGCCCTCGTCAACCCCGCCACCGCCACCGTGACCCGGTGCGTGCGGCGCAGGGTCCACGCCCGCTCCAGCGCCGAACACGTCCTGGGCGCACTCGTGCGCTGCGCCGGAGAGCTGGACGCCCCGGCCGGACAGGTGTGGGGCGTCGCGGTCCCCGGCCCGTTCGACTACGACAAGGGCATCGCCCGCTTCGAGGGCGTCGGCAAGTTCGACGACCTGTACGGCATCGACGTCCGCTCGGTGCTCCTCGACGGGGTGTGGCCGCGCCCGGCGGACACCGTGTTCCTCAACGACGCCCACGCCTTCCTGCTCGGCGAGTGGCGGGCCGGCGCCGCCCGCGGGCACCACCGCAGCGTGGGAGTCACCCTCGGGACGGGCGTGGGGTCGGCCTTCCTCGTGGCCGGCGACGCACAGCACCGGGGGCCCGGCGTCCCACCCCAGGGCCGCATCGACCTCGTGCGGGCGAACGGCAGGCCGCTGGAGGACACTGTGTCGCGGCGGGCGATCCTGGCCCGCTACGGCGGCGAGCACACGGCCCGTGACCTCGACGTCAGCGAGATCGCGGACCGGGCACGGGCGGGGGAGCGGCCCGCGCGGCAGGTCCTCGACGAGGCCTTCACGACCCTCGGTGCCGTGCTCGCCCCCCACCTGCGTGCCTTCGACGCGACCGTCCTCGTCGTCGGTGGCGCCATGGCCGCCTCCTGGGACCTGCTCCGGCCCGCGCTGCGCGCCGGGCTGGGGGATACTCCCGTCACGCTGCGCCCCGCGGGGCTCGGCGGGAACGCGGCGCTCGTCGGCGCGGCGGCGCACGCGGCCGCCGTGCCCTGAGCGGATGCGCGCCCGGACCGGGCGCCGCACGGAACGGAAGGACATCCGCACCATGCCCGGACCGCACGACCACGGCGGCGGCCGGCCGCGGCGCGATCCCAGAAGCGGTCAGCCCACCCTGCGGGACGTCGCCGAACGCGCCGGGGTCAGCGCCATGACGGCGTCGCGGGTGCTGCGCGACGACCCGCAGGTGCTGCCCGCCACCCGCGAGCGGGTCCGGGCCGCGGCCGCCGCCCTCGGCTACCGCCCCAACGAGGTCGCCCGCAGTCTCCGGCTGGGCCGCGGCACCGGGCTCGTCGGGCTCGTCGTCACCAACCTCGCCAACCCCTTCTACTCACGCCTGGCCCTCGGCGTCGACTCGGTGATGGCCCGGCACGGGCTGAAGACGGTGATCGGCAACACCGGCCAGGACCCCGGTGCCGAACGGGAGCTGGTCGCCGATCTGCTGGGCCGCCGTGTCGACGGCATCATCGCCGTCCCGGCGGGCGCCGACCAGCGCCACCTCGCCGCGGCGGCGGCCGACGGCGTGCCGGTGGTCCTCGCCAGCCGCCCGCCCGAGGGGTTCGCCGCGGACTGCGTCCTGGTGGACGACTTCGGCGGCGCGCACGCCGCCACGGCCCGCCTCCTGGCGCGCGGCCACCGGCGCATCGGCTTCCTCGGCTCACCGCCCGCCGTCCACACCGGCACGGAACGGCTCCGCGGATACGCGGCCGCCCTCGCCTCGGCGGGGCTCGCCACCGACCCGAGCCTCGTACGCCAGGGTCAGACGGAACCGGAAGAGGCCACGCGCGCCGCGGCCGGGCTGCTGGCGCTGCCCGACCCGCCGACCGCGCTGTTCTGCTCCAACAACCGCAACACGATAGGGGCGTTCCGCGCCCTGCGGGCCGCCGAGGGCGGTGCAACCGTCGCGCTCGCGGGCTTCGACGACTTCGAGCTGGCCGACGCGCTCGGCCTCGCGCTCACACTCGTCGCCTACGACAGCGACGAGGTGGGCCGCGCGGCGGGCCGCCTCCTCGCCGACAGGCTGCACGCCGGAGGGGGTGAGGGTGCGTCCGGGGCGCCCCGGCAGATCGTGGTGCCCACCAGCCTGGTGGAATACGGAGCTTGAGGCTCCGGCCGTACGCCGTCGATCTGTGCGCTCGTGCGGAACGTACCGGGGTGCCCCGCACGTTGGGCAGGTCGGGGGCGGGGCTCGGCCATGCCGTGCGCACCCGCATGAGTGCCGAGGAACGGGGGAGAGGCGTGTCGCAGCAGAGCCGTTCCGCGCGCCTGGCCGCGTCCGCGCTGTCCTTCTTCGTCACGGTGCTCGTCCTCTTCGTCCCGTCCGCCGCGGCGAGCGGAGCATCGGCGGACGCCCCGCCCATCCGGCACGCCGTGGCGGCGCACGCCGGTAAACCCACCGGACCCCACGACGTCCCGGCCCTCCACGTCGCCGTCGCCCACCGGCCGGACGCCCACATTCCAGGGCCACAGCCGGCCGGCCCGGCGCCCACGGCCTTCGACGCGGCGCCGCAGCGCGCCCTGAGCGGACCCGATGCCCGGCCCGCCACCGCGTTCGCACCGCCCCAGCGGACCCACGCGGCGGCCGCCCCGCGCGGGCCGCCCCACCGATGAGCACGCAGACCGTTCCCGACGCCTGACCCGTCGCACACCGCATGCCGTACGCCGTACCGCTTGCGCGACGCCCGGTCACGCGTTCCTCCGTCCTGCCCTCATCCGTGGAGAACCCATGTCACGCGCGCCCCTGTGGCGGGCGGTGGTCGCCCTCGCGGTCGTCGCCCTGTCCCTCTACATCGCCCTCACTCAATCCGTCCGCCTCGGCCTCGACCTGCGAGGCGGCAGCCAGATCGTCCTGGAGACCAGGAACTCACCCACCGTCACCGCGGACGCCGCGTCCACCGACCGTGCCCTGGAGGTCCTCAGGCAGCGCGTCGACGCCCTCGGCGTCTCCGAACCGGGCATCGCGCGCTCCGGCGAGAAGCGCATCATCGTCGAGCTCCCCGGCGTGCAGGACCCGCGCAAGGCGGCCGAAGTCATCGGCCGCACCGCGCAGCTGACCGTCCACCCGGTGACGGGGGAGTCACCGGCCAAGGGCACCGCGAAGCCCGCCGCCGACGGATCGCGCACCCTGCCCGACCCCGAGAGGCCGGGCAACCACCTCAGGCTCGGCCCCACCGAGCTGACCGGCGAAGGCGTCAAGGACGCCGAGGCGAGGCTCGACCAGCAGTCCCTCGCCGGCTGGACCGTCTCCCTCGACTTCCGCAAGGGGGCGGGGGACACCTGGGCGAAGGTCACGGGCGAGGCGGCCTGCGCGCCGCGGGGCGCGCCCGAACGCCGGGTCGCCATCACGCTCGACGACAAGATCATCTCGGCGCCCGGTGTCAACGAGGGGGTCGCGTGCGGGACCGGCATCACCGGCGGGACCACCCAGATCACGGGGAACTTCAGCCAGTCGGAGGCCCGTGACCTCGCCGCCCTCGTCAAGGGCGGGGCGCTGCCGGTGCCCGTCGACGTCGTCGAGCAGCGCACCGTCGGCCCGACGCTCGGCGCCGAAGCGATCGAGGCGAGCACCCGGGCGGCCCTCATCGGCATCGCCCTGACCGCCCTCTTCATCACCGCGGTCTACCGGCTCCTGGGCTTCCTCGCCGGGCTCGCCCTCGCGCTCTACGGCCTCATCTCCTACGCCGCCCTGGTGGCACTCGGCGCGACGCTCACCCTGCCCGGCCTCGCCGGGTTCGTCCTCGCCATCGGCATGGCCGTGGACGCCAACGTCCTCGTCTTCGAACGGGCCAGGGAGGAGTACCTCGCCGTCCGGTCGAAGGACCTGGCCAAACCGGTCCGCACGGGATTCTCGAAGGCGTGGAGCGCGGTCGTCGACTCCAACGTCACGACGCTGCTCGCCGCCGGACTGCTGTTCTTCTTCGCCACCGGACCCGTCAAGGGCTTCGGTATCACCCTGTGCGTCGGCGTCCTCGCGTCGATGGTCACCGCGCTGGTCATCACCCGCGTCCTCGCGGACTTCGCCGTCAACCGGGAAGCCGTGCGCAGCCGCCCGGCGCTGACGGGCATCGCCTCGACGGGCCGCGTGCGCGCCTGGCTGGCCCGGCGGGACCCCAACCTGGTGCGCCACCGCCGCCGCTGGGTCGGCGTCAGCGGCCTCCTGGTCGCCGTGGCGGTCGCGGGCGTCGCCCTGCGCGGCCTGGAGTTCGGCGTGGAGTTCACCGGCGGCCGCCTCGTCGAGTACAGCACCAGCAGGTCCGTCGACGCCGACACGGCCCGCGCGGCCGTGTCCGACGCGGGATTCCCGCGGGCGGTGGTGCAGGAGTCCGGGGACGGCGACATCACCGTACGCACGGAACGGCTGACCGACACCGAACAGCAGCGCGTCAGAACGGCGTTGGAGCGGCCCGGCGGCACCGTGACCGTCGAACGCGACGAACTGATCGGCCCGAGCCTCGGCAGCGAGCTGCGCCAGAAGGCGCTCATCGCCCTCGGCATCGCCGTGGCCGCCCAGCTGATCTACCTGAGCGTGCGATTCCGCTGGACGTTCGCGGCGGCGGCCGTCTCGGCGATGGTCCATGACGTGCTGCTCGTGGTGGGTCTCTTCGCGTGGCTCGGCAAACCCGTCGACAGCGTGTTCCTCGCCGCCCTGCTCACCGTGATCGGCTACTCGGTCAACGACACGGTGGTCGTCTTCGACCGGGTGCGCGAGGCGCGCCGCCGCCACCCGCGCGGCGATCTGGAGGCCACGGTCAACCGGGCGGTGGTGCAGACACTGCCGCGCACGGTGAACACGGGCATGGGCGCGCTGTTCATCCTCAGCGCCCTCGCGGTGCTCGGCGGGGACTCGCTCGCCGACTTCTCGCTGGCGCTGATCGCCGGGGTGCTGGTCGGTATGGCCTCGACCGTCTTCACGGCCGTACCGGTCGCCGTCGCGCTCGAACACCGCAATCCCCCGACACCGCCGTCCGGGCGGCCCGGCCCCTCGGACTCGAACGCGGACTCGGCCGAAGCGCCAGCCGGCTACAGCCCGTTGGAGGCCGGGCGCAGGAGGGAGCGGGGCACGGGAGCGGTCGTGTGAGCCGAATCCCGTTGTGATGCGGCCGTGCGTCGGTAAGGGTCTGTGGTCATGGAGTTCTTCTGCTACCACCGTGACCGCCCAGGCTCCCGCTCCCTGCGCGAGGAGCTGATCGAGGAGCACTGGTCCTACATGGACCGGTACGCGGCGGAGCTGATCGCCCGCGGCCCGACCTTCGCCGACGACGGTGAGACACTCACCGGCAGCGTGCACATCGTCGACCTGCCCGATCCCGCCGCCGCCCGTGCGTTCGCCTTCCACGAACCGAACTACCAGGCGGGCGCGTACCGGGACGTGCTGCTGCGCCGGTGGCGCAACACGCTGGGACGCACCATGTGGGACGCCCCCGGCGGCCGGACCGGCGGCAACCGTTACCTGGTGCTCGGCCTCGGCTCGGGTCCTGCCGCCGACCTGGACGTGCCGAGTGGGCTGGAGGAGCTGATCGCGTACGGGCCGCTGCTGTCCGACGACGGCGCCGGCTGGCTGGGTACGGCAGCGCTGCTCGGCGCGCCGGACCCGGACACGGCACGAACCGTTCTGACCGAGGGCCGGTATGCCGACATCGAGGTCCACGACTGGGAGTTCGGCGGCAGGCGGTGAGGAACCGGCCGACGGAAGCGGACCGCTGAAACGCTCGGCCCCGGACCTGAACCGGTCCGGGGCCGAGCGTCTGAGTGGGGCCCGATCAGAGGCCGAACTCCTGCGGGGAGACGCCGAGCGCGGCGCACGCCTCCCGCAGGACCTGCTCCTCGGCCGGGACGATGTACCCGTCCGCTCCCGCGACGACGAAGCCGGTCTGGACGACGGCCTTGGCCTCCGTCTGCTTCTTCGCCGCCTTGGCGATCTCCTGCATGGCCTCGGTCTTGCCGTGCTGGAAGTTGGCCGTCAGCTGGTCGACGTGCTTGTTGAACCGCTGCCTGAGCTGCTCGGGCGGGAAGTTCTGCAACACGTCGTTCTGCAGGATCAGCGACTCCACGTGCTGGCGTTCGGCCGGGTCGACCGAGCCGTCGGCGGCCGCGACCAGGGCGCACATGGCCATGCTGGCGTCCCGATAGGCGCCGCTCTTGAGCTCGGTCTTGAGGGAGGAGAGCTGGTTCTTCAGGACGCCCACGAGCTGGGCCTTCGAGCCCCCGCCGGACCCGGAACCCGACCTGCCGTGTCCGCCGGCGCCCCGCGCCCCCTGCGACTGCTGCAGACCCTTCGCCTGGTCCTTGATCCGGTCCCACATCGCCATCCGTGCCACCTCGGTCTACCCGTTCGCTTCCACCCGCGCGTTCTGCGCGTCGTTCTGCCAACGCCTTCCCGCCTCCGGGAGTTCCACGTCCGGCGGACCCGTTGGATCCGGTTCCTGCCCGGCCCGCTCCGGGGCGGGCTCGGGGACCTTGGTGTGCAGGACCCTGTTGACGCGTGCCGTATCCAGGACGCGTTCCCAGCGGGCGACGACGAGGGTGGCCACGCTGTTGCCCGCGAGGTTGGTGAGAGCGCGGCACTCGGACATGAACTTGTCGATCCCGAAGACGAGCATGATGCCGGCGGCGGGCACGGTGCCGACCGTGGAGAGGGTGGCGGCCAGGGCGATGAAACCGGCGCCCGTGATGCCGCCTGACCCCTTGGAGGTGAGGATCATGACGGCGAGCAGACCGAGTTGCTCGCCGATGGAGAGCGGCGTGTCGGTGGCCTGGGCGATGTAGACGGCGGCCAGGGAGAGGTAGAGGGAGCTGCCGTCGAGGTTGAAGGAGTAGCCGGTCGGTACCGTCAGGCCGACGATGTCCCGGCGCACGCCGAGACCCTCCAGCTTGGACATCACCCGGGGCAGCACGCTCTCGGAGGAGGAGGTGCCCAGGACGATGAGGAACTCCTCGCGCAGGTAACCCAGCAGCCGGAAAATGTTGATCCGCAGCAGGGCGAGGACGCCGCCGAGGACGACCACGACGAAGAACAGCGACGTGCCGTAGAACAGTCCGATCAGGCGGCCGAGGCTGGTGAGCGTCGAGATCCCGTACTTGCCGATGGTGTACGCCATGGCGCCGAACGCGCCGACGGGGGCGGCGAGCATGACGTAATGCAGGATCTTGAAGACGACCGTGCTCAGCCGGTTGACGCCGTCGACGAGCGGCGCGCCGACGGACCCCACGGCCTTCAGCGCGATGCCGAACAGGACGGCGAAGAAGATGACTTGGAGGATGTTGCCCTCGGCGAACGCGCCGACCGCGCTGGAGGGCACGATGTCGGTGAGGAAGTGCCACCAGCTCTGGTTCTCGCCGTCCTTCACGTACTGCGCGGCGTCACCGGAGAGACGGAGGTCGCCGGGGTGGGCGTGGACTCCGGCGCCGGGCTCGAAGACGTTGACCGCGATCAGCCCGACGGCGAGCGCGGCCAGCGTGCCCGCCTGGAAGTAGAGCAGTGATTTGAGGCCGACCCTGCCGACCCGGCGCAGGCTGTCCACACCGCCGATGCCCGCCACGATCGTCAGGAAGACGATCGGGGTGATCAGCATCTTGATGGCGGAGACGAAGGTGGTGCCGACCGGTTCCAGGGCGACGCCCACGGAGGGCGTGAGCCAGCCGGTCAGGATCCCGGCGACGATCGCGGTCAGGACCCAGAAGTACAGCTGCTTGTACCAGCGCCCCCTGGACGGTGGTGAAGCGGGGCGCGCGGCAGGGGCGGTGGGTTCGGTTGCTGCCATGGCGTATCTCCTCGTCGAACAACGTGGATGCGACGTGGACGCAGTCGGGACGCGGTGCAGCCTGCCGACGGCGGTGGCAGCGGCGGGCGGTCCGTCTGTAGCGGGTCCTGGCCGTGCGCGGGTCAGAGCAGTTCGAGGAGCTTCTCGGTGAACTCGGCGGTGGTGGCGTCGCCGCCGAGGTCGGGGGTGCGCAGGTCGGTCTTGGCGAGCACCGCGGCGATGGCGCCGGTGATGTCGTCGGCGGCCGCCCGGTGGCCGAGGTGGTCGAGCATCAGAGCGGCCGACCAGATCGCGCCGAGCGGGTTGGCGATGCCGCACCCCGCGATGTCGGGGGCGGAGCCGTGCACCGGCTCGAACATGGAGGGGTACTCCCGCTCAGGGTTGAGGTTGGCGGCCGGGGCGATCCCGATGGAACCGGCCACGGCGGCGGCCAGGTCGCTGAGGATGTCACCGAAGAGGTTGGAGGCGACCACCACGTCGAAGCGTCCGGGATCGAGGACGAACTTGGCGGCCAGGGCGTCGATGTGCTCCTGGTCCCAGGCCACCCCGGGGTGGGCCGCACCCCGCTCGGCGACCAGCTCGTCCCAGAACGGCAGGGTGTGCACTATGCCGTTGGACTTGGTGGCCGAGGTGAGGGTGGAGCCGCGCCGCCCGGCCAGGGCGAAGGCGTAGTCGAGGACGCGGGTCACGCCGGCGCGGGTGAACACCGATTCCTGTACGGCCATTTCCTCCGGAAAGCCCCGGTTGAGCCGCCCGCCGATCTCGCTGTACTCGCCCTCGACGTTCTCGCGGACGACGACGAAGTCGACCTCTCCCGGCGCGGCGGCGCGCAGCGGGCTTTCGACCCCTTCGAAGACGCGGATCGGGCGCAGATTGACGTACTGGCGAAAGCTCCGCCGGATCGGTATCAGCAGGCCCCACAGCGAGACGTGGTCGGGGACGCCCGGAGAGCCGACCGCGCCGAGCAGAATGGCGTCCTTGTCCCGGAGTTGGTCCAGGCCGTCCGCGGGCATCATCGCGCCCTCGCGGGCGTAGCGCTCGCACGACCAGTCGTAGGAGGTGTACGAGAGACGGAATCCGTGGCGCGCGCCGACGGCGTCGAGGACCCGCCGGGCGGGGGGCAGCACCTCGACCCCGATGCCGTCCCCTGGAATGAGTGCGATGTGGTGGTGGGTCATGTCCTGATTGCAGCAATCGGGACACTCGACCGTCCAAGACACTCTGCCGATCTGCCTTATAGGGGGGCCCTATGGGATGGCTGAACCGAGGCGCCGGGCGGGGCTACGCGCCGTCGATGGCGGCAAGGCCGCAAGTCAGGAACGTCCGAGCGGCAGGCGACTGCTCGGCCCTGCGGCTCACCAGAGCGATCTGCAGCGTCGTCCTCGGCTCGATGTCCAGCACGCGCGCCCCGGCCCGCTCGGCCGTCGTGCGCCAGGACTCGGTGACCACGGCGAGCCCGACGCCCGCGAGTACCAGCGGCAGGATCGCCACCCGGTGCTCGGTCTCCGCCGCGATCGTGAAGTCGATCCCGCTCTCGCGGAGCCCGTCGACGTACGCGCGCATCCCCGTGCCCCGCTGCCCGACGATCAACCGCTGCCCGGCCAGCTCCTCGCGGGCCACCGCCCCGGCCCCTGCGAAGGGCCCGTCGGGCGGGGTGAGCAGCACGAAGCGCTGTTCACCCGCGGGATGGGAGATCACCTCCTTGTCGGAGAGCGGGTCCGGCGTCGCCAGGAGGCCCAGCTCGGCGGCCCCGGTGCGCACCATGTCGATGACCCCGCGCGGCGTGAAGGCGGCCCGGATGTTCACCGAGACGCCGGGGTAGCGGGCGCTGAAGCTCCGGATCATCGTGGTCAGCGGCTCGACCGCCTGGGAGGGCATGGCGGCGATGTCGAGACGGCCCTCGCGCAGTTCGTGCACGGCGGCGACGCTGGCCCGGGCCGTCTCCAGACTGCGCACGGCGGCCCGCGCGGGCTCGATCAGCGCCGTGCCCGCCTCGGTGAGCACGACCCGGCGGCCGATCCGGTGGAACAGGCTGCTGCCCAGGTCGCGCTCCAGCGCCCGGACGGCCTGTGAGAGCGACGGCTGCGAGAGGTACAGGGCCGAAGCGGCGCGGTTGAAACCCCCGTGGTCCACGATCGCGAGGAAGTACTCCAGCTGACGGACATCCATGCGTACATCCTCGGAGACTCACGAACGGGCGTCGCGAACCGCGGGCGGCGAACGGTGTACGTCGGACGGGAGTCAGCGGGGCGCGGCGGCGTCCAGTGCCGGGGCGATCACGTCGAAAGCCCGGTCGAGCAGCTCGGCCGGGTCCTCGGCGCCGTCGCTGCCGCTCCACCGCTGCAGCACCGTGTCGAACGCGGTCAGCGCCATCCCCGCGGCCAGCCGCGGGTACAGCTCGGCTTCGGGGTCGAGTCCCGTGCGGCGCCCCAGCTCCTCGGTCAGGTCGCCGCGCCACTGTGCCTGGCGCTCCAGGAAACGGGCCAGCAGGGCGGGTGTCCGCAGGATGAGCTGCACGACGTTCAGCGCACGCTCGGAGTCGGCCGAGCAGGCGGCCAGTGGGACCCCGACGGCGTGCAGCAGGGCGACGGAGGGGCGCTCCCCGGCGGGGCGGCCCGCCAGCTCCGCGCGTATGTCGGTCCCCATGTCGGCCAGGAACTGGACGACCACGTCCTCCTTGGACGCGAAGTACCGGAAGAACGTCCGCCGGGACACGCCAGCGGCGGCGACGATCTCGTCGATGGTGACCGCGTCGTACCCCTTCAGGGCGAGCAACTGCAGTGCGGACTCGGTGAGTTCGTCCGAGACGAGTCGGCGTTTGCGCTCGGCCATGCTCAGTTTGGGGCGGGAAGTCACCACGACATCGTACACATCGGGCGTTCGCATGCCCTTCCTGGCGCTCAGGGGCGGCCTGGCATCAGGTGTCACGGAAAGCAGGGTGCGCCGGATGATCACGCGCACCCTGCCCGGCCGGTCGTCAGAGCTTGCGCCAACGCGCGTTCGCCCACGAGAAGAGCCCGAACGCGCCGAGGCCGACGGCGACCAGGACGAGCAGCCAGGGACCCGCGCCGGTATCGGCGAAGGAGCGCAGCGTGTTGTCCATGCCCTTGGCCTCGCCGGGCTTGTGCTTCAGTGCCGCGGCGACGGCGAAGCCGCCCGCAGAGGCGAACACCGCGCCTCGGGTCGCGCCGCCGGAGACGCCGAGGGCGTCGACGCCGCGGCGCACGCGCTGCGACATCTCGGACATGCGCAGCCGCTTGTGGAACTTGCGCAGAAGGGCGCGCCCGGCGATCCAGAGCCCGGCGACGATCACTCCGGCGCCCGCGGCGGCGACGATCCACTGCCCGCCGGGCCAGTCGAGCACCTTGGCCGTCGCGTCCTGGGTGTTCCGGTCGCTCGCACCGCTGCCGCTGCCCTCGTCGCCCGCGGCGTAGGCGAGGACGGAGTAGGACACGAAGCCGTAGAAGACGCAGCGCACGGCGGCCATGGCCCGTTTGCCCGCGCCGTCGCCGTCGGGTCCGGCCTGTCCGAAGAGGGCTTCCGAGAGGCGCCACAGCGCCATTCCGGCGAGGGCGCAGCCGAGCATCCAGAGCAGGACGTTGCCGAAGGGCTTGTCGGCGA
Organism: Streptomyces sp. NPDC036815; assembly: GCF_055609205.1. NCBI lineage: Bacteria > Bacillati > Actinomycetota > Actinomycetes > Kitasatosporales > Streptomycetaceae > Streptomyces > Streptomyces sp. NPDC036815. The sequence goes on along the minus strand of NZ_JBVJPW010000025.1, from coordinate 67,292 downwards.
GCTCCGCCATCGCGCCGCCGCGGTCCGCCTGGCGGCCACCGCCGCCGTCGGAGAAGGCGATCCGCAGGGCCAGCGCACCGACCAGGAGGTACATGACGCCGCGGCCGACGAATCCGGCGCGCGCCACCGTGGCGACGCCCTGCCCCTTGGCCGCCTTGCGGGCCTTGCGCTTGCCGCGCAGGGTGGCCGAGGGGGTGCGTCTGGAGGAGAGGCGTAGGGAGGGGAGATGCATGGCTCCCGAATGCCCCGCGCTCTCCGTCTCATGCGGGGTCTGGGTCTTCTTGATACGGCCGGGGGGTGTTGTGGCGTGCGGTTCTCTCCGTGGTGCTGGTAGCGGTGGTGGCTCAGTGGAATCCGCTGCGGGCGCCGGTCCGCGCGCAGGAGGCCGGAGCGCAGGCCGGAATGGTGAACGCCCGGTCGAGGGCGGTGATGCGCAGCAGGCGCCAGTTGCGCGCGCTGCCGGGGACCAGCCACAAGGTGCCCTGGTCGTGGGCGACTTGATTGCGGATCCGGACCAGCAGCCGCAGGCCGCCGGCGTCCATGAAGGTCACCTTTCGTAGATCAGTGACGACCCGGGGGCCGGCCCTGTCGAGGAGTGCCGTGACACGGGGGGCGAGCTCCTGGTCGGCCCAGGCGTCCAGTTCGCCCCAAAACGCAAGGACATCAGTGCCGTTCACCACGCGGTGGTGCAGGCCGAAGGTGAAGTCGGCAGTGCCCGTTTCCCAGTCCAGCAGTGTCTCTCTCCCTTCACGGAGAGTAACCAGCAAAGCGGTGACGTGACGTGCGATGACCGGCGCCGGATGCCACCGGGGTCCCGGGCGGCACCGAGTTCATATGTCAATCGTTCCCGCTCAGGGCCGTTCTTACCCTCATGGGGCAGGGAGATTGCCCGGGTGTCGCGGCCGGTCGCGCTTCAACTCGCCGACTACGGAGCGTAGTTATGCACGTGAATCGGGTCGCGGGGTCGCACGGGAGCCCTGTGGGAGCCGCCCGGTGTCGTTCCGAGGGCGCATTGAAATCGGCGGCTCCGGCTCCGCCCGCGGCAGGAACACTCCGCCTCCGGCAGGCGCGGGCAAGAAGCCACCCTGGGTGATGCCCGGGTCCGACGTCGTCTTCGGCGGCCCCACGTCCACCGACGGGGGCGGCCTGAGCGGCACGACGAGGGCCAACTACGAGTACAGCGACTGCGTGGGCGAGTCCGACTACGAGGCGGAGGACGCCGGGTCGGGGACGCACGTCACCCGCGGTTTCGTCAGTGTGACGGGGCAGGCCGGGCAGCCCGGTGCGGCGGGGTAAACCAGAGCGGTAGCCGATGTCCACCCGCGGCTGTATGTGGGCGAGTCCCGGCGGCGATAGCGTCCAAAACGCCGGTCGAGCCGGGGCGTTCGCCGGAGATCGAGGAGATGGGTGGGGGCCATGCAGGGGTGGAGGAATTCCGTGCAGGGGTGCAGAAGATCGATGCCCGGGTGGTGGAGATCCTTGCCCGGGTGGAGGAGAGCCGCGAAGACGTGGTCGGCGTCCACCGCTCTGGCCGCCGCCCTGATGCTCGCCGGGGCGCAGGCGCAGGCACCGGCCGCTTCGGCCGCCGCCGTGAGCTGCCCGGCCATCGGGTCGGGTGACTCCAACAGCCTGGACATGCAGTACTGGCAGCCCTCGCCCGACGGCCTCGTCTGCGAGGCCGAGTTCACCACGGGCGCGCTCTACACCCCGCGCGGGCCCGGGGCACCGCAGATCGACCCGGTGCGCCGCCCCGTACGGGTGCGCGTCCAGTTGCCCGCGGACTACGACCTTTCGGCCGCCTACCCCGTGCTCTACCTCCTCCACGGCGGCGCAGCCGACTACGAGCAGTGGACGAGCGGCGGCGGCAACATCACCGACAGCGTCACGAAAGCCGGTTTCAAGGGCATCGTCGTGATGCCCGAAGGCGGCAAGGTCGGCTTCTACTCCGACTGGCAGGGCGCCACCTACGGCAACTTCGCGCCCCTGTGGGAGACCTTCCACATCAAGCAGTTGGTGCCCTGGATCGACGCGCACTTCGCCACGTCCGGCCGTCGCGCCGTCGCGGGCATGTCCATGGGCGGTTACGGCGCACTGAAGTACGCGGCCCAGCGCCCCGACCTGTTCGGTGCCGTCGGCGCCTTCTCCGGAGGCACGGACATCCGGCGCCCCGATCACCAGCAGATCGTCAACGAGGGCACCACCCTTTACGGGGCCCGCTTCTGGAAGCACGGCTCGGGCAGCGACGCGGGGAACTACTGGAAGTACTTGTTCCCCGGCAACCCCAACGCGCTGCAGCGCACCGAGCTGGTCTTCGGGCCGCAGTCCGGCTGGCCCGCGTTCAACCCGGCCCAGGTGGCCCGGAGCCGACCCGACGAGTACCGCTCGTACCAGGGAAAGCTGGCGCTCTACGCAGGCCGCGACGAGGACCCGTACGCGTGGAACAACGAACTCCACGCGACGCTGAAGCAGCAGAGCGTCTCCCACCGGTACTGCTCGGGCCCCGGCGGACACGACTTCGCAACCTGGACGCCCGCACTGGAGCACTTCCTCCGCTTCGCCTTCGGCCCTGCGCCCACCCCGTGCCCCGACACCACCGGCTGGCGACAGGAACCCTGAGTCGCGCCGCCGCCCGCACGGCCTCAGGAAAGCAGCGGCATCACGATCGCCACCAGGGCGAGCAGCCCCACGTAGGCCCAGGCGTGGGTGCGGTCGGGTATCCGCGGCGGGCGCCGCCGCAGCACCGCGATGACCGGCAGGGCGCCGAGCAGCAGTGCCGAGGCCGCGCGATAGTCGAGCAGCCCCACGAGGTGTACGTGAGCGTCCGCCGCAGCCGGGACCGCCGCCACGGGAAGCGATACCGCCGTGGCCGGGAGCGCGATGGCGAGGGTAAGCGGGTTGGCCAGCGAGGTCGCCACCCGCATGGGGTGCCCGGCCCGCCGCATCGCCGGGACGGTCATGACGCTGCCGCCCACACCGAGGAAGGCGGCGACGGCGCCGATCGGCGCGCCGAGGGCGGCCGGCAGCGGACGCGGGGCATCGGTGGGCGCCGCCGTCCGCGGGTGCGGGCGCAGGAAGCCGGGGCGCAGCAGCAGGTCGACGATGGTGAGCGCCACATAGCCGACGAACGCCCAGCGGGCCAGGGCGGCCGGAGCGAACCGGGTGGCGAACGCACCGGCCGAGGCGCCGGCCGCCAGCAGGGCGAGCAGCCCGCCGCTGCCGCGGAGCGCACGGAGCACCCGCCGCGGGGTGACGGCCGTCGCGAATGCCGCGTTCACCACCATCACCAGGGCCGAGGTGGCCGTCGCCACCCGCATCGCGTCCGCGCCGAGCGCGGCGTCCGCCCCCACCACGACCGGCACCGCGACGAACCCGCCGCCGAAGCCGAACAGCACCGTCGTCACTCCGGTGAGGAGCCCCACCCCGACCAACATCACGAAGTCCATGGGCCCACCCCACCAGCCGCGCCGAGCGGCCCGCATCCGATGGTCGGCCTGTTTCCTTCGCGTCCCGGCCACTACGGTGGACCGGTGAAGAACGTCCCGCTGGCCGAGGTCGACCACGTCGACCGGGCCGTCCTGCCGATCGGCACCGACTACCCGCCCGGCCACGTCCTGGACTGGCACGAGCACCGTCGGGCGCAGTTCCTCTACGGCGCCACCGGGGTCATGGCCGTCGACACCGCCGAAGGCGCCTGGACCGTGCCGCCCGAGCGCGCCGTACTGATCCCGCCCGCCACCCGCCACCGGGTCCGCATGCTGGGGGTGAGCACCCGGAGCCTGTACATCGAACCGCGCGCCGTCCCGTGGTGGCCCACCACCTGCACGGTCGTGGACGTACCCCCGCTGCTGCGCGAACTGCTCCTGGCCGCCGTGGATTTCGAGGCGGACTACAGCCTCTCCGGACGGTCCGGGAGCGTCGCCGCGCTTCTCCTGTACGAGATCGCCGAGCGCGCCCCGCTCCCTTTCCACGTGGGCATCCCCGCCTCCGCCGACCTCGCCGGGCTCTGCCGCGCGTACCTGGCCGCGCCGGACCCCGACGCCACCAACGCCGTGTGGGCCGCCCGGACGGCGATGAGCGAACGGGCCTTCACGCGCCGCTTCCGCGCCGAGACGGGCGAGAGCCCCGCCGTCTGGCGGGGCCGCGCCCGGCTGCTCGCGGCCCTCCCGCTCCTGCGCACCGCCTCGGTCAGCGAGGTCAGCGGCCGGATCGGCTACGCGTCGCCCGCGGCGTTCACCGCCGCCTTCACCCGCGCCTTCGGCCTGCCGCCGTCCCGCTTCGCCGCGGGCCGGCGGGGCGCGGGCGCGCCCTGAATCAGCCCTCCTCGCGCTCCACGGGGAGCCAGAGCTCGGCGTCCGCCTCGGCCTCGTCCGCCGAAGGGCGCGTACGCAGGATCTCGGGGCCGGGGCGGGCGCGGTACGGGTTCGAGGGGAACCACTCGGTGAACACGTCCCGCCACAGGTACTGGATGGCTTCCGGTACCGGACCCGAGGTCGCGAAGACCGCCCACGTCCCGGCCGGGACCGCCAGCGTGGCCGCGCCCCGCGGGGCGGGCGCGGACGTGACGACCGCTTGGTAGTAGTCGAGTTCGGTGCCTTCGGCACGGCTCGGGTCCAGGTCGTCGCAGACGGCGAGAACACCCCGCGGTTCGTGCTCGGACAGCTTCTCCAGACGCTCCATGTCCGCACGGGGGATGCCCCGGACGAAATCGATGATCGCCTGGTTGGGCCCCGAGTGCACCAGCGGCACCCGGGCCTTGGGCCCGACGACGGTGAAGGCCGGCCTGTCCACCACGCGGTAGCGCATGTCGCTGCCCCCTTCGATGGTGAGGCGGAAGGTCATCCGGGACTGGGAGCTGAGCGTCGCCGCGGTGCGCCGGGCCTCGCCGGGCCCGATGCCGTGCATGGCGCGGAACGCCCGGGCGAACGCCTCGCCCGAGCCGTAGCCGTGGCGGACCGCGATGTCCAGGAGCGTGTCCCGCCCGGCGAGCACCTCGGCGCCCGCGAGCGTGAGCCGCCGACGCCGGACGTACTCCGACAGCGGCATGCCCGCGAGCGCCGAGAACATTCGGCGCAGGTGGTACTCCGAGGTGGCCGCGGCGCGCGCCGCCTCGGCCACGTCGACGGACTGCCCGAGATGGCGCTCGATGTACTCCATGGCCTGGTTGAGCCGCTCCAGCACGTCCGGTCTCCTTCCTCTCCCGCGATCACCACGCTACGGGCGGGTACGGTCTCGGACCCGACATTCTGTGCCCGATGCGGTCGGGTCAGCGCCTGAGGTCCGGCGGCAGCTCCACCCAGCGGCGCGGGCGGCTGTGTTCGGTGGCCGCCCGCCCGTCGGTGACGCGGAGACCGGCGGCCGCGCAGGCGTATGCCAGTTTGCGTGCGGTGTACGAGGCCCCGGGCCCGGTCTGCCAGAAGCGGAAGTGCCAGTGCGCCGACGGTTCCGCCGCGTCGGGATCGAGAAGGATCTCCTCCCACGCCAGGCACCGGCCGTCCCTGGCGAGGGTGCCGTGTACGCCGCCCTTGGGGTTGAAGTACATGCCATACGCGGTGGTCCGCGGCGATATCGCCCGCAGTACGCCGTCGTCGTGCGGCATGTACCCGTCCTGCGTGATGACGCAGCCGCCGGGGTTGCCGGGCAGGGCGGTCACCGAGACGTGGCGCAAGGACGCGTCGTAGTCCTCCTCGTCGAACGGGGCGTGCTCCTGCGTGACGTCGGGGCAGCGCGCCGGGTCCGCGCCCAGCCGCCGGACGGCCTCCTCCTCGTCGAGATCGCGGACGAAGGCGATGCCGAGTCCTTCGGTCCACGCCTCGTCGTCGAACGCCGCGACGAGCGCGTCCGCGGCACGGAAGGCGGCCAGCTCCTGCGCGGGCAGCGGCACCGCGCCCGGCAGCTCCGCGACGACCGGTGCGAGCGCGGTGGTGAGGAGCAGCCGGCCCGGCGACCAGGGGCCGGTCTGCGGACTCCACACGTCCGCTCCGGCCGCGACGAGCGCGCGCACGCTCTCCTCGTCGCCCCGGCAGGCGGCGTGCCACAGCGCGGTGTGCCCTTCCTCGTCGCCCCTGTCGACCCGCGCGACGTGGGGGAGCAGCACGGCCACCGCCGCCGCGCCGCCCTGCTGTGCGGCCAAGTGCAGGGGAGTGGCGCCGGACGAGACCACGGCGTCGGCCCGTGCGCCGCCGTCGAGCCGCGCGCGGAGCAGTGCGGCGTCGCCCCAGTCCTCGTACCGCATGCCCTCCCAGTCGGGCCGCGGTACGTAACGCAGCCGCGCCGCCTCCTGCTCCTGACGCCTCCTGCGCTCGTACGCGGACGCGGGCCGGGCGAGGAACTCGGGCGGGCCGCCCTGATGGGCCACCCAGATCAGCTGGGGGCCCGTGTCCGCCTCCGTGTCCGGCGCCGGAAGATCGGGCCACACCTCCATGGCGCGGGTGGCCGCGGCGCGCAGCGCGGCGGCGTCGACCGGCGTGGCGGTCTCGGGGATGTCTTCGTCGGGCCACTCCACGACCAGCCGCGTCGCCCCGGGCGGCGGCAGCTCCGGCAGGTACAGGTCGACGCCCTTCCTGAAGATCGCTCCGCGGTCGTCGCTCGGGTCGAGATCCAGTGGGACCAGCCCGGACCCCGCTCCCCGCGAGCTCATCGCGGCATACGTCTGCGCCGGCCCGAGCACCGCCTCCTCGGGCGCGTCCAGCGAGGTCACCCGCCGGCCGTCCGCCAGCAGGAGCCCCACCCGGAGCCCCGACTGCCGGCCGCGGCGCTCGCCCCGCCGGACCACCGACCGGTGCACGGAAAGGTGCAGCGTGACCGAGTCCGGCCACACGGACCAGCCGGTCACCAGCACCTTGGCGGCCGGTCCCGCACCGGCCACCGCGAGCTGGGGCACCAACGCCGGCGCGAACCAGTCGGCCGGCGGCCGGTCGCGGGGCGCGTCGTCCCCACGAGAGCCCAGCCCGACCACTTCGCCGAGCGGCTCGGCCGGTTCCTCCGGGAGCACCAAGTCGTCAAAGAATCCCATGCGTTCATGCTGGCAGCAGGGTCTGACAACGGACCGTCACCAGAGACGGGCGCCCCGTCTGGCCAGGTACCGGTAGGGGTTGACGTCCGAGCCGTAGCCGCGCCGGGCCCTGATCTCCAGATGGAGGTGGGGCCCGGTGGCGCGGCCGGTGCTGCCGCTGAGGCCGAGCCGCGCACCGGCGCCGACGCGGGTGCCCTGCCGCACCCGGATGCGGGAGAGGTGCCCGTACACCGCGTAGTGCCCGTTAGGCATGCGCACCGTGACGGCGTTGCCGTACGCGCCGGACCAGCGGGCCAGCACCACGACCCCGCCGCCCACCGCGTACACGGGGGTGCCCCGCGGGACCGCGAGGTCGACCCCGGTGTGGTGGCCCGCGAGCCAGTTGCCGCGCACGCCGTAGCGGGTGGTGACCCGGTAGCGGCGGCGCAGGGGAAGTGTGAACCGCAGGGCCGGGCCGCCTTGTTCGAGGCCGCGGGCCTCGTCCTCGGGGACCTCCGCGTCGCCCTGCGCGAGGGCCGCCTCGAACTCGGCGTCGTAGGTGACCGCGCAGGAGGCGTCGGGCTGCGGGCCGTCCCAGGGCGAGTCCGCTCCCACGGAGAAGGCCCCGCCCGTCAGCAGCACCGCTGCCATGCCCAGTGCGTCACGTCGTGTGGTGCCCGCTCGGCGCGGGCTTTCTATGTCGTAACCCATCTACGTCAGCAGACCGTCCGCGACCGTGGAACGCACGTCGACTGGGCCATCCGGTGGACAGGGCCCTCATGTCCGCCCGCCGCCGGGAGTACTAATTCCCCCATAACTGACCGGACTGGGGCCGAGTACGAACAGATATTGGACGTATTTCAAATGTCGTGACGATACTGACAGGGCGTCGCGTCAGACGAACCCTTGCCGGGTTTCCGTATTGCTGTGCACATCAAGGGGGTTGTGCCTCGCATGACGACGTCAGGACAACGGGAGCAGGGGGACGCGTCCGCTCCGGCGACGCAGCGCTTCCTGGAGTCCGGGTGGAACGCGTCGATGGAGAGGACCGGACACACGCCATGGACGCCGCGGAGACCACGGCTCTCCTCGACCGGGTGCGCGGGACGGCCCAGGAGCTCTCCCGCACCGCGGCCGAGGTCGACCGGGGCCACCTCACCCCGCACCGCGGCTACCGCCTGATACGTGACGCCGGACTCCTGAAGCTGCTCGTGCCCCGGCAGTTCGGCGGTGCGGGACTGTCCTTCCTCGACTACACCAAGGTCCTGGAGACGCTGGCCACCGGCGACGCCGCGACCGCCATCGGATTCCACACGCACAACGCGGCCATCGGCTCGCTGTGCGAGACCGGCGGATCCGAACTGCCCGTCGCCGCCGACCGGTTCCGCTCCTGGCTCTTCGCGCAAGTGGTGGAGAGCGGCGCCATGTTCGCCTCCGCCACGTCCCAGACGGGCACCGGAACCAGGCTCCGCGACATTCGCGCCACCTACCGGCGCACCGGCGACGGCTACGCGCTGAAAGGCATCAGGTCCGCGGTGTCGCCCGCCGGGATCGCCGATCACTACGTGGTCGCGGCCCGCGCGGAAGGCTCCGTGATCAGCGACAGGGTGTCGCACTTCGTGGTCGCGAAGGACGATCAGGGCGTCGCCTTCTCGGATCCCGGCAACTCGCCCGCGCCGCGCGGCACATGGACCGCCACCATGACGATGAGCGACGTGCCCGTCCCGCGGCACCGGCTGTTCCTCGGTGTGGAAGGGCTGTCCCTGTTCCGGCTCGTACGGGAGCCGCACTGGTCGGTGTCCGGCTGCCTCGGCGCGCAGCTGGGCATCGCCGAGTCCATCCTGCGGTCGACGGTCCGTCTCCTGCGGGACGACGAGCGCCGCCGCTCCTCGCCTGCCCTCCAGGCGGACATCGGCCGGCTCGGCGTCGACCTGAAGGCGGCCCGCTCGCTGGTCTACTCCGCCGCCCGGCTGGTCGACGAGGAGAAGGGCACCCTGGAGGCCGACACCGCGGTACACGCGGCGAAGTACTGCGTCGGCGAACTGGCCCCCCGCCTCGCCCTGGCCGCCGTACGGATCTGCGGCCCCGAAGCCCTGCGGAGACCGGGCCCGCTGGAACGCCTGCTGCGCGAGGCCGCCTTCTGCTCGACACTGCCCACGGGCCCCGAGGAATGCCTGCGGTACGTGGGCAGGTCGACGCTCGGCTTCAACATGTGCGACGCGGAGAACTCCGACTGGTGAACGCCTGAGCGGCCCCGGGAGGCCGCCTCTACAGAGCGATCCACTCCGCCGACGTCGTCACCTCTTCGAGGGCCTCGGGCAAGGGCTCCGTCCCGATGCCGGGGCCGGTGGGGACGTCGAGGTGGCCGTCCGAGAGGACGAACGGTTCGGTGATGTCGGTGGCGAAGTAGCGGTGTGAGCCGGAGGTGTCGCCGGGGAGGGTGAAGCCGGGCAGTGCCGCGAGGGCCACGTTGGCGGCGCGTCCGATGCCGGTCTCCAGCATGCCGCCGCACCAGACCGGGACGCCGTGGGCGCGGGCGACGTCGTGGATACGGCGGGCCTCCAAGTAGCCGCCGACCCGGGCGGGCTTGACGTTGATGATGGAACAGGCGCCGAGGGAGATGGCCGCTGCCGCGTGGGCGGCGGACTCGATGGACTCGTCGAGGCAGACGGGAGTGCGCAAGAGCTTGGCGAGCCGGGCGTGCTGGACCATGTCGTCGTTGGCGAGGGGCTGTTCGATCAGGAGCAGGCCGAACGCGTCGAGCTCGGCGAGGTGCTGGGCGTCGACGAGGGTGTAGGCGGCGTTGGCGTCGACCTGGAGGAGCAGGTCGTCCCCGAAGCGTTCGCGGACCGCGCGCACGGGCTCGACGTCCCAGCCCGGCTCGATCTTCAGCTTGATCCGGACGTAGCCCTCGGCGACGTACTGCTCGACGGCGTCGAGCAGTTGGGGGACGGAATCCATGATTCCCACCGAGACGCCGCACGGGACGCGGTCGCGCGCGGCCCCGAGGTAGGAGCCGAAGGACTCGCCCGAGGCGCGGAGCTGAGCGTCGAGGACCGCGCTCTCCAGGGCCGATTTCGCCATGTGGTGCCCGGTGAAGGGAGCCAGGGCCCGGCCCACTCCGGCGGCGTCCACACCGTCCTTGGGCAGCGCGGGGATCAGGAACTTGCGCAGGACGTCCTGGGCGCCGTCGACGTACTCGCCGCAGTAGCGGGGCTCGGACATGGCGGCGCACTCGGCCCACCCCTCCCCGTCGGTGGTGACGACCCGTACGAGCAGGACGTCACGGCTGGTCTCGACGCCGAAGGAGGTGCGGAACGGCGCCACGAGCGGCATCGCGATCCGGCGCAGCTCGATGCCGGTGATCTTCGTCTTGGTCACTGGTTGCTCCCGGTGGGCAGAGGCGCGGAGGTGGCGGGGGTGCGGCGGACGACGTAGCTGCGCCGGTCGTGGAAGCCGACGACGTGGGCTCCTTCGGCGAGCAGGCCGCCGAGGGACTCCCGGACGGCGACGCGCCAGGCTCGGGCGGCCGGAGCGTCGGTGCGGCGCAGTGCCTCGATGTCGTCCGGCAGGTCGATGAGGACGAACTCCGCGTCGGTGGACCGCGGTTCGGGACGCCCGCCGTCGTCGCGCACGGCGTGTGCGGCGCCGTCCGGCAGCCGTATGCCCGCCTGCCCGGTCTCCGGCCGCGGGGCCGACAGGTCCCAGGCGGCCAGGACCCGGTCCGACTCGTCGCCGCCGTTGATGGCGTCGTCCATGGCGCCGTAGAAGGACTGCAGGTACTCCTCGGGGCGTGCCCCGAGTTTGGTGAGGTTGAAGTGGGCGTTGCGGCGGATGAGCGGGTCGTACGTCCAGGTGATGCGCTTCAGGCCGCGGTCCAGGGCCCACTCGCGCTGGTGCAGCTTGAGGGCGAGGCCGATGCCCCGGCCCATGACGGCGCCGGTGATGTGGGAGTGCAGGGTGGTGCCCGCGGGCTCGCCGAAGAACGCGACGGAGGCCCCGGTGAGGCGGCCGTCCTCGTACGCCCCCGCGACATAGTTCCCGGCGTGCGCGAGCGCGCGCATGACCTCCGCGGAGACCGGTGCCGTGCTCGGCTCCGTGCCCCAGATTCCGGCGTACAGGTGCGCGACGGACTCGAACTCGGCCACCGTGTGCAGCTCCCGGATGTCGGGGCGGCTCACAGGATCGCTCCGACGAGATCGGTGAGGAGCTGGGCGCGGGGCGGCATGTCGGCGGTCAGGACGTGCTCGTGGTCGGCGTGGGCCCCGTCGCCGACGGCGCCGAGGCCGTCGAGCGTGGGACAGCCGACGCCCGCCGTGTAGTTGCCGTCGGACGCGCCGCCGACCGAGGCCTGCCGCAGCGGGCCGATCCCCGTCCGGGTGGCCACCTCGTCGGCCAGCGCGAACAGCTCCTGCGACGCGTCGGCGTCCAGGGGCGGGCGGTTGGGGCCGCCGCCGACCTCCAGACGGGCGCCCGGGTGGTGCGGCGTGAGCCCGCGCAGGAGTTCGTCGACCGCGTCCTGCGCGGCCCGGCTCGGGACCCGCACGTCGAGGCTCAGTTCGGCGCGGGCCGGGACGGTGTTGGTGGTCGTGCCCGCCGACATCACCGTCGGGGTGACCGTCGTGCCCGGCCCGGTCCGGGTGGTCACGGCCTCGGTGACGCGCTGGAGGGCGAGCAGGTGGTGGGCCAGTTCCGTGGCCGCGTTGACGCCCTTCTCGGGGTCGAGGCCGGAGTGCGCGGCGCGGCCGTGGACCGTGAGGTCGTAGTGGGACACGCCCTTGCGGCCGGTCTTGAGGGCGCCGCCCGCCGCCGAGGCCTCCAGGACGAGGGCGGCCCGGCAGGCGCGCGCCGTGTCCTCGATGAGCGCGCGGGAGGTGTCCGAGCCGACCTCCTCGTCCCCGGTGACCAGGACGCAGACGCCGTCGAGAGAGGGCAGCAGGGCCAGCGCGTGGAACATCTGCACCAGGCCGGCCTTCATGTCGAAGACGCCGGGTCCGCGAGCGACGCCGTCCCGCACCGAGAACGGGTGGGTCCTGAGCGTGCCGATCGGCCAGACCGTGTCGTGGTGGCCGAGGAGCAGGACCCGCGGCGTCCCGAAAGTCCACTGCAGATGGGTGACCCCTTGCGTCACCAGCGTCCGGGGCGGCGCGCCGAGCAGCCGCTCGCCCTGCGCCGCGACGACGCGGGCGCTGCGGGCCACGGCGGCGTGGTCGGCGGAGTAGGACTCGCAGGACACGAGTTCTTCGAGGTCGTCGAGCATGGCACCGAGCTGCGGGGCGGGACGGGAAGGGGGATGAGCGGCCTGCACGGGGGGATTCCTCCAGGTGGTGGGGTGACCGCCACGCTAGCCAGGCCGCCGGGCACGGAGTTCGTACGCAGGTGACAACATCCGGCGCGGATTCGTACGGGGAACCGAACCGCGCCCGTAGCGCCGTTCGAGACCAGCCCGAGTGCACGCCCATCACTGGCAGCAGATCGCCGCCGAGGACTTCCCGACACACCAGCGGCCCTGGACGTCGCCGGGCGCGGCGACTCTCCCGCCGCGCGAAACCCCTCAGTCGTACACACCCATCAGCCGCAGTTGCAGCATCGCGGCGAACCGCTCGGAGGGGTCCTGGAGATCGATCTGCCCGACCTCAGCGACGCGGCGGATCCGGTAACGGAAGGTGTTGGGGTGGACGAACATGCTCGCCGAGGCGGCGATCACGTCGCCGAACGCGTCCAGCCAGGCCCGCAGCGTCTCGACCAGCCGGGAGTTGTGAGCACGGTCGTAGGCCGCCAACCGGGCGATGGGGCCCGAGAGTTCATCACGGTTGGCGACCGCGAGATCCCGCATCTCGATCAGCAGCGCGTCGATGTACACGTCCCCGATGGCGGCGACCCGCCGGGCGGCGCGGCCGCTGAACAGGACGCGCAGTGCCCGGTCCGCGTTGGTCCGTGACCGGGCGAGAGCCGCTGGCTCGGGGGCCACCGAGCCGATCCCGACGACCGCGCCCGTCCGGTCCCCGGTGCGCTGCAGGAAGTCCGTCGCCACCTGCACGGCCCGCTCCCGCGCGAACGCCGAGTCGTCCGGCACCGGGAACAGCGCGTAGGCCACGTCTCCCAGCAGCGCCACCGCCGATCGCGGCTGCACCGCCGTCAGATGCACGGCAAGCGCACCGGTCAGCCGTTGGCGCTCCGCCGTGAGGTGCGCGTGGTCCTCGTCGGCCGCGGGTTCGAGCCCCAGGGCGAGGACGAGGAGGGGCTCGTCGGCGAGGCCGAGTCGGCCCAGCGCCCCGACCGCTCCGGAGCCGCCCTCCAGCGCCGTCGTCACCAGATCGGCGCGCAGCCGGTTCTCGGCGTCGGCGCCCGCGCGGTGCCGGAGCATGTGCAGGGCGACCAGCTTGGCCGCCTCCTGGAAAGCCTCCTCCCGCTCCTGGGTGAGGGGCTCGCGCAGCGCCGCCCACACCGAGCCGAGGATCTCCTCCCCGGCGCGTACGGCGATCGCCATGCGCGGCAGCGCGACCTCGTCGCCCAGCGCGGGCGGCGGGATGTGCACCGGCCGCTCGCTGCGGTAGAGCTCCTTGAAGACTCCGTGCTCCTCGTGGATGCGCAGATAGCGCTCGGGCACCCGCCGGGCCAGAATGCTCGCCACCCGCGCCGGGTCCGCCTCGTCCTGGCGCCCGGAGAAGGCAAGGATGCGTGAGCGGCGGTCCTCGATGGTGATCGGCGCGTCCAGCAGCGTCGCGATCGCGTTCGCCAGCGCGAAAAGGTCCCCCGAGGGCACGCCGCCCAGCGTCTGGTCGCCCGCCTCGCCCACATCTCCCTCGGACAGCAAGGTCCGCAGCATCGCGGCGAGTTGGGCCCAGGAGGCCCCGCGCGTGAGCGTCAGCAGGGCGATGCCGGTCTCGGCGGACACGGCTTCGAGTGCGGCGGCGTCGACGGGCGCGCGCACGACGAGCGCCGCCGCGCCCGCCCCGGTGAGCCGCCGCATCAGCCCGGCGATCTCCGCGGCCCCGTGGACCCCGACGCCGAGCACGATGGCCCGCTCCGGGTAGTGCTGCTCGTCGTGCGGATCGTGGATGCCGACGCCGCCGAGCTCCGCCGCGGCCGAAGGGTCGCCGTGGACCAGGTCGAGGAGGGTGCGGCCGAAGTCCTCCAGCACCCTGTTCAGACCGCGGGCGGGGGGCGTCGACATGTGCCTGATCATCTCCGCAGGTGAGGACTGGCGCGGTCGTGCGCATCCGTATGAACGTACGAGGTTACGCGGCCGTTCTCGTCCCGGGGAACGAACACCCGCTGAGACGGTCACCACAACCGGCCCAGGGCTCGGTCCCACCACCTCGGCCGAGCGGCCCCACTTGGGACCTGCGCCCCGGCCCCGCCTTACGGTCTGCCCCAGAGCCTGAGTCGGCGGTGAAGTCCGTCCGACGGGCGCGCCCGGCGTGAGATGCGGATACGGTGCTGACGTGCTGATCGAGAAGGAGGGGCCCATGCCTGGAACGGTGCTGCTCGTCGCGGCTGCCCCGGTGGGCAAGGGACGACTGGTGGACGCGGCCTCCGTGCTTCCCGTCCTCGCCGCGGTGCCGCCCCAGACGCTCGCCGGAACGCCGACCGCGAGCATCGTGGAGCTGGCCGACCCCCTGGACCCGCAGACCGTCCTCACCCGGCTGCGCGCGGCGGCCATGGCCCCCGGGCCCCTGACGATCTACCTCATCGGTCAGGTCCATCTCGACCGGCGCCAGCGGCAGTTGCACGTCGCGCTCGCCAGGACCACCACGGCGACCGTGCGCTACACCGGGTTCCCCTGGCACTGGATCACGCAGGAGCTGCGGCTGCGCCCGGCGGGCACCACCACGGTCCTCGCCGATCTGCACGCCGACCCCGAGAGCTGGCAGGCCCTCACCGCGCACCCCCTCGACGCGGGCCCGGACGTCGCGCTCTACGGCCGCATCGCGCCGCCCGCCCGGCGCCGCACGCCCGCGACCCCCGCGTACATGAAGGCCCTCGCGACCATCCTGCGCAGCGGACACCGCCCGCCCCTGCTCCAACTCCACCAGCACGCCGCCGCCCAGAGCCTCGGCGAGGACGCCAAGGACCTCCTGCCGGTCCACGACCCGGGCGCGCATCCGGCCGCCGAACCCGTCCCGCATCCCCCGCAGCAGGCCGACGCGGGCATGGACCCGCACGCGGCGATCACCGCGGCCGTCGAGGCGGGCCGGCACGGCGAGGCGTCGGCCCTCGCGGCCTCGTGGGAGCAGAGCGCGCTGCGGATGCACGGGCCGGGCTCGAAGGAGGCCATCCACTGGATGGAAGTACGGGCGGACCTGGCGAGGTTCGCCGGGGACCCGGCGCGCAGCTGCGAGACCTGGCTCGCGGTGGCGTCGGCCCGTCTCGCGGCGGGACAGGCCCCCGACTCCCCGGAGGTGGAGGCCGCGGCGGACCGCGCCCATCACCTGTGGGACCGCGTACGCGACCCCGAGGCCGTCCGCGGCCTCGGGCCCGCCCTGGTCACCCTGCGCCGCCGGGTGCCGGGACGCCAGCGCGGCACGCTGCTGCTCGCGCAGCGGCGCCTCGAACAGTTCCACACCCAGCAGGTCGGCTGAGAGCCTCTGTCAGAGGGCCGTGCCGAAGGCCTGGGTCCACCAGGGGCCGCCGGAGCCGTTGTGGATGCCCACACCGAGCTCCTTGAAGTCGCAGTTGAGGATGTTCGCGCGGTGGCCGGGGCTGTTCATCCACGAGTCCATCACCGACGCCGGGGACTGCTGCCCGCGGGCGATGTTCTCCCCGTACGTGCTCCAGCGGTATCCGGCCGCGGTGATGCGGTCGCCGGGGTCCGTGCCGTCGGGGCTGGTGTGGTCGAAGTAGTCGCGGGCCGCCATGTCGGCGGAGTGCTTGGCGGCCGCCGTGGCGAGCTTCCCGTTGGACCGGACCGGGCCGCAACCCGCCTTGGCGCGCTCGGTGTTGACCAGCGCGACCACCTGCGCGGCAGCGCCGCTCGGCTTCGAGGGCGCGGGTTCGGGCGCCTTGGCCGTGGGCTTCTTCGGTGTCGGCTTGGGCTTGGGTTCGGGCTTGACGGCGCTGTGGCTCGGGGAGGGCCTGGCTTTCTTCTTCGACTTGCTGGGCGACGGCTTCGCGCTGGGGGACGCGGACCGTGAGGGGGAGGCGCTCTTCGATGCCGCGGGGGGCGCGGCGGAGGCAGGGGCGGCGGCGGTGGACGGCGCGCTGTCGTCCGTCTCCGGTCCGGTGAGCAGATGCACCGCTGCGCCGCCGATCCCGAGCGCGAGGACCGCGGCGGCCGCCCCGGTCGTACGGCGTCGGCGTCTTGCGCGGTCGCGGCGGGCCTGCGTCCGTGCCGCGACCGGAGCCTCCTCGCCGGGAGCGGGAGCGGCGTGTCCGACCCGGACGAGGTCGGGCGGGGCGACCAGACCGGCGAGCGCGGCGCCCACCGGGACCAGACCGAGCCCGACCAGCAGACCCTCGGCGGGGACCAGATTCGACCAGTGGCCCTCGCAGGCCGCGCAGTCCCGGGCGTGACGGGCCAGCCGCTTGCGCCACAGCGCCGAGGGCACGCCGTCCCAGCCGGCCGTGATCTGCCGCAGCACCGGGCACGGCGGGGTGGCCGCCAGGGCGCGGACGACGACACGAGCCGTCTCCAGCTGAGCCTTCATCCGCTGGACCCGCACCGCCGCGTGCTGGGAGGACAGCTCGAGAGCCTCGGCGACCTCCGCCCGCGTGAGCTCGCCCGCGGACTCCAGCCACCACAGCGACAGCAGGGCCCGGTCGTCCTCGTCCAGCCACCGGGTGGCCTCGGCGGTCTCCCGGCGCTGCCCCGAGAGCCCCAGCCGCGTGATGGTCAGATCCACGAAATCCGCACCCGGATCCACCACGTCGTACCCGTCCGCGGGCCCGGCGCCGGTGGGTATCGCGGACGAGGCGCGCTCCCGCCAGTGGCCGCGTATCTGGTTCATGGTGATGGCGACGAGCCAGCTGCGGAAGTTCTCCGGACCGCGCAGCCCGTCCAGGCCGCCGAGGACACGGAGCATGGTCTCCTGCACCACGTCGTCCACGTCCGCATGACCGTTCAGGGCCCGTCCGACGATGTTGTAGACGAGGGGCAGGTACTCCGCGACCAGTGCGTCCTGCGCCCGCTGGTTCCCGTCCTGCGCCGCTCTGATCATCGCGATGTGGCGTTCGCTGCTCACGCTGTGACCACTTTCTGTGTGTGGGGGGCTGTCTCCTCCGACGTAGAGGAGACGCCCCGCGCCCCCCTCGATAACAGAAACCGCAGGGCGGAGTCTGCTGACCTTATCGAGTGAAGTCCCACCCTCGACGTGAGGTCGAGGCCACGATGGCGGAACCGTCCCCCGCCCGCTGACCGCTCAACGCCGCCGGAAGGTGACCTCCGGGTTCCCCGGCGTCGGCCCGTCGAGCAGCGGCTGCGGGACACCGCGCAGCTGCTGCTCGAAGAAGGCTCCGACGTACGCCCGCGTGATCCGCTCGGAACGCTCACCGGACAGCGGCACCTCGGGGTCCTCCACACCGGCCTGTCCCGCCAGCACGGGCACGTCGGTGAACGTGAAGTGCCCGGAACCCCTGACGGTGAGCCAGCGCCTCCAGCCGTCGAGCCCCTGCCACGCCTCGTCCCAGTTCTTGCCGTCCTCGACCCCCGGCGTGTGCTGCGCCTCGGTCCCCAGCATCAGGAAGGGACGGCCGCCGATCGAGTCGGGCCTGACGTGGAAATGACCGTCCATGTTCAGGCCGGCCCGTACCCGGGAATCGGCGGCCATCGTGGCGAGCGCGGCGGAACCGCCGATGGAGTGCCCGCCCGCGCCGATCCGCCCGGGATCGATCATGCGGGCAAGCCGCCAGGACGCTGTGCGGCCGGCCAACCGGTCGATGACGTACGAGAGGTCCTTGGCCCGCCCCTCGGTGGCGATCTCGCCGCCACCGGGCTCCTCGACGGGGGCGCAGGCCCGGCAGGTCAGCATCCGGCCGCCGGGGAAGGCCGTGCCGACGGACTCGTAGGCGTGATCGACGGTGGCCACCACGAAGCCACGGCTCGCCAGATCCTCGGCGAGGTGGGTCAAGGTGGTACGGGGAGCGGTGAACCCGGGGGAGAGCACGATCAACGGGAACCGCCCGGCCGCGGGCTTCGCCCCGGCACGCGCGAAGGTGCGCGTGGAGCTGTACGCACCCGCGGAGATCCGCGCGTCCACCTTCCACCACTCCAGCAGGAGCCGGGCCTCCTCCTCGGAGGTGTACGAGGTGGGGGCGCCGCCCCCGTGCCGCCCGGGGTAATACACGGAAACCATCAACTCGCGCGCACCCGCCGAGGGCACCCACGGATCACGGCGGCTCTTGTCGACGAGATGCAGGCTGTCACGCCCCACCCCGAACGGCCCGGTGGGGCGCGGCAGACGGAACTCGGCCGCCGCCGGATCACTCGCGGAGGCACCGACGCGCGTGGCACCGGCCCCGCCGGGCCCAGCGGCGGACGCCACCGACCCGCCCGCGACCGGCAGCACGACGGCGAGGGCGACGGCGGCGACAAGGGTGCGTCTGTGTACGGATGTTCGGATGACTGTCATGTCAAGGGACGCTATGACAAGGGGAGATGGCAAGGCGTCAGCCTGCGGTAGCACGGGCGGGCAGACTCCAGGGGTACGCGGGATCGGGGCGTCAGCTTTCGGTATGACGGCGCCCCGGCCGAATCCCGCGCCATCGCGTGCGCTTCCGTGGTCGTCGGATTCCGACATGGATCACCGGCGTGTTGTCGCCCCATGGTGTTGTCCACGCGTACCGGGATGGGCGAGTGTTCCGTGTCATGGACTGTGACCAACACGACACCGTGCTCCCGCTGACCAGACGTCAACTGTTCGTCGCCGCAGGCGTTTCCGGGGCCGTCGCCGCCCTGGGGGCCGCCCCCGCACCGGCCCGGCCGCGCACCACAGTCCCCCTCTCGTTCACCCGGGTCACGAACGGCGCCGCCACTCTCTCGCCCGCCGCCGACCGGCTGGTCGTCGAGGCGCAGGCCACCCTCTGGTCGCTGCCCCGGGGCGGCGGTGAGGCGGTGCCGCTGACACCGGCGGGCCTTGAGCCCAACCGGCCGGTGTACGCCCCGGACGGCACGTCCATCGCGTTCTGCGCCTATCAGGGCGGCGGATTCCACCTCTGGACGATGCGCGCCGACGGCTCCCGGCTGCGACAGCGCACCGAAGGGCCCTGGGACGACCGGGGCCCCGCCTGGTCACCGGACGGCACCCGTATCGCCTTCGCGTCCGAGCGCGGCGGCGACCCAGTGCGGGGAGGCTCGTACCGCATCCACGTCCTCGACGTCGAGAGCGGCGAACTCACCCGCGTGACCGGACTGCCCGGCCAGGACGGGCCGCACCAGGACGGGCCGTGGGAGGACTTCGACCCGACCTGGTCGCCCGACGGCGAGCGGATCCTGTTCGTGCGCGGGAGGCCCGTCACCACCCCGCAAGGCTCCTCGCTCGAGGCCAGGACCATCGCTGCCGTCCCCGCCGAAGGGCCGGGCCCTGTCACCGTCATCCGCACCGAGACCGCGTCCGCGCAGGTCATGACGCCTGCTCTGGCCCCCGACGGACACCGCGTCGCCTACCTCAGGACCACGGCCGCACCCCGCGCCTCCTGCACGCTCGTCGTCGACGGCGAACCCGTCGACCTGACCGGCGACCTGGCTCCCGTGCCACCCCGCTGGACGGCGGACGGGAAGCTCCTGCTCACCCTGGACGGCCGCTTCACCCTCGTACGTCCCGGCGTGCGTTCCGGCGGGCCGGGCGGGCCCGAGGTGATCCCCTTCGAGGCGACCTTGCCGGTGGACCGCCCCCAGTACCGGATCAAGGAGTACGACCTGGGCCTCGGGCGGGCGCGGCCCACGCGCGGCATCCACTTGCCCGCGCTGTCGCCGGACGGACGACAGATCGCCTTCGCCGCCCTCAACTCGCTCTGGCTGGCGAGCACATCCGGCGGCCGTCCGCCGCGCAGGGCGCGCCGGGCGGCGACCACCGGCTACCTGCTCGGCCCTACCTGGTCACGGGACGGAAAGTCACTGGTCTACGCCGACGACCGCGACGGGCTGCTCGGCGTCTACCGCCGCGACCTCGCGACCGGCACCGAGACCGCACTGGCCACCGGCGGCCGGGTCCACCCGGCCCTCTCGCCCGACGGCACGCGGCTCGCCTGTCTGGACATGACCGGACGTCTCGTCGTGCGCGAGCTCGCCCAGGGCACCGAACGCGTCCTGGTGGAACCGCTCGGCGGCGGCGGACTGCCGGGCAGACCGAGCTGGTCGCCGGACGGCCGCTACCTCGCGCTCTGCGACCGCAACCGTCTCAACCACCGCTTCCGGGAGGGCTACAACCTCATCCGGATCGTCGACACCGCCACCGGAGCGGACCGCCTGCACGCCGTCGCCCCGCACGCCTCGCTCTCCGACCGGTACGACTCCGGGCCCGTCTGGTCCCCCGACGGCCGCAGGCTCGCGGTGATCGTCGAATCCGCGCTGCACCTGCTGCCCGTCACCCCCGACGGCACGCCACGCGGCGCCCCGCGGATGCTCTCCGCCGAACCGGCCGACCACCCGTCGTGGTCGGGCGACTCGAAGACACTCCTCTACCTGTCCAGCGGCCGCCTGCGCCTGATCGGAGCCGAAGGCGGCCGCCCCCGTACCGTGCGCGTGCCCCTGGACCAGCGCAGGCCCGAGCCCGCCGACCTGGTGGTGCACGCCGGCCGGCTGTGGGACGGCACCGGGGACGAAGTGCGCGAGGACGTCGACCTCGTCGTCCGCGGCGGCCGCTTCGCCTCCGTGCGGCCGCACCGGCCTGCGGGCGGTACCCCCGCGGCCCGGCATGTCGACGCCTCCCGGCACACCGTCGTCCCCGGCCTCTGGGACACGCACACCCACCCGTGGCAGACGACGTACGGCGGTCGCCAGACGGTGGGCCAACTCACGTACGGCATCACCACGGCGGTGTCGCTGGGCGGCTTCGCGTACGAACAGGCCCGCATCCGCGAAGCCGTGGCCGCGGGCGAACTGGCCGGACCCCGCCTGCTCACCACGGGTGAACTCCTCGACGGCGGCCGTGTGGCATACAGCATGGGCCGCGCGCACCGGAGCAGGGCGGCCCTGCGGCGCTCCCTGGACCGCGGCGCCGCACTCGACTGGGACTTCGTCAAGACCTATGTGCGCGCGCCGGGCTGGGTGATGGAAGAGGCGGCGCGGTTCGCGCACGAGAAGCTCGGCGTACGGGCCGGGAGTCATCTGCTCTCGCCCGGCATCCAGCTCGGCCAGGACCTGACGACCCATCTGCAGGCCACCCAGCGCGCGGAGTTCGGGCACGCCGTCACCGCCACCGGACGCGCCTGGGACGACGTCATCGAGATCTACAGCGCGCACGGCGCCGCCTTCTCGCTGATCGCCACGCCCTTCACCTCGGCGCCGCTGCTCGGCGCGGACCCGGGCCTCGCGGACGACCCGCGGGTCACCGTGGTGATGCCGCCGTGGGACGCCGCCGCGGTGAAGGCCGGGGCAGGCGTGCCGCCCAGCGCGGCACAGCTGGCCACGCTCCGCAGGGAGACCGACATCTACCGGCGCGTCCTCGCCGCCGGCGGCCAGGTGGCCCTCGGCACCGACCAGCCCCTCGTCCCGGTGGGCCTCTCGCTCCACCTGGGGCTGCGCGCCCTGCACCGGGGAGGCCTGTCCCCGGCGGCGGCTCTGCGCACCGCGACCGTCCTGCCTGCCAGGGTGTTCGGCCTCGACCGTCACCTGGGCACTGTCGAGGCCGGCAAGGTCGCCGACGTGACGATCGTGGACGGCGACCCGTTCACGGACTTCGACACGATGGTGCGGACGGTATCGGTGCTACGGGGAGGCACTCCGTACCGGACCGAGGACCTGACGGACGCCTTCGAACCCCGGTCGAAGAGCGGGGCCGGTGCGGGCGGCGAGGACGAGACGTACTGGCTCGAAGCGGGGCACCTGATGCGCAGGGACGGCTGCTGCGCACCGCACCTCTGAAGACGACCGCCGCTCGGCGCGGGCCCGAGGACGACTGCCGCTCGGCGCCGGACCGTACTGCGGGCCGCCACTCTCCGGCGGCCCGCTACTCGAACCGCGAGGTGTCGCCCGCCCCGCGACGGACGATCTCCGCCTCGCCACCGGAGAAGTCGATGACGGTGGTGGGCTCGGTGCCGCAGTCACCGGAGTCGATGACCGAGTCGACGAGGTGGTCGAGGCGCTCCTTGATGTCCCAGCCCTGGGTCAACGGTTCCTCCTGGTCGGGCAGGAGCAGCGTGCTGGACAGCAGCGGTTCGCCGAGCTCGCCGAGCAGGGCCTGGGTGACGGTGTGATCGGGGATGCGCACACCGACGGTCCGCTTCTTCGGGTGCATCATCTGGCGCGGCACCTCTTTGGTGGCGGGCAGGATGAAGGTGTAGCTGCCGGGGGTGGCCGCTTTGATCGCCCGGAACACGTCGTTGTCGAGGTGCACGAACTGCCCCATCTGCGCGAAGCTCTCGCACATCAGGGTGAAGTGGTGGCGGTCGTCGAGCCGGCGGATCGACCGGATGCGGTCCATGCCGTCGCGACTGCCGAGCTGACATCCCAGCGCGTAGCAGGAGTCCGTCGGATAGGCGACGAGCGCGCCGGACCGGATCCCGTCGACCACGCTGCTGATGCTGCGCCGCTGGGGGTTGTCGGGGTGCACGTCGAAGTACTTGGCCATTCGGCGAGTCTAGGCGACCGGCCCGGGACTGCCGGGACTCCCCGACACCTGTGTGGCGAACGGGGTGACCGGCGGACGTGTGGGGCCCAGCGGCGGGGCCGGGCGTCAGAGGTGCGTCTCTCCAGCGTGTGTTGCAGCGCCTTCGCCGGGACGTGGGAAGTCATCGGCGGCCTGGATCCGCGCGTAACACGTAGAAACCCGAAGGCGGGGCTTGAGGCTGACGTAGCGGAAGCCTCTACCGTCCTGAGAAGGGTCGGGGATTCCGGCCCGTGAAACACGTGTGAGGGAGGCGGCGATGGCCTGGCCGATCGCGGAGGTCGCCCGGATGTCGGGTGTGACGGCTCGGACCCTGCGGCACTACGACGAGATCGGCCTGCTGCCGCCGGCCCGGGTCGGGGCCAACGGCCACCGTTACTACGAGGGGCGTCAACTGCTGCGGCTGCAGCAGGTTCTCGTACTGCGTGCACTGGGCCTGGGGCTGCCTGAGATCGGCCGGATCCTGGCCACGCAGGTCGACGAGCTGGAGGCCCTGCGGGGCCACTACCGTCGGCTGCTCGCCGAGCGGGACCGGCTGAACGGCCTGGCCGGCACCGTCGCCCGCACGATCACCGAACTGGAGCAGTCCAGGAAGGACGGCACAGACATGATCAGCATCAGCCGGCCGGAGAACCTGTTCGAAGGCGTCCGGCCCGTCCAGTGCATGAAGGCCCTGCGCGGTTTCCCTGAGCTGGTCGGCGCCATCGAGCGGCACGCCTCGGTGTCGAGCGAGGCCGAGATCGAGGCCGACGAGCGCGAGCGCACGGCGCAGATGATCCGGCTGGCGGAGCTGCTGGCCACCGGCCTGCCCGCCGACGCCGACGCGGTGCAGGCCGAGATCGACGCCCAGTACCGGACGCTGTCCCGGAGCCGGACGGCGACCGCCGAGGAGTACCGCGCGATCGGGCGTACCTGCGTGGAGAACGAGCACTGGCGCGCGGCGTACGAGTCGATCGCGCCGGGCCTGGCCGTGTTCCAGCGGGCCGCCATCGAGGTGTACGCCGCGACCCGGCTGCGCTGAGCGGGGACAGGGCCGCCGCCACGGGGGTGCGGCGGCCCTGTCGGGTGGGGTCACTTGCCGGTTCCGCCGACAAAGGGTCCACAGTCGTCGGGGGAGACCCCCCTCTGCCCAGCGACGTGCGGTCAAGACGCGTCGATGAAGTCGAGCAGCTCCCGGTTGACCGCATCGGCGTGGGTGATGAAGAAGCCGTGGCCCGCCAAGGGGTACTCCTTGCAGACGCTTCCCGGCACCAACTCGGCCATGCGCCGCCCGCAGAGGGCTACGGGAGCCGAGGCGTCGGCGTCGCCGTGCAGAATCAAGGTCGGCACCCGTATCGCCGTGGCCTCCTCGCGCAGGTCGGTGCAGAGGCCGGTCCGCACCACCTCGTGGGCGGCCTTGGCCGAACAGTCGAGGCACTGCCGCACCATCCACTCCATGAGTTCCGCGGAGATGCCGTTGCCCAGGTGCGTGGCGAAGAACGCCTGCGCGTTCTGGGCCATCCACCGCGGCCGGTCCTTGGCGCGGTCGGCCGCCATGAGGTCGAGGATCTCCTGGTCGATGCCCTCCGGGTTGTCCGGCGTCCGCAGCATCAACGGCGCCGTGGCCCCGACGAGCACCAACCGGCTCACCCGGTCGTAACCGTGCCGGGTGAGATAACGGATCGCCTCCCCGCCACCCATCGAGTGCGCCACGAGAGTCACGTCGTGCAGGTCGAGCCGCGTGAGCAGCGCCGCGAGGTCGTCGGCGAGGGTGTCGTAGTCGTAGCCGTGCCCGACCCAGTCGGAACGGCCGTGCCCGCGCCGGTCGTACGCGACGCAGCGCAGGCCTTCGTCGGTCAGCGGCAGCATCTGGAACTCCCACGAACCGCTGCTCAGCCACGCCCCGGCCACGAACACCACCGGTTTGCCCCGTCCCCAGTCGGTGAAGAACAGGCTTGTCCCGTCGGATCCTTCGAAGTACGGCATGGAGTGAGCCCTTCCGGCAGGGGGCGATGAATCGTGCTCGCGCTCGTTGTCCTCGCGCGATGACGACTGTGGCTCACCGGAGATCCAAGGGTCGATTACTCTGGAAGTAAAAGCCCCGCCCCGCGGTAGGTAAAAGCCGCACACCGTGCGTTGTCGGGGACCGGGCCCGGTGGAAGAATCGCCCCTCGCCGGTGCACCTGACCGGAGCAGTCAGCCGCCGCCTCGAGCGAGTAGCCCTCTGACTCGCCATGCGAGTAGCCCTCGGACTCGCCGCGCTCGGACCTTCCTCTGCACCCCGGATGTCGTTCGGGCTCTCCAGCACTTCCAGTCGGGAAACCCGGAGAAGATCGATGTCTACTCGACGCAGCCTGTCCGCGCTCGTCATGGCGGTACTGACGATGGTGGCCATGGCCGTGGCCGGCGTGCCCGCGCGGGCCGCGGGCTTCACCCCGATCAACGTCTGGAACTCCACCCACTGCCTCGACAACGCCACCGAGAACGCCGTGAAGCTCCAGATGTGGTCGTGCGGCAGCGGCTCCGAACAGAAGTGGCTCGAAGGTTTCAACACACAGACCGGCCTGTTCACCTTCACCAACCAGCGCACGGGACGCTGCATCACCGCACCGTCGTCCGGCTCGGGGACGGTCACGATGGAGTTCTGCAACGCGGCCGACCGCAGCCAGCAGTGGCGCGTCTTCTTCGCGGACAACCCCAACGGGCCGCCGTCCGGCTGGTACGACGTGTGGCAGAACGCGTCGAGCGGGTACTGCCTGTCGACGCCCAGCGTACGCAACGGCACCCTCGTGCAGACGACGGTCTGCGACCCCTCCGACCAGTACGACAGGTGGCATCAGCAGTAGGGAGAACGTTTCCTGCCGCGCCGGAACTCCCACTCCCTCCCGTACGACTACTTGAGCGACAACTGCTGTATGGACGAGGGGCGTTGGTGGGACATGAGCCGGAGTGTGGCCGGGCGGGAGCCGAGTCGTCGCGGAGTGTTGCGCGGTGCCGTCTCGGGAGCGGTCGGGGCGGGCGTCGCCATGGCCGTCGGTACGGGTGGTTCCGCGGAGGCGGCGTCGGGTGACGGCCGCCTGAGCGTGGCGGTGCTGCTCTACGACGGGTTCACGGCGCTGGACGCGGTCGGCCCGTTCGAGGTGCTGTGCCGCGTCCCGGGCGTGCGCGTGACGATGGTCGCCCGCGAGGCGGGGCCGGTGAGCACGGACACCGGAGAGCTGAGTCTGGTGGCGGAACGGGCGATGCGGGACGTGCGCCGCGCCGATGTCCTGCTCGTGCCCGGGGGCGGCGACCGGGGTGTCACGGCCATGATGGACGACACCGGGGTCCACGAGTGGATCCGCCGTATCCACCGCCGTACGGTCTGGACGACGTCCGTGTGCACCGGCTCGCTGATCCTGGGGGCCGCCGGCTTGCTGCGTGGCTTGCCCGCCACGACGTACTGGGCGGCCCGCCCGTACCTGGCCAAGGTCGGTGCGACGTACACACCGGGGCGCTATGTCGAGGCAGGCAAGATCATCACTGCCGCGGGGGTGTCCGCCGGAATCGACATGGGACTCCACCTCGCCGCCCGCCTCTCCGACACGGAGGTGGCGCAGGCCATGCAGCTCGCGGTCGAATACGACCCCGACCCGCCCTACGACACGGGAAGCCCCGAGAAGGCCGACGCCCGGACGCAGGCTCTCGCCCTGAAGCTGCTGGCCGACTCGGCGGTCTGAGAGCGGTGGTTTGAGGCGGGAAGAGTCCGAGGCGGGAAAAGAAGGAGCCCCGACTGGACGGGGGAGACCAGCCGGGGCCGTAAGGGGTGGCAAGCGGAGGGCGGTCGCCTCTCGGCGAAAGGCTCCATGGGGCTTCAGCCGAACGATCGTCCCCATGGGCTATAGGTGAGGCCCGGGGACACTGTCCCCTCCGCAGCCACACTGGAAAGAACGACGCCCCACTCCGGGTTGTTCCGGACTGACCGCTACATACGGGGTGACATGTGACACAGGGGGCATAAGCCGGTTCCCGGAGGCCGCAGACCACATGCCGCAGGCCCTCCCCGCCCGGGTGCGCGGCGCGGGTTCAGGGTGCATCGCGGCGGGCAGCGGAGGCGGACGAGCAGGCTTGCCGACCCCGCTGCCACCGCACGAACCGCCCCGCATACGCAGCACTCGCGCCGCGGACCGGACCCCCGCCCCCCTCTGCCAGAATCGCCCCATGGCCGACGACCACGAAGCGGATCAGGAACACGGATACCTGCTGGACAACCGGCAAGCGGAGGCAGGAACCCGGTTCACGGCCCTCAGCGAGCTGTTCGATCCGGTGACGTTCCGCCACATCGACCGGCTCGGACTCACGGCAGGCATGCGGTGCTGGGAGATCGGCGCCGGCGGCCCGTCCGTACCACTCGGACTGGCTGAACGTGTCGGCCCCACGGGCACGGTGACCGCCACCGACATCGACGTCTCCTGGACCCGCGGGATCGCGGACGACGTGATCGAGGTGCTGCGCCACGACGTCGCCGCCGATCCGCCGCCGCCCGGCGGCTTCGATCTCGTCCACGCCCGGCTGGTCCTCGTGCACGTGGCCGACCGCGCCGAGGCCCTGCGAAGAATGGTCCAGGCGCTGCGCCCGGGCGGGTGGTTGCTCGTGGAGGACGCCGATCCGGGGCTGCAACCTCTGCTGTGCCCGGACGAGTCGGGACCCGAGGAGCGGCTCGCCAACCGTTTGCGTGCCGGTTTCCGTACCTTGATGGCGTCGCGCGGCGCGGACCTCGCCTATGGACGCACCCTGCCGAGACTGCTGCGCGAGTCGGGTCTCGACGACGTGCGGGCCGATGCGTACTTCCCGATCACCTCACCGGCCTGCGTCGTCCTGGAAGCCGCGACCGTACGGCAGATCCGCCCGCTCCTGGTGGCGGAGGGGCTCGCCACCGAGGAGGAGATCGACCGCCACCTTTCGAACGTCCTCACCGGCCGTCTCGACCTCGCCACCGCGCCGATGATCTCCGCGTGGGGGCGCAGACCGTAAGGCGTGTCCGACGGATCGCGTGCCTGAGCCGCGCTGACGTCGTTCTGATTCCACGATTCATCTGCCGAGCGACGGCGGCTGTCGGCCGCCGGCCATCCTGGTCACCCCCGGCCGTGGGGCGACGCTCCGCAGATGACCCCGGTCCTGGACCGCATCCGTGTCCCGCGGCCAGGTGGCGGGCGCCCGAGACGCGCCCGGACCACGTCTGCGGCGATCCGGCTCCGGCTCCGGTGCGGCCCTGCCGAAGGAGCTTCAGCCGAACTTGACGTACGTCGGGTACGGGGCCGTGTAGTCGTCCGATTGCCGGGATCCGAGGTACTTGCTGGACGACGTGCAACTGCTGTTCGTGTACAGGTGGGCATCCGCGTCGGTGTCGTTGGTCGCCTGGCGGGCGCCGCCCGGGAGGGAAAGGCACGGGCCCGTCGGCGTCGAACCGAGGAAGGTCTCGGCCCCCGTATCGCCGCGTGTGTAAAAGAATGTACCTGTCGCTGCCTGGGCGGACGTGGCCATACCGGTCACCGCCATCAGCGCCGCCGCACCAGTGATGGCGACGATCCTTGCCGAGCACCTCAGTGCATGCATGGTCAGATCTCCTTTCCCCCGAAGGGGCTGCTGGTCCGGAGAAGGCGCCTCCGGCTGACCAAGCGTCTCTCACTCATCACTGAGGGAGAATCACCCACAAGAGGGGCATTACCCCAAACCGCGGAGCCGTCGCCCGTAGCACGATCACGCGACCCGTCGGACACCCCCTAACACCCCACCACCCCACTCGGCACGTGGCCGAAGATGGAGCCATGGCAGGGGAAGCGGACGAGATCGTCCTGAGCAAGCAGGATCTCCGCGAGGTCACCGCGTTCGCCGCGGCGTGCGCGGAGGCTGTGATCGGCGTCTTCGAGGCCGTCCGGCCGGACGACCCGCGGCCCCGGGACGCCATCGGCGCCGCCTGGGAGTTCGCCCGGGGTGGCGAGCGCGGGAAGGCGTTGCGCGACACGGCGTGGGCGGCGCTCAAGGCGGCCAAGAGCGCGGACACGGCGGCCGGGTGCGAGGCCGCCCGGGCGGCGATGGCCGCCGCAGGCGCCGCCTACCTGCACCCGTTGGCGAAGGCCACGCAGGTCAAGCACATCCTCGGCGCGGGCGCCCACGCCGCCAGAGCGGCCGAACTGCTCGCCGGTGACGACCGGTCCGTCGGCGCCGAACGCGTCGCGCAGGCGGGGCGCCGGGCGAGCCCCGTCGTGGTCGACGTGCTCAAACGGTTCCCCGCGGCGCCGGGTGGCGGGGGACGCACCGGCGAGCTGATCCGGATGCTGGACGACGTCCTGCGCAACCGCTGACCGCCCCACCCCTCGGGGTGCGCACCGGTCGCCCCGCGCGTCGCGGCCCAGCAGGCAAGCGGTCGGAATATCACGTGCCGTGCCGCCGCTGGAGGCGCAGACTCACTGCATGGCGGACATGAGGTCGTTCCGGGATGCGGTTGGCTGCTGGGCCCGCGGCGGCAGGGTCAACGGCGGTTGGGCGAAGGGCGGTTCCGGCGGGACGGCGAGCGAGCTGGCGGCGCGTCTCGGGGTGCGGACGGCGGTGCTGCTGGAGGGGCCGAGCGACTTCGAGGCCGTCGAGGCGCTGGCCGCGCGGCGCGGCCGGGACCTGGCCGCCGAAGGGGTGTGCGTCATACCGATGGGCGGAGCGATGAGCGTCGGCCGCTACGCCGGCCTGCTCGGCCCGCCCGGCCTCGGCCTGCGTCTGACAGGCCTGTGCGACAAGGGCGAGCAGCGCTTCTACGACCAGGGCCTGGAGCGGGCGGGAGCCTCGCGGAAGGGCTTCTTCGTGTGCGTGGCGGACCTGGAGGACGAACTGATCCGCGCGCTGGGTACGGCGCGGGTCGAGGAGATCGTCCGCGCCGAGGGCGACCTCCGCGCCTGGCAGACGTTCCTGCGCCAGCCCGCACAGCGCGGCGGACCCAAGGACCAGCAGTTGAGGCGCTTCCTCGGCACGAAGAAGGGCCGCAAGATCCGTTACGGCCGCCTCCTCGTCGAGTCCCTGGCCTCCGACCAAGTACCGGCTCCGCTCGACGACCTCCTCGCGAGCCTGTGACCGGGGCGCTCCTGCCCCGTCTCGAAGAGCACCGGCAGACGACGGGCCCGGATGCGGCGGCCACTCAGTGCGCCGTCAGGCCGCCGTCGACGACGAGTTCCGAGCCGGTGACGAACGAGGACTCGTCGCAGGCGAGGAAGAGGATGGCCGGGGCGATCTCGTCGGCGCGACCGGCCCGGCGCATCGGCGTCCGCTGGATGTCCGGCTGCCGGTCGCCCTGGTCGTCCAGGAGTTCCTGGATCATCGGCGTGGCGATCACCCCGGGATGCAGAGAGTTGACCCGCACTCCCTGCCGGGCGTACTCGACCGCGGCGGTCTTGCTCAGCAGGCGCACAGCGCCCTTGGACGCCTGGTAGGCCGCGGCCGCACCGCTGCCCACGAGCCCGAGCACCGACGACGTATTGATCACCGAGCCGTTCCCGCCCGCCCGCAGGAGCGGCATCGCCGCCCGCATGCCGAGCCAGGTGCCCTTCTGGTTCACGTCGATGACGCGGTCCCAGGCCTCCTCCCGCGTGTCCTCGATACCCGGCCAGTCCACGATCCCGGCGAGATTCACGAGCACGTCCAGGGCGCCGAAGCGGTCGCGTACGACATCGATCACGTCCGCCCATTCCCGCGCGGAGGAGACATCGAGGCGGGCCGCGACGACCTCCGTGCCCAGGGCCTCGATCCGGTGGGCCAGGGCCCGCAGGGGGCCGTCCGCGACATCGGTGATCACCAGCCGGGCGCCCTCGCGGGCGAAGAGCTCGGCGGTGGCCGTGCCGATGCCGCCCGTCGCACCGGTGATCAGCGCGACCTTGCCGGCGAGTCGTTGTTCTGTCATCGAAGGGTCCTTACGTCGGGTCGGGCGGGAAGTCGTCGGGCGGACGTCGTCGGACAGGCCCCCCCTCACGGCGACGTCCGCTCCCGGTACAGCACCAGGTGCTCGTGGTGGAGGACTCCGTCACGGAGGTCGCCGGTCGCGGTGAACCCGGTGTCGTCGACGTAGTCCAGATGACTTCCGGTCACCGTGTACCGGCCGGTGTACGCACTGCGCCGCCCGCCCCGGGCCTCGTCGTAGCGGCCGTCCGCGGTCACCCACATCCCGACCACGTCGACGTTCTCTTCCCCGTCGGTCCTGTCCATGGCGAGGTCCTTTCCCCGGTTGCTGCGTCTCCTGTTTGCCGCACCGAGTCTGCGCGGGCTGGCGCCGGTCAGCCAGGACGCGCCTTGCCTGGGTGCGGCACACCCAGGCAGCGCGCCACGTCGCGACTTAGCCTGAAACGCATGGACGACGACAACCACCTGGGGGACTTCCTCCGCGCACGCCGGGCCGGACTGCGGCCCGGGGACGTCGGCATCGCGAGCCACGGCCCCCGCCGGGTCGCGGGACTGCGCCGCGAGGAGGTCGCCGTGCTCGCCGGAGTGAACTCCGACTACTACACCCGCCTGGAACAAGGGCGGGAGCGCAACCCTTCGGCCCAGGTGCTCGACGCGCTCGGCCGGGCGCTGCGGCTCGACGCCGACGCCCGGACACACCTGTACCGACTGGCCGGCGCCTCCTCGCGCGACCGTTCCCGCACCGCGACCCCCGAGCGGGTCAGCCCGGCGCTGCGTCAGTTGATGGACGGCTACCCGAACACGCCGGCCTTCGTCCTCGGCCCCACCCTGGACCTCCTGGCCACCAACGCCCTGGCGGACGCCCTGTACGCGGCCTTCGACCCGGCGGACAACCTGGCCCGCATGACCTTCCTCGACCCCGCGGGGCGAACGTTCCACGGGGACTGGGACCGGGCGGCCCAGGCCACCGTCGCCAACCTGCGCCAGGCGGCGGGCCTCGACCCGGACCACCCGCGCCTGCGCGACCTCGTCCGCGAACTCACCGCGCGCAGTCCGGAGTTCGCCCGCCTCTGGAACGCCCACGCCGTGCGCGGCAAGACGAAGGACGCCAAGCACCTCCACCACCCCGACGTCGGCCCGCTCACCCTCACCTACCAGGCCTTCGACGTACGCGACGCCCCCGGGCAGCAACTCGTCATCTACCACGCCGCACCAGGCAGCAGCACCGAGGAAGCGCTCCACCTGCTCGGCTCGATCCACGCGACACGCCTCAGCCGGACGACGTAGCCCCGACCGGCCCGCCCCCGGAACATGCCCGCCCCTCACTCCGGCCGCAGGCTCAGGACGAGTTCGCGCGGCAGCCCGTGCGTGTCGTGGAGATAGAACAAGTCCTCCTCGCCGAGCGGGCCCTGGAAACGGGGCCGGGACAGGATGCGCCGTCCGCGCTCCAGAAGCCGACGGAAGCGCTGCTCCTCCTTGAGCAGGATCTCGCGTACGACCACGGGGTCCATGTCCTGACGGAAGTGATCCAGTGTGTGCAGGACCAGCTCGCCCGGCAGGTCGCCGATCCCGCGTGTGGGATCGTCGCGCCACAGGACCGTGAGCAGCCGTCGTACCAGCCGTCGCAGCACGTACCCGCGGCCGGTGTTGGCGGGCCGCACCCCGTCGCCGATCACCACCACGGCCGACCGGAGATGGTCGCAGACCAGCCGCAGGGACGGAACGTCCAGTCGCCACAGTCCCGGTACGAGCCGTCGCCAGGGGGCGAAGACGTCGCTCTCGAAGACCGACTGCTTGCCCTGAAGCCGTGAGACCAGGCGCTCCAGGCCCATTCCGGTGTCGACATTGCGCTGAGGCAGCGGCACGAGCGAACCGTCGTCGAGCCTGTGGTAGCGCATCGTCACGTGGTTCCAGACCTCCACCCAGCGGTCGTCCCGGGTGGGCGTCGACCGCGGCGGGGTGTCGCCCGTCCACAGGAAGATCTCCGAGTCGGGGCCGCACGGGCCGGTCGGGCCGTTGTCCCACCAGTTGTCCTCGGTCGTGGGCTCCACCGGGACTCCGAGCTCCTCCCACACGTGTGAGGAGGCGGTGTCCGGACCGGTCCGGTCGTCGCCGCCGAAGACCGTGGCATACATGTGCCGCGGATCGACGCCGAAGCCCTCGGTGAGCAGGTCGTATCCCCAGCGCAGGCTCTGCGGCCCTTCGTAGTCGCCGAGTGACCAGCTGCCGAGCATCTCGAAGACGGTGAGATGCGTCGGATCACCCACCTCGTCCAGGTCCGTGGTGCGCAGGCAGCGCTGCACATTGACCAGCCGGTTGCCGAGGGGGTGCGGGCGCCCCTCCAGGTAGGGGGTGAGGGGGTGCATGCCCGAGGTGGTGAACAGAACGGAGTCGCCGGACGGCGGCACCAGGGTCGATCCGGTGATCCGCTGGTGCCCGCGCTCCTCGAAGTACTCGACGAACGTGCTCCGGACGAGGTCGGTGGTCAACCGGTCACTGGTCAACCGGTCGCTGGTCAACCGGGAGCTGGCCGGACGGTCAGAGGGCAGCCGGTCCGTGGCCGTGCTGTCGGTGTTCATTGGGTGGCTCCTTCGCGGATACAGCGGGGAGGCACCGGACAACGGGTCCGCACGAAGGGGTGTCGCGACGCGAAGCCACAGAGCCATCGGCGGGCCGTTTCCGGTCGCCGATGGAAAAAGGGAAAGACGTCAGACGGCGGCAACCGGCGAGCTGGTCGCTCGCGCGGTCGCGGTCAGGCCTGGGCCGATGACGTTCATGCGGCCGACGATAACGCGCCCGCCCCACCGCGTCACCCGCTTTTCGCCGAGGCCTCCTCAGCGGGTACGCGGGCGGCAGCGCTGGAGCTCGGGCACCGGCCTGCCGGTCGTGACTTCGTCCGCGACGAGTCGGCCGACGGTGGGGGCGAGCGCGATGGCGGAGTGCATGACCGCCACGTAGACGGACCGGTCGCGCGTCGCGTATCCGACGACCGGGCCGTGCGCGGGCATGGGCCGTTCGCTGGTGCGGCAGTCCCACATGTGGCACTGCTCGCTCCCGCGGAAGGCACTCCGGAACCGCCGGAGCGCGATGTGCCCCGCTTCCTCGGGCGGCGCTGTTCCGCCTGCGGTGTACGGGACGACCATCAGAAGGTCGCCCTCCCGCACCTCGCGGACCTCGAAGTCGTGGCTCGCCACGATGGTCCTGAGCAGACCGGGCGGCGCTGTGATCCGCGCGAGGGTGGCTGGGGACGCGGCGACGGGAAGGTCGACGCAGAGCGGTTCGCAGAGTTTGGGGACGCTGGTTCCGGCAGTGAGTACGACGGTTGCGGCGGCGTGGAACCCGGCCGACGACAGCACTCCGTCGACCCGGCCGCCGGTCACCCGCAGAGCGGAGATGGCGGTGTCGGGGAGCACAGTCGCCCCGTGGGCACGAGCGGAGTCCACCAGGGCGCGGGCCAAGGCCGACGGGTCGACGCCCGCATCGCTCGGCGTGTGAAGGGCCTGACGGGGTGGGGTCCGCAGGTGGGGCTCCAGGGCCGCGATGTCGCTGGGCCCGACGAGGAACTGGCCCGACGCCGGGCGTAGGCCCCCATCCGGTACGTCGGCCAAGGTGAGCGAGCCGGTCCGGCGTACGGCCACGCCCGGCAGCTCGGTTTCCAGGCGCAGGTGGTCGGCCAGGACGTACTCACGAAGGTCCTTCGCGCCCCCGGGCCAGTGGCGTCCCGCCTCACCGATCCAGGCGAAGGAGTTCCGTGTGACCCCGCAGGCCGGTACGGGTCCTTGTTCGATCAGGGTGACCGGCACGCCCCGACGGGCCAAGTGGTACGCCACAGACGAACCGACGATCCCCGCACCGACGACGACAACGGTTGACATGAGGCCACGGTCGGGCCATCGCGGCGGCGGCGCAACGGACTTTTCCGCAGCCCTCCTTCGGCCCGTCGTCGTCCCCCGGGCCCGCTCTCACCACCAGTAGGCGGGATAGCGCGCCGCACCCGGGCGGGCGCACGACGCGGCCCAGCCCGCGAGGACGAGCAGCGCGCTCGACCCCACCAGCAGCGGAACGAAGGTCGTGGGCCGCGGAGTGTTCAGGACGATGACGACGGCCGTCGCGCACGCGGGGGAGTGCGGGGTCCGGGCCACCGTCATCACGGCCAGACTGATCCCGGCGGCCAGCGCCGCCGCCCAGGACGTACTCCCGGCCGACGCGAGAACCCCGTACCCGATGGCGGCACAGAGCAGATGGCCCACGATCACACTGCGCGGCTGGGCGAGCGGCAGGCCGGGGGCGCCGTGGATGATCGCGGCGGACGCGGCCAGCGGCGGTATCAGCACGGGCTCGTGGATGAAGGAGCCTATGGCGACCAGGGCCAGCAGGACGGCGGTGGCCGCGCTGACGTTGTGCGCGGCGGCGCCCGGCGACGGCGGCGCGGGGGCGCGACCGGCGAGGCGAGTGCGCAGGCGGGACCGGGCGGAGACGGGGACGAGAACGCGGGAGTCGGCGGACGAGGGCTGGGCCTCGATGATTTCGTCGGTGCTCAAGACAGTGCTGTTCCGGGGCAGGGCCGACGGGAGTACCGGACGGCGAAGGCAGAAGGACGGGAGTCGGCCCGGCTTCCCTCGCGGTCGGCAGGGAACGTGGGCACCGGCGGCGGTCCGGGGGTCGGGATATCCGCGTACTCGCCCCGCATTCTACGAGGCGCGGTCTCGTAGCCGCAGGTCAGGGTGCTGTCGAGCTGAGAGGTCGTTTCATCCTCCGCATCAGCGCTCGCATCTTCGGCCGCCCCGGAGAGGCCACCGACCGGCACGTACGGTGCTGGGTATCCGGCAAAGTCCGCTGGCCAACGACGCGTTACCTTCTGCCTCTCGCAGAGATTTTCGACCGGCCTCCCGAGGCCATGGGATTCGTGCCCCGCGGCGCTTCCAGCCGTCTGCCCGTCCCTCCGCCCCGGGCCGCCGACAGGCAGGAGGACGGTGTGAGGCGCCGCACCTTCGTTGTCGGGTCCACGGCCGCGACCGTTGCCCCTGGTGCTCGGGCTGGACGAGACACCGGTCAGCGGGCGGCTCACCTTCACCGACATCGGCCGCATCAATATCGCGATCGGACGCCTGGACGCGCACGACGACGGCCATGACGAGGCGGCCCGCCTGCATCACGCCGCCGCCCTGCGGAGCGCGATCCTCGCCAGCGACAAGCGCGGCCAGGCCCGCGCCTGGTCCGATCTCGCCATGCAGGCCCGCGCCGAAGGCCGCCACCGCGAGCCTCTGCAGATCAACCGTGCCGCCCTCGACTCCCGCCAGGCTCGCCAGGACCCGCGCGTCGCCGTCCTGCTCCACTCGCGCCTGGCCATCGGCCACGCCCGCGCCGGCGACTGCCTCGCGGCCGCGCGCTCCGTGCTCGCCGCCGATAGTGCGCACGACCGCTTCGACACGGCCGAACCGGCGCCGCCCTGGCTCCGCTTCCTGGACGCCGCCGAGATCACCGGGCTGTCCGCCGGTTGGCCGAGGGCCTCGACGGATGGTCGCAGCGGCCCGGCTGGAGCTGCGCCGTGGGCTACGACGGCGACGGTCAGGCGGTCGGCTACGCCCACGGAGCGCGCCTGCAAAAGGACGCCCGCTGGTGGGGCGGACTGCTCACCGAGGGCATCGGGCTGGGCCTGAAGATCGTCGCTCTGCCCCACTTCAACGACGCGCAGGCCGCCCACCCGGCCGTCACCCGGCACGTGGATTTCCTGCGCGAGGCCGGTGTCACCGTGCTGCTCGGCGACGGCGGCTCTACCTCGCACAAGCCCAAGCAGGGCAACGTCGATGCCTTCCTGTGGCAGGCCCGGGCTCAACGCCCTCTTCACCGAAGGCTGATCGGCCCCCGGTTGGGCCCGTTAGCCCCAACGGGCCCAACCGCCGGACTGGCCGCCCCACAAGACGCGCCGCACCTCCCGGTGTGCCGCATCCGCGCGCCAACTACAAGGAGAGGGGAAGGTGATGAGGATCTGTGAAATCGGCTCGGCCGCAGCTCCGTGGATCCCATGCGACGCGCCTGTTCGTAGGGTCTGCCCCACCCCGCTTCGGGGGCTCACTGGAGTGCCGGAGGCGGGAGCCGCATGATCCGCTAGGTCGTACGGAGATCATGCGACAGAAGGCGGACAGATGAAGGCTCGGATCGGCTATTCCGCATGGATCGCGGGTGTAGTGCAGTTCTTTGTGATCCACGCGATCGTGGAGTCAGCCTGGGCGAGACCGTACAGTTGGGCGCGGAACAACATCAGTGACTTAGGTAATGCTCATTGCGCCGTGCAGCAGGAGCCCGAGCCTCGGTATATCTGTTCACCCGAACACGGCCTGATGAATGTCTCGTTCGTCGCCCTGGGAACGCTGCTCGTCGTCGGCGTCGCTCTGACCGGTCCTATGTGGCGCCGAGGCGCGATCGCCACCGTGGCCCGGTTTCTACTGGCTGGTGGCGGTTTGGGATTTGCACTCGCCGGGCTGGCGCCTGCGGACGTCCACGAGAACCAGCACGTCCTGGGTGCCCTGCTCATCATGGGAACGGGCAACATCGGCCTTCTGCTGGCGGGAGCCAGCCTGACAGACCATGTTCCAGGTCTACTGCGGTGGGCCACCAGCCTGCTGGGCATCACGGCGATTATCGCCTTGGGGCTCTTCTTTTCCCACCACTACCTGGGACTCGGCATGGGAGGCATGGAGCGGGTCGCGGCGTTTCCTCTCCTGCTGTGGACGCTGGCCGTCGGCGCCCGTGGCCTTTACGATCAAGCAACCCGTAGGTGCAAGGCGGGCGTTCATCTCGCTCATGACCCGGCGCCTGACCCGCAATGGGCGCACCCCGAGTTGGACGAAGAAGCCGCGGCCCGCCGACAGCTGAGAGGCCGCTGCTGCAGCCGACATGGGAGCGTCGAGCGCTCCTGACGGGTCTGGTTCTTCGGGCTTGGCAGATAGATGTGCTGTCGTGCGGACAGGGACCCGGAGCGGTGGGACCTGGCATGTCCGGTCGCCGCCGATTGCGCGGCGGCGACCGGGGGGCGAGGGGCCGAGGCTCCCCCTCGAACGGCCCTCGCGCGGGGCGCCCTCCTGGTGGCAGGGCGATCGAGGCCGCGGGAGTTGCCCGGTGGCCGTCACACCCGGAGGGCAAGGACTGGAGCCGTGTTGTCGGCGATGCGGCTCCAGCCGGCCTTCTGAGTTGTCGATGACTCGGGGGCCGGGAGCCGGAAGTGATGGGGGCCGACCCTATTCAACTGCCCCTGTGCTGAGGGTAGAAGGTCTGCGGGGGTGATCGGACGCGGTTCGCCTCAGGCCGTCTGCGGAGCTCACACCGCCGCCTCAACAGTCCCCTCAGCATCGTGACCGACTGACAGCCACGCCCACCGGGCCTCCGTACCAGCACCAGAGTTCATGAAGCACGCATGAAGATCACCATAGGGGGCGCCCCGGTGAGCGAGCTGCCGCGGAGGACCTTCCACCCGGACGTCCCCGACGGCGAGCGTCGGCATGCGCGCGCAGGCCGCCGTCCTGCGCACCGCGCTGGACGGCGAGAAGGAGAGCAACGGTGAATGAGCCGCCGTCGACGAACTCTGTCTGAACGTGGCTCACGGGGTGATAGCGGCTGGCTCGGCGGAGTCCGGCGCAGTACCACCGTTTCGCGGGATGCCGACCAGATCAGCGGGAGCGAGATGGGCGACCGCCCTGCGCGGCTCACCCGGCCTGCCGCCTGCGGGGCACCCGTGGCGAGACGCTTCGTCACCTCATGCAGATACGAGGAACGCTGCCCGGCGATCAGGTAGTTGCCCGGGTTCACCCGACCGCGGATTGGTCCAGACCAGGGGGTAGAGTCCCATGCCTGGTGCCGGACATAAGTTCGGCATCAGGACAACCGAACAGGAAAACAGCACAGTGAAGTACCGGGTATCGGGCGCCTTCACCATGAGGCGCACCTCCCTAGCCGTGACCATAGCCATAGCAATGCTCCTCGGTACCGGAGCAGAGACGGCGATCGCCCTCGACACCGTCAGCGCGACCGCAGCCGACGAGAAGCCGTCGGCGACACCGCCCCACGTGTTCGGCGCTCCCGGCGCAGCAGGGCGGGCCGCAAACGGGATACCGAACACCCCCAAGGGACCCGAGGTCGGGCCGCCGTTCACGCAGACCTCCGGCGTGTGGCAGACCAACACTGAAACACCCGCCCTGCGTAACACGGTCATCGACCCGGACGGCGATGCCACGACCTCCACGTTCGAAGTGTGGACCGCAGACGCCGCGTGGAAGCCGGTCTCCAAGGTCAAGCTGAGCGACACCAACCAGTACGGCGTCCTCGTTTCCGACTACGTGGCATCCGGCAAGCCCACCTCGGTCAACGTCCCCAAGGGCAAGCTGAAGAACGGCGTCTCCTACCTCGTCCGCTCCTCCGCCTACGACGGCAAGGCATACGAGTCGGACTGGTCACCGTGGTCCAAGTTCAAGGTCGCAGGGCCGGTCGTGGAGAAGCCGGCCAAGCCGACCAGTGTTGCCAACAACGGTAAACCGGGCGAGTTCACCGTCAACCTGCCCGCTGGCCACACGGCGAAGTGGGTGGAATGGCAGCTCGACGGTGCCGCGTGGAAGCGTGTTGACGCCGTCGGTAAGACGTCGGTGACGTTCGACACCAGCCTGCGTTCCGCCGACACCGGCCTGCATTCAACGGTCGCCCGCGCCTCGCACACACTGAACGTCCGCACCGCCAACGATGGCGGAGCATCCGACGCCGTCAGCGTGGCGTTCAGCGGAAACGGCACCAGCACCGGTGGCGATTACTCCGTCGATCTCAAGCTCCCCGATGCGGATACGAACAGCCCGAACCCGGACCAGTCGGCACAGGTTCCCACCGGCCTGATCACCCGACCCCTCGGAGCCCCCGTCTCCAACGGCCCGATCGCGAGGAAGACCCCGCTCAAGGAGCAGTGCGGCCCGGTTGACAAGAACGGCGCCCAGGCATGTTTCGGCCCGTCCCTCACGTTCGACGAACTGCCCCCCGAGGTCCAGCAGAAGCTGAAGGAACAGCAGAAGCGGGTCAAGGAGAAGGCCGCACGCGCGCCGGGAGCCCGAGCCGCCAACGGCATGACCGACTGGTGCGCCACCAACCCATCGGGTGAGAGCAGGGCCGCCTTCGCGACCCGCACTGTCGAGTGCGAGAGCAAGACGCTCCCCGCCTACTACAAGATGGACGGCAAGCCGTACGCCACCGCGTACTTCAGCATGACCCGCGAAATCTCGCTGGACGGCACCACCACCTGGACGCAGCGCGTCAACATCAAGCCCATCCTCATCTCGCCGCTGTTCCGTGCCATCGAGATGGTCATGGCGGACCAGTCCTGCACCGGCCATACGCAGTGCAAGGACCCCGGCAAGGCGCCCTACGAGGACTGGGACGGCAAGGCGCTGTGGACGTCGGCCGCCGACACCCACGAAGCCAACCTCAAGACCACGTTCACCTGGGACGACACGGAGAAGGAGCGGACCTTCGACTTCCGCACCGATTTCCGCATCGCCGGAATCCTCCAGGCCGGTAACACGCCCGGCGTCCAGGACGTCGGCTACCAGTGGAGCATGGACGACCCGTCCGACCTCGAAATGATCCGCTGCGACACGAAGAAGACCTTCGGCAAGAGCGGCTGCGTCTTCGTCAATGTCGCCCCCACGTACACGTTCAACGCGGCCAAGTTCCCGCAGGCCGCAGCCCACGCCTGGCTGCTGCAGGAGAAGCTGCCCAACACCATGGGCGTGAAGACCCGCAACACGCCGCTCTACTACCTGCCAGGTGGCCGCAACGGCAAGAACCGTGCCGTGGTCTGCGACGAAGACGGCTGGGCCAACAAGTACGGCGACCTGGGCGCGATGCAGGATGCGACCGACAAGCCGAACTGCGACGAGTTCGCGTTCAACGCCTCCTACAACAGCGCCGGCCAGCCCAAGAGCGAGGACGGCCTCAACCCCGTGGCTTCCGGCGCCGAGTGCGTGCAGACCTTTGCGAAGAAGCAGGCCGACGGCGTGCACCTGCTCAACATCGACGGGATGAAGCCGACCTGGAAGGAGGTCTGCGGACGCTCGGCGATCTCCGGAAAGCACAACTCCGGGTCCATGTCCGCCTTCTCCGCGGGCTTCGCGAAGAAGCTCCGTCTCGACGACCGCGATGCGTACTGGCTCGAGACCGGCATGAGCGGCGACTGCGAGGACAAGAACGGCGTCTTCAAGTGCACCATGAAGACGAGCTGACCCTGTAACAGCACAGGGGAGGGGCGGCACACCAGCCAGGCGTGCCGCCCCTCCCCTCTTTGTGTCCCTACACGGGCTCCGGCAGTACCACCGCGGGCAGCTGGCCCTGTTCGACGTCGTCCCGGTCGATCCGGATGCCGAACAGGCAGCCGACGGCCCGGTACACGGCCGGCGCCCAGTCCGACAGGCCCATCTCCGACCAGGGAGGGGCCGGAGGAGCGAGCCGGGCATGGACGGCACCGTAAGCAGCGAGCCTGTCGTCAAGAACGGACAGGCGGGCCGCGGTGTCTTCGGGAAGCGCGGAGTATCCGTCCAGGAAGGCCGTGCCGAAATCAGCCGACCATGCCATCCGGTCATCGGCCGGAGAGGAGTAGAGGATCATGGCAGGCGCATCGTGGCGGTTGAGCGTCACGCACACCATCTCCTCTCCTTCACGGGACAGAACGTCATCGTTGTCGAACTGGGACAGGAACACAGTGGCCGCGTCCCCGTCCTCCAGGACAAAGGACCAGTCGCCACTGGTTCCGACCATGGCGAGCGACCCTTCGACGTCGTCCGGGACGGTGTAGTCCCGGTAGGCGACCGGCATCCCGGTCGTGACAGCGCCCAGACGGTCGAGCCACGCGGACGTGTCAATGCCGCGTATCGCGGTCAACGAGATCCCGTCACGCATACCTGGTGTGTCGCGAGACGGCGTGTCGGCGTAGGCGTGCTCGCCGATCCAGGAGAGGTCATGGTGATCGTTGTGCATCCCCCCACGGTATCCGCCGGTCCGGGTCAGAGAATCAGCTCACCGACAGGAAGGCCGCAGGCCACGCCTGGAAAGGCAGCGGCCACGCCCTGGTCTCCACCACCAAGAACGGCACACCCATCGAGCCGCGCAACCTGAACCGCTCCTGCGCTCCTGCGAGGTGCTGTGCGTCCGGGCCGGCGTGCTGAGGCCTGCACAGGCCCCGCCCTGGGGGGCGGGCCTGTGCTCGGTGTTGGTGTTCTGGGTTGAGCGTCCGGGGCCGCTACCGACAGTCCCGGGCGCGTACGGCCGGTCGATGTGCCGGTGTTTGACCTCGCAGCCGGTCCAGGCGGCGCGCAGGTGAACGGTGATCTCCTGGGCACGGCGACGGAACGGTACTCCTGGTTCGCGAGCACCGTATGGAGCGCGCGAGGCCGTATATCCCGTATACGCGCTACCCGGCGAGGGCGGGGACACCATGACCCAGCGCACTGCGAACCACCAGCTCAAGCAGCTCGTCGACGAATCCGGGCTGCCCTACGACGGGGTTGCCCGCGCGGTGCGCGCGGTCGCCGCCGAGAGCGGACAATGCCTGGGGACCAACAGGTCGGCGGTGCACCACTGGATCGGCGGCGCCGAGCCCTCCGTGCTGACCCCCGGATACCTGGCCGAGGCGCTGTCCCGCCGCCTGGGCCGCCGGATCACCGGCACCGACCTCGGACTTGGCTCCCCGCCCGGCGGCGAAGATGAAAGCATCGGGTTGACGCTGGACCTCGACCCCATTGAGACGCTGCCCGCCGTGGGAGCCGCCGACGTGAACCGCCGCCAGATCCTCGCCGCCTCCGCCTTCAGCCTCGCCGCCGCGGCTCTCCCGCTGGGGAGCGTCCAGGCTGTCGTCGCCCGCACGCGCACCATCAGCGGTGGCGCCGTCGTGGTCACGCCGACGTTGCCGCAACTCGACCCCGCATAAGCCGTGTTCGGGGACGGAGATGAGGTGCTGCAGCGGAGGTCTTGCCGACGGGTACACCGCTGATGGGGCAGCGGCGGGATGTCGGACCGGGCGCTACCGGCCCGACGCATGGTCCGGGCGTTGTGCAGCGAATTTCGTGATCACCCGCGAGGGACCTGCGACGAACGCCACGGCTGAGCCCCGCAGCGCTGTGTGGAGCGGCGCTCCTCCAAGGGATCCGCGCGGGGAGTTTCTGACGTGTCTGCGTCACTCCACCTCACAGTGCTCTCATGGACCCCTTCGTCTTCGCTGGGCAGGGCATCAGCAGCCTGCGTGTTGAACTGAACGACATAGGCGTAGACGCCGCGCTCCTGCAGGCAACCGGTGAACAACCAGTCCTCTACCTCAATCCCCATCAAACCGCGGACAAGGCTCTGGAGCGCGCGTGGGCAACGATGCGAGGCACCGGCATGCCCCGCGCGGATGTAGAGCTGCTGGTGTCCTTCCACTGGCCGACCGAGACTGGGTAGCTGCACTGGGACCGAGGCAGGTCGCCGTTGGCCTCCGGCGGACCGTTCCGCCGGAGCCCTCCGCCGAGTCGGGCCGTCTGCCCAAGCGTGTGGTGAGGTTCTGGCAGGTCACGGTGAGGCGGTCGGTGGCGTGGTGGACTCCGGCCCAGAAGGTGCCGGGGCGGGGAGTTGTAGGTCCGCATTCGGAATGACCTGTTCCGGCATAGTGACCTGCGCTTCTCTTCGCTTCCTCATCCAAGGGCCACGGCTTCTGTCTCACGATCTTGCCCCCTTGAGGTAGTCCGGGGCGGTCGGTGACCGGGCATGCGTTGGTCGTACTCCGCAGCCGGTTCCAGCCCCATCGCGGGGCGGCGTTCGTCGAATCGGTCAGGGTGGGTAACGGGCTCTGGGACCCACCCCGCCTCTGGGGGAACGTACCGCAGTGAAATTGAAACTTCACGGGACGCGAAGCGCTCCTCGAAGGGCTGAGGAACGGCTCCGCAACGGCGTCACCGTGGCCTCCTGCCGGAGACCCTGCACGGCGTGGGCGGCGTGGGCAAGTCCCAGATCGCCATCGAGTACGCCTACCGGTACAACCGCGAGTACCGGCTGATCTGGTGGATCGCATCCGAGCAGGTGAGCCAGATCGTCCAGTCGCTGATCGAGCTGGGCGAGCAGGTGGGTATGCAGGTGGGTCCGAGATGAGCGCGGTGCCTGCCGTGCTCGACGCCCTGCGCCAGGGCGATCTGTATAGCGACTGGCTGCTGGTTTCGGCAACGCCGAGAACTTCGGTCAAGGACGTGGCTCGTTACCTGGCGCAGGAAGGCCGTTGCACACTGAGCCTCCAGGCGGGGATGCTGCTGACGGTTGCCCCTCCATG
The DNA here is from genome assembly GCF_055609205.1 of Streptomyces sp. NPDC036815. Lineage (NCBI taxonomy): Bacteria > Bacillati > Actinomycetota > Actinomycetes > Kitasatosporales > Streptomycetaceae > Streptomyces > Streptomyces sp. NPDC036815. Next base: position 23,314 of record NZ_JBVJPW010000025.1, on the reverse strand, counting down.
CTCGGTCGCCACGCGGCATTGCTCTGGGACGACCCGCACCGCGTTCCGGGTGGGCAGAAATAGACGGCGGATGCTTCCGCGCAGGGACAGGGGCAGGACGAGATGCATCGATACGGAATCGACCTCGGTGAGCTGCTGCCGCCTCCCCCGCCATGGCGTCGCTTCGCCAGCGGGCCTGCGGTGGCGCTGCCCCCGGCGGACGACGAGGAGATCGAGCGACGACTGGGCCGGATCAGCGTGTTATCCGCCCGGCTCCGAACAGGTCCGGCGCGAGGCCGACATGGTGAACGCGGCCCTGCTTCTGTGCCGTCCGCTGCTGCTCAGGGGACGCCCGGAGACCGGCAAGTCCTTCCTCGCCTACCGGATCAGCAGAGAGCTGAGGCTGGGGCGCGTACTGCACTGGCACATCACAGGCCGCACCACCCTGTACTTCGGCCTCTACGAGTACGACGCGATCGGCCGCGTCCAGGACTCCGCGGCGTTACGGCCCCGGCCCCTGGCCCCGGCAGGCGGGCCCGGCGCCACCGCGAGCGGCCGGCCACCGGCGAGGAGCAGCTCCCCGACACCGGCGGCTACCCCCAACTCGGACCCCTGGGAACGGCATTGCTGCCCTACGACCTGCCCAGGGTGGTGCTCGTCGACGAGCTGGACAAGAGCGACCACGACCTGCCCAACGACCTCCTCAGCGTGTTCGAGGAAGGTCAGTTCCCGATCGCCGAGCTGGTGGAGGCGCGGCGGCTGCACCCCCGGGTGACGGTTATGACCGGCGACCCCGGCCACAGCGCCGAGATCGTCAACGGCGTCGTCAAATGCCGGACCTTCCCGGTCGTCGTCATCGCCTCCAACGGCGAACGCGAGTTCCCCCCGGCCTTCCTACACCGTTGCCTGCGGCTGCGGCTGCGGCTGCGGCTGCCCGAGCCCGACCGGCCCCAGTTCGTCGATATGGTCATGGCCCACCTGCAGGAAGCGGCCAACGGCACAACGGGCACCGAGCGCGCTGACAACCTGATCGACCGCTCCTACACAACAGCCGGGAGCGGGGCGGCCTGGCCGTGGACCAACTGCTCAACGCCGTCTACCTGGCCACCTCGCGACGCTTCCTCGGTCACGATGAGGAGGCATTGGAGGCCCTCGTGGACGCGCCGTGGCACCGGCTCGACGAAGCGGGAGGACCAATGATCGAAGTGTGAGGTCCGCCGCCACCATGCCTTGAAATGACGGACGGCGGACCCCTCCATCTACGGGACAGAGCCCGTGACCGGCAGAAGGTAGCCGCCTTGCTGCCGGTGCAGATCTTGAGTACCGGGCGCTAGCCGGCGCCCGGCTTGCAGACCTGCCCTCTCCAGTCTAGGGGCGGGTCACCGACGACACGCAGTGCGTGGTGCCGTATGTCCTGTTCACCTCAGTACGGAGAGAAGCATGCCCATTGGCATCGTCGCGATCCTGGTCACTGTGATCGTCGCGATCACCGGCTGGTGCGTATTGGCCCTGATCGAGAACCACAAGACCGACAAGCGCGACCTGGAGAAAACTGCGGAAGTCCTCAGCAAGATCGACCTGATCGTCCGCGACTTGAAGGAACTCAAGCGCGCCGCGACGGTCCTGCAGCTCAACGAACTACGAGTATTGGTCAAGGAGGTGGAGCGGGGCGCCGACCAGTGCAGCGGCGAGCTCCAGGCCAAACTGCGCACGGTCGCGGGGCTACTCCGCAAGTACGTGGCGGCGGCGGCGCCTGCCGTGGACGATGTCTGCACCGCGTACCTGACCGTCTCCCACGCTGAGGATGTACCGGCCGATCTGACAGTCGAGTTCTTGGCGTCCCGCTCCGAGGAGCAGGCACTGCTGCGACCTCAGCTGGAAGTGGCGGTCGCCAGCGCCGAGATGAGGATCCGCAGGATGCGGCGCCTGCGGCTAGAGGTGTGACGGCGCATTCACGGGTTGTGTCAACTACATGCACCGTACGGACCCTTGCGGCTCACAACGGTCGGCAGCCGCCGCATGACGCCGACCACTGCGATCTGTCGGCCGCTACCGGGCCTTGTGGCCAGGATGGTGGCCTACGGCGTGATGTGGGACGTGACGATGGTGATGTGGCGGACCCGTCCGCAGCGGGAGGTGCCGGACGACGCCATCTCACGGGTGAGCTCGATCGACCTTCTGGGCTGCCGCGCCGTCGCCCCAGTCGGCCCGGCTGTGGCCGGGCCGCTCGCCGCGGCCTTCGGCCCGGCCGTGATCGCCCTCGCCAGCGCGAGCGTGGTTCTGGTCGCGGTCGGCTTCGCCCTGTTCTCCTCGGACATCCGGACACCCCGGCGACCCGCCGCCTCAGGAGGCACCGGCCCCGGCGGCAGCTACCAGGGCGTGAGCGGATACTCCCGAGCGTTCACGCACGGCCGGCGAGCTGGCGGGCGATGAGGACGGCCGCGGTGTGACCGCGGCTCACCGGCAAGATCGAGTGGGCGAGCCAACCGGGCGCTGTAGTGGGTGGTCCATACACCGGGCCGTTCCTCGGCGAACGCAGGCCCGGCCGAAGAGGCGTTGGCCGCGAAGGTGGAGATGCGCTTCAAGACGGCGTGGTGGATGCGCTGGTGGGCCGCCGCCGGGTCGAGGCGGCGCAGCTGCGTGAAGGCGTCCAGGAGGTTGACCAGGTAGGAGGCACCACCCTCGGCGGCTGGGGCCGCGCACAGCATGACGGTGGTGAGGACCTCGCCCAGGTGCTGGAGCGTGCCGTCGCAGTGCACGTTCTGCCCGGCCCGGTTCTGGAACGGGTGCACGTCGTCCTCGGAGGCGGTCAGGTGGCTGACGCCGCCCGCGGTGTGGGCGCTGGTGGTGTACATCGGCGGGGTGAACACCGCGCCCAGGTGCAGGGAGTCGGCCAGGGCCCTCAGCTCCGCGGCGGTGGGGGCCGGGCCGGGGACGTGGAGGAGAGCGTAGCCGCGCTGGTGGTAGCTCTCGGCGATGGCGCGCCGGTCGCGCGCGGCGGGCAGCGTCCACGCGGTGGGCGCGATGGGGTGGGCCGGTTGGACGGTGAACCAGGGTAGTTGGGCAGCGGCCCGGGCGGTATCGGGAAACACGGGAGTGGGCACGGCAGGTCTCCTCGGTGGTCAGATCACGGCGGGAGCGGGCTGGAGCAGGGCAGGGTGCTGGGCGAGCAGCACGTCGATGGCCTCGCGGTGCGCACGGGCGCCACGGTCCAGGGCGCGGTCTCCCGCCTCCAGCAGCGCCAGCAGCGGGGCGAGGTACTGCTCGAGACAGAAGCGTCCACGAGCCCGGTGCAGGGCGCTGCGGTAGCCGCCGCCGGCGACCCCGTCGCCACAGGCCTGGGACAGGGCGCGGGCCAGGGCGTCGGGATCGACGGGGTCCACGACCGGCCCGATGCCCAGCGCGGACACCAGGTCGCCGGTGGCCCCGTAGCTGTCGCACACCACGGGCAGTCCGTACAGCGCGGCATCCCGCAGCCGCGGCCGGTGGCACGTCATGTTCTCCGCGGTGCGCGTCCCGGTGATCACCAGGGCACGGGCGGCCTTCACCCAGCCGTCCCGCTCCCGGTGGGCCAGCGGGCCGGTGGGCCACCGCAGCCGGCCGCCGACCCCCAGGGCCTCCGAGCGGTGCTGCAGCACGGCCCGCCGTTCGGGCGACGGCTCGTACAGCAGCCGCAGCACCGGCGCCCGCTGCCCGAGCCGGGCCAGCGCCTCCAGGACTGGGGCGGGATGGCAGTAGTCCCACACGCCGCCGTTCCACAGCAGATCGCACTGCCCGTCCTCCACCGCAGTCGCGGCCTGGGCGGCGGCCAGCGAGTGCTGGTTGAACCCGATCGGGACCAGCGACACCAGATGCCCCAGCGCCGGGTTGTGCCGGTGGTGGGCGGCGGAGAGCCGGCCGGTGGCAACCAGCGCCCCGAGCGTGGAGGCCCGCTCGGCCTCGGAGCGCACCAGCAGGTGGTCCGCGAGCATCAGTTGCAGCCGCCACCGCGCGACCGTGTCCTGGTACAGGTCCTGGGCGCCGGGGCCGCTGAGCGTGTCGAAGTGCAGGTGTTCGATGGGCGGCGCGTTCTCCACGACCAGCACGCAGCCCTGCTGCCAGGCGCGCAGCAGCAGGCGGGTGTCGGGCAGGTCGGTGCTGATGAGCACCTCGCAGCTGTCCACGACACCCTGGGCGGAGCCGCTGAGGATCCGGACGCCGGGGTGGGTGAAGTCGGAAGGGTGGGGGGCGGCGAAGGTGACGTGGTGCCCGGCGTCAGCGAGGACCTGGGCGATCTCCCACAGGCGCAGGCCGATTCCGCCCAAGCGGTCATTCGACCCGGTAGGGGCCGCACAGGATGCCGATCCGGCGGCTCACGACCGGTCCTCCTGCCAGTAGGCGCGCACCGCGGGCCAGGTGCCCAGATCGGTGAACGGCCCGACCTTCACGAACGGTGCGCCCAGCAGCGACTTCAGCTGATGGGACAGCAGTGACAGGCGCAGGGTCGCGCGGTGCAGCACCCCCAGTACCGGGGCCGCGGCCGCGCGGGAGAAGGCGTAGCCGAACCACACTGCGTTGAACCGCTTAGCCGCCTCGAGCCCCGGCTTGTCGGCGAAGTCCACCACGTGCAGCCCGGTGGGTGAGTCCTCCAGCAGCAGCGCGCCGTCGACCGCCAGGCGCTCGCGGTCCTTCTCCCAGGCGGCGAGAAACGCCGCCGGGTGACCGGCGTGAATCAGGTCCAGGATCTGCCCGATCGCTTCCGGCTCGTCGGCGTACAGGACCTGGTCGGCCAGGAGCACCAGGCTGGCCGGGCCGAACCAGTCCCCGGCGCTGATGACCGCCCTGGTGGACTCCGGGCACCGCGCGCCCTGGGCGGTGAACGCCAGCGGCACCCCTAACTCCGCACAGCGGCGCACCAGATGGCGCACGGTGGCCTCCCGGCCCTCGCCGACCACCGCGACCAGCCGCAGCCGGTCGGCGTGCGGCGCCCGCAGGTCCAGCGTGGCATCCAGCGCGGTGCGGCCCTCGCCGAGCGGCAGCAGCCCCTTGGCGACCGGCAGCCCCAGGCGGGACCCGGCCCCGGCCAGCGGCAGGATCACGGTGTCGCGCTCCGCGCTCATATCCCCGCCTCCAGGGCCGCGTCCCGCACCGCACCGATCAGCGTCGTCGCCCCGAGCGCGACGTCGGCGGCACTGATGACCAGGGGAGGGGCGAGGGTGATCACCGGGCCGAACGCGCGCACGAGCACCCCGCGCTCCTGCGCGGTCCGGCTGACGACGCCAGCCAGCTCGATCGTGGACATCTCCACGCCGATCAGCAGCCCGCGGCCACGGACCGCGCACACCCCTGCCTGCTGCGTCAACAACTGAAGCAGTGACATGAGTTGGGCGCCGCGCTCGGCAGCGGCGGTCGAAAGTTCTAGTCCTCCACCGCCTCCAGCACCGCGAGCGCGGCGGCGCGGGCCGTGGCGTGCCCCCGGTCGTGTGCCCGTGGCGCAGCCCGCCCAGCAGCGGGCCGCGGGCGAACGCCCGGTAGATGTCCTCGCGCACGGTCACCGCCGACAGCGGCACGTGCCCGCCCGTCAGACCTATGGCCGTGGTCACCAGGTCCGGCGCCGCCGGGGCATCGAGGTCATGCTCGAAGCCGAACATCCGCCCGGTGCGGCCGAACGGCGACCTCGTCGACGATCAGCAGCATCCCGTAGCGGTCGCACAGCTCGCGCAGCTCCGCCAACCGTCCCGGTGGAGGGACGAGCACGCCCCCGACACTCAGGATGGGCTCCACCATCACCGCGGCCACCCGCTCGGGACCGATCGCCCGGATCTGCGCTCCTCCCACACCGCCCGCCCCGGAATCACACAGGTGGAACCGGCGTGCGGCTCGCCCGGGGCGCAGACCGTGCAGTGCGGGGTGGCCAGATGGGCGTAGCCCTCAGGCAGCGGCCCCGGCATCAGGGAAGCGATCTTGGCGGCGAGCAGCGCCGCCGGGACGGTGGTAGCTTCGGCCAGGTCCCAGGTCGACAGACGCTCCGCCTGCTCGCGGATCGCCTCCGTCACGCCCGGGTGCCCGTAGCCGAGGATCGCATTCAGCGTCCCCGCGCGCAGGTCGAGGTAACTGCGGTCCCGGTCAGCACTGACCCAGCACCCGCGCCCCTCCACCAGAACCAGTTGCTCCAGCGCACCGTGCACGGTGCGCCAGGGATGCCCCAGGTGCGCCGTGTCGGCCGCCCGTAACGCAGCACGGGACTCGGTGATCGTCATCATCGCTCCGGAGGGGGCTGAGTGGGATCCGCTGCTGTGGCAGCGGGGCGGCGCCGGCCGCTGAGCGGCACGAGCGCGGCTTCGAAGAGCCGGTCGGCGATCTCCTTGGCCAGCTCGGCGGGGGCTCGTTCGGTGCTGTCCAGGACCAGCAGGCGCTCATGGCGGCGGCCCATCCCCTGGACGTGGAAGGCGTGGAAACGGTCGGTGAAGTCCTGCTCGGCGACGGTCCGCTCGTCCCTCACGTCGATGTGCTCTCGGCCTTGACGCCGCCGCGCAGCGCGCGCCTCCGGCGAGGCGTGCAGGTAGACGGCCAGGTCGAACGGGGCCAGGGCCTTTGGCCAGCGCAGCGTCAGCGCGGCCGCCGGCCATGCCGAACGCCACCGTTCGGTCTCCGTAGCTGTCCTGAATGATCATCGCGTCGTTCGGCCGCGGCGGAACGACGGGTAAGAGCAGCGCGTCGAGGTAGAACCCGCCCAACAGGTAGGCGGTGGTGGTCCACCAACTGTCCGGCTGCCGGGCAGAGGACAGACGGCGCAGCCAGCGTTCCAGCGGATGACGCGGACACAGCATTCCGCGGTGCCGGACGGCTAGAACGCCGCGGACCGCCAGCTCGTCGACCAGCGCGTGAACGAGGGTGGTATTGCCCGCCAGATCGACACCGTCCACCAGGACGCGCGCTCTACGCGGCGAACGCGACCGCTGCGTGCGGCGCGCAGCAGCCAGCAGCTCGGACACGCGAGGAGGGTGCCGAGGCACGGGCGACGCCGGGTACATGCGAACTCCAAGGAGAACGGGGCCTGGTCGGCGGGGACTGGAAGTGCGGGAGAGGAAGCGGGGGCAGTGGCGCCGCTGTGCGGTCGAACGGGAGGCTCACAGTGCACGCCGCTCATCGTGAGGGTGCGCGTTGCGTACGGATGGCGAAGGGCGCGCCGACCAGACGGGCGGCCTGGCGGGCCGCGGCTTAGAGATCACCCGTGCTGGGGCCGTCACCTGGGAGTGGTACACCGAGAAGGTGCCCAGTGCCACCGGGACCAGTCGCGTGACGCTCTACCGGCTGGCAGGAGTTTCCGGCGCGATCGGCGAGGGGCTCCGGAGCCACGGCCCCGCGGCTCCTGGGAGCCCGGCGTGATCAGCGTGGTCATCCCACGCGCAACCGGCCCGCCCTCCTTCAGGAAGCCCTGACGAGCCTGGCCGGCCAGACGGGGGCAGGACTTCGAGGCAGTCGTCGTCAATGACGGCGGCCACAACTTGGCCAGGACGCTGCGTCCGTGGCAGCGAAGACTGAACCTGACCCTCGTGGAACTGCCCGAGCACGGCGGAGTGTTCCGGGCACGCAACGAGGGCGTCAACCGCGCCTCCGGGGAGTACGTCGCATTCCTGGATGACGACGACCTGTTCACCCCCACGCACTTGGAGACCGCCCACAAGGCACTTTTCTCGGAACCCGCCGATTTCGTCTATCTGGGCGCGCTGGTGTCCGGCCGGCGGCTGAGTGGCCTTCCCGACGACATGTCCGGCGCGACGCTCAAGGCGTACGACTTCGACGACGACTTCCTGCTGGTGGCCAACTACATCCACACGGGGTCCGTGGTGGTGCGCAGCTTCCGGGGTGCCGGTGTCCGGTTCGACGAGGCACTGACCCATTGCGAGGACTGGGATATGTGGCTGACCCTACGGCGCCGCCTCGGCTACCGGGTTCGCTTCGTCAACGAGGTGACCTCGATCTACCACCAACTGCATGACAGCGACGGGCTGGTGGCCTCGGCCCAACTCACCGTGCCGAGCCCCTTCACCGTGGTCAGGGAACGGCTCCACGCAGCCTGGCCCACCAAGGACCCGCGCTTGCTCGCGTTCAGGAACTGGATGACCGCCTGCGAGGACCGGCGCAACCACAACATCAAGAACGACATCCCCATCCCGCACCACCTGTTCGATGCGATCCTGCGGGACCTCCACAGTTGGTTCACGGAGGGCAGGGAGCCGGACCACCGGCTCATACCCCGTTACTTCCAGGAGCCCGCATGACCGCCACGCCGACACCCGCGGGCGGTACCGCCTGTGTCTACTGCCGACGTATCGCCGAGGCAGGGAACGGCTACCCGGTACGCGACGCTGCCGCAGATCTGGGATCCCCCGCCCCTCGCTGCACTGGCGCTACACCTGCGCGGCCTGCCACGCTCCCAGCCATTTCATGGCCACCGCCTACTGCCCGGACACCGCCTACTTCTACTGCCGCGACTGTGCCGCCGGAGTGGATGTTGTGGACGAGCCCTTCTGGTCCTGGTCGTACTACTTCCGCTACCGCTCGCCATGGACGAGCATTCCCCAACCCTCCCTGGACCGCCTGGAGTTCCACGCCAGCAGAGACGGCCGGCAGGCGGCTGGACAGCGTGCCCTGCAGAACACGATCCGCAGCGTGACGATAGCCGACAAACCTCGGTGATAGGGAATTCCTAGCACTAAGTGATGCGGCGTCAAGTAGCTGTTGATAGGACATTCCTTGAGGCTTTGCTCCCTTTAAAGCGCGCTAATCTCTGCGTTCTGCTCTCCCTCGGTGATGCAAACTTGCTTGTCTGAGGGGAACTTCGAGTGCGAGAGGGGAACTCTGTGAAGCCACACCGGTTGTGGACCCAGTCTCTTCACCAGAACCCACCGCGCGCACATTCGTACGGAAGGCTACGTGAATCGTAAGAGCTGGCGTATCCGCACCGCCGTCATCTCGGCAGCCGTCGCAGGTGCCGTAGCCGTACCCGGCGTCGGCGCGGCAAACGCTGCAGCAGCCCTCGACGGCAGCCGGGCGAAGGCGCCGAACGCTCAGACCTCCCCGCTGGCCACCAACAGGCTCAGCTTGGAAGACGAGCAACTGGAACAGCTCGGCTCCGAAGATGAAGTCTTCGTAGGAATCGAGAATGCCTTCGCTGTCATCGACGCCATCCCCGCTGATGTCCTGGAGAAGGGGCAGGAGGCCGTGGAGCAGTGGCTGTAGAAGGAGCTGGCGGCCACCGACGGTGAAGCCTCGGCAAGCCGAAAATTCAGCGGCACCAAGTGCGCGGCGGGAATCCTTCAAGCCATCGGTTCCAACATCTTCGCCGTCGTCAAGATCTACAAGATGAAGAAGGTGATCGATCAGCTCGGCGGCATCAAAAAGGTCGTCAAAAAGATCCGCGACAAGAAGAAGGGCAAAACATTCAAGAAGGGTATTACGGAGGTCTTTGAAGAGGCCGGAGCTGGGCTGGGCGCCATATCCATCGGATTCTTGGGAGTCGACGGCGTCATCAAGAACTGCTGGTAAGGGGAGCCGGTGAACACGCTGGCAGAGGCTTTGCGTTGGGCATTCATATGCGGAACAGTCGTTCTCCTGGTCGCATGCATCACCACAGCCACCCGGAAGCGGTCCGAAGGAGCAAGCTGGGGCACGATCATCGCCCATATAGAGAACAAGTGGCTCAGCGCTGAAAAGGCTCTCCTCGCTATTTTCGCCGGGTACTTCGGTTCGCGGGTCGCGGAACACATCGGAGGATCACCCCCTGGTACGGAAGAATGCCTCACGATCCTCTTCCCGCTAGGCGTCGTTGCCGCAGTCGTCGCGACCCGACTCACAGTGAAAAGAACCGACCGCGCCACGTGGATTAACCTACTAGCACTCGTCGCCGCACCCATAGCACTCGGAGCCGTCACGACAGGCTGGTAGGGAGGATGCCCCAGCTGTTCCCGCACTGACGGAGCCAGCTGGGGCATTCCTTCTGACACCGTATGCCCCCACTCACCAACCATCGACAGCGGCTTCACTACAACCCCGGCCTCCCTGGCGCTCTCACCCCGCAAATGGACTCCTTGCGCCACATAGAATTGCGGCCGCTCTGGTCTGGCAGTTCCCGGCGGGCAAGGTCGACGTTTAATCCAGGCGCCTATTCGCCGTCGATTCGCCGCACCGACTTCCGCGCCCACGGCAGCCGATCCGACACCGTGTACAGCAGCTCGTTCATCTCCCCGGCGATCGCACGGCCTCCCTCCAGGGTGTGCTCCTGGCCCATGGCGACCTCCAGCTCGTGGCCGCGCCATATGACCTCCGGGAAGCGATTACACTCCACCCGCAGCGACCACACGGGCAGGAACGTCGGCTCCCCCGCCGGGCGTCAGTGTCGAACTCCACCAGCCGGGAGGGATCCAGCCGCTCGGCGGCGGCGCGCATGGACTCCGCCGTCAGGTCCGGGCGGGCGGGGGATATGCGGATTAGTGAACAGGGGATCGAAGTCCTCAGTCACGACGACCACCCGCCACCCGACCGAGCGCCTGCAGCTGCGCCTCGAAGGCGGCCACCCGGCCGGTTGCCGCATCCGCCTCGGCGGGCGACAGGTACAGCGCCTGCACATCCTCAAAGTCGACTGCGACGAACGGCGCCCGCTCCTCTACCGTGCCACTGTCCGACGCGATCACCTGCGTCGACGCCAACAGCTGCAAGGAGCCGCCTTGCCGCGGCACCAGCAGATCCACCGCGGTAGACGCATGCGACACGTCGACGAGGAACCGCTGAACCGCTCGTTCTTTGCCACATGATCGGTGACATACCATTCTGGGCAGTACACGTCGCAGCGCTGACCGTCGACCAGGGCCGGTCGGAGACGAGGCTCGGGAGAGGCCGTGTCGGGCGCCTCCGGAACACTCCCAGGGGATGCCGGAGGCGGCGGCGAAGCCGCGTCAGCGTTGCTTACTCGCACTCCCATATGTACTAAGGTCATTGATGAAGCCTTCTCTCTGATACGGAGCGGGTTGAACTGATCAGCGGTTGCACCCGCTGGTTGCGGCGGCCGGGCGGAAGTCCGGCCGTTTCGCGTTCTCGGAACCTACCTGGACGTCAGGTATAAAGACACAACGATTGCGGCGGGGCCCGGCAGGGCCGATCTACACGAAGCCCAGCACAGACGCGGAAGTGGATGTAGAGATGCCCTTTCAGAAGGCTGGTCTGGCCTCGCGCTCCCCGGCGCAAAACGTAAACACCCGAGACAGCACCTACACGCACACCCCTCCACGACGTATCCAACTTGGCCGGAAGTGCTCGACGTTGGGACGCTAAGCCCGGATCACCCCTCGCGCGCGTAGACACGAAGCGACGCCCGACTGGAGTACGCGAAGCGGATTGCCGCACCCAGGTGGCCGCGGGACGCTGGGCGTGGCAACGAGGAGGACCGCTATGGCCTGGGTCGACCGGCAGCACATCCCCGCCCTCGAGCAGGACTGGCGGTACGCGCGGCTCCTCAACCTGACGAAGCGACTCCTGGAGGCCCGGATGCCCGCCTGCGGGAACTGCGCCGACGGGGCCATCACCGTGGTGGACGCCGATGGGAACGAGACCACCGTCGAGTGCGATGCGTGCGGCGGCAGCGGAGAAGTCGAGACAATGGTCGACAACGAAGACGACGGACAGGCCGGCGGGCGGTAGCGAGTGCAGGCGCGTGCGCCATTCACGTGCCCCCGTTGGCCGGTTCACACGCTGGTCGACCCTTCAACCGGGCCCCACCCTGGCGACGTCAGCTGACGACCACAGGGGGCCCATGGCGATCTTCGGCAACGACAACTCGGAACTGCTACGGCAGATGATCGACCAGCTCGGACGGATCAGTACAGACCTGGCCGCACTCAAACAGCAAGCCGCAGACCAGCAACTCGCCATTGACCAGATCCGGCAGGACGCGACCGCCGCCATCAACACCGGGCTCACCGAGAACCGAGCCGTGAGCCGCGACGGGCTCGCGCCCGCGACACGATCGGCGACCCGCTCACCCGCATCAGCACCGAACTCGTCGCTATCCGCAGCAGCGTCAACGGACTCGACGGCCAGTTGAACGCGCGGGCAGAGCATGTGCCGCCGGTCCCGCGGTCGACTCCTGAGTCAGCGCCAGAGCCGACTCCGACACAGCCTTCGGAACCCGTCGAGGACGCCGACAATGAGCGCGTCATCGGCTTCGCCGAGCCCGTCGACTACGACCCTGCCATGCCCGACGACGAGATCCTTACAGCCGCAGCCGCAGCCGCAGCCGCAGCCGCAGCCGCAGCCGCAGCCGCAGCCGTCGTCGCCCACGCCACCCTCGAAGCCCACCGAGACACCTGGGCATTCCTTGTCTAGACCGCTGGGAATGCCGAGCACTTCCACATCCCAGACGCCGTCAATGACGAGGACGGCTTCGTCGAAGTCCGCCTCTCCGGACCCAGCCTCGTCGCCGCGATCATCAGCCTCGCCCACGTCACCCGCAACACCGACAGCCCCGTCACCCGTGCCATCGCCGGACACATCCAAAACAAGATCACCCGGTCGGTGCAGGCCATCATCGACCGCCCCCGCACCATCGGCACATCCGTCCGCATCACCATCGACGACCAAGCACAAGCAGACGACGACCGAGACGAGCCTTAACAGCGAGATGCCCCCGCACCGGATCGGTGCGGGGGCATCGGTACGCCAGGAAGACCGAGAAGGCGGCGCCAGGTACCCCCACACCGGCCCGCACGTGCGGGCCGGTGTGGGGTGCGTCCCGGCGGGGGTGGGGTAAGGAGTGGGGTCGATTTCTCTGCTGCCCAAAAAGCGAAGGCGGTGCGCTAGAAGGATTCCCGTATCGCTATATCGGAAATTTCTTGTGGATCTTGGAATGGAAATGCATGTAGGGCCCCGGAATAGTGGAAGGGTCTCAATCTGAGATCTCGCAAACTAAATCGGGAGAAGGGTGTATTCGCGTGCGTCCCAACCGAGCGTTCACAGCTAAACTGGCTGCCACCGCAGCGGTAGCCGTTGTCTTCACCGCAGCCCCCGCTGACGCCTCCATCCACAAGAGCAAGCCCAAGTCATGGCATTGCGAGTTCGACCAGGCCTGCACGAAAAACACCCGCAGTGGGCCCGGATCGGCTAAGGTGTATCGCTGGTTCCTCGCTGACTTTGAACACACACTGATCCGCGTGGGCAACCGCAAGTACGGGCTCGAGCACATCAAGCGCGGTGGCTCCACCGGCAACAAGGCCAACCACCCCTATAACGGCTACGCGATGAGCCTGTGGGACAAGGCGATCAACAACTACGCCAGGGGTAGCAAGGGCAGCGTCAACGCAGTGTCCACCACCCACACCTATAAGTTCGGGCGCGGGAAGAAGAAGCGCACCATGTGTGTAGTCACGATGCACCGCAACCTTAACCACGAGGGCAAGAACTACGGCAAAACAGGCATCTGGACCGCCTACTGGGTCAAGGGGCACGTAGGCTGGAAGGGCTGCAAGAAGGGCTGACCAGGGCAGGGGCGCGCAGAGTGAATCCATGGCAAGAAGGCGACCGGGTGATTTCCACCGTCCCCACCGACAACCCGGGCAACCTCGTGGGCCAAGTAGTCATGATTACCGCCCACGACGACATCCTGGTCGACTTCGAGGACAGCAGCGGCGGGTACGCACCCGGGGAACTCGCTCCCGCCCCGGACGCCCCGGACGCAAAGACTTGGCTGGACATCCCCTACCGGCGCCTCAAGGAAGGACGCAAGCAGCCAGTCACCGCCACACCCGAGGAACTCCAGGCCATCGCCTTCACCGCCCACAGCGCCGACCAGGTGCACGCCACAGGCCCCCAAGGGCACCGCCTGCGCCTCCTTGACATCGGCGAACGCATTGCCGACTTCACCCCGCCCGCCCTGCCCACCCAGCCCCCAGCCGACTGGTACGACCCCGGGAACCCGCCGCCCGCCGCCGCACCCGTGCACGCACACCTCGCCTGGGCCTTGAAACAGACAGCCCGCTTCGCCGGCGCACAGGGCGATCTGCCCCTACTCCACGGCTGCGAGACCACCCCCGCCAACGACACAGCCGACCTGCTGATGTCCTACCAGACCCGCCACTGGCGAGTACGCCTGCCACTGGTCTGGCCCGAGCCCGGCGACCACACAATCGGCCCCCTGTACAACCTTGCCTTCCACCTCGACGACCTGTTCACCGACGGCCAAGCCCTCAAGGAAACCCCACCTCGCCGACGCCGTCCCGACACCCCCTACATGGACGGCAACGTCATCTACCCCTATGGCAACCCCACCGCACAGCGATAGCCCCGCGCGCAGGCGCCGTGCACGAGCGCTTAGCTCAGTACGCACTGAGTAACTTCCGTAGCCCTCGTTTCTCTGGCGGCAGGGGTGGTGGCCCGCTGCCGTAACGACTACATCGAGCCGTCGGCCCCAGGCCGGGTCGGGCGGCTGGTGGGCAAGGCGGTCCAGGACTTCGAGGACCAGTTCTGCCGCAGCAGGATGGAGCGGATCTCACACGCGACGCGGTCGCGCCTGGAGGACCTGGTCGCCGGCAGCCAGGACGAGACGGGCGAGGGAGCGGAGGCCAGGATGCGGTGTCGGCCAGCGGGCGTTCGCATTTCGGCGAGCTGAAGGCCGGCCCGGGGGCGCCGGGCCTGGAGAGCCTGCTGGCGGAGGTGAACAAGCTTCAGTGGATGCGGCGGCTGGAGTTGCCCGCGGACATGTTCGCGCACGTGTCGGAGAAGCTGGTGGACGCGTGGCGGGCGCGGGCGTCGAAGGAGGACCCGGCGAACCTGGAGCGGATGAAGCCGCCGCGGCGCCTGGCACTGCTGGCGGCGCTGTGTCATGTGCGGCAGACGGAGATCTCCGACGCGCTGGTGGACCTGTTCATCCAGCTGGTGCTGAAGATCAACACCCGGGCGGAGCGGAAGGTCGACAAGGGGTTGAACGCCGAGCTGAAGAAGGTCCGGGGCAAGGAGCGGATGCTGCTGCGGGCCGCGGAGGCAGCGCTGTCCGAGCCGTCCGACACCGTGCGGCGGGTGATCTATCCGGTGGTCGGCGGGGAGAAGACGCTGAAGGCGCTGGCGGCGGAGGCTGCGGCGAACGAGGCCCGCTACAAGGCGAGGGTCCGCACGGTGCTGCGGTCGTCGTACCGATGTCGATGCGCCCGGAGCGAGGCCGACGGTGGCGATGCAGACGAGGGCGAGGAACAGCCTGCCAACGGCGGTCACGCGGTAGCCACCGCCCTTGCCGACCCCGTCCTCGTCTCCCTGCGCATTGCGGGACAGGGTGATGCGGATGTAAACGGTGTCTACGGCGTGGCCGTCTTGCGCCAGGAGATGCGCGACGTCAATTGGTGCTACGCCGGGCTGGAGCGTGGATGATGCGGCCAGGATGAGCGCGCTCTTTGAGGCATCAGCAGGCAACAGCGGGGGCGGCCGAGGTGCGAGCTCCTCGCCCCGCGCATCGCGGTCCGCATCAGCTGCATCACGTGATGCGTGTGCTGCAACATGCGGGCGCATCGCCGGTCTGTTCGGAGCTGGGCGGGACCGGGGTAGCGAGAGGCTCGTGCGTGTACGTCTATGCACCTCCCGCGCCTCTTCGGTCAGAGACATCGCCATGTTCATGCGGGAGGCGGCGGAGCTGAGGTATGGGCGTGCTGGCCCGACCGTGCCCCCGTGCTGCGACACGGCAAGGAGGAAGGTGGTTGTCTAAGGCGCCTGACGACACCTCAGACAACCACTCCCCTTCTTTCCATGGGCAGTGTAGTGATCATCTTCGGTTGTCTTGGCCCAACGCGCCTTGACCCCGAAATTCGCCCGGTGTCCGCCATCGATGGCTGAGCCCCACTATTCGAGGTTACGCTGCTTGTCTGTCCTCTTGTCAGGTTTGCCATTAAGGGCGGCGTTGATCGGCCTGCACGACGTGATGTTGTGAGTCCTGAAACAAGTGGAGACCCTTCAGAGCAGGATGCAAGAGCGTGCGGTTTATCCAGGTCGCAGGATGTCAAAGAGCCGTTTGTGGCCATCCGATGAGGCGTGCACCGATGACCGCGGTCTGGAGTGTGTACCGGCCAATGGGGTCGGTCGGGTCGATTCCGGTGAGGGCCTGAGCACGGTTGAGGCGGTACCTCAAGGCTCGAACGCTCAAGGATAGCTGGCGTGCCGCTTGCACAGTGACACACCCGGAATCGAAGTACCGAGCGAGAGTTTCGACCAGAGGAGCTGCTCCACCGCGGGCTTGTTCCAGAGGCTGGAGTGTGCCGAGAACAAGGTCGGCCAGGGCCTGTTGGTCGCGCATAAGGAGGAGGAATATCGAGAGATCAGCTGCTCGCAGCACGGTGGAGTTGAAGCCCATGCGGTCGGCTACTTCCAGCGTTCGGAGCGCTTCCTCATAACTGTGAGCCGCGCCTGAAGCCCCGGGATGTGGCTGACCGATGGCCGTTCGTCCTCCCTTGAGGGCGGAATGCGCTAGCTTGGCGAAGCAGTTGAGTATCTCAGTCCGGTTGGCGGGGGCGACGCATACCAAGCGATGGTTCTTCGCGGTCATCAGGAGATGACGGTCGCCGAAGCGGGCGACGAGTTTATTGTCCACGCTTCGGAGTGCTCGGTTGTTGTCTTTGTGGGGGAGGGGCCCTTCGGCGACTGCTACGGCGTGGGCGTGTGAAAGGAAGAAGCCGAATTGCTCCGCCCGTTTGCCGAGCCGCCCGAGATTCTCACGTCCGTGAAGCAGATCCTCGATAAAATCGTTCCATGCAGAGGTCTGCTGGTGTGCGGCCATGCGCTGTGCGGCTTCGTAACCCTCGGCGAACGCGTCCATCGCTTGCCCTGACATAACGAGAAACTGGTATATGTCGCACTGGGGCGTGATGCGAGTGCGGAAGGTATCGAAATACTCGTTTACGAGGACGCGCCATGAGTATCCGGCCCTCTCCGCCTGAGCGCCCAACGCCCGGCACGAGGTGAGTTCCTCACGACTCAGGCGACGTCCGGACGCGGCGGCACGAATGAGGGTTTCAGTGTATCCGTCGAGCAGGTGCCGAGGGTTCGGCTCCTTGGCCATGAGTGCTTCCTTAATCGGGTACGTACTTTACGTATGGATTTCGAGGACTGGTTATATCCGCCACGCGGAGGCGTAAGGCTGTGGTGGGAAGCGCATTCGGCGGAGCCTACAGAGAGCATCCGTCGATGTGCGAGCAGGCAGTGTTGTTCGGGGGGAGCAGCCGCGAGAGAGGGGTGAACCAATAACCGCCTCTATGGGCCGGCAGTATTGGGCAGTTCGTTGGTTCAGAAATTTCTTCATTCCCTCACCGCTGCGGCAGGGATGAGCGCTCATGAAAAGATGAGGCCGACCTCTTTGGTCTTCCTTGGACGATGCGCGACCGCGAAATCTCAGCAGCCCGTCCGACATCACGGATAGAACCAGTCATCCTTTCACCTGCAGCTGGGTGGACATGCTTCCGCAACAGCAGGCCGGGGATGCGGAACTAGTTGCGCCGGGTGGCGTGAACTGCAGTTGCAGTGCAGCCTCGGCGCCAATTCCCGTCGTGATCAAAGCACTGATGCTGCATCGCTTCAAGGTCCACCATAAACCGACTGACGCCCGGCGCTTAAGGCTGAAGGTTCCTCCTATCGCCCTAACGGAAATTCCTCATGGCGGCATCCGCGAGTGGTATGTAAGCTCTCAACCATGTAAGTGGTCTCGGAGTCGCTCGCGTAGAGTTAAGTAAGGTGGCGTGGCGCCAAGAATTCAGGAGCAGAGGGCGTCTGTCGAAACGGAGAGGCCTCCAAATGCGACTGGCCGAATTTCGGGAATTCGAGCCGTGGTGACCGCAACAGCTGCTGTCCCTACCTGGGTATTAGGGGCAAATACCTGATGTGGGAAGGCGAATTGAATTCAGCAATAATAACGACCATTGCTAAACTTTGAGGGTTCGACTCGAATCGCGTTGGAATTAAAGAATCATCAATCGATGATCTGTACCATCAAGTACATGGCAGCCCTATCGAGTGCGTGAATCCCCCTGCCGGCACGTGCTCGAGGACGAGGAGGAGACGACGTGAACGCGCAGCTGATCACGAGTGACCTCGCCGCCACTGAGGCCGACGTCTCGGCCGCCACCATCCGCAAGTGGGTCCAGCTTGGCCACCTCGAGGCAGCCGGGCGGCAGGGGCGGCGCTCGATGTACCGCTTGGAGGACGTGTTCGCCGCGGAGTGGTGTGTACGTCGGGCGGCGAGGGCGAAGACGTCAAGGCTGCGATGAATACGGTTCGCGTGCTGTTGGTGGATGACCATCCGGTGATCCTTGTCGGCCTGCGGGCAATGCTCGGCTCGGTCGAGGACCTGGTGGTTGTGGGGGAGGCCGCTGGTGGTGCTGAAGCGGTCGCGATGGCTCGGGAGCTCGCTCCCGACGTGGTTCTTCTCGATCTGTGTATGCCGGGGGTCGGCGGAATTGATGCCACGCTTCAATTGACCCGCACTGTGTCTTCCACGCGGGTCCTCGTGCTGACGAACTATGACTCCGACGAGTTAGTGCTCGGTGCATTGCAGGCCGGTGCGGCAGGGCTTCTCCTGAAGACGTCGACGCCCCGGGAAATCATCTCATCTGTGCGCTCCGTGGCAGCCGGTACAAGTGTTCTCTCGTACGCCGTGATGAAGCGCTTCGTGAGCCGCCCCGCGGTGGGCGCGCGGATTCCAATGGCGACGGAACTGGCCGCGAAAGTTGCGTCGTTCGGCGAGGGCGAGGCGAAGGTCCTCGCGCTGGTCGGGGCGGGGATGAGCAACAAGGAGATATCCGATGCGTTGCACCTGTCGCTGACCAGTGTCAAGACGTACGTGTCGCGGATCCTGCGGCGGCTCGGGCTCGACAATCGGACACAAGCCGCGATCCTCGCGTATGAGCTGGGGCTCACGGAGGAGGGGGCGCGGCGAGGGTGGCTCCCGCGCTGATCGGGCCGGACAAAAGTTGACGGTGACTGTCTCCCTTTGAGGTGGGCTGTCTCCCTTGGTGGAGCCTGGGGTTGTTCGGTGAGCGGAACGCTGAATCGGGGGGCCAGTTCCGTACAACCGAAGGGAGCTGCCGTGCATGTCGAGAGCGTCGGGAAGGTTCAAGGAGTCGCGGACGCCAACGAAGCCGTCGAGCTCGGCAACTGCGAAGACCCAGGAGCCACCGAGACCATGGGAGACAGCGAATTATGCGACCTGGTTCGCCACGGAGATCCGAATGCATTCCACGCACTGTGGGAGCGGCATCTGCGAACGGCGAACCAATGCGCTCTGCGCTGTACGCGCGGTAATACAGCCGATGCCGACGATGCCGTTTCCGAGGCCATGCTCGGCCTGTTGCTGGCACTGCGTCGCGGTCACGGCCCTGAGGGGCACGTCGCGGCCTATGTGAGGGTCTCCGTCCGCCGTGCGGCCGCCCGTGTCACCGAACAGCGACACCGCGAGGTTCCCGTCGCCGAACTTCCCGAACGGCCTAGTGACAACAGCAGCTGGGAGACTGCATACTTCGACGCTGCCTGTGCATGGGAGGCTTATCTCGTGCTCCCCGAACAGCGTCGCACCGTGATACGGCTGTTTGCCCTGGAAGGGGAGAAGGCGGGTCGGGTCGGTGACTGGTTTGGTATCACTTCGTCCGCTGCGTCCTCTCTTATCTATCGGTCCAAAGAGGTATTACGTGCAGAGTTTTTGCGCCGTCATGTGAGCCCCGCGAGCGCGGAATGCGCGGACATCATGGACCGGGTCGTGGCGGTCCTGCGGGGACGTTCACCACGGCGGCATGCCACGGCCGTTGCCCTGCACCTCCGTGGCTGCGCGGCGTGCCGAGAGGGGCGTCTGCATTTGTACGACATCAACGCTGAGCTGCCGAGCCAAAGCAGCCGGGGCGACTGGTAGGCGGTTGAGGCGGGTCGCCTCCCATGTCTGCGCTGTCCGAACAGGGTGCAGCGGCTGGTGGATGCCGACCGGATGCGTCCCATCACGGCCAGTGAGAGCCGGGCGGCACTCGGCGATATCCCTCGGTCCGTCCGGGTCCGCAACCGGCGGCCTGCGGACCCGGATGCGCAGGTCCGTTCCTGGCTGGCCGACCCCGCCAACCGCATTCTGGTCCGCCGGGAGACCAGTGCCCACGGGCCGGCCGGGTAGCCGGTCTGGCTGAGCTTGGAGAGCCGCGTGTTCGGCACGGTCGTGCGGGCCGGGGCTTTCACCAACGGCACCAGGCTGTCCGCGGGCCGCAGAATACGGGTCTCGACGAGCCGGTCGACGAACTCGGCCGCATCATCAGTGTCCCGGGACAGTTCCCGCGCGAAGCGGGCAACCAGCCAGTTTCGGTCCACCGGCTCCTCGATGCCGGTGAGCACAGGGAGGCAGCGCGCGTCGGGCAGCCGGAACGTCCGCCCTTCCAACAGGAGGTCGCATACTGGCCGTTCCTCCAGCCGGATGCGCATGAACTCATTGAGTGAATACTTCACCGGCGAGTCTCTTCCGGGCCCTCAAGACAAAAGAATGAAGGCCATAGCAGGGTTGAGCAGCCGCGCGTTACCGATTTTCGAAGCGACGGCACGCTCGTCGACTGAATAGCCGGATAAGGATCGTCGTATTCGCATTCCGCGTACTCTCTGAAAAGCCATGGTCCCAGTCGTTCCGGGAAGCTCCGGATTCTCTATATGTCATCCGCATCACCCAAGGAGAAGTACGCCCGAACAGATGCTGTAAGGAATGAGGGATGCCGAGGGGGTTGCACCGGAAGACTGGGGCCCGGATTATTGTCCGACTCCATCAGGGCTGCCCATGCAGGCGCAGGCAGCTCTGCTTCAGGAGCATCCCCTCGGGCGGGCACACACAGCCTTGCTTCAGGGCTGCAATAGGATGGATCTCGGAAAGCTCCAGCTCAAATTCCGAAGAGACTCCTTTAATTGCCCCTTGGCGCGTGCATCATTCTCTCGCAGCTGAGCATCCATGGGCATTCCTCTCGATTTGCGCGAACGGGGTCGCATTTTCTTTTCACGGAATCCGGCATCCATGATCGCCTTGCCCTCCCTTCAAGGCGCATGTCAACTTCTTCTGTTGTGGCAAAGTTTCATAATTATGAAAGGCGAACCTGAAGGTTCCTGTCGGGTTGGGCTGGGGGATCCCGGCACCTGCATTGCGGCAGATGGTGAAGCATTCGTTAACATCGCCGCATGCTTCTCATACGCGAGATGACACTGGACGATGTCGACGCAGTGGCCGAAGTGCGGGTGCGCGGCTGGCAGGCTGCCTATACGGGACTAATGCCGCAGCCCTATCTGGATTCGATGTCCGTGACGGAAGACGCCAAGCAGCGCCGTGTGTTCCTGGAACGCGGCACCGGTGCCATGGCCAACTGGGTCGCCGAACGTGCGGGTCAGGTCGTGGGGTGGGCCTGCTTCGGGCCTCACTCGGAGCCCGAAGGGCCGCCGCGCGGCGGCGAGTTGTACGCCATGTACGTGCTGCCTGAGCAGCAATCCACAGGGGTCGGTACGGCGCTGATGGACAAGGTCGTCTCCGAGGCCCACCGCCGTGGCCTGCTCTGGGTAAGGCTCTGGGTCCTCCAGAGAAACGCCCCCGCACGGCGCTTCTACGAGTGGAAGGGCTTCCGCCTCGATGGCAACGAGGAGAGCTCCGACATCGACGGAACCTTCGTACCAGAGGTGCGCTACGAGCTATCCCTGACCGCCACAGGGGCGTAGGCACCCCCACCGGTGATCCCGCCGGGGACGAGTCCTCCTCCACACCCGCCTCGCCCGCGTCCGCCCCAGTGACCGAGACCGCCTCATCGCCGGACAAGATCTCGGTCATCGTTTACCGCGTGATCTCCAGCCGGGACAACACCTCCTCCCGGTCAGCGAGACGCCTGATTAATTCCTCGATCTGGTCGCGCAGTTGGACGATCTCCTCCCGTGCAGCGGCCTCCCGCCGGTCGAGCTCCTCTAGCCACGACACCATTGCCGCCTCCAAGACCACGTCCTGGGACACGACGATCCGCCCTCCGAGCACGAACGGCAACGGCGCACGGCATCACCAGCTCACTGCAGAAAAGACGCACCCGTATCGTTTCAGGGTTCTGGAGCGGGACTCTTTGGGGAGCATCAGAGCGGAATTTATAGGAGTCATTCATGCTGATCAACATCCTCACGATCTCCGGATCGCTCCTGACCGCCGCCTCCGTTGCGTTCGCCGGCTACCAGTTGGTGCTGAACCGCCGCGAGCGGCAAGCGCAGTTCCTCTTCGACACCAACGTTTGGTTACTCTCCGACCCAGCCGTCCGTGCCTTCTACTACCGCCTCGACTACAACAGGTGGACGTTCGATCCCGACACCTTCAGGCTTAGCCCCGAAGAAGAGCTGCTCGATCGGCTGCTCCACACCTTCGACATGGTCCAGCGCTTCGTCGAGTCCGGTCTGCTCCGACCTGCCCACATGACCATGCTCCAAATGGATATGCCGCAGGTCTTGAATAACCCCGAGGTTCAGAAGTACTTCGCCTGGCTCGATACAGAATTCCCCGGCTTGGAGAATCCTCCCTATGCGGCGGCCCGCCGCCTGGCAGCAGCCCTCCCCCCCTACGCGTAAGCCCATGCGTCACAGAGGCTGGAGCGCGTCACCGCGGAATCCCCTGCCGCAACAGTAGAGCCGAAAGTGGTCACGCCGGAGCTACTTGTCACTTCGTGGCAGCTTCGGGATGTCGCACACCGGCATGGGCACGACCACGGAAACAGATTTGCCTACTGACAAGTCACGCCCATTCGTCGAATCAAGATCGACAGCGCAGGCGGTGTGGGTCACGGCGTGACCCGCTGCGGGGGTCAAGTCGATCGCACGGGCACGCCTGAAGCCGCATTTCATGCAGGCAAGGTCGTCCCTCCAAAGGAGCTGCACCCATCCGGGATACGAGTAAGGACCGCATGGGGCGGGCCTGTTGGTTTCCTGGCATGCTGGATCTGCGGCCTATCAGCGGTCTGATAGCGCCTTAGGAGCTGGTTACACCATCCCCAGGTCATGCACTCGACAAGGGGAATTAGGGAATGCCAACTCCGAAGGCTGGTAACTCCGTTGCGGGGCCACGAAGGCAGAAACGGAGGGCAGCCGCCCTTCGCCGTCGGTCGACGTGTCAGCCCTTGCTGATCTCCCAGAAGCGGAAGACCGTCGACGCGTCGAGGCAGGACTCCAGGCCGTAGACGCTGTCGCGGACGACCGCGTACTGCTTGGCTTGCCAGACCGGCAGGACGGGCAGCTGCTGAGCCACGATGTCCTGCAGCTCGCCGTACTGCTTGTCGGTCTTGGTGCGGTCGCTCTCCGTGGCGGT